>CAZYCQ010000042.1:0-9699 GCA_964645535.1 uncultured archaeon | reverse complement strand
CTATTACTCAGTATCAAACATAAAAGAAGGAAAATTTCAAGACCTCATAAAAAACAATTATAACGATTTGAAATTACACAACGAAATGATTCAAAAAAAATATACCAAAATTGGGAAGACAGTCTAAAAGAAAAAAAAAATCTCACGATCTTAATGTTCCCATTGAGAATGAGCAACAGAAGCCCATGAAAATGAAACTTACAGATTCAAAAAAACACCAAAATTAACAAAACTATACATGAAAAACAACACAGAAAAAATCTAAAATCTAAAACGAACCTTTGTCAAAATTTATTAGAACATAGAGATTAAACAAAATTAACAAGAAAATTCAAGGGGCTGTAACTCAGCAGGAAGAGTGCCTCCCTTCTAACATGAAGGATGAAAGGAGGAAGTCCAGGGTTCGAATCCCTGCAGTCCCGTTTCATGGTTTATTTTTATCAATCCATTCAATAAGTGCTTTTGTGAATTGATCAATTTTTTTCATCTGCGAGATTTTTCGGAGCAGTATCGATATGTTTGCTTGAGTAGTAGCAGTTTTCCATTTTTTGAATATATCGAGTATATTTTCGAGTACGGGTTGGAGGAACTGAATTTCTTCGATGATGTCAATCAGGTTCTGGTTTGGATCTTCAAGATCGATAAAGTGTATTCCTCCATTGTTATCGAGGAGGAACCTTTCCTTATGGAGTATCCTTCCAGATGGAGCAAAAATTATTCCCGGGGGTGTAAAGAAGGTTGCGAGTATCCTGATTGAGAGTTCTCTGATCTGTTCTTCAGTATTTTCCAGGAACGATCCAGATCGGAATGGTTTTTCATTTCTGAATTGAACGAGAGCGGGTTGGGAGATTGCCTTGACCATATCCTCATATGTTTGGCCATTTATTTTGAGATTTCGTGCAAAAATTTCGAGATATGTTCCTGTAACCTCCTCATTCATTTTACTGAGAAATTCAATATAATCATCAGAGAATTGATTTCTGAAATAGTCTATTTGGCTTAGCTTAATTCCTTTTGTAATCTGTTCAACGGGCAGTCCGGTCAAAATCGCAACCCGTATTATGGTCTGCGGATCATTTCTGAATTTTACGATTTTCTCATCGAAGCTTGGGTTTGACCAGACATAATCAAGGTACCATACCAGTCTATTCATTAATTTCGACAGTTCTTCCCAGTCTCTGGATGGTTCCAATTGGTGTTCTTTCTGCTAAGATCTTGATGGAGGAAGGGGTATTCTGTTTGCTTTCATTTTCATCGAGGGGTTACGGTTTGATTGTGGATGGAGTTTTTATGCAGGTTCTATAGATCGAGTATATTTTTTTCAGTATTTTTTTTAATAGTGGGTGGTGGAAGCCAAAGCTTATAATTATCAAATCAAAGGTTAAGGTATTGTCCCTCGAGTCGTATTTCGATGCCATCAATCGTTTCGATTTTGATGATGCTAGGCATATTGCTTCATTATACGGAGGTTTTGAGGAGCAGGTTCTTTTATCGTTCATTGATTTTTTGGAGGGGGACAATTTGGGTGGTCTTAAACGTTTGCAAGTGGTAAATTCGTCAGTGGATCCATTTTTTCGTGGTTTTTCGTATCTTTGCATGGCATATCATCATTATTTTTTGGGGGATATGAATAGGTTTGAGGAGGATCTTACTCGTGCGGAAAGTTTTATTGATGACATGCGGGGTCATATATTGGGTCTTTATTATCATTTGAAGGGTTTGAATGCTCGTGTTCGCGGTGACATTTTGAATGCGAAGAAATTCTATGATCTGGCATTGGAGGTTCGTGAGGGTATTGGAGATTATTGGGGTGCAGGGGTTACGTTGAACAATTTGGCATTTTTGAATTTGTCAGAGGGTCAGATACAGGTTGCGCTTTCTTTGAATTTCAAGGGTCGGCAGATGTTTGAGAAGGCAGGAAATTTGGCGTTTATTGGTTTTTCGGATGCGAATCGAGCGATCATTGAGCTGCAGTTGGGTAATTTTGATGTTGCGGAGCAATTGCTGGAGGGTGCATTGAAGATGTATGAGGAGTCTGGAGCACCGGCCATCTACACGATCAGTGCCAAGAAGACCTATGCGCAGGTTCTTTTTGAGAAGGGTTTTCATTCGGAAGCGATTTCCTTACTGGAGGCATCTCTTTTGAATTATGGAGGGAGCAAGGTATCTCCATCGTACATAGATCTTCTTACAGAGCTGATACGGATGAAGTTGAGGAGTGGAGACGGGGTTGAGAGGGAGTTGGAGGTTCTTGAGCGAGTGCATCCACTTGATCCGTCTTCGGCGTACAAGAAGCTGAGTGTGCGAGTGGAGGTTTTGAGGCGTGGGAGTCTGATTGATAAGGTTCGTGGTCTTTTGTTGGCGGAAGATGCGTTGGGTAATTTTCCGAACATCTCAGAGGGATATGAGATACGTTTGAATTTGTTGGAGGTTGCAATTGAGACACGGCTGGAATTGTTGGCATTTGAGCTTGACCGTAAGAGCATAGAGGTATTGGAGAGGGAGATTGAGGAATTGAGGGAGTTGGGTGAGCGAGAGAATTCGTTGAGGTTCAAGGTTGAATCAAGGTTGTACAATGCACTTATTCATTATGCGATTGGAGAAAACTTGATTGCGGAGAAGCATATTGAGGAGGCAATTGATTTGGCGATCAAGGAGAAAAACGAGATTTTGATGAAGCAGGTGGAATCGAAGGCTTCATCGGTGAAGAGGTCATTGAGGGGGAAGGAGGAGAGCAAGTTGACGGAAATAATCGATTATCTGAAGCAAGTGAGTCAGGTGATTCAGAGAGATCTTTATTAGTAATAATTTTTTTCAACACAATGCGGAAAGTGTTCCTTTGAAAGCAAAGATTATTTAAGCTACATATCTAATTTAGTTTAAAGAGGAGACCTACCGTGGTACGAGATTTAATAGGTTGGCTGGTTTCAGGGAAGAGCAACAAGTCGAACCGTCAGCACATCACCAATCTGAAGTTGGTTTCAAGGAGGTTGCAGCGGTCGCAGAAGAAGCTTGAGAACAAGGAAAGGCAGGCCGAGAGAAAGATCAAGGCAGCCCTTCAGAAGGGGGACATGGAAGCGGCTCGGATGTATGCCAATGACGTTGTTCGTTCACGGAAATGGGCGAGGGGTTACCAGAGTCTCATTTCAAAGATCGATGGATTGATGTTCAAGCTGGAGCGGACGGATGCAGTGCAGTCATTGGCAGGAGAGATGCGAGGTGTTGCCAAGAGTCTTCGTGAGGCAAGCATGGCATTGAAGGTTGAAGGTCTGGATGATGTGATAGCGGACATGGAAGGAGCCATGGAAGACATCGAGGTTACGAGCGAGGTGATGGAGGATTCTGTCGAGGGACTCTTTGTGAGCGACATAGACGAGGGCGAAGTTGACAACCTGCTTGCCGAATATGGTGCGGAAGTTGGGATCAGTGCATCCAGCGGGTTGCCGACACCTGTTGCGACCTCAAAGGTTTCCGACTTGGAGAAGGAAATTGAGGAGCTCAGGAAAGATGATTGAGGTGGAATAGATGTCAAAGATAAAGGATTGGTTATTTGGGAAGGACAAAAAGTCGACGAAGAACAAGGAGGCAGAAGCGATAGCGCTTCTGAAGAAACGTCTGAACAAGTATGAGATAGAATCTCGGAATCTGCAATCGAAGGCGGAGGAGCAGAAGGAGCTTGCCAAGAAGATGCTTGCTTCGGGGAACAAGGCCGGAGCCCGTCAGGCATTGATGCGAAGCAATCTTTACATGCAGAAGTACAACAACACGCAGAATCTGATGTTGAATCTTCACACACAGATTGAGACGATCAGTTCCGCCAAGGAAACCGTTGAGACGGTGAAGGCATTGAAGGTTGGAAGTGACGTCGTTGAGACCTCCCTAGGTGAGATATCCGAGATGGATGCCGATCGTGTCATGATTGAGCTAGAGGAACAGAGGGACAGGCTGAGTGTGTTGAATGAGGCGTTGTCGGATGTTTCGGGTCTGGAGATGGAGCTTGAGGGAGAGTTTGCGGACAATATCGACGACCAGCTGGCAGCGCTTGAGTTGGAGATGGAGGCATCGAAGCACGGAACCCTTCCTGAAGCGGGAGCGACACCGGTCACTTCAAGCGAACCGAAGAAGGAGACCGAGGAGGGAGAGGGATCTGAGTTGGAAGATGAACTGGAGGCATTGAAGAAAGAACTGGAAGGCAAGTGAGTTTTCATAATTGATTTTTCAATTCCTTAAGTAGCAGTTTGGCAGCTTCATCTAGCGTAATGGAATTATTGTAGACCTGTTCGCTTAATTCATTTCCCAAGGTGGGTATAATCAGATCCAGTTTAAGTCGGGCACGATTTTGGATAGCCTTTCGTATTCTTTTTTTCCGGATTTCTGGCAGAGTTTTGGTTGTTTTGAGATGTTCGAAATGCGATTGGAGATTGGCAACCAATTCATCAATTCCTGTTCCAGAAGTCGAGGAGGTCAGGAGGATCGGGGGGATTTTTCGTTGACTGGGGATGAGTGTAAGGGTGGAATGGATTTGGTTTTTGACGGTTTCGGCACCGGGCAGATCCGCCTTGTTCACGACGAAAATATCTGCGATTTCCATGATTCCAGCTTTGAGATGCTGGATGGAATCTCCCAAGCCCGGCACGACAACAACGACGGTGGTGTCACAGAAATCTGCGATTTCCACTTCACTTTGACCTGCACCGACAGTTTCGACGATGATGATATCGAAGCCGAAATGCTCAAAAAGCAGAAGGGTTTCTAGGATGGTGGCGACGAGTCCACCCAGATGTCCTCTTGAGCCCATGCTTCTCATAAAGAAATTAGGGTGGAGGGTATTGTCCAGCATGCGGATCCGGTCGCCAAGGACAGCCCCTCCCGAGAACGGGCTGGAGGGATCAACGGCCAAGACACCTACGGTCTTGTTTTCTGAGAGGTAGGCTTGGATCAGATTGTTTACAAGAGTTGATTTTCCTGCACCGGGGGCACCGGTGATGCCGATGATATGGGATTTTGGGTGGGAGGGAATACCAAGGATGTTAAGGAGTTGCGTTCCTTCATTGGTTTGGTTCTCCACAAGGGTGATTGCACGGGACAGTGCCCGTTTGTCTCCTTTCCTGATTCTTGACGCCAAGGTTTCCAGATTGCTGATAAAGATCAACCCCATTTTGCATTGCTGTGTTTGGATTTTAAATGGTTGTTATTTTTGGCTTCTTTTTGCCATTCTTTTTTCATAGGCGATTCTGTCGATCTCATTTCGTTTGCAGGAGATGTTTGGGCAGAAAACCCAAGGTCGTTTGCCGTTCATGATTTTGAGGAGGGGAAGCCCGCAATACTGGCAGTATTGGTTGGTCGGAATGATTTTTCCTCTTTGGGGCAGGGGATACGTCACGTCACAGCTTCCATCATCAAAATAGGTGGAGCAACCCAGGAAACGTTTGCCACTTCTACGGGAACTGACGATTTTCAGCTTGCCTCTGCCGCAATTGGGGCATTCACCAATCTCAAGTGCTTCACGGTTCTGTTGGTTGAGTTCTCTGGCAATGATTTCGCCGATTTCCAATTCATTTTGTTGGAGATCCGCCAAGATTGAATGAAGTATCTCAATTCCTTGGAAGATTGCCTCTTTCAGGGTCAAGGAGGCACCATTTTTCAAGCCCCCATTGATTGTCTGTTCTATGCGATCGCCCATTTTTTCGATATTGCGGGAGAGATTGACGGAAAGGACTTGGGGCGAGTAGTCGGAAAGAACATCATGGACGGTCTGACCTAGGCGGGTGATGCGAAGAGGGGACCCCTCTACATATTTTCGGCTGATAAGGGTCTGAATTGTCTCTGCCCGTGTGGCCTTGGTTCCGATTTCCGCCTTTTCCATTTCGCGCAGAAGTGAGGCTTCATTGTAGAGGGGGGGAGGATTGGTGAATTTTTGGATGACTTCGATGCGTGACAAGGGGAAGACATCGCCTATCTTCAATGGTGGAAGCGGAGAGAAATCCGGGTTGCTGTATGGTTCAAATAGTTTCCACCAACCATAGGATATCACCCGTTTTCCCACGAGGGAGAAGGATGCATCGATTGCGGAGAAAATGGCTTTTGTGTTTTCAATTTTCGCAGGTTTTCCGAAAGTGGCGAAATATCGTTTGACAATCAGGTCATAGATTTTTTCGGTATCTCCGCTAAGGCGGGAAGGCGTCTGACCAGTTGGGTGGATGGCAGGATGGGCGGGATCATCCTTTTTCCCTTGAGTGGGGACAAGTTTTCCGTCCATGAGTTTTTGGATTTCAGATTTATGTGAGGAAAAGCGTTTCTGGCGTAAAAGTCCTTTAAGGATTTCCTTATGGTTGGTATTTGGAGGATACTTCTGGCTGGAGGTTCTGGGATATGAGATTGCCGCATTGAGATAAAGTTGTTCAGCAGCATTCAATGTCCTGCGTGGGGTCAACTTGAAGTACCTGTAGGCATCTCTTTGGAGTTCGGAAAGATTGTAGGGGACGGGTGGAGGAATTGTCCGTTGTGACTTTTCCAGATCCATGACTTCCACAGATGGAGATTGGTTCTTTTCAAGGATGGCCTCCGCCTCGGTTCGTGTTGTGATTTGGGTAGGTGTTACATTCAGGGGGTAGATGGTTTTGTTGATTTTCACATCCGCTTCAATTTTGAAGTAAGGAGTTGGGACAAAGGTTTCCACTTCGAGCATTCTTTTGGCAACAAAGGCTAGGGTTGGTCCCTGTACCCTTCCAATTGACATAGTCTGGTACTGGCCCACTGCATTCTTCAGACTGATGATCAGTGCCCGCGAAAGGTTGATTCCCCAAAGCCAGTCAAGATAGTGTCGCATCAGTCCCCTTTCATACATGCCGAAGTTAATTCCGGAGGTTCCGTTATTCAGGGTTTTTTTCAGTGCATTTCTGATTTCGGTTTTGGTAAGTGACGAGAATTTCATCCTCAAAATGCTTTCAAGAGGCACGTCCGGTCGGAGTTGTGTAAAAGTAATCCCCCCTATGACTTCGCCTTCTTGGTCATAGTCGGTCATGACCATTAGTCGATTTGCCTTCTTAGCTAGAGCTTGGATGGCACCGACGGTTGCCAATTGTCTTTTTTCATGTTTAGAGAACTTGGAAGGTTTTTTCCTTATTGAGATGGGAACCCATTTGTAATCATAGGTAGGGTAGGTCCATCCGGTACCATGTTGGACGAGAGTGAACAGATGCCCCAATGCGGGAATGATGATAATGTAATGGCCTTCGTAAGTTGCACTATAAACTTCTATGTCATAGAGTTTCATTCCGAATGCCCTGACCTTGACAATATTCTTTTTTGGCTTTCCTTCGGAAATTGCCTCAGCGATACGTTTTGCCGCTGTTGGTTTTTCAGCCAAGGCTAAGATGTAATCCTTACTGACAAGTGTCTTTGGTATTTCAACATTGAACACATCCATAGAAGTAGCCACTTATGCCAATCATTGTTTTTCGGTTTATAATGATAGAGGTAAAAGCAGGAGAAGGAGTTTGCATCTGCAAAAAATTGTGATTTTGGTTATGCAAAAGGGGAGGCAAGTAGAGAAAAGTAAAAATACAAAATTCTTATTTGAAAATCAGTATGAAGATAACAATTTGGGGATTTTTGGGGTTATTGCTTGCGCTTTTGATAGCGGCTGCCGTATCCCTCCTTCTCTATCCATTCGGGATTGTATTGGGTTTGATTGTGTTAGTTCTTTATCTGGCATTCTCGATTAAGATCATTTTTGAGTATGAGAGAGGGGTACTGTTCTTTTTGGGAACGTACAAAGGAGTGGTCAACCCTGGTCTTGTACTGGTTTTACCGGCTGTGGAAACCCTCATCAAGGTTTCAACAAGAATCCAAGTTGCAGACGTTCCACCGCAAGAAATCATTTCAAAGGACAATGTTCCGCTCAATATCAATGCGGTTGCCTATTACAAGGTTCGTGATCCTGAACAAGCAGTCTTGAATGTTGAAAATTACAGGAATGCAACATTCCAGATTGCGCAAACCACATTGAGAGCGATCATCGGGCAATTTGAGATGGACGAAATTCTCATACACAGGGATCAGATCAATGCAAAATTAAGGGAAATCATTGACAAGGATACGGATTCATGGGGAATTGAGGTTCCAATTGTGGAGATCAAGGATGTAGAGCTCCCACAGAATCTCAAGAGAGCCATGGCGAAGCAAGCTGAGGCGGAACGTGAACGCAGAGCGAGGATTATTTTGGCGACTGGTGAGCAAGAAGCATCTCAGAAGCTTGCAGAAGCAGGGAAAAAGATCATGGAGGAACCAGGAGCACTGCAGTTGAGATTATTCCAAGCTATGCAGGAAATAAGCGTTGAAAAGAATTCAACCATCATTTTCCCATATCCAATTGAATTGGCAGCTATTGCCAACAAGTTTCTTGAAAGAATGAACAACCATAAGGAATGACCTCTTAGGGACAAGTTAAATTCAACCAGAATTAGGCAACATATTGAGAGGCATTTCTCTTCTGCCAATTCTTTCCACATCCATTTGGGGCATATCCATTGTTGCAGGGAAGATTTTAGGTACCAATGGGTTGAATCCTTTAGAAATTACCTTTTTCAGGTTTACAGTGGCATCAATCTGCTTTGTTCCCATTCTTTTTCATATACATTTTGTGGGAAGAGAGCCGTTTCCCAAAAAAGACACATGGAAAAGTCTCTTTGGTCTTTCGATTACTGGAGTGGCACTCAACAACGTCATCTTTTATTTGGGATTGGAACAGACCGATGCCTCTGTTGCTTCTTTGCTAGTAGGGCTCAATCCCCTAGTCACCATGCTTTTTGCGGTTTGGATGGTTGGGGAGAGGTTGACGATACGAAAGTTGATTTCAGTTATTATCGGACTCTTTGGAGTTTTCTTGATAGTGGGCAATGATTTGACACCAGGAAGATTTGGAGGGAATCTCCTTATCATTCTTGCAGCCAGTATCTGGGCAGCATCATTCTCTTTCACAAAAATAGCAAGCAGATCGGGTCTTTCAAGCATAAGCATTACAGGATGGTCAATTATTCTTGGAACGTTCATTCTTCTTCCGTTTCAAATTGCAGGAGGAAATTTTTCCTTTGAATATTCGTCAGAAACCATTTATTGGTTGGGTTTCATGGGAGTGGTTTCTTCCGTGTTTGCCTATATTGTCCATTACAAGGCAATAGAGATTTTTGGCCCAAGTAGGGTGGCTCCAAGCACCAATATCATTCCCCTGAGTGGTGCATTGGCTTCTTTTTTCATTCTTCATGAAAAGCTCTCACCTTTAGTGTTGATTGGAGGAGCATTGATTGTTATTGGGGTAATTACTGCACAACTTGAGAAAACGGGAATTAAACAAGAGGATTTAAGCTAGAAAGGCGATTAGAAATATATGGCAAGCCACGAAGATTTGGTACGGGAAATTGAAACGAGATGGCAATCCCTTCTTGAAGAAGTTGACAAAATATGTGACAGCATAGGAAGGAAAAGACCCACAATCGTGGCAGTTTCCAAACGCCATTCTGTGGAAAAGATTGTTGCGGCCTATGATGCAGGCTTGCGGGATTTTGGAGAGAATTATGCGCAAGAGATGGAAGAGAAGTCAAATCAGATCAACAAAAACCTCAAATGGCATTTTATCGGACCTTTACAGCGGAGACATGCAAAGGCGGTTTCCAGCATTGCATCCATGATACATGCAGT
>CAZYCQ010000041.1:0-30295 GCA_964645535.1 uncultured archaeon | reverse complement strand
TTTCAAAATAATAAAGTCGAAGGAATGTAAGGAGATAGGAATATATTTCAAAGGACCAACCCCGATTGCGTTGATTTTAGGGAGATGGCTTCGAAAGGAAAACTACAAAGTAAAACAGATCATAGAAGAAGAGTATGGAAAAACCTCCCTTATCGAGTGTGGAACCCTAGAACCTGAAAACAGCCAAAACTAATCATGTTCTTTCTTGTGGTATTTTTCAAGGAATTAGTGATTTTGATAGATTCTCAGGCGATAGCAATTATAGAAACGGCTCCAACCGAAACCAGGAGCCCAGCCATATGTTTTTTTTCTTTCATCCAATGATTCCAGAGGTTTTGCCACTGCATCGGAATTGGTCTTCCGTCCCATTTGTATGCATTTCTATGGTATTTGTTCTTTTGAAAACCTTGTCATTTGTCTTCAGAAGGGCATTTCTGAGGCCACAGACAATCTGATCGATCTCGGCACTTGAAATGGTAAGCGGAGGCAACAGGCGAATGATGTTTCGGCCGGTCGGGATGGAGAGGATTCCTTCATCAAGGAGATGTCCAAGAAGGGTTTTATGAGATCTTCTTAATACAATTGCAATCATCAGACCTCTTCCTCGTATTTCACGGATAAGAGGAAACTCACGAGAAAGTTCCTTCAATCTCCTCAGTAGGTTATCACCCTGTATTTGAGCATTTTCGATCAATCCATCGGAGACCAATGTCTGGAGAGTTGCCAACCCAGCTGCACAGGCCATGGGATTTCCCCCAAATGTTGACCCATGCATTCCATATGCTACGTCAACCTTTTCAGACACAATCGTTGCACCTATGGGAAATCCACCGCCCAATCCTTTTGCGAGACAGAGAATGTCGGGAACAATCCCAGATTTTTCAAATGCAAACAGATTCCCAGTTCTTCCCAATCCAGTCTGGATCTCATCGATGATAAGAAGGGTTCCTGTGTGATTGCAGATTTCTCTCAAGCCTTGAAGATACTCATCAGAGGCTTGATTCACACCGCCTTCGCCTTGAATTGCTTCAATGATCACCGCGGCAGTTTCATTTGAGATTGATTTTCTGGCAAGCTCAAGATTATTAAGGGGGATAAAGGTTATTCTGTCCGGATTCAGAAGATCTTCAAAAGGTCGGCGAAAATGAGGATTATGCGTGACTGAAAGAGACCCTAGAGTTCTTCCATGGAAGCCCTTGACATGGGAAACAATTTTTGACCGTCCGGTTGTACAGATTGCAAATTTCAAAGCGGCTTCAACAGCTTCAGTACCTGAATTCGAGAGAAACACCCTGTTGAGAGGAGAGGGAACCAATGACAAAAGGAAATCTACAAATTCTTCCCTTGTGGAATTTCTGTGGTTGATTGGGGCAGTCATAATCCTACTGAGCTGTTGGATCATGGCCTGAGTGACATTGGAGTGCCGATGGCCGAGAAGGGCCACACCCCATCCTCCACTGCAATCAAGATACCGTTTTCCATTGTGGTCGTATACATATATGCCTTCTGCCCTTTCCAAGTATATTTCTGATTTTTTGGAGGTAAGAACCATTGTTTGGGTTTCAGGTCTTGTACGTTTTTTGTTGGAGGGCACCTCATTGGCAATGATGGTTCCCTTTCCCAAATGGAAATCTTCCACTACATTGGAACTTCTTCCGTCCATAATGCGAATTTCAATACCTTTGTCAAGAATTCTGAGCAACGACATCAGTTTTCGTTTGATTCTTCCATCCAAGGCATCCATCATTTCCAAAAGACCTTCTTTTCCCAATTCAGAGATGGGACGACCATTTGTTCCAAGCAATCCTTCTGCCTCAATGAAATGAATGACACGGTGAACCTTCATTTTCTCGGCGATCAATGCAACAATGTCATCATTTTCCGAGTTGAGAGGGATGCCATGCTCATCCATGATTGGAATGGTAAGCACCGGAACAAGATCCATTGCCAAAAGACTTTCAAGCAACCCGGCATTCAATTCATTTGGTTTTCCACTTAGATCCCGGACAACTCGTTTCTTTCCGTTCTCGATGGCCCGGATGCCTTTGGTTCTTCTTCCTTCAATCAACCGGGCATCCAAGCCGGAAAGACCGATGGCGTTTATGCCATTTTTTTGGCAGGTTGCGACAAATCGGTTTCTTCTAATTCCCGAGTATGCAGCACCAATAAGATCAATCATTTGATCATCAGTATATACACTTGAGACACCCGAAGCACTGGTCAGAATTTTGGGAGTGATCCCCAGCTGGGATGCCAGTTGATTTCTGACACTGTTTGCACCCAGAACAACAATTGTCGGCTCTCCCAAATTCCGAATGAAATCAGCTATTGCATCAAAATTGATGGACTGACCTCCACCTACCTTCAAGACGTTCATCAGATCACCTCAATTCCCTGATTGGCAAGAACCGCATTGTAAACGATTCTCGGCCGTTCCTCACCCCGAAGATTAATAAACAGCCTTCTGTCAATGGGAAACGAGCTTATCAACTCAAATCCACCACTTGCCATTCTATGGAGCCTAAAATATTCAGGATCCTCATTATAATGGGAATAGGCATAATGAAGATTGGTTTCCTTATCAATCAATATGACATTCATCGCCCTGATGTATTCACTTCTCCTTTTGAGAATTGCAGCAACTTTTGACCATCTGAGTAGAATCGAGGGTTCCTGCTTTCTCAGAAAGAAATTGAAGATCTTTTTGGCACCTGTTGAGCCAGGAAGGTTTAACCTAACTTTTCTCAGTTCACCATTGAATGCAAACACAAACCTGTCGTTTTCAAAAGGCATATTGTTTTCTATGACGATTCCTGCATCTCTGAAAGCGGATCTTGCATGAACCAGAAAGGAAGAAGTATATATCGGCTCTTCGGGAAGGGATTCCCATATTGGTTGGATGGATTTCCGGGTGATCCACTGTCCATTGGTCAGATAGGTAATACCCCATCCATGTCCTTGAAATTCCTTGCTTGATCTGCAATCTTCTGCGAACTGTTCTAGAATCGAATTAATCTGTATTGGATAGGGAAACTTGCCGCTCAATAATCTGCACATTATTTATCACCTACAATGGAAAAATTGGATGGAAGTCAAGTCCCAATGTTTCCTCAAATCCGTTCATGAGATTGAACGCTTGGACTGACTGTCCCGCTGCTCCTTTCATTAGATTGTCAATGGCACCGATAACCACGATTCCACCGGTATGGGGATCAATAACAAAGCCAATATCTGCAAAATTTGTTCCTGCAACAAGTCTTGGATCGGGATATCTGAAAATTCCCCTTCTCTCATTGATCAACCTTACAAAAGGTTCAGCACCGTATTGTCTTCGATAAATCTTCCAAAGATCCTTTTCGGTAAGGAAGCGGTCCGTTTGTACATGGATATTCACCATTGCTCCTCTGACAATGTCCACAGATGTTGCACTGAAAGCGATTCCACTTGCTTGGATTTGTTCCTCGATTTCTCCGATATGACGATGAAGAACTGGACGATATGTTCTCATGCTTCCCGATCTGATCGGATGGTGTGATGCTTCTGAATGGGTTCTTCCACCTTCAGAAGTCCCTACAGTCGCATTTATTGTCACATTTCTGATCAGGTCTCTCAAAGGAAACAGTGAGAGAATGGAAATCGTTGCATTGCATCCAGGAACGGCAACATAATCTGCATCGCGGATCTCGTTTCTCCAAAGTTCAGGAAGACCATAAACGAATTTTTCAAGGAATGCAGAATTCGGGTGATCCTTGCCATACCATTTGCTATAGGTTTCGGGAGAAGCAAACCGAAAATCTGAAGATAGGTCAATGATCTTTTCTGCATGGTCATCAAATTCAGTGATACGATTTGATGAATATCCATGAGGTAGAGCCAAGAACATGGCATCCACATCCTTGAGATGGGATGCACTTTCAAATTTTAATTGAGTTCTTCCCCTCAAATGTGGATGGACTGTTTTGAGATAGCTACCGGAAAATCTTTCTGAGGTAACCTGTACAATTTCCACTTCAGGATGTCCCAGAAGGATTCTAAGCAATTCTCCTCCCACAAATCCAGATCCTCCAATAATTGAAACTGTAACCATTTCTATCGCCTCGCCTGCTCTATCACATAGTTGACCATTTTTTCAGGAATATTGACGCCTGTAGTGGCAATACTGTTCTTGAATTCCATGGTAGCATTGACTTCGGTAACAAGAAATCCTTTTGAGGATTCCATGATGTCCACTGCAACAATTCCACCTCCGACAGCTTCAGCAGATCGGACGGCAAGGTCATTCAATTCCTCATTCAATGGACAATTGGTGGCAGTGCCTCCTCTTGCAGTATTCGTTATCCAATGGTCACTGTTCCTGTAAATTGCTGCAATGCATTCATCACCCACTACAAATGCTCTGATATCTCTTCCGCCTTTTTCGATGTATTGCTGAAAATAAAAGACAGAATGCATCAAACCACCCAATCTTTGCTTATGTTCCAAGATTGCCTCCAATGCATCTGAATCGTTGATTTTGGCCAACAGTCTACCCCATGAACCTATAATTGGTTTAAGGACAACCGGATATCCCATTTCCTCAACAATTTCCTTTGCTGAATTGGGAGATGTTGTCCAACCGCTTTTAGGTTGAGGGATACGCTGTTTAGCCAGTTCCATAGTGGTTTCTATTTTGCTTCCACAAATGGCAATTGTCCGTGAAGAATTGATGACAGGAACCCCTATATTCTCCAAAGCGGTAGCCGTTAGAAATCCCTCCATCATCCCCATGGATCGTTCCATGGCGATATCAAACGACAGAGAATTGCCATCCAGAAGCGAAAACCCTTGGTCATCCACAACTGACTTGACCTTTCTGGTATCAATCCTTTCCAAGGGAATGCCTTTCTTCTGAAATTCATGAATGAGAAGCTTTTCATCACGTCTTAGAAGTGAATGAATGAAGGCAACTTTCATCCTTCATTGACCCCAATCTTCAGCTTCGATTTCGGATTCAATTAGTTCTAGAGGAGAAGTGTTTACTACCTCCAACTCACTTCCACACTCAAAACAGTCAAGAAGTTCACCGATTTCGAGTTGTTCATTAATCGAATTTTCTCCGTCGCAGACAGGACAGAGATATGTGGTAATGGATTGATTGTTTAGTTCCATGATTTTCCAAAAACCGTTTCTAATTTAACATTAGTGTTATTATTATTACAATGGATGGACATCAATGTTTAACGGGATTCAGGAACATTAGGATTTGTCCATTCATCATTCGACAGTAATAAATTATCCTTTTTTTCATTACAGAGTATGGAAGAAGCCTATATTATGGGAACCATGGTTCTCATAATCGTTGGTTTTTTTGCATTTATAAAATCAAAAGAACACTCGGACAACGTTTTTCTTTTCCAAACCTTAGCTTCCTATGGTTATCAATTTACAAATGATTTCCTCAGATACATCGCAACAGTCCAAAATGGAACAGTGTTGGATAGGATCAATACCAAACCACCCCAATTCATATTGACTTGGAAGGATCAAATCGCATTTCAACTAAGAGTGAAGAGAGAAACACAGGGAGAAACGTCCAAATCAATGTATGAGATTACTTTTGAATTTCCTCCCAAGCTGAAAAACCAACTGGATATAACAATACGAAAACGTGGGCTATTGTCCAAGATATTTGGATATGATGCCGGAGATTTTTCACATCTGAATAAAGATTTCAATATCAGAGGATCCAACTTCCTCATTATCAATAGCATACTGACCAATCCACAGAATCTCAGTCTGCTACGAAATGTAATGGCCTATACAAAGAATCTAGACATTAGATGGGTAAATACGTTTATCGTGCCGAAGGACAGGCACAGGATATTGTTTGCCTTGGAATCCATACTCAATTTCACTCAGCTTTTGCAGAGGCTTCTTAACACCGTAGAAAGTGATGTCCGTTATACCGTAAAGGAAATAAGGCTCACGAGAGAATTAGAAAATTTCACTTTCCAATGTGTAATTTGTCGAAAGAATACATCTTATCAAAATATGAAAATATTGAACTGCTGTGCATCAGTTGCTCATACAGAGCATATTTTGGGATGGCTGAGCCAAGACCCACGTTGTCCCTATTGTAAACGAACAGACGTAGTTCTTCTAGATCCGCATCCAATAGCACACAGTTATTGATCCGATTTTACGCAAAACATCAAAATTTGCCAGATATTCTTTTATTGGACTTTTTTTTCATTACAAGACCATGGAATGGGGCTTCATGTTCCAATTCATCAGTGCCATTCTTCTAATCGTTGGTTTTCTTCTGTTAATTTATTATTTTTCAGTTCTTAATAACCATTACAAAAACCTGTCAATCTACAGAATTCTTAGTTCAGACGGATTTGAATTTGATCCAAATTTTGAACAATATATAAAAAACATTGATCGGGCGGGAATTTTCAAAATGTTTCGTTATTCCGTTCTTAAGGATTTCATCGTTTCAAAAGAGGGAATAACTTTTGATGTTAGAGAAGTATTGAGTCAGAAAAACGACGTTCTAGTTTCGATGTTTGAAATTCAGTTTGCTATTCCCTGGGAAATACGAACGGATCTTGTTATTAAAAAAAGAAGTATATTGAACAAAGTTTTTGGTTTCAACAAAGGAGATTTTCCAGACTTGAGTAATGACCTGTCAATTAAATGTTCAAACGTTATCCTTGTAAATTCTCTTCTTTCCGACCCAGAATTTCGCAATGTTCTTCATGATATTCTTTTATATACAAATAGAATCGACTTCCAACAGAGAATTACCCTCACAACCGAAAAGAATTCTTTCCAGTTAAGTGATGCTCTGAACAGAAGTTTGAACCTTATCAAGTCAATTAAAAATATCCTTGGACAAATCAATGACGAAAACAGATATAGAATGAAAGAGATTAATATTGAAACAATTATGAAATTTGGGAATTTCAATTGCATAATCTGTCGAAGAGATATACAAATTGATCAGTTGTACATCTTAGATTGTTGTGGTTCTTCAGTTTATGGAGATCACATTAAAAGTTGGTTGACAAAAGAGGAAAGGTGTCCATACTGTAGAAAATTGAATGTTCATCTTCTTGTTCCAAAAATTCATTGATCCTTTCCAAAATGAAGGATAAAGATTGTTCTAGTTTAGAAGCTCATCTAAGGATTGTGAAATAACATTGAACTATAAATGGATACATCAAAAGTTCAAAAATTGTCAACCACCCAAGATTCAGAAAAATGAAATCACTTGGTTCTATTCCCCAATAGTTCATCCATATTTTCAAATTTTCAGGCCTACCAGTGAAAAAGCCACATGAGAGCCCTTATACTCCTTATTGATCTGAATGGCCAAAGCAGTCATTCTTTCAAGGGTGTGTGCATGAAATTTGCCTTTGACCCGTACAGGAAGAAAGCCAATTTGGGAAATGATTTCTGAAGAAAATCTGACAGCCTCGTCATCAGTCCCCATAATGAAAGCATTTACTCTGTCCTTGATCGATGTATCCCTGATAATGTCTGCCGCAATGGTTTTCAAACAACCTACAACCTTGCTGTTTTCAAAGAAATCACGAATGAGTTCATAATTTGATTTCCCAGCTTCAGTTTCGGTTCGAATGTACTTTCCAAATTTCAACGGAACAGTGACATCCCAAATGATTTTTCCATCAAGCGCTTCTTTATAGGGGGAAAGCAGGTTGATTGCTTCCTTAGGAGGCACCGCCAAGACGATAATGTCAGATTCCAGAAATTCATCATTTGATCCACCTTGAATGGGTTGAGGATAATTGAACTTCCGGTTCATTGTCTCTGCCGTTTGTTTTCCCTTGTCTTTGGAACGAGACCCGATTGAAACTGCAAACCCGAAAGAAGCCAGTCGATGGGACAACGCATTTCCGAAATTCCCAGTTCCACCAATAACAGTAATGTTTACCATGATCCAGTATGATTGAAGATTACGCCTTATTTTAAAGTCAAGGGTTGTTTCCAACTGAATTTCAAATCTCTGGCAATATCCGGAATTATGCGATATGCAATCTGTGGTATGAAAGACGGATGTTCATCAATTGGAAAATCAATTTCCCTTTTGATCGAGATTTGGTCACCTGGATTCAGATGGACTGATCCGACCTCCTTTTCAAGATCATCTGAATCAAGTTCAAAGACAATTCCATGGGGATTTTGGTCAGAAATGTATTTCAGAATGGCTTCGACAATTTCAATTTCAAATCCATAAGGATTGCTGAATGTATATTCGACATTGAGAGATTTGTCTGTCAAGTCACGTCTCAGTTCAGAAACATTGATCCGGACGTTTTTGTCATCAGAAGGAATGACAAATTGGAGATTGTCTATCTCATCACTTTTGAGGACAAATGAAACATCCAAACCACCATCATTCTTGTAACCTATTATATTAAGCACAATTGCCTGATTTGGTTCAATTTTTTTTATTCTGGCTATTCTTTCCCTAGAAGCAGATTCAGTTCCTTCCTGAAAATAACCTGAAGAAAGTTCGAGGATCACTGCTGTTATGGGATCAATTCCTATGTTTGTCAAATGCAGAACGATTTGATCTGTTGTTTGCGTGGCATTGATCATCAAAGGAGAATCTATTTGTTGTTCCATAGAGAAAGAAATTGGAACCTTTTTGTAGAGAGGGAGGTCAACAATATCAGAATTTTGATCGGCATTTTGAACGACGACTCCAAATCTGAATTCGTCCCTGTTCTCTATTTCGACAATTCTTTCCTTTATTGCAAGTGACGAAAGATCATTGCCAGATATGAGATCATGTACTTGAACGAGCATGGTATGCTTTGAATGTGAAGGCACAATGATTTCCTTATCAATCATCAATCTTAAAGAAGAAAATGCACGTTCCCTGATTTTATAATTTGTAGACGTTCTTGCAACCTGTGTAAGGGTATCTCTTACAAAAATGGGACTCAATTCTGATTTGGGCAACAATTTGATCAGATGCAGAATTTCATCTTCTGAACCTTCACTCAAAATCGTTCTGACTTCCTCAGGTGTGATATCTCCAAGAGTTTCCTCCACATAGACCCTTTTGTGCATGTAACCGTTAATCAGAAATATCATGAAAAAGTAGACGGGAATGTAATAAAGGAAGTAATATTTTAGGACAAGAAATCCATTTGCACCATTCGAAATTGAACTTACAAGATAACTGATGCCGAAGACAAAAGGAAGTAGGATGAAAAACAGCATCACTCCCAAGATGGAATATCCAATCAAATATCCAACAATTGCCTGCCAACCTTCTGCCAAGCTAGATCTAATGTAAGAGATATACCGCTGTAGTAGATTCACCATCAAACGCTAGAACATTCCGACTCTTAATCATTCACTTTGTTTCTTCCCAAAAGATCATCTAGACATTTTTCAATTGTTGGAAATTCGAATTCAAAACCCATATCAACAAGGCGTTGAGGAAACACTCGCTGACCTGCCAAAACAATTTCGGCCTTCTTGCCCAACACCATTTTCAAAACGAAGGATGGGGTTCTGAACCAAAAAGGTCGTCGCAACTTCTTCGCGATTTCATGACCCAATTTCTTATTGATCACAGGACAAGGAGAGGTAAGATTGAAAACACCATGTGTATTTTTGTTGTTGATCGCGAAAAGAATCGAACGAATCAAATCCTGATAATGTATCCAAGAAATCCATTGGTTACCCGTACCAACAGGACCTCCAACAAAAAGCTTGATAGGAAGAACCAAAAGAGGAAATGCACCATGTTTTGGATGAAACACCACACCGATCCTCCCAACAATACGGCGCACCCCCATCGTTTCAAGGGAGGAAGTTGATTCTTCCCATTGCATACAGACCTGGCTCAGAAAATCAGCACCTGTACCTTTTGATTCCTCATCCAGAATTTCGTCAGCATGCCATCCATAATAACCAACCGCAGATGCCTGAAAAAAGCAGTAAGGGGTAACACCTGATTTAGCAATGGCATCAACACAGGCTTTGCCTGCTTGAACTCTGCTTGAAATGATCTTGTCCTTGGTCTTCTTTGTCCAGCGTCCTTTGGAAATATTGTGTCCTGCCAAATTGAGGATAATTGTATCCTCTGTGATTAAATCTGACCAGCCAGACCTAGTTCTTGCATCCCAAGTAACATATTTGACGGATCCAATTTCTTTTGACTCTCCTCTGGTCAATACAAAGATTTCAGAATCCTTTGGAAGATTGGGAATCAGCAATTGTCCAATAAACCCAGACCCACCTGTGATGATGTACCGCATTGTATAGATTAAGGATACGTAGGTTTAATCTTTTTCTTCAGGAAAGGGGGAAAATCCCATGCTCAATGAAAATATTGTTCTTCCGAACAAGTTAAGAATAAACTGGTGATAATCTGAATTGTGGTCTTCTCAGAAAATGAATTCAAATCAAGAGAAAAGAAAGTACGAGAAACAATAAAAGATTTGGATCTTGTTTACGTATTCAACAGACCAGATCTGTTCTATTATTCAGGAACCGGTCTTGATGGGGTCATTGAATTTTCGGAAGATAGAAGCATACGCCTTGTAAGAAGGAATCCAGACTTGGCAAGTCAAGTTAGCCAGTACCCGGTTCAATTCATGTCAAGTTACAGATGGTTTAAACAGAGAGCCAAGGATATCAAAATTGAACGATTGGGGTTGGAATTGGACATTCTTCCATACAAAACCGTGGATTATATCAAAAGGGCTTTTGATTCTCCCGAAATTATAGACATCAGTTCTCATCTCAGGAAGATAAGATCAGTCAAATCATCCGAGGAAATCAAATATATGGAGAAATCGGCAAAGTTGACAGATGAAAGCTTTGAACATGCAAAGAATTTCATCAGAGCCGGAATGACAGAGATGGAAGTCTCAGCAGAAATCGAGAGGTATCTCCGCGCCAACGGCCATCCGGGTTGGACACAGGTTCGCACATTTCAGCACAATCTTGTTACCAATGCTTATGTAATGGCAGGAGAAAGCACCATCACATTAAATTCCATGTTTGGTCCTGTTTCCGGACAAGGATCAACACGTCTCCATATGGTTGGACCAAGCAGAAGAAAGATCAAGAATGGAGATCCTGTGCTTATTGATACGACGGGAGTTGTTGAAGGTTACATTACAGATGTTACAAGAACATTTTTTGTCGGATCAGTTGATGAAAGAATTGTGGAAACATATAGAATTGCAGAAGCGGTTCAGGAAAAATGCAAGATATTGCTCAGGAAGGGCGCCAGTCCTCCGGAAATCTATACCGATCTTGAACAGCTTGTTCGGGAGTTGGGATATGAGGATCGTTTCATGGGTCTTCATTCGGACAAGGTAAAATTCATCGGTCATGGGATTGGATTAGAACTTGATGAATTTCCGATCATCACGCCTTCCTATACAGATCCATTGGAATCAGGAAATACCATTGCAATTGAACCGAAATTAATGATTCCTGAGCTAAAAACGGGTGTAGGAATTGAAGATTCTTGGTTGGTGACAGACCAAGGAGGTCATCAACTATCCAATTTCCCCTATTTCACTCAGATATAGGGAAACTTTCATCTTCATTCTTTCTTCTGAGGAGTGGGGGAAAATTTACGATTCCCATTAGAAAGGTATATTAGAAGCCTGAAAACAATGAGCTAACCTATGACTGACAAAAAGATTGAATGGTACCATGACATGATCGACTTTTCGTACCAACCAAAATCCTCGGATCTAATTGCATTGTTTTACTATGAAAAAGCAGAAGGATTGACTGATGAGGATGTCATTGGAAGGATTGCTTCTGAATCCTCTGTCGGAACTTGGACAACTCTTGAAACGCTTGATCCGGAAATTTTTGAATTGAGAGCCAGATCCTATTGGAGAGATGGCAACTTTGTGAAGATAGCTTATCCATTAGAGCTTTGGGAGGAAGGAAATATGCCACAAGTCCTTTCCGGTGTGGCCGGAAATGTTTTTGGAATGAAAGCAGTCAAGAAATTGCGATTGGTGGACATCCAATTTCCCAAAGAATTCGTCAATAGCTTGAAAGGGCCAAACAAAGGACCAAAAGCATTCAAGGACTTCCTTGGAAAAGAAGGTCCTTTGACTTCCTGTGTACCCAAACCGAAGATAGGAATGAGTGTCGACAAGCATGTGCAAGTGGCAATTGAGGCTTGGACAGGTGGAATTGACTGTATCAAGGATGACGAAAACCTGACCAATCAGAAATTCAACCGTTTCAAGGAACGAGTTGAAAAGATGGCCAAGGCAAGGGATCAAGTGGAAGCAGAAACTGGAGACAAAAAAGATGCGTTCATCAATGTGACAGCTGAAACCAAAGAGATGGAAAAACGAGCCCAGTTTATCCATGATCATGGATTCAAGTATTTCATGGTTGATGTAGTGACCACCGGATTTGCGGCTGTTCAAACCATGGTGGATGTCGCCCATGATCTGAATATGGCAATCCATGCGCATAGAGCAATGCATGCAACCTTTACCAAATTGAAGACCCATGGTCTTAACATGTACCTTCTTGCAAAAATAATGCGATTGATCGGAGTGGACAACATCCACATCGGAACAGTAGTAGGTAAGCTAGATTCGCCTAAGCAGGATGTAATTGACATGAAAAACATGTTGCTTGCAGATCGAGTCACCGGAGAAGGCGTAAGGTTCCTTGATCAAGATTTTGCAGGAAAGAACAAAACGGTTCCAACTGCTTCGGGAGGCCTGCATCCGGGAATCCTACCTGAAGTCCTTAATATCTACAACACAACAGAAATGGCTCTTCAAGTTGGTGGAGGAATACATGGTCATCCTGACGGTACCAAAGCAGGAGCGATCGCAACCATCCAAGCAATTGAAGCATGGAAAGAGGGAATTTCATTAGAAGAGAAAGCCAAGACAAGTGAACCACTGAGGAAAGCCCTTGAAAAGTGGTCGCATCTCAAACCAGTCTAATTTTAATTTATTTCGTCTGACAAGCAAAATCGAGCAACCTTGACCCAATCGTAGGATGAAAACCAAAATCCTATTATAAACAAAGCATAGATATAGCTCATGTTTGATGATGAGGAAACTCTTCAAAGGTTAGCACAGACCGGCAATCCATTGGCAATATTCAATCTTGGAAGAAAAAGACTTCAGGAAGGCAAGAAGGAAGAAGCAAGAAAGTATTTCGAACAGGCAGCTGCACGAGGACATTTGGGAGGAATGTTCAAACTCGGAGAAGTAAGCCTAGAATTGGGGGACAAGGAAACTGCGAAAACATGGTTGCAGAAAGCTGCGGAAAGAGGACACAAAAAAGCCGCAGAGCTTTTGAAAGACCTGTAAGACTGGTGGTTGATTGGAATTTCTTGACCTTGCAGGAACACTCCTAAATGCATCTTTCAGAATCTATATCGGAGTTTTTCTTGGGGTTCTTTGGATAAGAATACCAAGATTGGCAAAGTATCGCAAACAATTTGTGAACCTGACAATCAATGTCTTTACACCTTACCTAATCTTGGTCTCCATGCTGAAGGTTGATCTTACAGATGCATGGCATTTTCCGGTGTTGGCAGGACTTCTGGTCACGGGACTTGGTTTGACTGTTCCTCGACTGATCGCCAAGCTCCAAGATACTGAGCCACCAGATCCCGCAGAAATCGCTACTGCTTCATTTTCCAATGCAGTGAACTTTCCCATCCCCATAATTTATGTATTGGCTCCAGATGGTCTTGGGATTGCTGCTATTTTCATTGCAGTATCCATCATCATGAGAAACACGGTTGGTTTCTGGATATCAGGATACAATCTGACAAAGGAGAGTTTGAAAGAAATCCTTCGTTTCCCGCCAATCTGGGGGATTATTTTGGGAATAATCATCAATGCTGCTGGAAACAAAAATTTTGTTTTCATGTTTGCATCTTCCTTGGTGGGTACCATTCTTTTCGATATCGGGATCTACATGACCTTGATGACAGTTGGATTTGGATTGGGTTCTTTGAAGATCGGACATAAGGAAAGTGTGGTTCGAGTTGGAATTACCCGTTTCATAGTATCTTTTTTGGTAGGTTTGATTATGGCAATCCTTTTACAGCTTCCCTCTTATATCGCAATTCCATTGATCATTCAGATGGGAGCCCCACCTGCAGTATATAATGGTCTTTATGCAGAAAAGTTCAACATGGATACCGAATTGACAAGCGATGTCATTGTGATATTGACTGCTGTAGCTCTGCTTGTACTTCCTCTTGAGCTTACAGGAATCCTTCTACTATTTCCTTCGTGAGAGATATGAATGAGAAAAAACTCTATGCATTGATAATTGGAGCATCGGGAGGAATTGGAAAAGAGTTTGCCACATTCTTGAAACAAAGATTCAATATTATTGAGACGTTTCATTCTAATTCAGTTCCACAAGGGTTTGAACTAGATTTCAACAATCCACAGACAATCGATCGGTTTGCAGATAGCTTGTCCAAAAAAGGCATTCGTATCAACCTCATCATCAATGCATCGGGAGTTTATTCAACAAAGAAATTGCTTCAAAGTGAAGTCAAAGATTTTTGCGAGACCCTCTTGGCAAACGTTATCGGTTTCAATACCCTCCTTACCAAAATT
Organism: uncultured archaeon; assembly: GCA_964645535.1. Taxonomy (GTDB): domain Archaea; phylum Asgardarchaeota; class Heimdallarchaeia; order Heimdallarchaeales; family Kariarchaeaceae; genus WAKA01. Next base: position 15,680 of record CAZYCQ010000041.1, on the reverse strand, counting down.
CTGCATTTACTTGATGAACATCCCACCCTCATATTCTGTGGTTCTGATGCCGGCATCTCCTTTCAAGCAGGACACCCGTTGTATAGCCTCTCAAAATGGATGCTTGAATCCTACGCTGAGAATCTCAGTCATGAAATGCCAAAATCCAATATTGTGGTTCTTGAATTTGGAAATCTAAGAACCAATTTCGCGAATATGGAACTTGAAAACGCAATGGATCCAAAAACAGCTGTTCAAGAGGCCATGGCAAAAATCGAAAATACATCCACTTACGGATTGAAGCGAATTTTTGTTGGAAATGGAGATGAGCTAGATTATGCCATAAGTGATATGCTTGAAAGGTTAGTTGAAATTAAACGGCATCTGGATTCGAAGCAGAAAAAATCATTTGAACAGACAGTGGAATTTTTCTGGGATCTTCTCATGGAATGAAATCCTTCAGAGAAGTCTGTCTTTCATGTTTAACAGGTTCCTTCTGTTCGTTCTTGTTGAGTACCGAGAGAATCATCGCAAGTTTTTCAAAATCCTTCCGATATTCTTCCATTGCAAGAGAACCGTTTCTAAGGATATATGCAGGATGAAACATCGGAAAAAGAGGTGTTCCATCTGACAGAAACAAAAGCTCACCCTTCACTGAACTGATTCGTTTTGATGGAAAGAAATATCGAAGAGGAACTGAACCCAAAGTGACCATAATTGAAGGTTGCAAGAGTTCAAGCTGTCTTTCCAACCAAGAACTGCCACAAATCTGCATTTCTAGGGGAAGAGGTGCCCGATTATTGGGAGGTCTACATTTCACGATATTCAGAACACTAACCATAGTTCTTTTCAAACCGATCATTTCAAGCATCTGATCCAAAAGTTTACCAGATCGTCCTACAAACGGACGTCCCTGAAGGTCTTCATCCCTTCCCGGCCCCTCCCCAATAAAGCATATTCCCCTCTTTGGACCATAATCTCCCGGAACCACCTGAGTTCTAGATTTACTGAGTTCACAGGAGATACAGCTGGACATTTGTATATTCAGCAAATGAAGGGATTCTTCCATTGATCAAAATAATCAAGTTTACTATTTAGCCATTTTTCTGCATTGATGGAGACTCCTTGTTAAATTTCACTTTTTTTCTCGTAGACTCATGTTTTTATAGGTATAAAATCATAAATTAATAAGAAAATGGCTTTCCGAGTACATATTCTTTCAGGGAGAGATGTAACATCTCGAGCAAAAATTGAGGTTGCCCTACGTGAAAACAAGAAAGATGTTCCAATGCTCGAAACATTGATTAAGGACATGGAAAGCAAGGATAGTGAGAATTCCGATTGGTGGTTGGCCATCAACGAGGACACCCAACTTCCCAACGGATTTATCAGTGTGATTTATGACGGAACACAATCATATCTGACCCACCTTTGGACAAAGGCGACCAGTACCAATGAATTGGACTATACTTCACAGGCTCTTATCAAGGAATGGAAAAAATACGCCATGGAAGAGGCAGAAGTTCTTGTTGCGGATCTTTATCCACAGTCGCCATTGATTGCTTCCTTTAAGAAGATGGGCTTCGAATTTGAAAAGAATATCATGACAGTCTATAAGGTTCCAACTCGGTTCATGAATAACTTAACTGAGAATTTCTATCTGGAAAAAGTAGATCCAAGGGATGCCGAATTTATTTACGATTATCTGGTTTTTCCGGATCTAGATATCGATTCTCCAATCTATGTAGATAAAATGCAATTCATGAATCTTATTGAGCAAGTGGCAGGTCATAGTGAATCAACAGTGGTTGCAAAAGATTTTAATGGACAGATCATAGGCTTTGGCGGGTCTTTCCTGCAAGGACCACCAAACAGAAGGTTTGCCGTGCTTTATGGGCCACATGCCTTTGAACCGGAAATTCAATATGCCATGATCAATGAATTTCTTAGCTATTGGAAATTAAAAGGCCAAAACTCCCTTCGAATCATCAGAACCCATCCGTTTCCACCAGATATTGTAAAAAGATACGGAATGAAGATCATGCCAAAATACACCCAATCTAGATTTGTCTGTCGTCGGTTAAACTAACAGGAATTTCACGTTTGAGTTGGTAAATGATCTTTCCTGCAAATAGATCATTGAAATCAGGTGATTCTACATAGGAAGTTGATGTAAAAGCAACATGAATCAAATTTTCATGTTGGAGATTTTTTATGGTTTCTGCAAAAACGGGATCTGTTTCCATATCGGGTCGAACCAAATCTGCCTCATCAGATTGGACAATGAACAAAACAACACTCTTTCCTCCTTTCTGAGCTCTTTCGTAAAGTGTTTTCAATTGATTGGTTGCACGAGAACTGACCGCATCAGGGAAATATCCAACTCCATCGATAATCTTTGTAGTACTTTTGATCTCACAGATGATTTCATTATGCCATTGATCCTCAAGAAGTAAATCAAACCTATGATTTCCATAGGATGGCTCCTTTCGAATACAACGATGATTCTTGAAGAAGCCAAAAGGGGAAGTTTCTTGGAATTCGGTACACAACCACTTCACAGGAACATGCGTATTCAAATTGATAAGTTCCAGCCTTTCATTTTGAATTTCTTTAACTACTGCCACCATGGTGTATCTTGTCTTGTATGAATTACCTTCATTTATTTTAAGAAGAATGTCTACTCCTTCCGTCAAAAATTCCTTCATTCGACCGGGATTAGGAAGATGACAACGAACCTCCTTACCGTCAATATCTGCAAAACCTACAAATCGAGGACCTCTTCGTAAAAATTTAGCTATTTTGAATTTTCCTTCGATGCCAAAACTCATGAATTTCCTATTCTACAGGAACGATCCATCCATATTTGTCTTCTTTCAAACCATACTGTATTCCAGTCAATTCCTCGTACAGCGCTCTTGTTTTGGGACCGATTTCTCCATTATTGATGGTAAGCACCTTGTCCTTGTATTTCAGTTCACCAACAGGCGCAATGATAGCGGCAGTCCCCATACCAAAGACTTCCGTCAATGCTCCGCTTTCAATTCCTTCTACAATGGTGTCAATGGCCAAGGCCTCTTCTTTGACTTTGTAACCCAAATCCTTTGACAACTGCAAAACTGAATTTCTGGTGATGCCTGGAAGTATAGTACCCCTTAATGGACTTGTATAAATAATGTCATCAAGAACAAAAGCTATGTTCATGGCTCCAACTTCCTCGACGTATTTTTTATTGCAGGCATCAAGCCATAGGACTTGAGAATACCCCTCTTCTTTGGCAAGTTTGGCGGCATAGAGTGAAGCTGCATAATTTCCAGCCGTTTTGGCTTCACCAACACCACCAAGAGCAGCCCTGACATAGTAATCTTCAACCTTGATTTTAGTTGGAGAAAACCCTTCCTTGAAATAAGGTGCAGATGGTGAAAGGATCACAAAGTAGTAATATTCTGAAGATGGTCGTACACCAAGAATAGCTTCGGTTGCAATCATTGTAGGACGAATATAAAGAGCGGTTCCTTTTTTCGTTGGAACCCAATCTTTTTCCAGTTTCACTAACGTTTTGATGCTATCGACAAAAAAATCCTTCTCAATAGGTGGCATGACCATTCTTTTGGCGGAATTGTACATTCGTTCAGCATTCATGTCTGGTCTGAAAAGAACAATTCGACCGTTCTGCTGGCGAAAAGCCTTCAAACCTTCAAAAATTGCCTGACCATAATGGAACACCAATGCAGCTGGACTCAGGGAGAAATTTTGAAAGGGCATTATTCTGGCACGTTGCCATGCCCCATCCTTATATTCCCTAAGGAGCATTCGATCGGTGAAATTCGTTCCAAACGTCAATTGATCGTCTGGAATCTTCTGCTTCATCATTTCAGGAGGAAGCTCTTCAATAATTAGGTCAGAACGTGAAACCGACTCCATCACGACTTAATCCTGACAGCAGTAAAAAACCTTTCTGTGAAGGATTACCAATTTTGCGCTATTGATTATCTATGGAAAGATGGTATAGTTTTTCAAATTTTTCAACCCATGTAGACAAATTTCTTGAAGTAACTGTCAAACGGCTCAGGAAGATCGGTTTCATTGATCATTTCATTGATTTCGGTTACAAAATCATTGTCGAGGGGATTGTATTTAACTTTACCAGATGTGGAAACCACCTTTTCCTGAGGTGGAAAGAAGGTTTTTCTGGGGAACATCTCATCAAACAGATGAATCAATTGGCAGACTTCGAAAAGGTCATCATGTTCAATCACAGGAATTCCAGGTTGTGTCTCTGAATAGACCAATTCAATCTGAAATCCGAGATCCACTATGGAATTTCGATTGTATTGATCGAGCCATTTGGATACGGGGTCATTCAAGGGAAGGGAGCCGTCATATTCCCACGAAACAGCAACGATACGATAGCCAACTGCCTGTCTGGTGTTCAATTCCGTCTCCTTCATCTCTCCAGTCAATGAATCGATAATTGTATAGGATATCAGATTTTGAAATACTTTTTCTGTATCAAAAAGAACCCTGAAACCGTAATATCTTATTCTGTCAAAAAGATCCTGCTTCATCAGATCCAAAGGACTGCTTTTCCAAAAAAGATAAAGGAAAATGATTGCTGGAACAAAAAATACAAGCAAAAGATCGTTGGATATCAGAGCTATTACCAGAAAAGTTACCGTCAACACACCACTTAATGGACTAAACCATAACCTAGTAAGGAGAAATTGAATGAATTCGGGCTTGACCCCTTCATTGATGACCTCAAACTCATTCCTTCTGTACTCTACAATATCGAGCATCATGGAAACTATTGCTTCCACAAATTTAAGATTTCCCGACTGAACAAATTAGAGTAGTGCCTTTTTATTTCGGGTCATCCATGCCCTGAAAGCCGGTGCTGCAGTGATTACCTCTCTCAATCCCTTACCACTGAGAGCTTGAAGGGCTTCCCTGACTAGGACAATGGCATGGTCTGCATATGGAGTTTCTTCATATTGAGCCACATACGCAAAGAAATTCTCAATATGTTTCTCTTCATGCCGCATTAACAACTCCATGATTAGACCACCCATCAATGCAAATTGGGCATCAATCTGCCTTGGAATTTCATAAGGTTCACCTTCAAGAATATCCTTGGGGTCTGGAAGGGTATCCCGATAGTTCAAGAAAACAATGAATTGTTGGGAAGCAACATCCCCAATGGTTCCCTTGACTGCCTTGATGTAAAGGGCAAAATCCTCATCCCTCAACGGTCGAAGCTTGGAGACAAATTCCCACGATCTTGGTGTTGGAAAGGCAGTGGAATTGCTTGAAGGATCAAATTTCATCAAAAGATCCGGTGTAAAACGAATGAATGAAATGACATATGGATCAATCGCATTTTCCCAAGCCCATTTTACCCATTCTTCAACATCAACCTTGATCTCAAAATGGGTGAACCTGTTTGAAAGTGCAGTGGGTAATCTATAAGCAACTGATCGATCGGTTGTTCTATTCCCGGCAGCAATGACAATCCATCCTTCAGGAAGCTTATAATTGCCAATACGTCGGTCAAGAACCAATTGGTAGGCAGAAGCCTGAACGCTTGGTGGAGCGGCATTGATTTCATCAAGGAAAAGAACTCCCGGATCTTCATTCTCATCAGGAAGAAAATCGGGAGGCAACCAGACTGCTTTCTTGGATTCCTTGTCGACCATCGGAAGCCCCCTTAAGTCCACAGGATCCATCAATGGCAAACGGAGATCAACCAATTTCATCCCCTTTTCTTTGGCAAACTGCTTCACCAAAGAAGATTTTCCTATCCCTGGCGGACCCCACAGGAAAATTCCCTGAGATTCTGCCAAAGAGAGGTCATTCACCAGTACATGCAACATCCGCTTGACTTGAGCGATGGTTGCTTGGGGAAAGTTTGAAGAAGCAAAACTGTCTTGAGGGGGTGCCATTCTATAATAGATTCAAGATACAATCCTATATAACGATATGGTATCTGGCTGAAATCAAAGATGATTGTCTGAAACACGAAAATTACTAACTTTTGAATTGTATTTCGAGAACAAGTATAAGTAGAAATGATCCAACACAGAATCATGGAAATTACAATGAACGATATTCTTCTTTTTGCAATATTGAATGCCTATGTCGTTTTTCTGCTGATTTTGACTGAGCTTCTGACTGCAAAGGAAAAAATGTCTGATGCAACCGCACGAAAAACCCTCCATATTCTGGTAGGCAATGTTGTCCTCTTTCTGCCATATTTTGAAAGTTGGTGGATCGTGGTAGTGATCCCCGCAGTGTATGTGGTCGTCAACTTCCTGATGAGCCCTCATTCCCCATTAGAAAAGCTCAGGCTCAAAACCTTTGAAGCAGGTCATTCCCTTGGAACAGTCTATTATGCCGCATCCTTGCTTGGGCTGGTCATTCTCCTGTGGAATGACCCTTTTGGAATAATACTCTGCTTTCTTCCACTTGCCTATGGTGATGGTATGGCTGCCGTCATAGGCACACGAAAACCCATCAGAAGATATCAGACTATCGGAGGTTCGAAATCAGTTGGAGGGACAGTGGCTTTTGTAGTATTTTCGGCTATCGCGTTGATTCTATCACTAGGATTTTCATACAGCTTCTCATTCAATCTAGTCGGAATCATTCTAGCAATTTCGGTCATCGCTGCATTGATCGAATTGGTTTCTCCCAAAGGGATGGACAATCTTTTCATTCCGATTATTTTGGGGATACTTTATTTGGGATTGAATCTGAAATCACAAATTGAACCTTGATGGAACTGGTTGATCTTCACTGTCGATGACAAATTCTTCATCCAAGATTTTCTCTCCTCGGATAATCTCGAAGTCTTTTTCTAAAGTTTCAGCCACTAGAGCCTCAACCTTGGTACCATGGCCGAAAAAGACATGAGTGTCGTTCACAGCAAGTGCACTGAGAGGGTAACCAACAACTTCATACCTACCTTCAACTTCAAGGGTTTTCCGGTTGATCTTCAGGATTTCACGTGTACTTGCTGCGAATATATGGGTCAAATTGCCACGAATACGAATGACATCCCTTGTGAATGATGAAATCTCGCCAATATTGACATGAGTTTTGATATCCCAAATTGACAATCTTGGAGGACCACCATGGGCCACAAAGATATAATTGTCTGCGGCATAAATATTGTGAATTCTCTTTGAATCAATTCCTTCGAGTAGCTTAACCACCTTGAAATCCTTCAGATCCCAAACTGTTACTTTTCCTCCTTGCATGAATCCATCGCCCACATAAAGCAGCCCTCTATATGAAAAACAGCAATTCGCTCTTTCCGAATGCCCCTCAAGCGCAGTAACCTCAGAAAAATCCTCCAAATCGAAAACCTTGACAGAACCATCATGAGAACATGAAAACAGGTAGAATTCGTCTGACAGAAGGTAAAGCACTCCCAAATCATGTTTGAGCTGCTTGAAAAGGGTGAAATTCTTCAACTCGATCACATCGATTGTTTCTCGGAGTGAGCCCACATAGAGGAAATCGTCATCGACAAAAACTGATCGAACCTCCCAAAAACCAGTCAATTCTTCAACCGGTATGCGATCCCGCAGATCCCAAACCTTGACTTTGTAGTCCCCATATCCCACATAAAGCCTATGGGTGCGATAAAACAAATCGGTAACGACGTCTTGGCGTGGTTCGATATAGTCAGTCACTGATGCTATTGTGATGAAAATCCTTTATGTAGTCAACGATTTGAGAAAAACAAAATTGGCGTAGAATAAAAAAAAGTTAAGATTGAAATCCATCCTTTTCACTTTGTGGGGAAAATCACCAAAAGAGTCCTAGTAGAATGGGTTGATTTTGAATGTGACAGGCAACTGTTCCTGAATTTGGCAGAAAAGGACAGGAACTGGATAGAGCCCTTCCGCCAATTAACTCTTTCCAAGCGTTATTCACAACGTTCGAAATTACGATATGGAAATTTGTTTGAGCATAGAATCTATCAAAACATACTGAATTTGCCGAATAATGTGATTGCCAATGAAAAACCCAATGGTGAAATTGAAGAAACCGTGCTGACCAGAAATTTTTTAGCAAATGCAAGTTTTGAAGAACCATTGATTCTGTTGGAACATAGTTTCATCGTTCCAAAACAATTTTGGGATAATCTGTTCCCTAAAAGCAAACCAAAGGAATACAGTGATAGGTTAAGACCCGACATCATGGTATTCAGGAAGATTGACAGGTCTGAAAAAATCATTCTTCCATCAGGAGAGGTTTCAGAAATCCCTTCAGATGTGGAGAATCCTATTGGAATCTGTATCTGGGATATTAAAATCACTCAGGAAGAATCCATCAACAAAAAGCATTTCATAGAAATACTCCACTATATTTCTGCACTACAAGCCTTTTTGAAACAAGAAGGACTTGATCAACAATTCTTTATCCTAGCCAATGAAAATGGAATTTTTCCGAACAAGGATCGGATTCAATTTTTCAACTTTGATCAATTCCAAGACCATATTGTCAGTTTCAAATATCAGGATCTGAAGCATCTGTATTCAAAAATACAATCCAAAATAAGAACACTCAGCAGTCAGATCCCCACATCCATTGAAACGATTCCATTACGGATCCAACCTGCTTGTGGCAGATGCAGATATCTTGATGACTGTAAAGAAACCTTGGGCTACAAAAAACGACCAGAAGATTGGAGCATTGACCTCCTTCCCTACCTTGAACATGCGACCGCAGAAGAGCTCAAATCAATGGGAATCAACACCATAGGACAGCTTTATGAACAGCTTCCAAGAATCGAACCAACAAGTATTCCCAAACCCATATATGCAGAATTGCCTCTACTTAGGATCAAAACCGAGGCAATATTAAGAACCAATAGAGTGCCTGCACCTTATGGGGAAGCATTTACCGCAGCCATACCAAAATTTTCCGATTTTTCAATAATCATCGATGCAAACTTGGATCCGATCAATGACATTGTATATAATTTTGGAATTTACTTCTCCATCTTCTTTTCCAACAATAGACCCCATTCAAAATGCCTTAATGAAACATGGCGCATTCTTCAGGAAATCTTGGAATGTGAAGATGCATCACCAAATAGTCAAACAGTACAAAAGGGAGTTGACACACTCCGTCAATGGTCAAAAACAGTAAACAAGCACAATTTGTTCCGTGCTGCCACTCATCTCTCAAATCTTCTTGAAGATGAAACAATCAAAACCGAAATCAAAAGTTTCGAAAATGGAACCCAAAAGTTTGAACTTGAATATTCGTATGTGTTGGATAATCTTGAACCGTCAAAGGAATTGAGCCTTGCCCAAAATGCAATTCAGGTTTTTGAAAGGATTATCAGCCTGACATCGTATCTAGAGGAAATCATTCAAGTGGAAATGACCTATAAAGGAGGAACCTATATCTCCTCTCCGACAACAGCAGCCTACTATTGGTCGTGGGAAGTAATTTCTTCAATCGAAAGTTTATTGGAACGCCATCTGAAATCACTTCTCTTCCAAAAGAAATCCCGGGAACATCTACAAAAAATAACCTCTTGGCTGACTCCAAAAGAAAGCCAAGTCAAGAACAACCTTCAATTCAAGAAAGTATATGATCTCAGACTGTTTGCAGAAACACTAATGGGATTTCCATTGGTTTTGAACTATACGTGGCATGGAATTGCCAAATTGTATTTGGAATATTTCAAGATCGATCGAAAGTATTGGCGGGAACATTTCAATTACATGGAATTCAACATGTGGCACCTTCTTATTGAAGAAACAGACATCAACAAGAAAATACATCTGTTGCAAAAAATGCACGAACAGATTAGAAAGAAGGTTCGAATTTTGGATAGATTGAGGGTACAATTCCAGCAGAATCAAAACCGTCTGATCTCATTTCAATCCAAACCCGTAAAAAATCTGGCTCTTCGCAAGGATTTCGTTCCTGAAGAATTTCATAATCTTGCAAGGGTTTGGCTGATGTTTTCCAAACTGACAGGAGCCATTCAAGAATTGGAAGCGGATTTCTTCAAGCATATTTTCCCAGAATTCTCAATTGCCAAACTCAGAGCAGCAAAGATTTCCAAAATCAGGAAAACAGTCATCGAAGGCCCTAGAGGGGGAGTGAAATACACATATCAGTTTGAAATGGAAGGATTGTCATCAAATGCGAAATTTTCTGTCGGAGACATGGCTCTAGTTTGTCCAAATGAACTTAGGGATCACCCGCTTATGAAATTCAGAACAATAAGGATTGTAAGCATGGAATGGAATGATGAGAACAATTCCTTCACCATTACGACTGATGCTGTCCAATTTGACCTAGATAAGCCAATAGATGACTTTGTCCCCTCATCCGAGACCCAATGGTTTCTGTATCCATTAGGAGGTGATTTCTGGTCAAAGAAACTGAAATTTGTGCTTGAACAGAGACATATTGGATCTTCTTGGCTAGGTCAGCTTATTGATTGGCAACTTCAACTTAATCTCAAATCATTAAAGCAACCACCAAGCCCAGAAATTGATGTAGCTGAGCTTTATGTCTTTCGACCTTCGGAACTGCTGAAACTCAAACCAACTCAACCACAAACATCATTGACAAGACCTCTTGCTCCAAAACCAGATTCTTCACAGGAAAAAGCCATATTGAACTCAATGAATTCCGTCATTTCACTCATTCAAGGTCCTCCAGGAACAGGAAAATCACAAACGATCGCAAATTTGGTCAACGAAATCCTCTCGACAACAGATAAACCAGTAAAGATTTTGGTGACCTCATTCTCCTACCAAGCAATGCATGTGGTTCTTGAAAAGCTCAACAAGTCCAAAGAAATGAATGGGGAAAATGCCTTGGCCTCGAAAATCACCAAGGTTTTTGTACGATCTGCATCCAAGGAGCCTGCTGAAGGAGCAGAGGATTTTGTCAAAGAAAACAAAACTTGGAAATTGAATGGTCAATCCCGAGTAGTAACAAGAGAAAGGAGACTGACAGATAAATTACCCGATTCATTCATTGTATTCGCAAATCCACAGCAATTGGTCAATCTCTCTCAGCCAATTGACGGTAAACGAGTTTTTGATGAAGATTTCGCGTTTGACTACATTATCTGTGATGAAGCTTCACAAATGCCATTGGATCAATTTCTTAGTGTCCTCCTTTTCCTTAGATCTGCAACAGCCATCATCCAAGTCGAAAGCGAGATATCAGAGAAGGGAGACCTGTTGAATCCAGATAATCTTAAAGTGAAAATTGATGCAGACTTCAATGACTTGACCAAGGTAATTTTGGTAGGAGATCATTTTCAGCTTCCGCCTGTCCAGCCCCTATCCCCTCCAAAGAAACTTGCACCTATTTTGGGAAGTGTCTTCTCCTATTATGTAGAAGTTCAAAATTTAACGCCAGTTCAATTAAGTGTCAATTATCGTTCGAATCAAAAAATAGTCTCCTATACCCAATCATTAGAAATCTATTCAGACTTGACTGCGGCTCCCCTTTGCAAAAACTATCAGATCAAGGGAGATATACAGCAAGTAAAAGATCCAAACCTGAGAGAAATCTTGGATCCTAAAAAAATTCTGTGCACAATAATACATGAGTCACAATTTGATACGGCATTGTCTCCCAATGAAGCCTTTGTGACAACTGCCTTGGTAGAAGAATACTATCAAATGATCTCTCCCCAAACGCCTGAAGAGGAAATTGAGTTTTGGTCGAATCAAATCGGAATTGTTGCACCACACAATGCTCAAGGAAGGTTCATCATCAGAAATATCTTCAACCGAATAAACACTATATCACAATTGGATGCCAAGAGGCTCATGGACCAACTTCGCAATACCACCTTTTCAGTAGAAAAGTTCCAAGGTTCAGACCGGGATCTTATTATTGGTACAATCGGCATTTCCTCTCGTCTCCAACTAGAAAAGGAGGAGGAATTCATTTATGAACTGAATAGATTCAATGTACTCACTTCAAGAGCAAAAGGAAAAATCATTCTTGTAGCGTCATCCAATTTTCTCGAATACCTCCCGCGAAAACGAGTTGCATTGGAAAATTCTGCAAGAATCCGTCAGTTCGTCAATATGTGCACCAATGAAAAGAAATTAACCGTGGATATCAATGGCAACAAAATCCCTATTACCTTCAAGTATTCATAGGGTCTTGGCAAATTCCTCATAGAAATCCAATGATTCCGGATTGCGAAGGGCACCTCTGTTAGTTACCGGTCTACCATTGATTATATTGGTCACCGCAGATTCAACTTTCTTGCCACTGAATGTATAGGGAATATCAGGGGTTGCCACAATTCGAGCAGGAACATGGCGAGGTGATGCCCTGTTCCTTAAATTTTCTTTTATCTTATTCTTCAATTCATCAGTCAGTTCAACACCTTCCGCCAATTGGACAAACAGAATCACTTCCTGATCTCCTTCGACATTGTGCCCAATCGCTAGGCTGTCAACGATTTCAGGCATCTCCTCAACAATATTGTAAATTTCAGCGGTTCCTATCCTTACACCGGAAGGTTTGAGAACCGCATCAGATCTGCCGTAGAATGTAATGCCCCCGGTATCCTTGTGGATAAGCACATAATCTCCATGCCTCCAAACCTTTCTATCCTTGAAGAAATCAAAATAGGCCTTCCTGTACTTTTCATTGTCAGGGTCATTCCAGAAGTAGATTGGCATGGAAGGAGCAGGAGTTTCACAGACTAACTCACCCTGTTCATCATAGATAGGATTCATGTCATAGTCGTAGGCTTTCACATTCATTCCCAATGCAAGAGCCTGCAATTCTCCCTGATAGACCGGCAAAGTGGGACTACCTGCGGCAAAGCAGCCATTGATATCCGTTCCTCCCGAAATCGAGTTGAAATGAAGATCTTCCTTTATTTCGGAATAGACGAATTCAAAACCTTCTTCAGACAAGGCAGAACCTGTTTGAGAGATCTCACGAAGAGAAGATAAATCAAACTCCTTGCCAGGTTTTGCCCCAAGTTTGATCAAGGCATGAATATAACTTGCACTACATCCAAAAATAGTGATTTTCTCATCCTGGATATATTCAAAAACAGTTTTCCAAGTCGGATACATCGGATTGCCGTCAAAAAGAGCAACTGTTGCCCCAACCGCCAATGATGAAACGACCCAATTCCACATCATCCATGAAGGAGATGTAATATAGAATATCTTATCCGTCCGTTTCAAATCTGTATGGAGGATCAACTCTTTCAAATGATTGATCAAAACTCCCCCGGCACTCTGCACCATACATTTGGGTTTGCCAGTAGTTCCTGACGAAAACATGATGAACAAAGGATGACTGAATGGCAATTGCCTGAATTCCATTTGTCCTTCCCTTGACGGTGCAAAAGAATCCCATTCAATATATTTGTCCGAATCCAAGTCGACACTTTTTTCGACATATGGCAAGACAACTACTTTTTCAATTGAGGGAGTCCCTTCTGCAACGGTCTTGGCCTTACCAAGCAAATCAAATTTCTTCCCCTTATACAGATATGCGTCCGCTGTGAAAAGAACTCGGGGTTCAACTTGACCCAACCGATCTAAAGCCGCATCAGCCCCAAGTTCTGCACCACATGATGCCCATACAGCACCTAAAGAAGTAGCAGCAAGCATTGCCACAACAGTTTCAATCGTATTCGGCATGAAAGCAACCACTCGATCTCCGGGCTGTATGTCAAGTTCCTTCAGAGCCAAATGAACCTTCCTGACTTCTTCATGAAGTTCTTCAAAGGTCATATGACGAACAGGACTATCCTCCCTTTTGAATAAGAAGGCATCATGATCATCATTGTATTTCAACAGGTTTTCTGCAAAATTCAATTCTGCCCCAACAAACCATTGAGTCTTTGGAGGGAACTCATGGAGATTGATGACCACTTTCTCATAAGGTTTGGAATGAATGATTCCAGCAAAATCCCAAACCGCTGCCCAAAAATCCTCGATTTGGGTAACAGACCATTTGTGAAGGTCTGCATAATCTTTGATGGAAAGACCATACCGTTCATTGACAAATTCAATGAATTTGGTTATATTGGCGTTTTTAATCCGTTCATCGCTGGGTTTCCACAAAAGCTTCCTCATACAATCTACACCATTTGTATTTTCGATCCAATCACCTTTTAAACTTCACACCTTACGGAAAGAAGAACGCAAAACAATCCATAAACCAACAGATAAATCTGGAATTGATGCAATATTACCTGCAACCGGAAAAAATTTTACAAAACAAAACGAGCCAACCAGATCATGAGTAAAAACTCAATTATGGCGTGGTCAATTCTATTTCTCATCATACTAGTTGTTGTTCCTGTTCATGGACAATCCAATACTTTCGAAAATTTTTATGATTTCCTTAATCAGTTCCAAAATGCACCCCAAGAGGAACAGGAGCAGTTGATCCAAGACTATATTGTTTGGCAGGCAGAAAGGGGATTCCCTGCAATTGTCAATGATACTCATGCAGTTTTTGTGTATTATTCAGAATCTATTTTCATAGGTTCAGCAAAAATCGCAGGAGATTTCAATGAGTGGCAACCTACAGACATGGAAAGACTCGGAACATACAATTTCTTCTACTTCCCATTAAATGCCGAACCAACTGCGCGATTGGATTACAAATTCATCATTGATGGCAATTGGATATTGGATCCAAGAAATCCAAATCGAGTTCCAGGCGGATTTGGTGACAATTCTGAATTGGCTATGCCTGCTTTTGAACAACCAACTGAGATTATTTATCGGAAAGATATCCCTCATGGAACACTGAACTTTGTCGATACCAATTTTTCAGGTCCAAATCCAAGCGTAACGGTCTATCTGCCACCAAACTACAATGAAACCAAAAGCTACCCAACAGTCTATTTCACAGATGGGAATGAATATCTCTCTTTGGCCTATGCAGCCACAATTATTGACAACATCATTGCCGATCAAGAAATAGAACCAATCATAGGAATTTTTGTGGATCCATGGAACCAACGTCATGAATGGTATAATTGCAGTACGATGGATTACATCAATTATCTCGATGAATTAGTGAAGTTTATAGATTTTAGGTATTCCACCATTCAAGAACGTGAACAAAGATTGCATCTCGGAGATTCCTTGGGAGGTCAGATTTCTGCCTTCGTAGGTCTGCAGAGAAGTGAAACTTTTGGAAATATAGGTATACATTCAGGAGCATTCTGGGATGGATCCTCCTCTTTGGGAAGAATTGGATGCAATATAATCGACCAGTACAGAAATGCTTCTGGTGACCTAGATTTGAAGATGTGGCTCACTGCAGGAACTTATGAGCAAACAGTTTATCGTGATACACAGACCATTACAGGAATCATTGAAGAGAAGAATTGGAAATATAATGTCACCTATTATCATGAAGGTCATTCTTGGGGATTATGGAGACACACTCTTGATGACATGTTGAGATTTTTCTTCCCACATTCTGTTCCTTCTATAATCAATGATACATCCGACCCCATTCCAGAAAAAAGTCAAACAACCCCATCTTTCCTCAATACAGATTCCCAAACATCACCATTTTCCCCTATTTTCTGGCTTTCTCCAATCATTATACTGAAAAGAAAAAACAAAGCTAGTTGGTAAGAAATCCAGACCATATATGGATCCAAAAGAACATCCCGAAAAATAAATACATGATACATAATG
>CAZYCQ010000040.1:0-30551 GCA_964645535.1 uncultured archaeon | reverse complement strand
CACAAAACATAGAGTAAAATGCAGAAAAATGTTCAATAAGTACTATATTGATAAATTTATGATTGAAAAAAAATTACACTTATACCAGATAGGAGAAATATTTTTATTTGAAGAGAAAAACAGCGTTTAGAGGACTTATGTCAGAAACAACAACGACCACAGTTATTCCTCAGAGAAATGGAGTCCTTTGGCTCATTCTCTCTTTCACGATCATTGGTGCATTAATCTATGTGCTCCTTACATGGAGTGACATGCACAATGCAGCACAACATATCAACAGAACAAAGGGTACTGCAATCTCAACATGGTCACCAATTGTTTGGCTGATTCTCAGCATTATACCCTTAATTAATATTTATGCATATTATAGGTTCTGGGCTGCAAACAAGGAGATGGCGATGGCAGTGGGAGTAGATGCAATCGATCCAATCATGGGGTTCATTTTAGGGATAATTCCAGTCATCAACTTGTTTGCAATTTTCTTTATGCATAGAGGTACTTTAAACGAGATTGCAACAAAACTATGAGAACCAAGCATTAAATTTCCAAAAAACACATGCTCCAAACCATATTCCGGATTATTATTATTATTATGAATTGACATTATTTTTGCCAAAGGTTCATGCATTCAATTTCCAAAATTAACAGAATAAGATAGGGTACGGGGAAAACATTTTATTTTTTTCCTTGATTTTGTACACATGACTGTCAAACTGACATGGTTAGGACATGCAGCATGCCAATTGGAATATGAGGGGAAGACCATCCTGATCGACCCTTGGCTTGAAAATCCGAAATTTCCGGGAGAGGAGTATCGTCCAAAGAAAGTCGATATTATGTTGATCACACATGGCCATAATGACCATTTTGGGAATGCAATAGAGATAGGGAAGGAATTCAAGCCAAAGGTTCCGGTCATTCATGAGATGAGCCTCTTCTTACAGAAAAATGGAGTTGAAGCAATTGGAATGAATTTCGGAGGAACCGTTGACTTTGACGGAATTAAAGTCACCTTGGTTCCAGCAAGCCATTCGGGAGGATATGCAGACAATTCAGGGAATGTCGTCACCCTTGGTTCCCCAGGAGGCTACGTAGTCACATTTCCAGATGGAAACTCATTCTATCATGCAGGAGACACAGGAGTTACGAAGGAAATGGCAATAACCAGGGATCTATTTGGACCTAAAGTAGGACTGTTTCCGATCGGGGGCCATTATACAATGGATCCAAGAGGTGCAGCCTATGCAGCCAAGATGATGAAACTCGAGGCAGTTGTACCTATTCATTATGGAACATTTGTGCCGCCTTTATCCGGAACTCCTGAAGAACTAGTAAAAGAACTAGAAGGAAGTGGGATAAAGGTACACGGGATTCAACCCGGAGACAGCATTGAATTTTGACTTAAGATAGATTTATGTTCAATTAAACCTAGAATACCTTGGTGTCAATAAAAGTCATCCATGACCTGATGCAGCGCGGCAAATATGATTATGCAATGCAGCTCGCTACATCTATGGCAATGGAGGGCAATCTTGAAGCAATGGCATATCAATGCAGAATTCTGGATCATCAAGGACTTTTTCAACATGAGTCCCAAATTGCGGAGGAGCTTATTTGTAGAATAGATGAGATGAATAATCCCGATCCAAGCATTATCATCATTGGTTCAATCACTAAGTCGTTTTCGCGTTACAGGTTGGGAAGAATCAAGGAGGCTATTGATCTCATCAATAAGGCACAAAAGTACATGAAAAAAATTGACAAGGAAAAGGAAAGCGATCTTATGGGTCGTCTCCTTTTTGTGGAAGGGCTTGTCAAAAATGAATTGGGAATGAGGGAGGAAGGAATTGAAAAACTGATTGCAGCTTATGAGATCTGGGATCAGCTAGAAAATAAACTTGACAAGGCAATTACGCTGAACAGCATAGGGGTCATTCATTATGAACGAAGCGAATTGGTTGATGCATTGAAGTCTTTTAAAAAAGCACTTGCAATTCTTGAAGAAGTGGGAAATGAAACATATGCTTCAAAAGTGCTAAACAACATCGGCTTGATACATATTGAACGCGGGGATTATGACAAGGCAGCAACTTTTCTCCAGAGAGGGATTGAAATCAAGAAAAAGCTTAATTCTTCTCATAGTACGGATTTTCTGCATTTGAATCTAGGAAGGATTTTTTTTGAACAAGGCAATCTAGAAGAAGCAGAACAACATTTCCTGAGAAGCTTACAATTGAGAAGGATCATAGGGAACGACATTAATGTTTCACATTCACTTTACTATCTAGCCCTCACATATACTGCGAAAGGTGAATTTCAACAAGCAGAGCAGTACATATCAGAATTAGAAGTTCTTGAACTTTCATCTGAAAATCGGATTGTGACGGCAAGGTATCTTGCAAGCAAGGCTTTTTGGTTGAAAAAACAGAAAAGACTATACCAAAAAATGCAGGCCTATCCGCTGTTTGAAAAGATCATAAAAGAATATGACACATTGGATCACAATCTCACCGTTTTTGCGATAGAGAATCTAATTGATCTTACTCTTATCGAAGCTACAGTAAGCAATGAGGAGTGGTTGGTTGAGGAAATATACCAATTGGGACAGAAATTGCTAAAGATAGGACAAATGCACAGAAGTTACCCTGTGGTCATCAATTCCCTGATCTTGATCTCCAAGATCGAGCTGATACGAAAGAATATTGAAAGAGCCATGAATGCATTGGAACAGGCGATTCTCATAGCAGAAGAGCAGGGGCTTGAAAATCACAAAGAAAAAGCAAAGGCGCATCAAAAGGAAATTGAAAATCAAATCTCCACGTGGGCAAAACTAATCGAAAGTAATGCTGATGTAGTGGAACGAGTCCGACAATCAGATATCTTGGATTACCTTACTAGGATTACACATGTGGTTAAACAAAGAGGTTAAGACAATCTCAGACCAGGAGCCGTATTTTTTGAGGGCTGGATCAGCACGACATCCCCATTCTTGTCTTCAACAGCAAGCAACATACCCTCGGATTTTACACCAGCAAGTTTTTTGGGTTTCAAATTGTCAACTATGCAGATGGTTTGACCTAAAAGTTGATCAGGATTGTAATACTTTGCAATTCCGGCAACAATGGTTCGATCTTTCCTTTCACCATCATCAACGGTAAGAATTAGGAGTTTCTCCGATTTGGGATGTTTTTCTGCTTGAAGAACAACAGCGGTCTTGAGTTTGACTTTCTCAAAATCTTCAAATTTAATGTATTTGCTTTGCTTCTGTTTTTTCTCGTTTTCTTTCTTTTTCTTTTTTTTCTTCCCTTGATCGATTTGCTCTCGGGATCCAAAACGTTTTTTGAGTTCCTCGATTTCCTTGTCTTGGATTTTTCTGAAAAGATAGCCAATATTGTTTATTTTATTGCCGACAAATGCCTCAGAATCGATAATGTTTTCCCATCTCTCTTCATGGACAGAGGTGGATGCTCCCAAGGCCTTGAAAATTTTCTCTGAACTTTCCGGAATGATCGGTGCACTGAGGATGGCCACTGATCTCAGGGCATGTACAAGGGTGGAAATTGTGGTGGCAGCCTTATCAGGATCGGATTTAATGGTTTCCCATGGTTTGGAAGCTTGGAAATATCGGTTCAGTTCACCAAGGAAAGTACGGACTGCTTTCAAAGGTTTCTGGAATTCGATTTGGTCAAAGGTTGTTTCATATTCCGTGATGGTCTCTTTAAGGGAATCCCATAGCTGTTTTTCTGCATCGCCAGATTTTTTGGCGGCAGGCACAATTCCGTCAAAATGCTTCTCGGTAAAGGCAACAGCCCTACTGAGGAGATTTCCATAAAGATTGTTCAAATCACTGTTTACAGCCTCTTGGAATTTTTCCCAAATGAAATCGGTGTCCTGACGTTCTGGAGCAATTAGTGTCAGGTAATACCTCCAATAGTCAGCAGGATAGAGTTCAAGGGCTTGATCCGTGAAAATGCCCCTGTTTTGAGAAGTTGAGAACTTTCCACCTTCATAGGTCAACCACTGGAAACCCTTTACGTGCTTCGGGAGGATATATCCTAAATCAGACCCAATAAGTGAGCTTGGGAAGGTAACCGTGTGAAAGGGAACATTATCGATACCCATGAATTGGATCAGGGTAGTGTTGGGATTTTTCCAGTAATCAAGCCATTTGTCAGGTTCACCAATTACCTTTGCCCATTTCTTTGTAATCGAAATGTATCCTATTGGGGCATCGAACCAGACATAGAACACAACATCCTCATATCCCTTAAGAGGCACCTTGATTCCCCATTTTAGGTTCCGGGTTATAGCTCTGGGCTTTAGCCCTTCTTTTAACCACTTTTCAGCAATGGATTTGGTAGTTAAGGGCCATTGTGTCTGTGCCTTTACCCATGCCTCAACTTTTGGTTGAATTTTGGGAAGATCAATGTATAGGTGTTTTGCCTTTTTCCTAATAATATTTGTACTACCAGAAATTTCAGAACGAGGATTGATCAGTTCTGTCGGATTGAGAAGGGTTGAGCATCCTTCACATTGATCACCCCTGGCTCTTTCGTAGCCGCAATGCGGACAAGTGCCGATAACATAGCGATCAGGCAGAAAACGGTCATCATCTACGGAATAGAGCTGTTCAGTTTCCTTTTCGAAGATATAACCGTTCTTGTAGAGTGCTAGAAATATTTCTTGAGTGATCTCATGATTTTCAATATCAGAGGTTCGTCCAAAATAATCAAATGAAAGATTGAATCGTTCGTAAATGTCTTTTTGAATCTTATACATCTGATCGCAATATTCTTTCACGGGGAGACCGGCCTTCAAGGCAGAAAGCTCCGCAGGGGTTCCATGTTCATCAGTACCACAGATGGCAACGACATCCTTCCCTTTCAGCCTTAGGTAACGAGCATAAATATCAGCAGGAAGAAGGGATCCGATCAGATTTCCGATATGCTTTACACCATTGATATATGGCAATGCACTTGTGACAATGTACTTTTCTTCAGTCAATAGCTATCACCTCTAGTTTTTTCACAGTTCGTAAAAATGCAACTTTCCTGTCCTTGCAAAAATGTTGAGGAAACAGAAAATTCTTCGAGAGTAAAACCCAAGGTGATTCTGAACTGATTGGATTGAGAAAGAAAGAATCAATACCGAAGTTCCATTTCACGATACCCCATGGGTTTCACCATTTCGTATTAGCTTTTTATCACTTAAAAGGTTGTTGTAGGAGTGAATTCAACCATTCAATTAAATTTTAAATTTCAAAATAATTTATCCCTAAGGGATAACCTTATTTTTGCATCACATTATCAATCCTATGGAATCCCAAAAGCTAGCCCCTATTCGGGACAAAGGGAATTTTGATTTGGAAACGTTGGCATCCATGCCAAGCTTCTACTTTCCTACATTGAGCCATAAGAAGGATAAACTGGCCTTTTATTGGGACAGGACAGGAAGAAATGAGCTATATATTATGGATCTGGCCACCAAGGAAATCAGACAGATTTCCAATGGGGAGGTTCCAAAGACACTTCGGGCAGGATTCATCTGGTCAAGGGACGATACAAAAATACTCTTCGCAAAAGATAAAGACGGAGATGAGCAACACAATATTCACATGATTGACATAACCACCAAAGAAGTGGAAATGCTCACCAACACTCCAGAATTTCAGGAATATATTGTCGATTCTTCGCCAGACGGCAAATGGTACTCATTGGTCAGTAACAGAAATGGGCAAATGAATGTATTTCGAATTTCCACAGATGGTGAGACGATTGAACAGATTACAGCTCATGAAAATCCGGCATTCGGGGGAAAGTTCTCTCCAAATGGAGAATACCTAGTTTATTCAACAAACGAGGAAAACGACCTCAGAAATTCAGACATTTATCTTGCCAAAACCGACGGAACCCATACCGAAAGAATAATTCAGATTAAGGTGGGAAGCAATGACAGTTTTGCAGATTGGTCAAAAGACGGGAGATATATAGCCTTTACCACAGATGCCAGTGGGATTTCCCAACCAGGGATTTATGACATGGAAACAAAAGAAATCCGATTTTTGGGAGATGGAAAACATGAACAATATGCCGGGAAATTCAGTGACAACGGAAAGTTTTTGGTAGGAATGCAAAATATTGAAGGATCCGTCACACCCGTGATTTTTGATTTAGAGACAGGGGAGCAGAAACAATTGGATTTCCCAAAGGGAATTGCAGCAGGAACCCAATTGAAGGATGACAGGTATCTATTTTTGACAATCAATACTCCAACCATGCCATCACAGTTGATTAAATTTGATCTTCAGGCACAGGAAAGTGAAGTGCTCCTGAACACAGACACAAAGGGAATTGATCCATCTCTTTTTGTTGATGGAGAACACATCTGGTATCCAAGCCTAGATGGAACCATGATTCCAGCAATAATTTACAAACCAAGGGATTTTGATCCCTCCTATAAATACCCAGCAATTGTTTTGCCCCATGGAGGTCCAACCGCACAATATTTCTTGAATTTCAGTATGATGGCACAATATTTGGCAGACTTGGGATATGTTGTCCTATTGCCAAACGTCAGAGGAAGCACGGGATATGGTGTAGAATTTAGAGATGCATGTCTCAAAGACTGGGGAGGCAAGGATCATGATGATTGGGTAGCTGGAAGACAATACATAATCGACAATTACAGTGTCGATCCAAAACGGGTTGCTGTTTTCGGAGGAAGTTACGGAGGTTATGCCACGTTGGTTTGCCTCACAAAATCACCTGACCTTTGGGCAGCGGGATGTGCATGGGTTCCTGTTTCCCATCTAAAGAACATGTACGAAAAATCCATGCCCCACTTCAAGTATTTCCTGCGGATGCAAATGGGTGATCCAGTGAAAGATGCAGATCTTTGGGAGGAAAGATCACCTCTGAATTATGTGGAAAACATTAAAGCACCGCTTCTTTTGGTTCATGGAACTAATGATCCAAGATGTCCTGTGACAGAATCCAGAAACGTTCGAAATCGGCTACTTGAATTGGGACGGAAGGAAGGACCTGACGGAGATTTTGAATTTGTTGAATATACAGATGAAGGCCATGGAGCAATGAGCGATATCCAAGGTCGGATAAGATCAATGAAATTGTTTACTGACTTCCTGAAAAGAAGACTCTCGAATTAAATTAAATTAAATTACAATAATCTTTTAACCCAAGAAATTGCTTTTGCCAACGGATCATATCCATCAATCACTCTTTCTTTCAATGGAATGATTCCATTATCTGTAATATTGATGTTTTCAGGACATACTTCAGTACAACATCGTGTTATGTTGCACATCATGACACCAAAATCCTTTTCGATCTCTTGTAGGCGGTTTTCTTCAGTATCCATAGGGTGCATTTGAAGGGATGCCAAACGGATCATGAACCTTGGACCGGCAAACTCTTGTTTTTTATCATGGGTACGAAGGACATGGCAGGTGTTTTGGCACAAGAAACATTCAATGCATTTTCTGAACTCTTGAATGCGGTCAACATGCCTTTGTTCCATTGTCAGTTCATTGAGACCTTCAGGAGGCTTGAAAGGTTTGATTCTTTTATTGACTTCAAAATTCCAGCTCACATCTGTAACAAGATCCTTGATTACAGGGAAGGTTCGCATAGGCCGTATTTCAATGACTTCGTCTCCATCGTAATCTACCATCTTTGTCATACACATAAGTTTTGGCATTCCATTGATTTCAGCAGAGCAGGATCCGCATTTTCCTGCCTTACAGTTCCACCTGACTGCAAGATCTGGAGCAAATTCAGCTTGAACCCTATGGACAATGTCCAAAACAACCTCAGTATGGTCATACTCGACATCATACTCTACCATTTCAATTCCAGTCTCTGCATTTCCTCTCTGGATACGGACCTTGATTTTTCGATCAATGGTGGCACCGGAATAGACATCAATCTTTTCACTTTCAGCAGACATGATTTACTCCTCCTCGACCTCCTTCATCGCCTGAACCAGTTCATCAGGCATTGGGGGATATGTTGCCTCTGAAACGACAGGGAAACCATCCTCTCCTTTTTTGATAACATAGAGAACATTGGTAAGGGATTCGTCAGTTTCAGGATAATCTTCTCTAGTGTGTCCTCCCCTGCTTTCTTTTCTTTGGAGTGCAGCAGTAGCAATGATGAGGGCAACAGTCACCATATTCTTGATGTCAAGAGCTTGGTGCCATGAGGAATTATAGGTTCGAGTGTCACCTACTGCTTTCAGCCGATCCGCTCTTTTCATCATTTCCTTGAGCTTCTCGATTGCAGTGGTAAGACCCTTTTCATCCCTGATAATTCCGACATATTCTTCCATAAGTTCCTTGAGTTCTGCATGGAGCTGATATGGGTCTTCATCATTACTTTCATCAAAAGGTTTCAGAGTGAATTCAATTGCCTCTTTTATTTCTTCATCATTGAGTTCTTTCTGGGACACTTCTTTTGCCCTTTTTGCTGCATGATCTCCAGCAATCTTACCAAAGACAATCAAATCCGTGAGAGAATTGCCACCAAGCCGATTGGCACCATGAAGACCGGCAGCGGCCTCTCCTGCTGCAAAAATTCCTTTGATATTAGTTTCTTGGGTCTCTCCATCGACACGGATACCACCCATAGCATAGTGCGCAGTCGGACCGACTTCCATTGGCTCCTTTGTGATGTCTAGTTTTGCAAGTTTCAAAAATTGGTGATGCATGCTTGGAAGTACCCGCTTGATTTCTTCAGGGGTGCGTCGTGAGGCAATATCAAGAAATGCACCACCATGGGGAGATCCTCTTCCTGCTTTTACTTCAGCAATGATAGCCTTTGCCACAACATCACGGGTCAACAGTTCAGGAGGACGTCGTGCAGTTGGATCGCCTTTGAACCACCTTTCTGCTTCTTCTTCTGTTTCTGCATAATCCACCTTGAACATCTCAGGGATGTATCTAAACATGAAACGTTCTCCCTTGTTGTTCAGGAGGATTCCACCTTCACCTCGGACACCTTCGGTTACCAAAGTACCCTTGACGGAGTTTGGATAGACCATCCCAGTGGGATGGAATTGAATAAATTCCATGTCAGTCAGTTCAACTCCTTCCCTGTAGGCAAGGGATTCACCATCACCGGTAAGTTCCCAACTGTTTGAAGTAACTCGGAACACTTTTCCGAAACCGCCGGTAGCAATGATGACAGATTTTGCAGAAAAGGCGATCAGTTCTCCAGTTTGTCTATTGTAACCAAAGGCACCTTTTACTTCTTCATTTTCAACAATAAGCTTTGTGATGGTAGTTTCCATTTCGACATGGAGATTGTCAAAATGGATAGCCTTGTCCTGTAGGGTTCGAATTAGTTCCAACCCTGTTCGGTCACCAACATGAGCCAATCGGGGATATTTATGCCCTCCAAAGTTTCGTTGTTTGATTTTCCCTTCCTCAGTCCGATCAAAAACAGCACCATACATTTCCAGTTCCCTAATACGTTCAGGAGCTTCCTTTGCAAATATCTCAACCATTCTCCAGTTGTTGTGATACTTCCCTCCTTTCATGGTATCCCTGAAATGGACTTTCCAATTGTCTCTAGAATCAACGTTACCTAGTGCAGCCGCAGCTCCACCCTCGGCCATAACGGTGTGGGCCTTTCCAAGAAGAGATTTTGTGACAACACCCACATTAACACCTGCTTCTGCTGCGGCGATAGCGGCACGCAGACCTGCACCACCAGCACCAATTATCAAAACATCATAACTTTTTCGTATGACTTTCTTCAATTCCTCATCTACATTATATCCCATTAGAACAACCACCTCATTTCGGTCACAATCCCCATAGCAACTAAGCGGAAGTAGACATCAACAATAACAATCATGAACAGGGAAAGCCAGAACCATAACCCATGGAATCTGTTTAGCTTTGAAATTTTGGACCAAAGCCAGTACCTGAAAGTACCAGGGGTATTTGCACCACCACCCATCAGATGACGGAATGAATGACAACTAATGACATACAGAGTTAGAAAAAGTGCATCAAAGGCACTAAGAATTGTTCCCAATCCAATTCCCCATGCCATTGACCCATCAGCTGCCCTAAACTGCATAGCAAAGACCGTGTCAATCCAATGGAAAACAGCCAAAATGAATGCAAGGTAGAAGAAATATCGGTGAAGATGGACGATAAAGAAAATTCCAGGTCCATCACCTTTGTATTTACCTTGTCTCATTTTGAAACCATCGACCGCACATGCAGGAGGGCTCCAAAAGAAACTTCTGTAAATTACTTTTCGCCCATAATAGCAGGTCGCACGGAAACCCAATGGAGCCCAAATGATCAGCAGGGCAGGAGAGAGCTTCCAATCTCCGATACCGGGGATATGCAGAATTGGAGTGTCGATTCCGAAGAAATGTTTAAGATCCGGGGAGAAAAATGGGCTAATATAATTGACTCCAGCCTCACTGGTTTTCCATTCTTGGATGCTATCCTCCAAAGGGGCAACCAAGGTTACATAAATCACATAAATGGTGAAAAAAACAAAATATAGAGCCATAGACATAGGCTCAACCCACCATTTATCAGGACGGTATGTTCTTGGTTGAACTACATTCAATTCAATCATGATTTCTCGCCTACTAATTAAAAAAAAGACCTTCAATTTATAAACATGCAGGAGGGAGATCAATTAAAATCATATTTTGCGGAATTAAGTCGGTCTAGACCAGAATTTCATAAACTATAGATAAACATTCAGTGAAATATTGTGCAAACATATTTGTTTGAATAAGACAGCCTTATGAAAACTGCATCAAGAAATCTTCAATCAGCATTATGAGGAACCAAACATAATAGTGAATTAAATCAGTGAAATAGCGTATTTCATAGGTTTTGACCAACACAAAGATTATTACCTCTGTGAACACTATTTCATGTGGAATTTTCATTTGCGACAATCCCTCTTCTAAGGAATGAGTTGTCAATAGTTGATTGGCTTGATTTCATGGAACAGCAAATTGAAAAAGTTGACGCGGATGCAATCATTCTTCCAGAATATGCTTGGGGCAGAACGCCACTTCGTGAAGAGGATTTAGAGGAAATTAGGGAAAGAAAATTCAATTGCACTCTTGTCGCAGGAACTGCGGTAATTGATCAGGAAGGGAAAAAAACAAACCGTGCGATTGTGATAACAGATGAGGGGAAGACTGTAACCGTTCCAAAATACAGTCCGATGCACCATGAAAGAGAAAGAGGCATTAAAGGCATATTTGATCCCCAAATCATTACTACAAAAGGGGGATTAAAATTAGGAGTGGTCATCTGTGCGGATCTTTGGCACCATTCTTTAGTAGCCACATATGTAAATCATGGAATTGATGCCCTCATGATTCCGACAATGTCTGTCACCCTCCCGGGACACGGACATTATGCAAGAACACTTTGGTATTCCCTATCATTGACTAGGTCGCGGGAATTTGTCCTTCCAATAGCTGTATCAGACCATCCCGGGGGAAAGAACATAACCACAGGGTTTGCAAGTGCCATTGTTGATCCATCAAAGAAAAGTGCAGACCTCCAATCGATCGAAGATTTTCTTGATTTGCCAAATGAAAAAGGAATGGCAATGGCAACGATTGATTTTGACAGAATTAGAGAATACAGAGAGTATAGGATCAAAGAAGGGTTAATTTCACAGAGGCTAGAAGAAATCATCTAGGGAAAACTGGTTCTTGTCCTTTGCTTTTTCCTCAGTTGTTGGGCTTTTTTCTTGCGGAGGAGGTTCAGAGGGATTTTGTTCTTGTTTCTTCTCCTTTTTGGATTTCGAAGAGCGTTTCCTGCCTTTTTTCTTCTCAGGGATTGCTTCAAAAATACGTGATTTTAGCAGTTCTTCCACAGCATTGTCGGGGGTGTCGTTTTGGACATTGGCAGCATCTTTGATTCTCACCCTTCCAATTTCGGCTCGGGCATCCTCAAGGTATTTGAGCAGAGATTTGTCTTTTGTGTACTTGACGATTTTTTCAACAATTGTATCGTCAAGATCCAACCATGCAACAATTTTTGCCCCAGTCTCCCCATGCATTAATCTCATGAAATAAGGGAATTCATTATGGACAAATTCTTTTTTCCCGATGTGCAACTTATGATGAACCTGCTCAGCAAGTTCAATTGCAAGCTTATTGACTTGTTTGCCCCTCCCAATGGCAAAAAACGCAAGTGGAAGATTGGTAACAGATGATAACCTCTTTCCTCCATGAGAAGTTCGTGCCCAAAAGAGACCGGGGCCGATCAATTGAAAGAAATACCGAAGCAAGCTCCAATCAAGCGTTCGGGAGATACGAGCCAGAACTAAATCAGCTGCGGCAAGAACACCATATGTCCGTGCCAATTCTTCAGGGGTGCTACAATATCGATGTGCAAGATCAAACAGGTAATTCAGGATCATGCGGTAATCGCTAGTGGGGGGATTTTGAGTCGAGGCTCGAGCTTCGACTGCGGTTTTCGCAAAGAAAATTCCGTTGAAATAATCCACCCAAGTTTTCATTTTATCTCTTGAAGGAGGCAAATAGGTTTTTCCAGTGCCGAATTTAAATGATTCAAGTTCATTCAGTGCCGCCCGAATATCCCCAGCGGCAGCTTCTGCAATGATCTGCAACTCATCCTCAGAAATCTTGATTTTTTCTTTTTCAGCGATTTTTTCAAGTAGTTCAAAGATGGTAAATTCATCAGGTCTTGAGAATTGGACTAGAGGAACATTTTTCGCAAGGCTCTGAACCTTGTTATCCTCAATGTCATTTGCACATAAAATAATAGGATACCGGGTAGATTGAAGCAGCTTATTCAGGGTTGGAACTGCGCCCCTGTCTTTTTGACCGGAAAGCCCATCCACCTCATCAATCAGGATTACCTTCATTCGTTCCGAGAAGAGATTCGTGTATTCAGTCAGAGGTTGGACAAATTCGAGAAGGTCTTTTTTGTTCCTGTTATCTGAAGCATTGAATTCCACCACGTCCATGTTATGATCATTTGCAAGTGCATAAACCGCAGTAGTCTTTCCAATTCCAGGTGGTCCAACAAGAAGAAGTCCTTTTGGTTTTTTATCGGGTTTCCATTCAGAGAGAAATCGATCAATTCGATCTATAGCAGCCTTGTTGCCGATTAGTTCTTTCTTTGTCTTCGGTCGGTATTTTTCAACAAATGGGACGTATAAGACCTCTGTAGACACTGAATTCATGAGTTCGTATAAGATTATAACATTTTAGCACGTAGACTGAATATGTGGAGATGTCAATTAGCTTCTTTTTCGATTCAGAATGGGGATTGCGAAAACAAATGGAAGAAGGAAGGCAAGGAAATTAAAGGGTAGTTGCCTTCCATTGGTAACCGCATTTAGGTCGAAATTTTCAGCGGATATGACTTCATCCATGAGGGATGAGTCTAGATCGTCTATCTCCATTGTGTCCAGTTCATGAATTTCGTTGGCTGCGGCATAGGTATCGATAAGACTTTCAAAATCAGTATCCAATGATTGAAGATTCACTTGGGTTAGTGGCCGATTTCCAGCAGGAGCAATCAAGTTTAACTTTGCGTGCCTATTAAAACGGAATACTCCAAGACTCATATTCAAATCATACGTAGAATTGTAGCCAAGGTCGATCCATTCAACAGAAGGACGGGTTGAGTTAAGCCTCTCACGTCCGATAACTTTCCTGTCAATCCGATTGGCCAAGGATGTTCCATTTTTCACTCGATCCTTTACTGCTTGTGGAATCATATTACCATAACCAAATTCAGTTGATTTATAACTGGCAACAAATTCTTTGCTTTCTTCCAAAAAGGCAACAATCTGGATATGGAAACGAAAAGCCAAGATGCGACCGATTTCATTGCCTTCACTGTCATTGACAGGAATATCGGTCAATCCGCCCCATCTTGCAACAAATATGGAAAGACCCCTTCTTTGGATTTTTGTGTAATTTTCGTTGCTGTCCAATTCATCATAGCTGTATGGAATGTCGAAGGTTTCATCAACCAACACAGAATTCGGACCATTGACGTTTCTGTCTTGGTATGTCCTCCTTACTCTTTCACCCACAGTGACGTTTTCAACATAGGAATCCTTTTGTCCGAAAGTTCTAACTTCACGGACAAAAATAGTTTGAGTGTTGTTCAATTCGCCTTCAATATGGACACTATTCGAATCCGTGAAGTTTACATCTGCCGGTCCTCGGGTAACGTTTGTTAATCTCCTTACGTGGGAACGGGAGAGTACCAATTGAACCCCTTCATCATTTGATCCTTTGAGGACTTGGCTTCCGATCGAAAGACGGATTTCTTTCGATACTACTCTAGGTTGATCTCGTTGTGCAGTCTTCACTATGGCAGTGCTTCCCAATGCAAATGAGGAAGCAAGCATCAGGAAAAGTAATGCTGAGACAATTGTTGGTCGTTTCATGCCAACCAAAATAATAGGTCTTGGGTGCTTTAAACCTTTAACTAAAGATCTCTTTAGTCAGTTCTGAAGACCCCTATTGAAAAAGAGATGGAAATTTCAAGGGGGTATCGAATCGTTAATTATCTTAACAATCAAAAGATGCATGATGAAAATAAATGTCCGATCCTTTGCCTTTATCCGTGAGGCTCTTGGATCTAAGCAGATCCAGATTGAAGTTCAGGAGGGGGCCACAGTCAAAGATGCAATATTTTCGTTGGTCAAGATTCATGAGAAGCTGGCAGATCATCTAGTACAGGACGGAAATGTCAAAAATGATTTTGTGTTTGCCCTCAATGGTGAGCAGGTTCAATTCAGTGAGATCGAAACTACACAATTAGCGGAAAATGACACCATAGTTATACTTCCTCCAGCGGGAGGAGGTTAAGAAACCACTTTCACCACTCTTTTGTTCCTGTTTGATGCATCAATCTCAAGAGCACGGTCTGCAACCCTTTTGAATTCGTCCACATGTGTCACAAGGATCATTTGACCATTGGATCCGCCAAAAACATTCCCTCGATCCATCACTTCAATGAATTCCTCTACTCTTACTCGATCAAGATGTTGAGTAGGTTCATCAAGAATCATGAAGTTTATGGGGACGACTTTTTGAGCCAAGGCAGTCCTAAGAGCCAAAGCAAGAACGGTTTTTTCTCCTCCAGACAAAGAATTCAAGGAAACCTGGTGACCATTTCTTATGATTGTAAGACCACCGTCAGGAGTCAGTCGAATTTGTGAAAAGCCATAGTCTGGCAGGAATCTTTGAACCAATCGGGTTGTCATATTGGAGACAGTATCAGTTATCTGCCTTAGCACCGTTTGAGGAACACTTTGAATTACCTCTTGAATGAGTTCGTATTTTTCTAAGGCAATATTGAACTCATCAATCCTTATCGTAAGATCTGCGATTTCCTGCTCTTGAATCTTGGCCTTTTCAAGATTCTTTTGAAGCTCAGGTATCTTTTCCTTTTCTAACTGTTTTAACTCCGTTTTCAGTTGTCCCAAAGTTTGCTGGATTTGACTTAGTTTCTTCTTTGCCGCATCAATTTTCTCGGCAGAAAAGAGGGTTGGATCAAAACTGCCCAATTTCTTTTCGAATGCAGAAAGTTGTTTCTTCTTGTCCTCTATTTGACTTGTATGATTTTCCACCTGTGAAAACAAGACACGTAGGTCATTATGCACTTTAAGCAAGGCATTTTTTTTGTTCCATTTGTCAGTTAATGTTCCTATGGATTTCTCAATTTCATCAATCTTTATCTTATCCAATTCTTCTTGAAGTTCTTTGATTTGGGATTGATGACTTTCAATCTTGCCAGTTAGAGATTGGATGTCTTGTTGGAGACGTTCAAAAGATTCCAACGTGTGTTTGAGGTTCACCAGATGTTGCTCTTTTGTTTTAATATCAATTCGAAGGAGTTTATCAAGATCTGTTTTCAAGGCATCTTGTTCCTGAGTTCGTTTTGTAAGGTCATCGAGAATTGCTTGGAGTTGAGATTCTCTTTGGTCGATTTTTATGGATCGTGCTGCCATTTCTTCTAGGGAGAAGAGTTTTTGTTGGAGTTCATCAATGACCTTTTCCTTTGCTTTTTCTTCCGTTTCCAGTTTTTTCCTCTTTTGTTGCAGATCCACTGAATTGGTTCGAAGTGTTTTGATTTCAGCATTATGCATATCAATTAATTGATTAAAGTCCACACCCTTTAGAGACTGCTTGCATGTCGGACATTCGGCATGGTCAGTGGAGGATGTTTTTGCATGTTCAAGAAGATCCACGACTTGACGTTTCTGATCCATTAGACCTTTAATCTGTCCAATTTCATTCACCAATTTTGAAATCCTAGTTTGGAGCATGGAAAGGTCGTTTTCCAATTGTTCCTTTTCCTTTGTGAGTTGTCCCTTCACTTTTTCGATTTGGGAAACATCAACACCGAACTTTTGTTTGAAAGTCTTTTTGAATTCGGAAATTTCTTTTTCATATTCCTTTTTCTTTTTCTCCAGTTCACGAATTATTTCGGATTTATTTGCAATCTCTTTTTTCTTGCCCTCAATTGCTTGGGAATGGAGCTTCAGCTCACTTTCCAATGATGAAACTTGTTGTCTGATGTCTTCTGCACTTTTGATTCCTTTCTCCTTTTTTATGGATTCAAGAGACGAGATGAATTTATCTAGTTTTTTCAGTTCTTCCTTAAGATCACTTTGCAAGTTTTCTAGTGAATTCTTTTTGATTGAGTATTGCCCCTTTGCCTTTTCCATTTCATTTCGCGAAGAGTTGAGTTGTTCAAGCTCTTTTTCAATTGCAGAAATATTCGCTTGAAGTGCTTCCATGGAATCGGCGGAAATATTGGTCTGTTGTTTTTTTGTCTCTAAAATAGAAATAGTTTCCTGAACCTTTCTTTCTAAATTTTCAATGTCCTTCTTAAATTGGCCAATTCGTTCGACTGTGAGAGAATAGTCCTGTTTCATCTTTTCCATCAGTTCAAGTTCCTGAGTCAATGCTTTAGCTTCTTTTTGAACGGCTGGAAGCTTCTCCTTTATTTTTGCCAATTTTTCCTCATTGGCTTGCAAATCGCGTTCAATGTTTGCTTTATCAAGCAGGTTTTCCTTGCGGACTTTCAGTTCTCGGCTTGCCACTTCCTTTTTATTTTTCAATTCTCGAAGGAGCTTTCTGATATTTTCGTCAATCTTTTTGTAGACATCCACCCCAAGAATCTTGTAGATTTGTTCCTTTCGTTTACCATCACTTTGGTCAAGGAGAGAGGAAATCATTCCTTGTGGGCTACAAATTGCGTTTTTGAAGGAAGTTTCGTCTAAATTGGGATCGATCAGCTCACTGATTTTTGACTTGGTTTCAGTTATCTTTGTAGTGATACGTCTCGGTTTTGATTGGTTTCTATCAAATAGAACCCATCTGTTCTTGTTCTGTCCAATCTCAAAGACGGATCTGTATTTTCCCTTCTCGGTCGTAAAGTCAAGTGAGATTGAAGCCTTGTCAGTACCCCATTTGATGAGATCACTGGTTTTCAAGGCAGTACCTGTGAGATAATCCGTACCGAAGAGGGCGATCCCGATTGAGTTGATGACAGTAGATTTTCCAGCACCATTGGTTCCAACCAAAACGTTCTTGTTTTCAGAAAATGTAAATTCCTCGGAATCATAACATCGGACGTTTTCCAATTTAAGACGTTCCACTTTCAGGTAATTCATGAGAGCCAATCCTCCAATGTTCCACCTACACGCTCAACCGATTGTGAGGGGATGTTCTTTGGTTTGTCGCTAGATGGTTGAGCATCTTGTGTCTGGGATTCTTCAATCATATTTTCTTCCATGATCGTATTGGCCTGCTTGATAAAATAATCAAGTTCATTTTCGGAAAAATCTCGACTGGATGGTCTATCCCTGAATTCTTCGATTACAGTCTGGACCAAAGGATACAATTCCTTTCCCCCAATTTCCTCAGCTAGATTCTTAATTATTTCCGTAATCGGAATATTTGAGGTGCCGTCAGTTCCAATGTAATTTTCTTCATCGGATTGTTCATTTACAAAATCCAGCTTTAGAAGATTGAAACGGTCTTTTATTCTTTCAAAATCCAAGAGTGCTTGCTCATCTGCTCTAAGCTCGATTTTAGATTTTATCCGTACAATCGGCTTCGTCAATTGGTTTTTTCGGTAATTGGGATATCGTGAAAGGAAGTCACCATCATTTGCTTCCACATGTGCAACCATTTCTTTTATTGCCTTTTCTATCTCATCTTCAATAAGGGACTGAATGTCCTCTGCCATTATGGAATCAGTCTCGATTTCTATGGATATCTTGGGGCGGACAAGGACTCGTCCTTCCGTTACGACTTTTTTCCATCTGTTATTGTTGTCTTTTTCTGCGTCAATGATGTAATATGTTGCATAGGGAGAGATCTTTCCATTGACCTGGTCCCGTCTTCTCCAATCATTGGCCGAAGTAGTCTCTAAGCTTCCAGGAACCCAAACATTGATTTTTTCCCGGATCCAAGGGATATGATAATGCCCACCAGCCACATAATCAAAGCCTAGGCTATCGATCAAGTTAACGGAAATAGTTTCTGAGACATTGTCCAATTGACCCTCAATAAAGTTGTGGACGGCAAGTATTTTGAAATGACCGGGAGGGTAGTTGGAAAGATCAACCACTTCTTTCAATCTCTTCTGGGCACGGTCTCCATAGTAGTGACCAACACCCGTGATAGAAACACCAAGATCCTCCCTATGAACTGTTATGTCATCCAAATATTCAATCAGACCTAGGTCGCTAAGCAACTTCAGGGAAGTTCCCCCGTATGCAAGTTCCTTGCTTGTTTTTGCATCATGGTTTCCCCTGATAAGAAAAACAGGAATGCCTGCATTCTTGAAAATTTTCAGGATCGCGGTTGCCTGCCTAATTGCCCCTGGAGAGGGTTTGGCATGATGGAAAATATCACCGGAATGCAGGATAAAATCAGGTTTGACTTGGTTGACAACTTCTTTTGCAAAGTAGTAGGCAGCCCGGAAGAAGTCACTGAACCGTTCTTCCAAGTTATATTGGGCATAACCGATGTGCCAATCGCTAGTGTGGACAAATCTCATACCAAATCCTCCAAATCGCCTTCAGCTTCCACAGAAACAACATCATAATTTTCCTCTTCCCTTTCTGTCCATTCCCTTATGATATCCACATCATCCCCTCCACGGCTTACATCAATCCTCCGGATACTGACCATGGAAGGTAAGCCAATGGCAGAACCAGTAATTATCGCTTCTCCAACATTCAATCCAGGAAGATCCTTCATGAAATCTGCGGACATCGTTTCACTTGCATTGGCGATGGCATTTTGATCTTTTGGATTAGTTATCTTGAGAGTGATCTGGGTATTGCACTGTGAAAGGACATTTTCATCTATTTTTCCAGGACGCTGACTGATGATGCCAAGTCCTACACCGAATTTCCTACCTTCGGCAGCAATTTGTGCAATAATTTCCTTGCAGTCCGTATTTTGAGGTGGTGCGAACTGATGAGCCTCTTCGATTACCACCAAAACAGGACCGGGTACGCGGGGCTCATCCAAACCTTGTCTTAAGGCAACTGCACCATTGAATATACGTCGTAGGACTTGGTTTACCAATGCCTCCTTGCCCCGTTTAGGCAGAAGACCGGTTCCGATGATGGTCATCTGTCCGGGACTCACCAAGCAAGGGGCAGAAGAATTGTAGAGATCAGTTTCAACGGTGGCATCCAAAAAGACCTCTTCGGGAATGAATCTCATCCTTCGCAGGGCGTTAGCAGCAAAGGAACGTTCCTTTGAATTTAGATCCTCATTTCCTCTCACGCTTTCCAAGTATCGCCGGATGTCATTGAAGTCAAAATCATCGCCTTGTTGAATTAGGGCTTGGTATGCTTCCTCAAATTTATCCATAAGGTTGGTCATCTTTGAGGTAATGTTTGCAAACTCTGCCAACTGAGTTGAATTGAAGTTCCTTACCTTGAAACGGATTCGAGTCGTGTTGTCTGCACCGGTAGGGGTGAATATCTGGGTTCTATTGGGGAAAAGATTTCTGAAGAAGAAATAATCAGCATGAGGGTCGATGACCACTATGGAGGCATATGGGAAGTTATTCATGATTTCGCTGAGGATAACGGCCACAGTATAGCTTTTACCTGCACCAGTCACTGCAAGAACAGAAAAATGACGGCTCAGGAGGTTTTGAACATTGAGTGTCACCGGCACATCTGGATTGGCCAACAGATTCCCGATTTCAATTTGCCCCTGACCCATTGCCGTGATCAATTCCTCATTGGGATCCCTGAAGACAGGGGTTCCTGGCAGGGGAGGAAACCTTGGCCTTATTACACGACCATCAGGTTCCACATATCCCTGAACCTTGACCGTGGCAACCAATTTCTCCGCTCCCGGTTCCATTGCCAATTCCCTCATCCTGTTGATTGAAGCAGGAGAATTTGCAAGACTGTCAATAATTTCTTCGTTGATTCTTTCGATATCGGATACCACCCCGATCGCAGGTCTGTCGAAAAGAGAAAATCCAACATATTCACCCAATTCAACAGGCCTATTCTCCGTTTGCTCTATGTCTATTATGAAATGAAATTCAGAAGGAGTCGTTTTCGAAAGCACAGCACCAATTACACGTGATTCATCCATAGTGAACACCCTCCCTTGGAGCAGATAATAAATAATTGTACGTGTTGCTTATTAGAGTTTCCTTCCAACTTTGAAGAAAACATTTCCAAATCATAAGCCAGTTTCCATTTTGTGCTATAATAACACCAACAGAGACCCTTCTGAAAGTGATCAAAGTTGAGTAGCAAACATCTAAAATTTTAAATTTCGCAAAACATATCAAAAGATAACATATCATATCAAGATAGGTGAAATCATGTCAACACATATGACCCTCAAAATTGAAGGAATGACCTGTGGAAGCTGCTCTAAGAGCGTTACAGCACGATTGAACAAATTCGATTTCGTTGAGAATGTCAACGTGGATTGGGAAAGTGGGAAAGGTGAACTAGATGTCAAAGGATCACCAGACCAATATAAGGATGAAATAGTCAATGCCGTCAACCAACTTGGATACAAGGTTGTTGATGTCAAGATCGAATAATTTTGATTTTTGAATTCCAAACACATTTCATTCGAACTTTGGTTTTTTGTATCTCTTCAAAAGCAAGCTACTGGTAACTACAGAAACTGAGGAAAAGGCCATAGCCATTCCTGCAAATTCTGGGGGGAGAGTAATTGTAGTACCATAAATGGATCTAAAAACAGGAATGAAAACACCGGCGGCAAGTGGAATACCTGCAATATTGTATACAAATGCCCAAAGGAAGTTGAGTTTGATTCTATTGAAAGTTTTCTTGGAGAGGTCCAGTGCAGCAACCACATCACGG
This sequence comes from uncultured archaeon, assembly GCA_964645535.1. Lineage (GTDB taxonomy): Archaea > Asgardarchaeota > Heimdallarchaeia > Heimdallarchaeales > Kariarchaeaceae > WAKA01. The sequence goes on along the minus strand of CAZYCQ010000040.1, from coordinate 9,150 downwards.
AGGTCATTTTTTATCAGAACCATGTCTGCGGTTTCAATGGCCACATCGGTTCCAGCACCTATAGCAATGCCGACATCGGCCTGTGCAAGCGCAGGTGCATCGTTGACACCGTCACCCACCATAGCAACCATCCTTCCTTGAGTTTGAAGTTCCTTTACCTTATTTGCCTTATCTTGAGGAAGTACTCCGGCCATGATGTTGGTTATTCCAACTTTTTCCGCGATGACCTTGGCAGTTCGTTCATTATCCCCTGTGACCATCCAGACATCCAATCCCATCTCCTTCATTTTCTTGATGGCAATCGGGGATTCAGGCTTGATGGTATCGGCAACACCGATAACACCCACAAGAACATCATCCACCGACACAGCCATCGCAGTCTTTCCTTCATTTTCAAGAGAAAGAATGGTTTGCTGAGCATCATCAGGAATAGCGAGACCAGTCTCCTCAAACATCATAGGTTTACCCACTTTGATGATTTGTGTACCTACAGTTGCATGAACACCTTTTCCTGGGATCGCTTCGAATGCAGACGGTTCGGCCACCGAGATGTTCTTTTCCATAGCGTATGCTACAATTGCCTTTCCAAGGGGATGTTCAGATCCCTTTTCAGCAGATGCAGCAAGCCGTACCAAATCATCTTCATTGATGCCAAAAGGAAAAACATCAGTAACCTCGGGCTTGCCATGAGTAATGGTTCCGGTCTTATCCAAGATAATGGTATCAACATGACTTGCAGTCTCCAAGGCTTCGCCACCCTTGATGAGAATACCATATTTTGCACCAAGACCAGTGCCGACCATAATTGCAGTGGGTGTTGCCAATCCAAGAGCACATGGACAAGATATTACAATTACCGAGATTGCAAGCAAGAATGAGAAAAGGAAGGGGGTGGTGCCCGCAGGAAGCCAACTTGGTGGAACAATCCCAGTATTGAGCAGGATCATCCAAACAATGAAGTCAATGATTGCAATGCTCACCACAGCGGGAACAAATATTGAGGAAATCTTATCTGCCATCGCCTGAATGGGAGCCTTTGATGACTGCGCCTCTTCAACCATTTTCACGATCTGTGAAATAACGGTGTCGGCACCTACTTTTTCAGCTTTGACAAAGAGCACGCTCCCTTGATTTATTGTTGAACTTGCAACTTTGTCACCTTCAGTTTTCGTTACGTAGACCGATTCACCAGTCAACATGGACTCATCCACATCAGAAGTTCCTCGGATTACAACACCATCTACAGGAATTTTCTCCCCAGGATAGACTTTAACAATGTCATTGACCTGCACCAGTTCCGCAGGCACTTCCCTTTCCGATTTGATGCTACCATCATCATCCATCTCCACAATATGTGCGACCTTTGCCTGCATTTCAAGCAATTCCTTGATTGCAGCCGACGTTTTCCCTTTGGCGTTTGCTTCCAAATATTTTCCAAGTACAATGAATGTAATCAGGAAGATAGAGGTATCAAAGAAAACCTCAGATTCAAATTGTGGGACAATCATATGGTAAATCATAGAAAACAGACTGTAAAAATAGGCGGCTGATGTCCCCAAAGCCACAAGAACATCCATGGTTGCAGATCCATGGCGGAGAACGGCATACGACTTCTTGTAAAAACCGGCACCGATCCAGAATTGAACAGGGGTTGCGGCAAGGAAAAGGATGAATGACTTAAGAGGAAGATTAGGAATTATCTCAAGTTCATGGATGCGAACAATGGATTCGATTTTCAGAAGTCCAGGAAGCATGAAGAAAAAGAAAACAGGAATTGCAACACTAAGGCTCCAATAGAGTTTCTTTCTCCAGTACTTGATTTCCTCTGTCTTGCTCAATCGGTCAATGTCAATATCATCCTTGCTGATAGAAGCAGTAAAACCCACATCCTCGATCGCTTCAACGATGTCCCTCACACCAAGTTTTGAGGGGTCATATTTTACCTTCGCCTTTTCCGTGGTAAGGTTGACATTGATTTCTTCAATACCATCCAATGATTTCACGTAGTTTTCAATGGTATTTACACAGGAGGCACAGGTCATTCCTCCAACAGCCAATTCGAGATAACCGTCTTGAGCTTCCTCAACAGGTTCAGCTTCAAAGCCGACTTCCTCAATATATTTTTCCAGATCCTCTGGATTGACAATGTTGGGATCGAACTCAATTTCCGCTTTTTCTCCAAGCAGGTTGACCTTGATATTTTCAACACCGTCCTGCGAACCCACATAATTCTCAATAGTATTCACACAGGAGGCACAGGTCATTCCTGACACATTGAATACCGCTTTTGACTTTGGTTTTTCTGCTTGTTTGGTAGCCATCACTAAGCCTCCAAATGACATGTCATTTTTTGACATATAAACTGTTTGGTCAATTCCAAGAATTTCAGATTGATTCCTCAATCAATTTTTCCAGCTTCAAGACGGGCACGAACTCTTTCCTCTTTTTCACGTTGCCTTTCTTCCTTGAGCCTTTCGAAAAATTCAGTTCGGTCAAATTTTCTTTCGAAAAAGATCTTCCAACCATTGGGGTCCTTTCGTGGATTGTTCTCAAGCTTGAGATCCTTGGGAAGAATGTCTAGCTCAACCAACCTTGTTCTTGCATCTTCCGTAAGACCTTTGTCATATGGAAGACGCAGATATCCTGTATTCGTGATGAAACGGATGAATTTTGTCCGTCCGCGAGGGGGAGAAGCAATCTGCACACCTTCAACAGCCTCTATGGGACCAATATATTCACCATATTTCGGGATTCCGCCAAGCGTTATTATTCCAAAATACGAGAAATTTTCAGAATCGGGATCAAACTCGATCACGGAATAGGGTTTCATGACAGCTTTCAGGGAAAGCAGGAAGGCAACAACAAAGGAAAGTCCAGAGATGAGAAGATTCTGGGTTAAAAAGGCCAAAACCACAAATGCCATAGTTCCGAACATAATAGTCAGACCGATCAGAGGAAATATCTTCGCATTGAGTTCTTCTGGAACCTTGACCGTGATCAACTCGCCCTTCAATCGCTTCTCATACCATTTTCTCCGAAATTCCAATTCCTTTTTGCTTCGAGGAATGGTCTGCTTTTCAGGAAGCTTGGGTTTGAATAAATTAAACACATCTATTGAATGGTTGGGGGATAAATAAGTTCTCAGGAAGTTGTCAATCGGGTGATCTCTGTCAGGTTACGGTTAATGATACCCTCCTGCTTCTGCATCTCAGCAGTGTAATCGGAATTGAGTCGCAAATAGGTATCCTTGGGGATTTCCTTACGGAAGTACTTCCGGTTGTTCTTCTCTATGGAACTTCGGATATCCGCCAATCTTTGATGGGCAAGCATGACATTGTTGATCAACTTGCGGTACTTCTGCGGGAGAGTATTGCCCACACGGACAGCCTTGTCCAATCTTTGGTTCAGACTCTTGAGTCGTTTCCTGAGAGTTTTGACCGTGGCAGTGTATTCTTTCTTTGAAAGTTTGCCACGGGAATATTTCTGATCGTAATCATAAATCCGATCAGTAATGGTTCGAACCTCAGTATACACATTGTAGAATTCCTCAAGCTCTGCAACAGGAATGTTTTCGGTCTTGATCTCATCGATTTCCTCCAAGTCAGCGACCTTGAACTTTCTTCGGAGAAGAGCATATCCGTAAAGAAGTCCCATGGTACCACCAATGACAACAAGCGTCCAGACGAAATAGTTCAGGATGCTGGTCAGGGCATAAACCCTTGAATACTGGAAAGTGATCTGGAATTTCCTGTTGTCGAATTCAGTAACATTTCGTCCCGTATAGACAATTTCGACATGACGAAACATGCTTAGGGTATACCTAGAGGTTCGGAGACCCACATCCATAATAGACTTCGAAGTTTTCGGATAATAGGTCTGATCTTGGAATTTTGCACCTTCAGGAAGCTGGTAGACAACCTCCAAGTTCTCGACCGTACTGTTGAAAACCGAGGCCACGGTTGCGTTCATGGTGTAGGTATTCCCATCAACGGCTACAAGCTTTTCTGCTTCAAATCGGTAGGTAACGGTAAAGGTATATTTCTCACCACCAAAAATCTCATTTCGGAAGGAGACCTCAATAGCTTTGTAACCTTTGATCTTGGAAGCGAAGACTTCAGGATAGCCCGTGGATTCATTACGTTTGTTAAGATTCAGACGACCAAAGCCGTCATACACATCAGTGACCACAGCATCATCAGGGACTCCGACCAGAATACCACCTAAACTGTACTGCCTTCGATAGGAGGGACGGTCGGGATCCAAAGGGGCACCAGTATGTCGAACCGTGAAGGTTTCTGTTACATAGACCCTTCCCCACGGATCAAAACGGACATATCGCGAGATTTTCTCGAAAACACTTGGAACCACAATGGTGTCTCCAGCCTCTTGTTTTGTTGTTGAATCGAAGATCACCGTTGCATAATCCAAGTCGGGAGTTGCACCCAGATATGGATCAAAGTATGCATAGGTCAGGTTCTTGTATTCAAGTTTGGTGTTCCTATATTGATAGTCACCAGTACTCTCCGCAGAGAAGACATTACCGGTAGTCTCAAACACAACCGATGCATCTGCCGTGGTGACATTGAAATTCATGAGCAGAGGTCGAATTGGAGCCACAAACGTCCCTCTCTGCTCAAATTCATGAAGGCTCCAGGAAATCAAGTCAGCTGCTTCATGAATGGCCAAAATATGGATGCTCGAGACCGTATTATTACTCACTGGCAAGGTATCGTTGTCAACAGGAATGGTGTAGGTCGTCAATTCCCTGCCGACAAAAACCTCCGGTGTTCGGCTGTTGTTGGCATCGTCAATGTCAATGTCATCGAAGTACTGTACAAAGAACTTCGAAGACTCCACAAATTTCTGGAAAACTGTGGGAAGAGAATAGTTGATGGAATAGAGGAATGTCCCATTATCAACCAAGGACACCGTAATCTTGTCCTCGACTACTACTCGACCGGAAGTTTTGATTGTTATTGTCCGATTCACGGCGGCTTCAGCATACATGGATTCGTTGACGGCAGGATGTCTGACAATCATTGGTTGGACATCCGCGGCGTCAGAACCGCCATCTGCAATTCCATTCTTTCCAAATGTCCCTGGAACAGGAGTAGCGAGAAGCGCTACAAAAATAACCATTAGGATACTAACCTTAACGAGTCTCAATCAAAATTCCTCTCTATCGAATAGCAAGTCCCTAGCAAAATCTACTAATTAAATAGTTTGTGAGATTGACAATCACTACACGCCACATGAATCACTAGGAAGTCGCGAACTATTTGCTCCATCACATTGCACAAGGTTTTCAAGCACAACTTCAAAGTTCACCTATGGAAAAGGTATTTGTCCACCCCACAGCAGAACTCGAAAAAGGAGCTCTCGTGGGAGAAGGAACCAAGATTTGGCATTTTGCCCATGTCAGGAACGGTGCCAGGCTCGGAAAAAACGTCATCATCGGAAAAAGCAGCTATATCGATACAGGCGTGACGCTTGGGGACAATGTGAAAGTACAGAATCTCGTCAGCGTCTACAATGGAGTGACAGTCGGCAACAATGTCTTCATAGGACCACATGTTGCATTCACCAATGATCTGTACCCCCGAGCTGTCGGGGATTGGCAAATCGTCAAAACACTTGTCCAAGACGGTGCCAGCATCGGAGCCAATGCCACCATCGTCTGCGGCAATACCATCGGATCATATGCATTGGTTGCAGCAGGGGCAGTTGTCACAAGATCTGTCCCATCACATGCACTTGTCGCAGGCAACCCCGCAAAACTCAAGGGATGGGTCTGCAAATGTGCACGAAAAATCGCAGGAAAAGACCTGCCAGCAGGAACACATGAAATCACATGCCAACACTGCGGACAGACCAACACCATAACAGTACCCAACTGAGCATAAATACCCAACTCACCAATATTCCATCGAACCAGCAGAACAGTTTTTGATGACCAATGCTCAGACCAATTATGTCCTCCAAATCCAGGTTCAGAAGAAAACCCGCAAAAAAACTCAGGATACGCGATCTGAAACAACTTGAGGTCTTCGAATTTGACGAGCAGAAATTCTTCAAATATAGGGGACAGTCAATCCATAAAGTCGAAATCTTCGGAACCGTCGTCCAAAAATATGTCGGAACCAGCCAAAACAACAAAAGATATGCAGTCATCACCATCGATGACGGTACTGCAACCATAAAGGTCAAGCAATGGGTCGAGACCGAAATCATCGAAAAAGCCGAACTCGGGGAACTGGTCGACATCGTCGGCAAGCCCAGAGAATTCCAAGGAGAAATCTACATCGCCCCGGAAATCATCCAGCACAACCAGACAATCGCGGATGAACTCCTCAGAAGAGCAGAACTTATCGAACAGGAAGTTGAAGAATACGGACTCATCCCGGAATGAGAATTCCGCAACCAAAGGATTTTTGAGCAAAGATCATGAATACCATTAGAATGAATCCGCCCAAATGCCATCAATGCAAAAACCCATTGAAAACCCTGCTTGTCCAACTCGACAACGGAACCAGACAGATTGAAACCTTCGGATATTGTACCTCATGCGAACAGCCAAGAGAGATTTCCGCATTCTACAGAAAATTCGGATTTGAACCCTTCGAAAAACAGGATGGAAAGGACAAACTCTCAGTCGCAGGACATGAACTCGTCTGGAAAGAAATCCTCGGTCAAGAACAATACTACTGCCTCACATGCGACAGTGAACTCCTCCACAGTCACCATCATCACCACGCCTAATGATGATCCTTCGCATCGCGACAGTGGACACAACAGTACGCAACCTCATTGCCATGGGAATCCACCCCAACAACCTTTGCATCGTACAGCTTCACACCACAATGATGACAGGTCTCCAAGACCTGATCCAAACGGGCATCCAACAAGTTCCCCATCCGCTCCAGCAACTCATCCACAAGCTCACGGCCTCGATCCGTCAAACGATACTTCACACGGCCTCGAGAAACATTCTCCTCCGAAACCTCCTCGGCATACCCAAAATCACGAAGCTCATGGAGAAACGGATAGATCTTCCCAGAACTCGGCTTGGTTCCAGTCATCTCGCCGATACGCTTCGCTATGTCATATCCGCTCTTTGGACCCTCCTGCAACAGGAGCAAACACTGGATTCGAAAGAGAGAATTAAGTTTCAGTTCCGTAATATGTAAATATGGCATCCCTCACTTTTTAGTCTTCCTGAAATGACCCATACCCAAAATTGCATTATTGAGTCATCCGCCTACGCCGAACTAAGGCAATGAAAAACACCAATGAAGGAAAGACCGGCCAAGGTGAAGCAAAAGTAGACGTGTCGAATTCATCACCACCGCGTAAGACCAAAGACCAATCCAAATGGTAGTCGATAAAATTAATCCGACCTTCTCCCTGCCCTTCAAAATAAATTGCCAATAAAGCTTCAGATTTATTCTCATTTACCAAGGGAACAGGATACAATTGCCGCTTACCGATACTGGCTTCATAAAAAGTGTCAAATGCAATACCATCCAAAGTCTCTCCAGAATCAACCGTTACCAATTGTAAAGACGAATTATTTGAGCTTAAATATCTCGACGAAAGTCGAACCTTTTGTGTAAAATTTACTGACTTGAGCTCAATGTCACCACCTTCATCAATCAATTTCTCATATTCTGGAAAATTAGGTAGATCCGGAACTGTTGCATTTTCAACCTGAAACAAGGCGAAGGTAAACGACCCAGTGCCTTCAGTACCATTAAAGTGAAAAAGAAGATGAAGCTGATCTCCTGACGGAACCTTCATTTGGTACGGCTTAGTAGTGTTGACTACAATAGGATCAAGAGGAACTGTCGTGTCCTCAACTGAACCAATTGGATCATAAGGATATCCCCGAACCAGTGTGGAACACATGAAAATTATCAAGAACAAAACAAATATCTTACGCATCATGTTTTCATTACCTCCAAAAACCGCCTCCGCCACTTCCTCCACCCCCACCTTCACAATTGCAGCTCAAACCTGCCAAGTAAGCAGAAGCATAAAGAGACCCCAAGTCAACATATCCAACTCCCAAGTATTGATCTGGATTTGACGCTTGAGAACCCGCTGATTCCAGCAACTCTACAAGTTTAGTCCTAGAAGGAGTCTTGTAAACACCATTGGTTTCAAAGTAACCTTTAGAATAGGCATAAATTGCAACAAGAGCGGCACCAGCAAGGAGGGGAGCGGCAACACTAGTACCAGGGATTAGAACAGGATAAGGTCTGCCTTGTATATATTCACTCATTAATGTGATAAAATGACCAGGCATTGCAAACCTTACAGGGCGGATTGAACTTCCCCATGATGAACAAAGAATTGTGTCAGTATTTGGACAGTATGTGTGACCATACGCAGTATCTCCACTTAAATGACCTTCAGCCGAATAATAATCTTCATCATAAAAATTAATTCCACCAATAGACCTCCATTCCCCTCTGTTCTCATGGTCAATAGATGAAACTGGAAAGAATTGTTCTAAATTGTTTGGAAGAGACGTACTTTCGTCTCTCCCAGTATTGCCCACAGCAGTGACCATGAAAACCTGCTGAGAGTATAAAGAGTTGATATTATCAACCATGCTCTGAGTTAGGTAAGGCCATTGAAGCGAAGTGGTAAATATACCAATATTGAATTTAGAGACATTTGACGAAAGCCAAGTCCAAAGAGTCGGATCAGAAATTAGTAAACCTGCCGGATCGCTATCCAGATCCGTAGCAATATCCACAACAATGATTTTGGCACCCCTAGCTATGGTGAGTAATGAAGAAATAACCCAAAAGCCATGAGTTACGCCTTCAGGACTAAGCTTTTCTCCGATGCCAGTAAGATAATCTGTGCTTTCAGGTCCATCACCCCCATATGCAACTATCTCCCCTGTGTCCGCATCTAAAGTCCAATAGGAAATGATATCCCCATAGAGATTTTGGTTTCCTCCAATCTGAATTGAAGCCCATTGATTAGCGGTTAAACCACTGTCAAATACCACGATTGTCTTCTTGTAATCACCATCAATGGGAACATGAGATAACCAATCCGGACAGTTGATATAAACCAAATAACTAGCGGTACAATCGTATACACTTTCAAGAGAATCTGGAGAAGGACGGGGACCCT
>CAZYCQ010000039.1:0-31010 GCA_964645535.1 uncultured archaeon | reverse complement strand
CTTAAGGATAAACAAATGAATGTTGAAGTGGTGCCACCAATCATTCGTAAAATCCAAAGAACTGGAACGGTTTCCCTAAGCATTACTCTTCCAAAACAATGGATCAGCACACACAATCTCAGGCAGGGACAGGAACTTTTACTTTCACGTGCCGAAAATGGGGATCTCATTATTCATGCTCCCCACCCAACTGAACCTGAAAAGGAAGAGAAGATGAAAAACATCTCCCTTCAAGAGTTGGATAATGAACAATTAATCCAATCTCTTGTTTCCACTTATCTGAAAGGGTATAAAATCATCCATATTACGTCTGATTCGCCAATACCCTCTCAAATGTTAAGAAATATCGAAAAGATCGTTGAGAATTTTATTGGACTTGAAATTGTGGAAAACACCATGCATGAAGTCATCATCCATGACCTTTCCCAACCTCCTGTAGAGGATATGAACAGATTCATCAAACGAATGAACAAAATTGTTCTAGAAATGCTTCATGGAGTTATAGAAGGATTCGACACGAAAACATCCGATCATATGGCTGACGTCACCCGACAAGAGCATTCCGTTGACAAACTCTATTACATGCTATCTAGGCAACTAAGAGGAATTCTTCAAGATCTGACTGTTCCTGATATCTTGGATTTCTCCTTGAGCAACATCATTGACGTGGAAAGAATCATTAAACGACTTGAAGGACTGGCGGATCACTGCAATCGTTTGGCGAAAATTGTTCTTGCAGACCCCGATTTACACATTCCTGATCTTCCTGATGAATTTATGGAAACTGCACGGAACCTGGAAACCCTCTTCCGAGACACCATGAGGGCATTTTTCCTTAAAGATGCCATCTTGGCAAGCAATCTAATTGCCAAAAGCCATAAGCAACGATCTTGGGTTTGGAAGCAGATTCTTAGTTTTAAATTCGAGGAAAACCTTTCAATTCTCTATAATTTCCTTCGACTGTTGGAACGTGTAGCCAATTACATTGCAGATATAGGTGAAGCAACAATAAACTTGTATTCTTAGTTCCGCTACTTATTTGGCTTGGAAGTCTGGTTTCCGTTTTTCAAGAAACGCATTCATCCCTTCCCGTAGATCATCAGTCGAAAAACACATTGATGCATAATTGACCTCAAGTTCCTGACCTGAATACAAATCTGTTTGGGAAGCCATGTAAATTGCATGCTTTGCAGCTGTCAATGCAATCGGTGCCATTCTTGATAATGTAGAGACAATATTGTCGACTGCCTTATCCAGTTCTTCCTTTGCTACGACTTCATTGACAATTCCGTATTCCAATGCTTCTTGAGCGGATAGACGTTTGCCCAGAAGGATAAGATATTTTGCGTTCCCTGAACCGACAACTCGAGTCAAACGTTGTGTTCCTCCAAAACTGGGGATCAAGCCCAAACTTACTTCCGGTAATCCAATAAGAGCATTGTCTGAAGCAATCCGGATGTCACATGCCAATGCAAGTTCCAATCCTCCTCCCAAGGCGTATCCATTTATTCTTGCAACCGTGATTGCCTTTAGGTTTTCAATTCGATCTAAGACTCTCTGCCCTTGAGTAAGGAATTCCCTTGCTTCCATTGGTGAAAGCTTGACCATCTCTGAGATATCTGCTCCTGCTACAAAGGATTTCTCACCAGATCCGGTAATGATGACAATTCTGATGTCCCTATTTTCTTCGATTTTATCAATTGCCTGCCCAAGCTCTTTCAATACTTGAGAATTGATTGCGTTAAGTGCTTTTTCCCTTGTAATCGTCAATTTTGCGATATTGCCTTCAATGGTCAAGTCTACAGTTTCCATAATTCACAATTTTGGCTTTGCATTTGAAGTTGCAGGTAGAAATTTGAACTAACCGAAAAATTTGCAGGCTCATACATGGGTTTTGAAATATTGAAACAATTATTTCTATAGAAAAACTAGTGGGATGATAAAGAAAATTAACTGGCCTACAAAAAAAGATTAAATGACAGATGAACTGAAAATTCTGCTTTCCAAATTAGTAAGCTTTGATACTTCAATCAATCCCGAAAAAGGGTTGTTTCCCTCCGCAGAATGCAGAAATTACTTGATGGAATATGCAAGAAATCATAATTTCGAGGTTTATGCTCTTGAGGGTGACCATCGGGGAAATGCTGTTTATCCATTGATACTTGTGAAAAGAGGAAAAAAATCGGGAAAAACTGTTCTATTTTTAGGGCATATTGACGTAGTTCCCGTTTCGAAGGAAGAGTTGAAGCATTGGGACACCGATCCCTTTGAACCAGAGGTTATTGATGGATTCCTCATGGGAAGAGGATCCAGTGATATGAAGGGTGGTGTGGCTGCATTTCTTATTGCCTTCAAGGACTTTGAACCTGAAAAAGGAAACCTTGTAATTGCAATTAGTGGAGATGAAGAAATCGGTGGCATTGGCTCGCTTCCTCCGATGATCAATAAGTTGAAGGAAATTGGTTTACTACCTGATTTTGTTCTAAATGCAGAACCCAGTAAAGATAGAATCCTAGTTACCAGAAGAAGAGGAGCTACTTGGCTCAGTTTCCAATTTCCAATCAAGGAGGAAAGGATTAGGGGTAGAATTGAAACAAAGGATTTTTTTTCTGTGCAGGGTGATGGATCACAAACTCTCCATTCCGCCTTTTTCCTCTTTGGAGCAGATGTCCATGCAATGATTGCAGCTGCCAAATTCAGTGTAGATAAAAAAATTCGATCCCTGACTTCATCAAGCACAAAGAGCAATGCAGTCCCATACAAAGTGACAATTGAATATGTGGTTCCTGATGAAACTTATGAGGAAGTCACCTATTCCCCCTCCCTTTCAAAGGTATTGGCAAACCTTGCATCGATCGGTTCTCTTGATTGGCCAATCAAACACAGTAAATATGGGATCTCTGTCAATCCAAATGTCTTTTCCATGGAAAACAATGTGGCAACACTCATTTTCGATATACGGGCAATGTTTGAGGATGAGACATCCCATGAGGAAATTCTTCAAATGCTCACGTTGCATCTAGGTCATGGCGGCGTTCCAATTAAGGGAGAAATACTTTCTGCAATTAATCCTGTTGATGTATCTCCTGATTCCTATCTCCCGAGGACAGTGGCAAATGTCTGTGCAAAATATGATTATCCCATTACGGCAATTGGGGAAAAACTTGGGGGTGCCAGTGATACTCGTTTTTTCACGGAATTGGGGATTCCTGGTGTTGAATTGGGTCCCATTGGGAAAAACGAACATGGAACCAATGAAGGGGTAAACCTTGCTTCATTGGAGCTTTTGGTAACAATTTTTAGAGAAACATACCGCACTCTTCAAAATGGGGTATCTGAGAAATGATTTAAGTAGATGGAAATGGTGCCGCCATTATGGCAGGAGAACTCTTGGCAATCTCCGCAACTATCACATTTGTATTATCTAGTGCCATGTTCCGAAAGGTTGAAGCTTATTTGACATCTGCCCAAATCAGCGCGTTTAGAACTCTTGTTGGACTGATCACCTTTTACATAATTGGCCTGGTATCCAACCTCTTTCATTATGCATTACAAATTTCTTTAAATCTAATTTTGCTTCTAATTGTTAGCATTCTTGCCGGACAGGTCATTGGTGATACGCTCTATCTTTTAGCTCAAGAACGTATTGGCACCTCGCTCTCCATTGCTTTGTCTACTACATTCCCTTTTTTTACCTTTTTTATCGCCTATGTCGTGAGGAAGGAAACAGTCCCTGACAACTTCCTTGTATCTGCTGCATTGATTTCAATAGGCGTTATCATTATTTCTCAAGGCAGAGTCAAAGACAACGATAACATTGATTCTTACCGGAATATTTCTGTGACATCTGTTCTTATAGGTCTTCTTGCCTCGATCTTTTGGGGTATTGCAACTGTGTACACGGATCTTAGTCTTGATTTGGTTGCCGATGCTCTTCCTGAGAATGTAGATCCTACAATTGTTGGAAATATCGTCCGATTTCCATTTGCAGTGGTTGCCCTTGGTGCTTTAAGCTCAAAAATGAAAAAAACCTCCTTTTTAGAGTTGGATAGATACTCTCTTGCTTGGTTGGTTGGAGGTGCAGTCATCGGCACATCCCTTGGCGCATACCTTTGGGCAGAATCCGCGAGAGTTGCAGGAGCCTCCTTAAGTGCATTGGTTTATTCCAGTGCTCCTCTTTTTGCCCTCCCCATTGGTTTTCTGCTCAATGGAGAACGTATCAACATCATTGGATTTTTGGGGTCACTGGTTACTGCTGTTGGAGTTGCTCTAATTTTCATTTGAACAATGTGTTCACAAATTTTGACCGCAAGTAATTTCTAATTTGTTCGTTTGATATCAGTTCACCATATTGCTTTTTCAAACTATGAAAGAAATCACATGTGTTACAGGTCGCTTCTTTTGCCTCTTTTGTATCTTGAAATCCCCCTTTGCAACGTGTCCCTAATATGAAAAAACAGGCTTTCCCTCCATTTTTTCCTCCTAAAAAACCATCAAGACTGACTGCATGATAGGCTGCACAATGTTCTTCCTTCCCACATTTAGTTGCCTCCCAACAATTCATAGACTTAATATGCTTTTCTTTAATATAATTCTTTCGGACATATCTGCTATCATTACCCAGTTCAGGTATCCCTGTAAGCAATTTTTTTCTTGTATTCGTCGAAAATATCTACCATTATTATTCGAATTTGATTGGCCTCGGCTGGATCCTCCAATGCATCAATCAGAAAATTCTCGATCAACCTATGGACTCCTTTTGTTCTCCTTATCCGTTCTTCAACAGTCATGTTATTTCCATGGATATATTCCAATTTTTCCTTTTCATGAAAATCGATGACTGCTTTCCAAATGATCCCATACATGGCATATGCATCAATGTCAATGCGTGACATTATCTGCTCAAACATAGCTTGCACTGCATAGGAAAACACCCTCTGTCCTGGAGATAAAACCAGTTTTTGATTAAAATGCTTCATCTCCTTAATTTTTTCGGGGTCAAATCTCATGAATTGAATTATTTAATTCAATATCTAACTTATTCTTTTGCATTCATGATTGTTCAGCATTACACACAGCACAGATATTTTCAACATTATGGACATTCTTTGCTCCACAATTGGTGCAGAACCACACCTCAGGTATCTCAATCTCCTGATATACTGGTGTATTGTCATACTTTGTTTTGGTCAATCGTACTCCAACTACAAGACCGAAATAACCAAAAAAAAGGTAGGCAATCAATTTCTGATATGTTTCAACAGGAAAGACATTGAGTCCTGGAATATTTTTCACAAGAACCAGTTTTAATCCATCTAAAAGGTTCACTATGGTGAAAAGAGCAAGTAAAAACAGAAGGAAATAATCAACCCATATCCAGCGAGTGGTTTTATAGGGAAGGTTTCTTGCGGTCAATAACATGAAAAACCAGAGAATACTTATCCCTGTAATCAGAAGATAGAGGTTTGCAACCCAAAAACCATGTTCTTGCCAGAAAGCTGTTACAGGATAGCTTAAATCAAATAGTCCCACTCCTATTAGCATCGGTCCCGCAAGAACGCCCATGATGATTGCAAGCCATAAGGCTCCTGTTGAAAGGGTACTTTCGTTCCTCATTTGTCGGAACGAGAATGCAAAAAACGGTATCATGAGCACTCCTGTCAATACCAATGTAAAATTGAAAAGATCTGGGTATGGTGGAGCATATCGTATTTCTGATGTTCCATCGGGAAATACCTCAAGGTAATCCTTTCGAACTCCGAGTTCAGAGAAAAATTGATTGAAAAAGTCATAGCCGCCTTTTGGAGTATGATACAGGATAATGGCCATGACTGTCCCCAAAAGAAATATGATACCACCCATCAGAATGCTGACCGGTGGAATAAAATCTGAAAGGGTTCTTGCGTCCTCTTTGATGACATAGGTTCTAACCATACACTTTACATTGTGTTTGAAGTAAAATACTTTTCTAGTCATCAATTGTGAACAAGGAAAGTTCGAACCTTAATGGGAAAGTTTAATATGATCTTAGAAGCCTTTGACTTAGAAGAAGCTTATTGGAAGCAGTTTCATCTACTTTAAGGCAACAGCTCGGAGAGGATTAGTATTTCCCAAAATCAGGCATATACACTCATTACTTCCAAATACCTTCCAAATCCCACTCAAGAAGAGTTGGAACAGATTTCAAATCTGTTCAAGGATTGGCTCAGATCTAAAAATGAAAGTCTCTTGGTTCATCTTTTCCAGATCATAGATCACCACGAATCTGAAAAAGTCAGGGAACTTGCCCTAGATCATATTAATCGATTTCTACCCTCACAGAAAAGAGAATTGGTTCTTGACCTATGGATCAACCATCCTCTTCCTTCTTTGCGTCCTTTCATCATTCAGACCATTGAAAATTATGGAGACAAAATCAAAAAACCATTGCTGGCTGCTCTTTATGTAATGCTTGATGAAATCGAAAAGCTTTCTGAAATCGATCCGGATCTCATGCTTCTGGATAGTTATTTAGAAACCATTGATCCTTCACTTGGAAGTCTTGTCTATGAACGTGCTGGAAAACTGAAGAAACGCATCTTCAATCGTCGAAAAACCTCTATCTTTGATGCACAGGATGTCTCTATCGCCGACCTCCTTTCCCGAAGGGATTATCAGGCCTT
Organism: uncultured archaeon; assembly: GCA_964645535.1. Taxonomy (GTDB): domain Archaea; phylum Asgardarchaeota; class Heimdallarchaeia; order Heimdallarchaeales; family Kariarchaeaceae; genus WAKA01. Next base: position 24,348 of record CAZYCQ010000039.1, on the reverse strand, counting down.
ATGGCAGTCCATCTTGACCTTTCCCTTCCCTTTCATTGCAGAGTTGATGAAAATTCTTGATGAGGAAGGATGGGAATCGAATGAAGACGATATTCGATACTTTAACGATCTCCTAATGGAATATTTGGGGAATGATGGATGGAAATCAATTGAGAATGTGTTGGATCTTACATTATCTATACGTGACCCATCCACTCAAAGATTCAGGAAATTGACACAAACTGAACTGCGAATGAAACTTATCGATATCCGCTTATCTCCCATCGTCTATACAAGACCTGATAGAATTCCGCATATGGAATTCATTAACCGAGGAAGATACAATCTTGTCGATAGCACATTGGGATTTTCAATTTATCAGGAACGGGTCAGGCAATCCACATTTACTGGAAAGCTGCACGTCCCGATTTATTCTTCAAATGGAGTTCAGATTGCAGAAGTTATTGCCTATGCATCTGGAACCTCTTCATTCCATATGGACGAGGACGGTCTTTTTTTCACCATCAAGACAAAAGCAGGAACCTATTCTGTTGACCTTGACGCTTTGGCAACATTTATTCTTCCTTTTAACCAACATACTGAGCTCATGGCGGATGCAATAGATATGATGCTGTCAGAAGCCAAAGGAAAGAAAAAATTAGTTTTGACAGGTATGAAACTTCTTTCAGAACTTCAGCAAGGACGTCAATTCTCGGTATTCGACCTTAAGGAGGAATTTTCTGCAATCTCCGATCCTCCTGAGTCATGTTGCAGTCTGTCAATAAACTTGGGCGATGCTGAAACAGAACTCAGTATTATCCCTTCTACTTGTACTCATAAACCAATTTACAGAACGATACCCACTGCCATCTATTACCACACTCCTACCCGAAAATACATCGGATCCAAGATTTATTCAAAAACAATTGGAAACGAACCAATTGATGAAAAACTTATCTTTAGCGGTTTGAAGAAAGGAATGCTTGAAGGCACAACAAAAACAATCCGTGTCCAGAATCTCACCATTGATGTAGAAACTGCCATGAAGGATTTTGTGACTCTTGCAGTTGAAAAAATTCTGGAAAATGTCGATTATCCAATTACAAAAGTTGCATTTTCACATCCGTTCCATTCATCCATTAGATACCAGAAATGGTTCTACCAATTATTCAACCAAATGGGATTCAAACAGGTCGTCTCTTTGGAACAATCTTTGGCTCCTATAATTGCTGACTATAGATTGAGGAAAACAAAGGGTGCCTGCCTTTACATTGATCTGAATGAAGATGAAACCACCTTCTCACTTGTGGAATTACCTTCACAAACAACCCGTAAAAGGAAGGAAATTGAGCTCTTTAAACAGAATCAACCTGCCCCAAAAATTATTGTTCAAAAATCAACCAAGCATGGTTTACGATCATTTAAGAAAAAACTTGAAGAAATTCTCCAGGAAAAGGAAAGAGAACTGGATTTTGCATTGAATGTAAATAAACTGCTAAAAGACTTGCTGGAGAATTTCCAGACAGCTATTGAAACCCAAGAAGGATCTGCAATCCAAATTAGCTTATCTCCTGCTGAAGACGATAATACGGTGTTTTTGGATCCTGAAGCAGTGCTTGAACTTGAGAGATTTGAAATTATATTGAAGGATATTTTCCATAGTGGTCTGAAAGCAGGAGTTCCAAAGTCAAAAATTGAAGAGATCATCTTCACCGGAAGTGGTGCATGCCTTCCTGATTTGGGAAGAATGATCTACCAGATTTTCGACAAGGAAAAGGTTCTCCAGATTGATCGGGATCCCCACAGTACCGTTAAGGGCTTGGGATTGTTTGGAAACGGTCAGGGTATTGAAAAAGAACTCGGTTTTGAGGTGATGGTCAGAGTAACCGATGACGGATTGACTAATTTCCAGACGCTTTTCCAAGAAAATGAGCGAATATTGGGAAAAGGTCGAAAGTTCCAGCTCAACCTTGATGTCCCCTTGAAATCAATAACTCTTGATATTTGGCTCAGAAAACCGAATTATGATTATATTTTGGATGAACAACTTCCGAATCAAAAAATATCCCGAATTGAAGACCAATTTATCTTTGATAATCTGACTTTATTCCCCAAACTCATTCCAATTAAACATTCGAAATCCCCCACTTTGTTTGCGGCTTTTAATCCCCAAGGACTGTTTGGAGTCACTATCGGCAACATTGATGACGAAATCTTGTGGAATGATCTTGAGATTATAGTCCCAACTCAATAATTCGCCGTTCAATTTCATTGAAGAGATTTTTTCCTTGTTCTGTATGAACATAGTCCCTTGCTGAATCCAAAAATGAGGTGATTTCCTCAAAAGGCGAATCTTGATAATATGCCAGAGCCTGAATGCACATCTCTAACTTATCAAGTTCTTTTACCAATTGTGATTCAATGGAATTTTGTTCGATATACTCTTGCATGAGGTCACGAATCTCTTTAAATCTACTCTTGGTTACTTTATCATCAATTGAATTCAGTATTTCTTCAATTGCCTGCATCTCGAGGACATCTTTTTCCTTTTTCAGCTTAACATCAACAAATTGGCCACGCTGCCAGACCATGTCTCCAATTATTGCTTCTGCTAAATCATGTACAAGTGCCATTTTAAGAACTTTCGTCCGATCAACATTTTCCTCATCGCCCAAAAGAAGGGCGAGGATTGCGACATTGAAACTATGGTCTGCAACACTTTCAGGATTGCGGATATTCGTTTCCACCCAACCTGTTCTCCTGATTGATTTCAACCGGATCAGGATGAGAAGCTGATCAAGAAATTGATCTATTGCCATTGTTATTCCTCAAGGGATTTAAGCCACAATTCTCGCTGATTTTGCTTCATTTTCTGTAAAATCGAATTTGTTCGAGTTTCCTTAATGAACAATGGCAATAAAAGAAATGAGATGATGGTGTTGAATATGATAAACCCTCCTGCAGCCCGTTCCACAACTAACCGTATTAATGTGATGGAACTTGCAATGATCTGAATGAACAGGGCAGAAACAATTCCCTGTGAAAGAAATGACGCAAACTTTAGCGACTGAAATGACATGTCCTGATCAATTTTTCTTGGATAGAAAACTCCCAAAGCAATAAATGGCAGAAGAAAAATCAACAATATCATGCTGCCAAGACTTATCGTAGTGGTGATGGCCAATATTGCGAATAGAAAAGAAATGGATTTAAGAATATTTATGGTCAATATGTCGATGTAAGTCATTGTATTCTTTAACTTTAGGAAAACTGCAAATTAGTGAGGCTTTTTGGGTCTTTCTTGACGGAACCCATCTCGATACTCATCAAAGCTAATCATCGTAATGGTGTTTCCAACCCCTGGGATATTTCTCATTTCCTCAATGATCAAATCACTCAACATATTCATATGCGGAATGGCAATTTCAACAAGAAAATCGTGATTGCCGGTGATGATGTTGACCCGTGTTACATATTTTATCCGTGAAATCAATTTTGCAACCGTGGCTTGGCGATATTCAGTTCCTGCAATGGCCGCATCATAGCTGACCAAAATAAAGGCACGTAAAGGAAGGCCACAATTGTTATAATTCAATTTGGTAGTAAAACGATCAATAATCCCCTTTTCCTTAAGTCGTTTTATTCTCTCATGGGCGGTTCCCCTTGACACTCGGGCAATATTGGCTATTGCCTGTGTACTTTGACGAGAATCATTGAGCAGTTGATGCAATATAATCGCGTCTATCTTGTCTACAAGACCTATCTCAAGAAGATGTTCAATTATCCAGCTTGCAGAATGTTGAAACAGACTTTCATGTGTATTCCAATCGGTCACATCTGTATATTGGAGGTCAATTGAAAAAAAGTGTTGTCTGGTATTACATATCTGCATAATTCAGTGAAATTTGTTGACGAATCGTCAGCCATCCTATCCTATTCTAGGGTCTTGCTGACAATGGATTGAACATATGAAATCTGGAAATCAAATGTCTTTTATTTTGAAAAGTAGATTCCATTCATGGGAAACGCTTCCTTCTGACGAACCGTCGGAGAATTTGAGTTCCCTTTATCAAAACGTTAGGTTGATACATATGGAACCCCTAAATGGAAAAAATAAATACGGTATTCAAACGATCGCAATCCATGGCGGTCTTGAGTGGAAAGAAATTTACCCATACCCAGTCAATGCACCTATCTTTGCATCTTCTACCTTTGCATTTCAGAATGTTGATCATGGTGCACGGATTTTCCAAGGGGAAGAGCCTGGAGGCTATACTTATGGCCGTTTGGCTAATCCTACCGTCCGAGATGCTGAACTGAGGCTTGCCCACTTAGAAGGGGCTGAAGATTGCCTTCTTTTAGCAAGTGGTATGGCTGCTGTTTCAACCTTGATTTTTACTGTCCTCAAGAAAGGGGATCATCTGGTAGCTGACAATACTCTCTATGGAGGAACCATGAGTCTCTTCACCCATGAACTTGAAAATCATGGTATCGAGGTTACCCTTGTAGATGCCAGTGATCCTGAAAATGTAAGGAAAGCACTCAAAAACAATACAAAGCTGATTTATTTTGAAACCCCAACGAATCCAACTCTTCGGCTGGTTCCCATTCAGCCAATCGTAGAAATCGCAAAAGAATGTGGTATTCTGACTGCAATCGATTCCACCTTCATGACACCCATCCTCATGCGCCCGATTGAAATGGGTGTGGATTTTGTAATCCATTCAGCAACAAAATACCTCAATGGTCAATCTGATGTCATCGCTGGTGCCATCTGTGGCTCCCAAGAGCTTATTGCAGAGTGTCGAATGACCTCAGTCCATCATGGTGGGATCTTGGGTCCCTTTGAAGCATTCTTGCTCTCAAGAGGAATGAAGACACTAAAAATTAGAATGGATGCACATGAACGAGGTGGAAGAATTATCGCAAAATATCTGGCAGATCATCCGTTAATAAAGAAAGTCTATTATCCTGGTCTTGAAACTCATCCCCAACATGAACTGGCAAAACAACAAGCAAACGGTTTTGGAGCCATGATCGGCTTCGAACTGAAAGGTGACTTGGAGATTGCCAAAAAATTTGTCGATAATTTGAATTTGGTCACTAGAGCCGTTTCTTTGGGAGGTGTTGAAAGTCTTCTGACTCATCCTGCATCAACCACTCATTCAATCGTTGACGAAGAAGATCGTAAGAAGGCAGGCATCACTGACACCTATATGCGTCTTTCTGTTGGATTAGAGGATCCAGAAGACATTATCAAGGATTTTGAACAGGCATTCGATGCAATCAAGGAAGATTTGGCTCCACTTGTCCATTAGCATGAGTTGAATGAATGGTCTTTTATCCTCTAATCAATTCTGTCCCTTTATGACAAAGTAATTAACCGCAATCAAGCAACTATTAATCGAGCAAATGGAGGAAAGAAAATTCACCGCTGAAATCGAGGTTTCCAGAAAATCTCTTTTTCTTATTCTACAAGACATTCAAACTGGAAGGGAGCAAGTTCTGCCACTTGCGGAAGTTAAACCTTCAAGTTCTCTCTGCTTCCAGTATGACATTTGGGAACACGCTTTGGACAATCTGGATCTGGAAGAAATGCCAATTGAGAATAAACAGAAGCTTCAAAGTCAGATTGAACGATTATACGACCAAATCCATGCCCATCAAGAAATGCCCTGTGACTGCGAAGAAGATTCATCCACCCGATATTTTCGAGGTTTTTCAATCGAATCCTCTCGTGGATCCTATTGGTTGACAATCATGGTTTATGAAAACATGACGCAAACCACTCGTGAATTTGAAGTTGCTGAATTTTCTTCCATTAAGGATATGGTTCTGGGTATCACTGAAATTTTTGAGTACGCCCAAAAACATCGTTCATTCAGCGGTTTTGAAATGGTAGACCTCTCTGAAATTGACCATAGGGTGATTGATGTAGTTCTTGCAGCAGGAGAAGCTCTTGAAAACTGGAAATTTGAGCAGGAAACCGAATTGGGAGATGAAATTCTCGTACTATTGGATCGGGCAGAAAAAAAACTCGAACAAACCCTGAATTATCTAGAATCAAACCCTATTTAGCGGCTTCTTCTTGTTTTGACACCAAATAGAAATAATAGGCCCAAAGGATCATCAAGATAAGAGTAGTCCAACCAATGGTTAATCCCATCTCCTTGTTGAAGTTGGAGAGACCGATGTCTCTTTCACTTCCTTCCACACCTCCGGTCACCGTGACATTGACGATGAATAATGCCAAGAGCTGAGTGATCACCATAGGGACAAATATTTGGGTCCATGAAGGAATTCTGTGATTCATTTCTTCCCTATAGGCAAATGCAAACACAAGAGAAAGGAATGTAATCTGCATCAATACGATTATCGCGATAGTCAACTTCCAATTTGTCTCTTCAAGAGGGAGTGGTTCGTAAAGGAAACCCAAACTTGTGCTTACTGGATTCTGAATTGCCAAATAAAATGAAAGCACAGCTGAGAAAATTCCTACCAAGAATGAGATCACGAATGCCCGTCCCGTAGGGGTTCCAAAATACATTGAGGTGCTCATATTTTTGTCTCCAACCGAACCTCATACCTCACCTTTTTAGGCATATCGGTTGAGAGCTAATCCTGTTCCTATTACAGAAGAAGGTAAACACTTCCATTCAAATTCATACAATCACTGTGTTCTATCTATCAATCTTTAAATGAGTAGGCGCAATAGTAACTTAGAAGACAAGAAATTGAAGCGGATTGAACACCGCTCAAGTATATAAGGTGAAAGATAAAATGTCATATGACAGAGGAGAAAGATCTCAAAGAGTTGATTTAGGTGATTTGTCTCTAGTGAGGTACAAGTCTCATGGTAAACAGTTCGAACTTGTTGTAAATCCTGAGAAAGCATGGGATTACCTTCACGATGGAAATGTTCCTCTAGACGACGTGGTCGAAGGTTACGTCATTTTTGATGATTTCAGAAGAGGACAAAAAGCCTCACAAGATGATCTGGAGGAAGTGTTTGGAACAACTGACGAAGTAGAGATCGCAAAGATAATGCTCGAGAAAGGGCAACTTCTAATTACCCAAGAAATGAGGAAAAGATTCCTTGAGGAGAAAATCAAGGAAATTGTCGATTATATCGTTAAATATACCGTAAACCCAAAAACTGGGGCGCCTCATACCCCTCAACGAATTGAGAAAGCAATTGAAGAGGCCGGTATTAAAATTTCAAGGACAAAACCCGCATCTGAACAGGCTCCTGAAATTATCAAGCAATTGACCGAAGTTCTCCCGATAAAGCTCGAAGTTGCAACCGTGGAATTCAAAATCCCTGCATCCTATGCAGGATCATTATACGGACAATTGAAGAATGCAGGTGAAATGAGCGAAGAGAACTGGGACAGTGATGGAAGCCTGCATGTTGTATTGAAGGTTCCTGGCGGTATATTGGCTTCCCTCATGGATGAAATCATGACAAAAACCAAAGGAAAGGCTCAGATGCATGTCCTAAAACGGGGGTGAACGAGTATCACAATATTAGTTGAAGAAAAAGATCTCGTTGTTCCCGGTCAGGTTGTTGCTGAAGGAGATTATTCCATCGAGACTGGGATTTACAAACATGGCAAGCAATACTTGTCCGAATATGTGGGCACTTTTTTCAAGCAAGGCAAGAAAATTTCTGTCCGCCCATTGAAAGGACGCTATTACCCGAAGGTAGGTGATATCGTCATTGGTCTTGTGGAGGACGTTGCACTTACCTCGTTTTCAGTAAATATCGGTGGACCGTATCCTGCAATTTTATTGGTTTCAAACGCTACCAATGCACCATTCGATCCTATCAAGGATGATGCACGCAAAATTTTCAAGGCAGGAGATGCCATCCGAGCAGAAATTATCTCCTTTGACAGAACAAAGGATCCACAACTTAATGCAACAAAAGAAGGGTTGGGTAAACTTGTAGGGGGAAGGATTATTGACGTAAACCCAATGCATGTCCGAAGAATAATTGGAAGAAAAGGATCGATGATTAATCTGATAAAAGAAAAAACCAAAACCAAAATTATTGTCGGACATAATGGTAGAATCTGGATCCGAGGGGATGAATTGAAAATGGAACTCTTGGCCACAGAAGCAATAGAGAAAATTGTGCGGGAAGCACATGTCAGTGGATTGACTGATCGAGTGGCAGAATTCCTATCAGAAAGGAGCTAGGTTGATGAAAATGAGTGAAGAAATATTTAGACCTGATGGTCGAAAAGCAAACGAAATGCGAAATTTGGAAATTCAAGTTGGGGTGTTGGAGCAAGCAGATGGCTCCGCCAGAGTTGTATTGGGAAAGAATATTGTTTTAGCAGCAGTGAACGGACCACGAGAACTTCATCCGAAGCATTTGGCCATGTCCCAAAAGGCGCTTGTCCGTGTCACCTACAAAATGTTGCCATTTTCCGTTGAACACAGGAAGCATCCTGTACCTTCAAGACGAGAAAAAGAAATCTCGAAGGTTCTTAGCGAAGCATTTGAAAGTGTGGTTTTGACCCATCTGTTCCCTAGATCCGCTATTGATGTCCAAGTTCAGATGATACAAGCAGATGGCGGTTCGAGAACTGCTGCCGCAATTGCGACAAGTGCCGCGCTTGCAGATGCAGGGATTCCCATGCGAGGATTGATTGGTGGAATTGCATCCGGCTTGTTTGAGGACAAATGTGTCCTCGACCTAAGCGGATACGAAGACAACGTTGGGACTGGGGATTGTCCAATCCTCTATGCTCCCACATTGGATGAAGTCTCCCTTCTTCAATTGGATGGTAAATTTACTCCTGAGCAGTTCAAGGAATGTTTCCAAATGTCCTTGAATGCGATCAAGGAAATTGAAAAGAAACAGAAAGAGGCTCTCATTGAAAAATATGTGAAAATTCGTCAGGAAATCCTTTCTGATGAGGTTGAAGAAGATGAGGAAACTGATGTTGATTCAGTCTCTGACATTTCGGAAGCAATTCCTCACACGGAAAGGGAAACCGTTGTGGCATCAAGTATTGATGAGGAAGAACCTCTTGATCTTGAAACCTCGGATATTAGTGAAGTGACGGCTGAAACTGTTCAGGCACCAGAACCAGCATCTCCTCTTTCAACAAGTGAAGAACCTGTTGAAGAGGAAGAAATCAGTCCTGCTATGGCGAAACCAATCTCAGAACCTGAACCAAAGGATGAAGGCATTGAGGCGAGTGCTGGCATTACAGAACCAGAAATTGGTGCTGAATCAACTCCCTCTCCTGCTCCGTTCGAGCCCCCTGAAATCACCCCTCCTCAAATTCCTAAGACAGAAGAGCCAAAAATCGAGGAAGAACCTCTGAAACCTGTTAGTGAAGTAATATATGAGAAAAACAAGGAACTTGAGCAGAAGGATGAAAAACCTCCTGTCAGGCGGGGTTTCTTTAGCTCAAGAATGGCAGAACTGTTGAAACAGCAGAAAACCACCACTACTTCCACTCAGGATGATGAAAGTTTAGAGGTCACTACTGTGGAAGAGGAAGAAAACAATGACGAAAAAGAAGAGGGAAAGAAAGACCCCTCTGAAATCGAGAGAGATCTTGAATTCCTCGATTACTTGGATGAATAGGTGATAGAATATGAGTGAAAGAGGTTTGATTACTTCCACTATTGAAAAATCCTATATTCTCTCTCTTCTTCAATCTGGCAAACGCCTTGATGGAAGAGGTCTTGATGAATACCGGGACATTAAATTTGATTTGAATATCGTCGAAAAGGCAGAAGGATCCGCAATGGTTGAACTTGGAAAAACAAAGGTTATCGCTGGAGTTAAGCTATCCCTTGGTACTCCATATAGTGACTATCCGAATAAAGGAACCTTGATTGTTACTGCCGAACTGAACCCCACTGCATCCCCCTCTTTTAAGAATGGTCCTCCAACTTTTGATGCAATTGAATTGACCCGGGTTACTGATCGTTTGATAAGGGAATCCGAAGCGATTGATTTGGAGGATCTTTGCATCATTGAAGGCGAAAAAGTTTGGACTGTCTTCCTTGACATTTACCCCATTGATGCAAATGGAAACCTATTTGATGCTAGTGCCTTGGCTGCTTTGGCTGCGTTATCAACTGTGCAAGTTCCTGAAACCCGCGTGAATGAGGACGGTGAAATTGAGATTCTTGAAACAAAGAGACCTCTTAAAATGAAATCAATCCCAGTGGCTGTCACTACCGTGAAAATAGGTGACTATCTCCTTATGGACCCTTCAGAGAAAGAAGATGACGCGGCAGATGCAAGGATTACCTTCGGCTTCACCGACGACTATATTGTTTCCGCTCAGAAAGGCGGTCTCGGAACCTTCAAATCAAAAGAAATTGTCGACATCATGGAAAAGTCCCTTGAAAAGGCAAAGGAAATCCGTGAATTTCTTAAAACCGAGCTTTCGTTCAATCTCTCTCCATAATTTCATTATGTATCCTTACTGATGATCTCATTAGACGGAGCATTGAATTGAAAAAAGCACGGAGGGCAATGATATCTTCGGATTCAATTCGCATATGCAAAACTGTTTTTTCCTTTTCTAAGTTCACCTTGGCACGCTCAGAAATGTTCTGCGAAATTTCAAGCTCCAGTACCTTCATTTGGGATTCCAATTCCCTCTCGTTTTCGAATTCTATCGTAACCAGTACTGAATTCATCTAACAACTCGTACTTTGGCAAAGAAAAAAGGTTTCTGTGTATTCATATCAATGAGGGTCAAATAGGTGGTATTCTCGTCTTTGTCAAGGAGAATCCCGATTGAGGTTTTTCGGTCATAGGTTATCTCAAATCGATCTTCAAGCAGATTCATCAGTTCAGGATTGATTTCTTCAACTGCACGAGATGTAGATGCAGGTGCACCTCCTGGAATTCTTTTCCATCCGTAGATTTTGTGGTCAATTACATCCTTCAATTGGAGCATTCGTTCCTCTTTCTTGAATTCCTCTCCAATAAATGTGTAAAAATCCAATAGGGCTGTATGTCCAAATTTGGTTCGAACAATGATGACTTTATCATATCCCTGTTCCAAAGCCATTTCAAAGATTCTCTGAAGGTTTGCATTTCCGCGATTTATCCTTTTTGAATTTGGAATAACATGGGAAAGAATGCGAGCAAGGCGACGTCCAAAATCGTCTGGCTTTCGTGATGTCGTTATGAGTGTGGGCATATGGCCAGCCTAAATTTCGAATTTTCTTTCCTCAATCTGTCTTGCGGTGCGGTTAACTCTCTTTCCAACATTGGTTATTGGTTCCCAAGCGCCACCTGTGAATGTATAATCACATTTTCTGCATTTCCAAATGCCGACAGACTGTTTCTTGACAGCATTAAGCCTGCATCTGGGACATCTGTGAAGGGCCTTGCTTACCTGTTCAATTCTTCTGACATCCTTTCTGAGCCTTGCCCCGTACCTTACTCCGAAACGTCCTGTGGATTTTACTCGTCTTGTTCTTCTTGCCATATGTATAATCTCCTTTCTAAATCACCATCATCTTCGGTCTTTTAAAACAAATTGATGTGGACGCGAAACCATCAATTTCTCATCGAATGGATTATGCAATGCCAAGTTCCTTTCGGAGTTTCGCATCCAGTTCTTTCATTCGTTCTTCAGATGCTTTGATCTGGTTTTCAATTTTAGTCAGTTGAACCTCATAAAGCTCCTTGTTCTGCTGAAGCTTTGCCTTTGTCTTTCCGACTGTCGTCTTGTACATGATGGATCCTGCCAATCTGTAAATTTCCTCCTCATCAGATAAACCTTCAATTTCCTTCAAAGCAGATTCTGCTTCTTGCAGAGCTGCTCTCATGCTCATTCGGTTCTGCTGTAAAATGCTGACTTGCTGAGAAAGCTGTTGGAGTTGTTCAAGATCTGCACGTTGTTTTGGTGTTAACTGCTTGGACACAAATATCTACCTAACTTTACTTATCGGTTGATGTTATCAACATTTTGATGGCTACCTTAATTATCGATTTTGGAGGTCCGTAGAAATTCAAGAATACTATCGATTATTTTCGACTTTCTGAGAAATGCTTGATTATGGTCCAACCCCGCTAAAACAATCAGTCTAGAATTGGGAAGAAGATCGGCGGTCTTCTGGATTTCTGGAAGCATTGGATCCAGGCTACCTGCAAACAGAAGGATGGGATGGTACATTTTCCGCAGTTCTCCTTCAGGGATGTCATAATGATTGACTGCCCGTAAAAAGGCGGCTAATGCCTTGTAATCTTGCTTTTTGAGATACTCCCTGCGTCTGGAGGATTGTGGTGCCTGCCATTCAAGGACTGCTTCTGTTCCCTGTTCAAATATCGATAATCGCTCATCTTTGTGGCTTGGTGGTCGTTTCAAAGGATAATTTCCCCCCAATACCAAAGATTCAACATAATCTGGATAATGATACGCCAATCCAAAACCAAAGAGTGCCCCCATTGAGTATCCAAAAAATTTTGCTTTCGAGATCTCCAAGAATTCCAAGATTTGGGCAAGATAACCTGCTGCAATCTCCAATGAATACATTTCTGGATTGTGTGGCTTTGAACTCTGACCATGACCCAATGCATCGACAAGAATCAGCTGAAATTCGGCCAATGATCTTACGTATCCTAAATCAAACCACGTACGTAGATTTCCCATTAATGGATGAACCAAAAGAAGAGGTTCCCCCGTTCCATGAACTTCAAAATAAATCTGAAATTCTGGATGATCTCGTAAGGTAATGAAAGGCAATAATCTACCAATAAATCCCAGACAAAAAACAGTTTTCCTTTGGTCAGAAACAATGCAAGAGATTTAATTCAAGCTTAACAATAACAACTTATGCAATTGAATCGAGGTCTTCTCGTTAGTTGTGGAAGGAATTTGGAACGAGCGGCCGCATCAGAAATGGTACATGTCCTTAAAGAAAAACTCGATATGCCAAGTTCAAAACTTCGGGCTCGTCCTATAGGAATTTCCGGATTGATCAATGTGAGATTGGAAAAATCCGTTTCAATCTTGGAAACAATAAAAGAACTCATTGCTCTAGAAGAAGACGGCCCCTATTTCATGCATGTTTTAAAAATCAAACCCATTGACGAAGTCATTCCCGCAGATCTTGAAACCATGAAGGAAATCATCCCTAAGTTAATTGAAGGGTATGAAGGATCATATAAAGTCGTCGCAAAGAAGAGACACTCCTCACTTTCCACAAGCATCATTATAGAGGCTGCTGCCTCTGTTGTTCCAAACCCAGTCGACCTGACTAACAACCGATGGGAACTGATCATCGAAGTGGTCGGCAACAAAATGGGGCTTGCTGCTGCTCCTAAAGGGTACATTTACTCTACTCTCAAATCACGAGAACCTCCCAAAAAAGAAGATTGGTTTCTAGAAGGGTTGGAAGACTAGTTTTAACACGAAAACTTAGACTTATATATCTTATCGCACAAGTTACCTTCAGAATGTCATCTGCCGACAATGTTTCGGAGTTTATCTCATTTGAAATTGCACAGGTCATGGATTTAATAAAAAAAGGGAATCAACTCCTGCAAAAGCAAGCAGAAGAACGTTACAACTTCCTTCGCGACATGCTTTCCCAATGTGATCTATCCACGGATCAAGGGGTGGATGTATTGAAAATGTTGATCGGCGAGTTATTCTCCCTGCAAGCTGATTTCCAAGGGCTTAATGTGCAAAAGGAAATCATTGACGTCTTTTCCGAAACAATGGCAGATGAGGAAATGAAGAATCTTTTAGAAGAAAATCCTCATATCCTTGAACTTATTAACCAAGGACTTTCAATCAAGGAAGCCTTGGCTCAAGAAATTTTACGTCATGAAGCAAATATCATGGCCAGAGAAGAACTGATCGATATCCTCAGGGAAGATATTGAATATATGGAAAGTGAAAACATGCGATTGGCTGGCGACATTCATATGATGGAGGAAACCATCCGAGACATGGCTTCTCGTGTGACTCTTCTTGAAAAACTCTTCCTTCATAGTCCTAAATTCAAGGCTGTTGAAATCATCAGCAAACATCCTGAAGGGCTTAGCTATACCCAATTATCCTATTTGCTCAATGTTCCCATAAATGAAGCGATCAGTATCGCAATTGAACTTGAACAGAACTTTTTTGTCTCACGATCTGGAAACATGATCCGACCATTGGTGGGTCAATTTGCTCAACAGATGAAGCCAAGCATATGAACCTAAGTTACAAAAATCCATTAAATTTAACAACAAGTTAATTACATGACGTCCTTCTGAGAACCATGGATTTCAATCTCACAGAAGATGAAAAGCTTATCAGGGATACCGTGAGAGATCTGGCATCTACAAAATTCATGGCTCGAGCAGATAAGATCGATAAGGAGTCCATTTTCCCAGAGGAAAACATACAGGAACTGGCGGAACTGGGAATGCTTGGAACCATTCTTGATCCAGAATATGGAGGTGCAGGAGCTTCAACCATTACATATTCCCTTGTCCTAGAGGAAATTGCAAGAGCATGTGCATCAACAAGTGTCATTACATCGGTAACAACAATGGTTGGATTGGCAATCCAAAGAGAGGGAACTGAAGAGCAAAAAGAAAAATGGGTCACTAAAATTGCATCAGGAGAAGAAATTGGTGCATTTTGCCTAACGGAACCCACCGCGGGAAGTGATGCGGGTAGCCTGAAAACATCTGCTAAAATTGAAGGAGATGAGGTGGTGATTAATGGCCAAAAATTGTGGATCACCAATGCTGCTCATGCCGGCATTTTCTTGGTAATGGCAAACGAAAACCCCTCTCTTGGCCATAAAGGTATTAGCGCTTTTGTTGTTGAGAAAGGGACTCCTGGTCTACAGATTGGAGCTCCCGAAAAAAAGATGGGGCTGAACGGCAGTCATACCTGTGCAGTATTCTTCGACAATGTCAGAATCCCATTGGAAAATCGTATTGGTGCCCCCGGCAAGGGCTTTGCAATTGCTTTGAAGTCGCTTGACACCGGTCGCATAGGTATTGCATCTCAAGCAATCGGTATAGGACAGGCTGCCTATGAAGCCTCAGTTCAGTTTGCCAAGGAACGCAGACAGTTTGGACAGCCTATTTCGAATTTTCAAGCAGTTTCCTTCAGGATTGCAGAAATGAAAATGAAACTTGATGCTGCAAGGCTGCTAACTTGGCGTGCTGCATGGATGCGGGATCAGGGAATGAAGCATACCATGGAAAGTAGTATCGCAAAAGCTTACGCGACAGAAGCTGCTTGTGAAGTCACCCAAAATGCAATCAAAACCCATGGAGGTATGGGATTCTCAAAAGAATTGCCTGTTGAAAGATATCATCGAGACATCCAAGCGACCATGTTATATGAAGGAACCAATGACATCCAGCGATTGGTAATCACCAAAAATATTTTCGGTCAATGAAGATACCCATCTTTCTTTGGAATCACTCTTGTTTCAATTATCTGCCCCCTACTTTCAATTCTAACTAAAGGGGCTCATGAATACTTTCGGGCACCTCCCTCCATCTCCTTCATATAAAACTCTTCCCTAATTTGGTATGTGAAACTAAACATATTTCGATCAAAAGAGCAACAGGAAAAAGTATCCCTACTTGACGAACCCTTCGGGTTCTCATCCGTTGAGGAAGTTCTCAAATCTGCTAAACTGGATTTTACTTCCTTCCTGAGATTCCATGATTTTGATCAAAAACTTATCTTTAATCCATGGCTACTTAAATTGCAGAAATCTTCCCCTTCCTTATTTTCAATCTGTTCCTTCTCTACGTCTGATCCATCTTATCATCACTTGCTCTTCATATCAAATTCCCTCTCCCAAAACTTCAGGTTTCGACTCATTGAATACTGTAAGGCTCGAATGATTGCAACGAAATCAATGACTGAAATTGGGTTTATATTGGACTTCCTTTCACAATTACAGCCAAAAAGGGCAATTGAGGCAGTGTTCGATGTTTTGGATGATTTGGCAACAGCCATTTCAATATTGCAGGAGTCCGAATCTCTTTTCATGAACGGCTTCCCTCCATTTGAAGCAAATGACCGAATACAGTCCATTCTCCAATTATTTGAGCACAGAACTCCTGCTGAATCCATTTTAAGATTAAGGAAACAAATCCTCCTCCTCATTGAATCCATTGAATTAGATTTACTCCCTACTATTATCCAATATGATTATGATGCCGTTGAAAACATTTTGACCTTTTCTTCCAGACTTATCCACACAACTTTCAAGTCCGTCCTAAAACATACCCATACTTTTCAATTAAAGCTTCTCCGGTTGTTCGGTCTTGTAATTGACCTATTGGAACCCTTTGATTCAGGCTATATTTCTCAATCTTTTCGAATTGAACTTATGGAGCACCTTAACCAATATCTCTCGACCATTCTTGAATCCCTTCAGGACAGACGGATCGAACATAATGAATATTTGGCCAAATTGCTCATGCCCTATGATGCTGCTCTTGAATTCAATCTAAAACTGAGGAATGCGTTGATTGAAGACCTTGCATTGAATACTACAAAGACAGACACTGTTTTGGAACAGTTCATAAATCTTGCAATATCCATTGGGATCTGGTCCCACCCTGATTTTCAACTTAACAGGGCTGGTCAACAGGCATTGGAAGAATTTAACTGGATTTACTTCAAACTTCTGAATTTGGAAGCTCTACAACCGTTCCTTCTTACAGAAATCCTCCTTCGGAACTTCATTCACTGTGAGTTCAAATTGCCCTACTATTTGAGAAGTTATCTTCTGAAAATTCCTCCTGAACAGACCGAAGAAATTGCCGATCTTTGGGAGTTTATTGTCCATCTGCTGGAAATCGATAATTACTGACAAATAATTCACTATTTTAACTAAATAGAACCAATTGGATTAAAAATCCTATCCTTTTAATCAGTTTGTGACTACAGCAACCTCAGTTGTAACAGAAACCGTTCCCCAGAAATCAATTATTTCATATTATTTCACAATAATGAAACCTCGGGTGGTGTTTTTATTAGTTCTTTCAAGTCTTGCAGGGTATTTTACTGCCAGTGTTTTGACCAGTAAGATTAATTGGTTTGATGTTTTCATCCTGATACTGGCTGGCTATCTTTCTTCTGGCGGTGCCAATGCAGTTAACTCTTGGTTTGATCGTGACATTGACAAAATTATGTACCGAACAAAAAAACGTCCCATTCCTGAAGGATATATCAGTCCTAACAAGGCATTGCTCTGGGCAATCACTTCTATTTTCTTAGGGGTTGGATTGGCGTATTTCTTTCTCAATCCCCTTTCCTCCCTGATGATGCTCATTGGTGCCATTTGGTACGCCGTCTTCTATACAATGATATTGAAACGTTCAACTCGATGGAACATCATTTGGGGTGGATTGGCAGGCACCTTCCCTGTGTATGCAGGCTGGGCCGCTTCCCTTAATGATCTTTCCTTTGCTTTGCCTTGGTTAATCGGATTGACTGTCTGGATTTGGATTCCTCTGCATTTTTGGAGTCTTGCAATTAGATTCAGAAAAGAATATGCTGAAGTCAATGTTCCAATGCTTCCTGTTGTTATCGGAATCAAAAGAACCGTCCCATTCATCTCAAAATCCGGATTATTGATGACAATGGCTGCCCTGTCCATCATCTTTACATCCTTAACAGGACTGATTTACACTTTGGGACTGATCCCTCTTTCCTATTGGATCATGAAGAAAACTTGGATGACAATAAAAAATCCCTCTGAAAAGAATTCTTGGACTTTATTCAAGGTGTCAAATGTTTATCTGATCATGGTTGATTTCCTTCTGATAATTGATGCAATAATGGCAATATACCTTCGCTTTCCTACATTCGGCATCTTTATCTAGACCTGGATACACTTGATTTTATTCGCTTGAATGTATTCTTTCGAAGGAAGGAAAACTGGAAATTCAATCTTCTTTCGTTTTTCCGTTCCAAATGAAATTGTCAGGCTGCAATTCACTAAAGTATCAAAGGGACCGATTTGTATGTTTAATCATCACGGCACCCACAGAAGCAGAATTACTCCTTCCTTTGATCCCCCCATTAAATGGGGAGATTTCCTCAAGAAAATCCTGCTGGGAAAGATTATTCGAGGACTTTCTGGATTTTTGGGCTAATTTCACCCTCCTACTGATTTGCACTTGTTTTCCATTAACGAAAATGATTTCATCATTAAGTCTGGCTGATTTTCTCCCAAGATTATGAACTGCTATTGGAATGTACACTCGCCTTCTTTACTTGGTTAAAGAGGCATACGGAATGCACTAATCCCGGGAGAGCAGTAATGGGATCAAAAACAATTCCTGCTGACTGTTTCTATTTCAACATGAAAAATTAATCATGGAGGCAATTATTCTTCACCAACAAATACTTGTATGGAGTAAAGGTTCAAGAACAAACCTCACTTGCTGAAGGATATAATTATTGAAGTAATTTTCAAAAAATTAACTCTTTACTTACTCATATTTCATTTTTTAGAGAATGAATGTCAATATCCTTTTAAGTGGCAAGGCGAACTATCGTTAGGTGCATCTCATGGGAATCAAACTCAAAATGATTGCTACAGGTTTGACTGTCAGTCTGTTAGGCATGAAAAATGCTTTCGCTGCGCCTAACGACTACAGAAAACACTTCGAGGAAATCTTTCGATTGCAAATGATTCTTTCCATGATCATTATTTTTGCTGTTCTTGCACTGACTGTATTTGTCCTGAAAAAATATCACTCGGGCAAGGCAGTTAAGCCATCTGAAATTTCCGTAGTTCACAACATGAAATTGGAAATCGCTTGGACCATCATTGCTACAATAATCGTTTTGTATCTGTTTGCAACGGCTTTGGGTCCAACGGAACAGTTTGCATTCGCCAATAACAAACAGGCCGATGTAACCATACTTGTAACTGGTCATACCTTTTTTTGGGAATTTGCAATTGAAGGGGTTGATAATTCATCTTTCAACTCTTTGAACGGTACTGAAATTGTACCGCTGGTACTCGAATCCAATGTTTCTTACCTTTTGAAAATTACATCCGCCGATGTGATACATAGTTTCTATGTTCCTCAGTTGGGATTTAAAGCAGATGCTGTGCCTGGCCATTTTAACTATGTATATCTCGATAACATCGAACCGGGCGAATACAGAATCACATGTGCTGAATTCTGTGGTGCAGGTCATTACAATATGCCCGGCCTAATTATAGTGAGGTGAAAAAATGGCAACTGAGACTAAATCATACTGGTTCCTTCAACCAAAGACCTTCTTTGGTACTATTGATCATAAACGCATAGGAATGCTCTACATGATGTTTGCTGCAATCAATTTTGCATTTGCAGGATACCTTGCGTTGATGATGCGAACTGAACTCTTCAATCCCGGGGTTGATTTCATTAAGCCTCGAGATTGGGGGAGCTACTTCACCGTGCATGGATTTGTGATGATCTTTTTTGTTATCATGGCAATGGGGGCGGGAATGGGAAATTACCTTGTTCCGAAAATGATTGGTGCAAAAGATCTTTATTGGCCCCGATGGAATAATATTGCCTTTTGGATGCTTGTACCTGCTTCTGTCTTTGTATGGATGGGTAATGCTCCTACTGGATGGACCCTATATCCACCTCTCTCTTTGACAAGGGTTGCGGACAATGCCTTGAATTACACACTGATTGGATTGATTATTGCAGGGACATCATCGGTGATTGGTGCCATCAATTTTCTTTTGACCATTATCTATCTTAGAAGACCTGGTCTGACTTGGAAAGAACTTGATCTATTTTCTTGGTCAATTGTGTTCATGGCCTTCATTCAATTGGCTGCAACACCGGCAATCACCATTGGTCTAGTGATGCAATTTTTGGCAAATGTGATGGGTGGTGCTTATTTTGAAACTGGGGCAGGAAGCAGTTCTCTCTTTTGGCAACATGTATTTTGGACATATAGTCATCCTGCTGTCTACATCATGATATTGCCTGCCATGGGGCTCACTTCCATGCTGATTTCTCGGTTTTCCCAAGCCGAAGTATTTGGAAAGACTTCCATGATACTTTCCATGGGGGCGATCACGTTATTGGGATTTCTTGTCTGGGGTCATCATAACTTTACCGCATCTCCCAATTCTCCTCCTGGATGGTTCTTCACTTTCACTACCTTCTTGATTGCAATTCCTTCTGGAATAAAGACATTCAATTGGATATTGACAATGTATAAGGGAAAAATCGTCATAGATATTCCTCTCCTGTTCGCCTTGGGATTTGTTCTCGGCTTTGTTTTGGGTGGAGTCACTGGTGTTATGGTCAATACTATTCCCTTGGATCTAGTTTTCCATGACACATACTTCGTAGTTGGTCATTTCCACTTTATCATCATTGGTGGTGCAATCTCTGCCTTATCCGGTACCATGTATTTCCTCTATCCCGATATGACCGGAAGGATGTACAATAAAACCTTGGCTTATGTCCACTTTGTTCTCTGGATCGTGGGTTACGTTTTGACTTTCGGAGCAATGAATGTGCTTGGGGCACTGGGAATGCCAAGAAGATATATCGATTATTCAGTTCTTGACATCCTGCCAAATTATGATATGATCGTCCTTTTCAACAGAATTGCAACCATCGGTGCTTACACCCAAGCATTAGCAATTACTGTGTTCTTTGTGAATTTTGTCTACAGTGCTTTTCGAGGTCCTCCTGCTGGGGATAGACCATTTGATATTGCAATTCCTCGTCTCTGGTTGGAAGAGGAGGAACTTAAACAAATGGAGGTAGATTCTCATGACTGATGAAGCTCACGAACATACTAGTGTAATGGCTCCTGTTGTGGGTCTTTCTTTCTTCATAACTGGATTTGGACTTGCCGAATTTTCGAGAAAGAATTTCCCAACAGCATTTGCTTTGTTTGGTCTCTTTTTTGCCGTAGTTGCTGCCAGTGTCATCATTGAAATCAGAGGCAGAAAGGAACGTCCCCCAGAAGAGCATGAACCTCCAATTCAATTTGCGAAAGATCCAATGTTTGGATTTATGGGCAAAAAGATTTGGATCTGGATTTTCCTTATATCTGAAGTGATTTTCTTTACTCTAATCATTGGTCTCAGCTTTTCACTCCGCTTGGTTGTTGATGAGAATCTTGGTTTCAGGCAGATTGCGAAACTTTGTGGTATCCCTACCGATTCAGGATTGTTTGGGTTATATCCTGCTGGTTGGGTAGATCACGAAGGACGTAGACCTCATGAGCTTTTGGATATTCCCTTGACAACATTGAATACTTTCGTATTGATTTGTAGTAGCTATACTATGGTTAAAGCTCATGAAGCAGCAGAAAAAGGGGACTTTCTTGGTCGTTATGGCGCAAGAAACTTCCTTCTACTTACCGCTCTGATTGGATCCATTTTCCTTAGTATCCAAGTTTTCGAGTATACTCAATTGATTGTTCATGAAGGATTCACAGTGGCTAGTGGACTATTTGGTGCAACGTTTTACTTACAGACTGGTTTCCATGGTCTTCACGTCTTGGGTGGAATAATCATGCTTCTTTTCATGTCATACAAAATACATGTAGGCGCAATGACTGATGCTTCTGACGTGGAAATAACCGGTCTGTACTGGCACTTCATTGATGTGGTGTGGATCATGTTATTCACATTGGTTTATTTGGTTTAGGAGGTTATGAAATGACTGAAAACAACAATCATCCTAGCAGACCTTATTTCAAGGTTCTTTTGGTATTGGCAGTTCTCACTGTAATTGAAGTCTCAATAACTTATGGACCTCTGTCGGAAGCCGTCCTTCTTTGGATCTTACTTGCTATTGCCTTCGCCAAGGCCAATACCGTCATTGCATTTTATATGCATGTCAAGTATGAACCTAAACCATGGTTGCTCTATACCATAGTTTTCGTCCTACCTTTCCTTTTGGCCTTCCCTCTGGCATTTTATCCAGTGGTCGGCTAGAATTCCTTCATCATTTTCCTAATTGTGTCAATCAATAACTTTTCATCTTCGGTAATGACATTGTCGGCTTTTATCTCCTTTTCCACATCCCTCAACAATCTATCTTGGAGTTGTAGAAGTTTTGAATGTTCCCGGACAGTAACGACTCCATCTTTCAGGGCTTCGTCAACAAATTGCTGGTAATCCAATATTCGTTCTTTTGCCTTCAGAAGGACTTTATCTTCATCTGAAGTAATAACTCCGTCCTTCAGGGCTTGTTCCACTAATCTCTGATAGATCTTCTCCATTTTCTCGGCACGATCTCTTACCTTTTCAGACATTTGATATAATTAAGCGCAAATCTTCTTAAAGGTTTCTAATTAATGTTTCATTCCTTTTGCACTACTCTGCCCGTCAGTGGATAGGGATTTAAATGTCCAAAGAAAAGGAAAAATGAATGTTTGAAAGCCTTACCCAATTGGCAGACCAAGAGGATAGTATTGTTTATCGCGCCTTTGATTTCATTTCAAAGCGTCCTGGATCAATCCTTTATTTCCTATATATTCTCGGCGTGATCGCTTTGGCCAATAACAATTTCATTGAAGGCTTATACGACACAAACACAATATTTGTCCATTTCCTTATTTTTGGTTTGGTGGTTGTTCTTGAACATAGATGGGTGACCAATCTCAATAACCCCAATGTATCTCATCATTATCTGTTGATCAAGCAATATTGGCAATTTTTCTTCTTTGGAGGAATAATGGCGGGATCTTTGAATGTAATGCTTGCCGCATTCTTCAACTTCCTTCCATTCAATTTTTCTTTATTTGGCCGTTTCATATTCTATCCTATATTGAGCATTGCCATTGTACTCACAATTTTTCTCTCTGTTCCGAGTTTTTACAAAATATTGAATGAAGATCCAAAAACTTTCGAAATTAAACGTCTTGTTTCATCTCCAAGTCAATTGACCTCTTTCTCTGTCTATTTTCTTGCTGGAATGAGTATCCCGGTTCTTCTGTTTCAAGAATTGCTGAGATTTTCAATACTTGCCCGTCTTTTCCCTGCCTATTATGATCTCTATTCTTCCTTGGATCCATCCCAATTCAATACTTTGGAGGTTTGGAAAGGAGAAATTCTTTTCCTCTATCTCATTCCTCTTGGTATCTACTTTGGAGGAGAGGGTTCCAAATACATAATAAAAGACGGTAGAATATTCTTTCCAGATTCAGATGTTTTATTTCGAGGTGGCAGAATATTCGGTATCTATCTCCTTATTGTTTTCATATCAATTATTTTGATTGATTTGCATCTTCATCCTTTGATTCTCCATTTTGTGTTTCTTCTCGGCTTTGTTGTTGCAACAATTCAAATGAAAATAGACTTGGAAGTTTGTGACAAATGCAATTTCATTAAATTCCCTATTTCAGATCAATCCCCTGAATTCTGCTACAATTGCGATTACCAACGTGAATTGACAATTCCAATTAAACTTCCAACACTTAGACAGGCTGTCATGCCTCAATGTCCCTCCTGTGGCAAGAATTGGGATGAACCCACTAGACAATGCAGCAATTGCAAATATACACTTATCTTGGCATGCCCCCACTGTGGTAACACCCTCAATCCCCTTTGGCAAACCTGTGTCCATTGCAAGAATAAGGTTGTTCCGATCCCCCAACTTGCCCTATCCACAAAAGGTTATGCCGGGTTTCAGAAATCAGTCATGGATTTCCTACTTGGCGGAATGCTTTTACTCCTTTCTACGGTCTTTTTTGGATCTACTGAATTTACATTGATTGATATGCTTCTCAATTCCGAACGATTTACTGGCACCGCAGAAAGTTTTTTGGGTCAATCAATATTAGGAGGCTATACCCTTATAATTACTCTTTTTGGATTGGTCTCTGCAATTATACTTTTTACGACCGGTTCCGATGAAAACAAGTTTCCGATGCTATTGATTTCATCAAGGTTGATCTCAAGTGTCACGATTGTCCTGATCTTCTTCTTCCTGATGGGAAACATAATTTTTTTGGGAAGCAGCTTTCTTTTAATTTTGGGTACCATCGCATCATTGGTGACATTTATTGGTTACCTATTCCTCAAATGGAAATCTCTTTGGGATTTCACACCCCAAGTGTCGATTGATTGGGAGGTGAACTTATGAGCGAAACAAATTTCGATATCTTTGCTTCAGAAACTGCTGGATTGAAGAAAAGCCGTATCCGGACAAAGTTGACTGCCATCAACCCTAAGGCAAAGTTTGCAGTCTATGTTACCAAATCTGATGAGAATTCTGCATTCCGCCTTCCATTTATCATTATTTCTTTGGGATTACTGTTTTCTTTTTTCGGAACCTTGTTCTCATCTCCTTCAAGATCACTTCTGGTTTCCCTCCAAGATTTCATTTCTTTTGCTTCTCCCTCTTTCTATCCT
>CAZYCQ010000038.1:0-31090 GCA_964645535.1 uncultured archaeon | reverse complement strand
GATTGAACAGGACAATGGTTCCAAGGAACACATACAATGGGAACTCCTTGGCATATGGAATCAGGTAAAAGAAACCCGCGCCTAAAATGACTCCAACTATGATATACGGCATCCTTCTTCCAAACCGCGTTCGTGTCCTGTCACTAAGCGAACCAATGTACGGTTGCAAAAAGAATGCAATGATGTTGTCCCAAGTCATGATAAATCCTGTCAAACCTAGGGAGATTTGATACACGTCTTGAAGATACACTGGTATCGCAATGTTGAAAATTGTCCAAGTCAATGCCGTGGTTGCAAATCCCAATGCAATGATCGGAACCATGTAAAGTGGTGTGCTACGTCGTGCGTATGGTTCTGCTACCGTGCCCGCCATATGTTTTTATTTGTGTACGCTATTTATATCTACCTCACTTTGGATGAAATGTCACGTATTATGTTGTCTCCATTAATCTCAGCGCATCTTCGACCGTCCCGAAGGGTTCTGCTTTAGAGAGGAATTCCTTGAGTTTCCTTTTATTTTTCTCTACATCCCTTGTTTTCAGGATTTCTTTCTTCCCGATATGATATGCCAGATGCCATGGATGGAGTGCAAAAATGGTGAATGGAAAGTTTGGATCCTGTTTCTTCTCCGCAACAATCCTCAAATAATCTTTGACCGGTCTTCTTCCTTCAAGTAGCTGCCACAGATATGTTGAGATTGGCTTACCTTGGGCATCCTTGGTGGTGATGAGGGGCAATTCAGGTATGGTCAGCCCTTCAATTGCTGTTGCTTTCAAGGTAGTTGCCTGCTTCAGTGTAATTGATGAATCATAATCAAAGCATGTACTGATGGCTTCGGCCAATTGTCGATCAAAATTGAGATATGGTGCCCTGAACCCCTTTGGTTTTTTCAAATGGGCTTCAATTTCTGCTATGGCTTGTTTCAGGATACTCTCGACTCGGTTTCGTTCCAATTTCACTCCTGTCAATGTTCCGGTAAAATCTTCATGTGCATACCCATGGTTTCCTATATCATGCCTATTCAATCTTTTAAGCAGATCTGGTCTCCTTGCGTTGATTGGCGGGAGTATACTTGCTTCAATGAAAAATGTTCCTCGGATATCCAATTCTTCGAAAAGGTCAAGAATAATTTCAAGTCCTTTCATGGTTACTGAAACTGAAGGTTGATCGGGAGTGTCCTTGGTTACCGCTGACACGGCTTCAATCTGTCCTTCTCGGTGGATGGGATAGTCTCTATCTGCATCAACAGTGATGAGGCAAAAATGGCGGCTTTCCACACCTTGTCATTTGGGGTCTTCTCTTAGGGATATTGATTGATGCGCTGCAAATCAATTACAAAAAAATGTTATTTGTGGGTGGCATTTCTTTCGGAAAGTGTCTTAATTTACAAAAATTTGTAATAATTGGCGTAACCAAGAGTATCTTCTTAAGGGAAAATTGAGAGATGCGCGTACTTGTTACAGATTGTGGTAATATGGAAGGTGTGACAACAAAAATTTATCGGGGAAAAGTCAAATCGGTTGAAATACTGGAAAATGGGGAGGCTCTGGTTCATTTCCGGGATGATATTACGGCTGGAGATGGTGTGAAACGAGACCGATTGCAAGGGAAAGGGACAGTCAATTGCAAAACCTCTTCCTTCATCTTTCGAAAGTTGGAAAAAGCAGGGATTCCAACACACTTCATAAGGGAAGTCAACGAAAATACTTTCCTTGCAAGGGCGCTTGAAATATTGCCTGTTGAAGTTGTGGTTCGGAATATTGCCGCAGGTAGCTTTTGCAGACGATATGGTTATGAGCAGGGCTTCATGTTCAATACTCCTGTAGTGGAGTTCTTCTACAAGGATGATGAATTGCATGATCCACTGATTTCCAAGGATGTAATCCTGAAACTCGGATTGGCAACCGAATTGGAGTTGCAGTGGATGGAATCGGCGGCACTCCGAGTCAATTCGGTTCTGACCTCCCTTTTCAAGGAAGCTGGTCTTATCTTGGTTGATTTCAAGATTGAAGTGGGAAAGGATAAGCAAGGTCGATTGTATGTTGCCGATGAAATATCTGGTGATTCAATCCGTGTCTGGGATGCTGAAACACATGAAATTTTGGATAAGGATCGGTTCAGGAAAGGATTGGGTGAAGTCGTGAAGAATTATGAAGAAATCTGGCGTAGGATCAGCACGGTGGAAAATGATCCCAAACCTGAACCTTTCCATCTGCAAATTGAAGTGATTCCCAAAGCGACTGTCCCCAACCCTTCGGGAGATGTGGTGAAACGAGGAATCGTCAATTTAGGTTCAAAGACGGTGGAAAAAGTAGTGGTGGGGAAAACGATCTTACTCTCCTATCCTTCTGAAATCCTTGCTGGAGATTGGAGGAAGGAATTATCCGAAATTTGCCTTAGCTTTCTTTCCAACCCTCTTATTGAAGATTACAAGATTCAGGTGGTGCCAAAATGAAAATCGGCGTGGTTCGTTTTCCCGGAACAAACAATGAACATGAAACGATCCGTGCCCTGAAATCGTTTGACCATGTAGCACCTTATCTTATTGATGTTTGGAACGAGGATCAAGTCGAGGAAATGGATGGGATTTATCTCCCTGGTGGGTTCAGCTATGGTGATTATTTACGGGCAGGCGCAATTGCTTCCACTACTTCACTGATGGAAAAGGTCAGCACCAAGATTAAAGACGGCACTCCTGTTCTTTCCATCTGCAACGGTTTCCAAATAGTTTCTGAAAGAGGATTGGTTGATGGAGTACTTTTGCCGAATCAATCCACTCGATTTATCTGCAAATTCATTCATGTGAAAATTCCAGTTAACCAATCCTATCTCGAAGAATTGGCGGGGAAGGTACTGAAGCTTCCTATTGCCCATTTTGAAGGGAACCTCTGGTATCCTTCAGAAAAAAGACTGAGGGATCGGGCTGTTGCCTACTATTCTGATCAGGCAGGCAATATCTCTCCAGACAGTAATCCCAATGGTTCACTTGAAAACATTGCAGGTTTGACGAATGGGGACGGATCCTTGGTTGGAATGATGCCCCACCCCGAACGGGCTGTTTTCCCATATCAGGGGTCTACGGATGGACGATTGATCATTGAGCGGTTTTTGGAGGCAATAAAATGCTGACTGACAATGAATTGCAACATATCCGTGAGAAATTGGGACGAGAGCCAAATACCCCTGAACTTGCGGTTTTTGATGCTCTGTGGAGCGAGCATTGTTCATATAAATCAAGCAAACGCTGGTTTCACCTCTTCAATACCGATAGTGATCATGTGTGGCTTGGAATTGGTGAAGGGGCTGGATTGCTTGATGTAGGGGATGATCTGCTGGTTGGAATTGGCTTGGAAAGCCATAATCATCCATCTGCTGTCGATCCATTCAATGGTGCAAGTACTGGAGTTGGAGGCATCGTGAGGGACATACTGAGTCAAGGATGCCGTCCTGTGGCAATATTGGATTGTCTTAGGTTCGGATTGCCTACCACCCACCGGCAAAGGTTTCTTCTGGATCAAGTTGTTTTGGGAATATCATCATATGGAAATTGCATTGGTGTTCCCAATTTAGGGGGTGATCTGGAATTTTCTCCTGAATTCTCATCCAACCCCCTTGTAAACGCAATGTGTGTTGGTATCGTTGGAAAAAACAAAGTCATTCGATCCATTGCCAGAAATCCTGGGGATCTACTTGTCCTTTTTGGTGCAAGAACCGGACTTGATGGGATTGGGGGCGTTACCTTTGCCTCTGAGATCTTGGATGAAGATAAAGGGCTTGAAAATAGGGGCTCTGTTCAGATCGGAGATCCATTGACAGAAAAGCTCCTTATCGATATTGTCATAGAATTGCGTGATTTGGGTCTTCTTTCTGGTCTTCAGGATTTGGGTGGCGGAGGTCTTGCATGTGCTGCCGCAGAAATGGCTGAGAAAGGTGGTACCGGTGTTCACCTGTATCTGGAACGAGTGCCTTTGAAGGTTCCTGAAATGAAGCCTTGGGAAATTCTTGTTTCTGAATCACAGGAACGTATGCTGGCTGTTGTAACTAAAGACAACATGGATGCGGTGGAGGAAGTAATCGGAAAATATGGGGTGAATGTGGCCATTGTTGGTGAAGTCACCTCCACTGGGCAATTTGTTGCCTCTTTCAATGGTGAGATTGTTGCGGATCTTCCTGTAGAATTTGTCGTGAAGGGGTTCCCTGAACCCTCAAGAACGGTCGGTGAATTCAGACCCCGGATTGAGCAGTTTGAACGTAAGCCGTTTTCAACCGTCCATGAAGCGATGACATTGCTCCTGTCCACAGCAGATCTGAGTCTCAAAGATGGTATCTTCCAGCAATATGATCAACATGTGCAGGGAAATACCATTTGCTCTCCAGGAGATGGTGCAGGATCCATCATGCTTCCCAATGGCAAATCCTTGGTGATGGCGGCAGGAACCAATTCTTATCTTGTTGGACTCAATCCTAGACTAGGAACCGAACTTGCTACATTGGAGATTGCTCGCAAGATCTGGGCGAAAAAAGCAATTCCCATTGGTCTGGTGGATTCACTGAATTTTGGCAATCCCGAGAATCCGGTTTCCTATGCCGAATTTGTGGAATCGATTCGAGGTTTGGGTACCTTTTCCCATGAATTGATGATTCCTGTGGTAGGAGGCAATGTTTCATTGTACAATGAAGCAGGCAATTCAAAGATCCTTCCTTCACCATTTGTTGGTATGGTTGGCCTTCAGGAATCGCTTGACCCTTATGTTCCTCAATTTGAAACAGATGACCTTCTCTTTCTTGTTGGAATGAAAGAGGGATTCTTGTATGGTTCCCAACTCCAAAGATACTTTGATCTTGACATTTCTGCATATCCCCCTAGTGTTGATTATGAAAAGGAACGAAAAGTTGCTGACTTCATCCTTTCCTGCAAGGAGATCAAGGGGTCTACCCATATCGGACGGGGTGGTCTCCTTCTGACATTGGCAAAGACTTTGGTCAAAGCTGGAATTGGTGGTGAATTCTCTTTTCCGATGGAAGATCTGTCTTTTGTGTTTGGCGAACATGCTCCACGATATCTCGTTGCAGTAAAACAAGCCAATCGTGAATCATTTGAACAAATGGCAAAAGAAATGAAAATTCCGGTTATGTTTCTTGGGGTGGCGGGAGGAAACCAACTCCACTTCGATTTCTCTACTCTTCCTTTGGAGACCCTCAAGAACAAACTGTTTAGCCCTATAAAGGAGGCATTGACTGTATGATTTGTATTATTTCCGGATCTGAAAGTGACAAGCATATTGTCGAGAAAGTGACACGGGTGTTGGATGAGCATGATGTCCACTATTCTACTTTTGTGGCATCTGCCCATCGAACTCCAGATCTTCTTGATAAGATCATCAAGGAACAAAATGAGGCAGGTGTGAAGGCATACATCTGCATTGCAGGACTTTCTGCTGCTCTGCCTGGTGTAGTTGCTTCAAAGACCAAGGTGCCTGTCATAGGTGTACCTGTTTCCTCTGCCCTCAATGGGTTGGATGCCCTTCTTTCCATGGCACAGATGCCTAAGGGTGTTCCAGTTGCTACTGTGGGCATAGACAACGGAGCTAATGGTGCCCATCTTGCCTTGCGAATCTTGGAGGTGGCAAAATGACTCGAATCTCAACTTACGCTCAAGCGGGAGTCAACCGCATGTTGGAAGAGACTGCTGTCTCTCGTATACTTTCCGTTATCAATGCCAATTCAACATCTCAATCCAGAGTCAATGATTTCTTTGCCAATGGCATTGAGTTTGGCGATCATATCTTCAGTCTTTCCACTGATGGAGTTGGTTCAAAGGTTTTGGTTGCAGAACTGCTGAAAAAATTTGATACGATTGGCATCGACTGTGTCGCGATGAATGTGAATGATCTTATTGCTACTGGTTCAATTCCACAAGGTTTTGTCGATTATATTGCCATTCGTGAACCTGATGAGGAAAAACTTGCTGAAATCATCAAAGGTGTCGTAGAAGGTTGCAACCTTGCGGAAATTCCCTTGTTGGGTGGTGAAACCGCCATTCTTCCAGATTTGCTTGCACCCGAGGGCAATATATTCGACCTTTCGGGAACTGCCTTTGGGATTCAACTGAAGGAGAATGTGATTGATGGAAGTAAAATTCAAGAGGGTGATGTCATTATCGGTATTGAATCAAGCGGCATTCATTCCAACGGTCTCACCCTTGCAAGAAAGCTGTTTGAAGCCAATGAAGAAGATTGGCTTGAGAAACTTCTTACTCCTACCCGGATTTACGTTAAAGCGATCAAGAAATTACTTGAAAAGAGGATTGGAATAAAAGGCATGGCTCATATAACTGGTGGTGGGTTTCGGAACCTATTCCGCTTAGGTTCGCATCATTATGCCTTGCAACCTTGGTCCATCCCTGAAATCTTCTCCGAAATTCAAAAAAGAGGTGATGTTGCCCCGTTTGAAATGTTTTCCACTTTCAACAT
This sequence comes from uncultured archaeon, assembly GCA_964645535.1. GTDB lineage: Archaea > Asgardarchaeota > Heimdallarchaeia > Heimdallarchaeales > Kariarchaeaceae > WAKA01. Next base: position 24,617 of record CAZYCQ010000038.1, on the reverse strand, counting down.
GGGAATTGGTTTTGTCATGATCGTGGATCCTTCGGAGGAGACGGAAACAGTTGACCTACTCAACCGTTATTTCCCTGCATATAGGATAGGTGTCGTCAAAAAAGGAGATAAAGTGACCATTGGTGACCTTTCGCTCTTACCAAGGAGGAAGCATTAATGACCCTCATGACATTTCCACGACAGAAAATCATAGATGGGAAGTCAATTGCGAAACATGTTCTTGATGAACTGAAAGCTGAAATCGCAACATTCCCGAGACAACCAAATCTGACCGCAATTCTGGTGGGCGATGATCCTGCATCTCAGATTTATGTCAACATGAAACAAAAACGGGCAAGTGAGATTGGTATTCGAACGAATGTAATTCGATTACCGAAAGACACAACCCAAGATAGGCTCCATGATGTGATACAAGAGCTTAACCTTGCCTCCGAAGTTGACGGGATTTTGCTTCAACTTCCACTTCCCCAACATTTGGATGCAAATCTGGCAATTTCCCTCATCAATCCGGAAAAGGATGTCGACGGGCTGAATTATATCAATTCAGGAAAATTGCACATGGGATTGCGCGGGTTTAACCCCTGTACTCCTCTAGGTGTCATTGAACTTCTGGAAAGATCCCAAGTAAACATTGAAGGCTCTGACGCTGTTGTGGTCGGTCGATCCAACCTTGTGGGCAAACCTCTTGCCAGACTTCTTGAACAGAAGAATGCCACAGTTACCTTGTGCCATAGCAAAACAAAAAACCTCAAACACTATACCCGTTTTGCCGACATCGTGGTCTCTGCGGTGGGTAAGCCAAACACCATCACGGCAGACATGGTGAAGGATGGTTGTGTAGTTATTGATGTAGGAATCACAAGGACTCCTTCAGGGTTGAAAGGCGATGTTGATTTCGATATGGTTGTTCTGAAGGCATCAAAAATTACTCCTGTTCCTGGTGGTGTCGGTCCCATGACCATTGCCATGCTCATGAAGAACACTGTGGAGGCCTATAAAGGGAGGGTATTGTAATGGTTCTGAATTTGGCTGTTTTTGGATCTGGCAGAGGCTCTAATTTCCAGGCAATTCTCCAAGCAATCGATTCAGGAAGCCTTGATGCAAAAATTTTGGTCGTGATTTCCGATAAGGAAAATGCCAGAATTCTTGAATTGGCGAGAAATTCGGGAATTCCAGCATATGCTGTTTCTCCAAAAGGCTATGATTCCCGTCGCGCTCATGAACAGGCAATATTGGAGATTTTACGGAAGTATCCTATAGAATTCATTGTTCTGGCAGGATACATGCGAATTATTACCCCCTATCTTCTCAACCAATATCCAAACCGTTTCATCAATATTCATCCGAGCCTCCTTCCCTCCTTCAAGGGACTTCATGCTCAACGCCAAGCATTGGAATATGGCGTGAAGGTGACTGGTGCAACCGTTCACCTTGTGAATGAGGAAGTGGATGCAGGCAAGATCCTTGCACAAAAATGCGTCCCTGTTCTTGAAGACGATACTGAAGAAACCCTTAGTGCACGGATTTTGGAAGTTGAACATGAATTGCTTCCCACCGTTCTCCAAGAGATTGCAATTGGGAAGATCAAGATTGAATTGGAGGGTATGGCATAATGTGTGGCATTGTCGGAATTTGTGGCAAGGTTTTGAAGTTGACTCAAGCCCAATCCCTTCTGCAACTTCTTGTCCATAGAGGACAGGATGCATCTGGTCTTGCATGGATCGATGAAACAGGTAAGCATTGCCTTGCCAAGGTCAAGGGACAACCCATCCAAATTCCATTGCCTGAGGTAAATTCGAGATACATTCTAGGAAGTACTCGATATCCGACATACGGAAATCGGAATGGCAATGTTCCTGTGGAGAAATTCGCCCAACCATTTTCCGTGGAAACTCGACTTGGCCAGCTTACAATCTGCCACAATGGTCAAATCGCCAACATTCGAAAATTTTCTAAACATGAATTCCATAGCGATGCGGAATTCATTGCCAATTTATTGGGTGAGTTCATTGACAATGGCAATGATCTTGTCATGGCTTCCAAGAAACTGATGGACATTCTTGACGGTGCTTATTCAATAACGGGATTCCTTGGCCATACCTTCTTTGGGATTCGGGATCCTAGGGGTATTAGACCCATGGTCTACGGTTTCCATGATGGGTTTGCAGTGATTGCTTCGGAATCACTGGTTCTGCAACAGGCAGGTATGCCTGAGATTAAAGAAATGCCTCCTGGAGGGCTGTTGATATTTGATGAGGATGAATTGACCATCCAACAGCTCGTAAAGACGGAAAAAAGACCATGCATGTTTGAATATGTCTATTTTGCCTCAGCAGCATCCGAAATCAATGAACGAAGTGTGTATGAAACAAGGTTACGATTGGGTGAACTCTTGGGTGACCAAATTCGAAATGCAGGAATCGAGGCCGATGCGGTTGTCCCTGTTCCAGATACCTCCAGGACAGCTTCCCAAACGCTCAGCGAAAAACTCGGAATTCCCTTAAGGGATGCCATCCTCAAGAATCGATCCTCCATGAGAACATTCATCATGCCTGCTGAAGATGAACGACTGGCCGCTGCAAAGTCAAAATACCTTTTCATTGAAGGGATGATCAAAGGAAAAAGGCTTCTGCTTGTGGATGATTCCATCATACGCGGTTTGACCCTCAAGTATCTAATATCTCTATTGAGGCAAAAAGGAGCTACGGAAATCCATGTGGCTATTACCAATCCTCCCACAAGATACCCCTGCTACTATGGTGTTGATTTTACTACCAAGAAGGAGCTGATTGCATCTCAAAAATCAGTTGAAGAGATCCGACGTGAGATTGGTGCAGATTCTCTCACATACCTTACCCACGAAAACTTGAAACGAGCAATTGATTTGCCTGAATTATGTATGGCCTGCATTGACGGAAATTATCCCACACCTTTCGGTCAACATCTAAAACGCCTGCTTGAAGAAGGAATGATACTAGAAACCATGACCCATTATGAATCTGATGAAATAATTGAAGTTGCTTTGGCCAAGGAGGAATAGAAATGACCAACAAAGTCTTAATTTTTGGAAGTGGGGCAAGAGAACACGCCCTTGCAGTCACCTATCTGCAAAGCCCCCACGTAAACAAAGTGATTGTGGCTCCCGGAAATTCTTGGATGCAAATTTCCACGGAAGGCCTTGAAATCGATCCTGATTGTTCCTTGAAGGATGCAACCTCGATGGTTCGAATTGCTGAAAAGCACAGGCCTGACTTGATTGATGTAGCACAGGATGATGCTTTGGCAGCTGGAACCGTTGATCTGTTAACAAAAGCCGGTTTTCGTGTATTTGGTCCAACCAAAGCCGCTGCCCGCATTGAGTGGGACAAGGCTTGGGCTCGCCAGTTCATGAAACGACATGGCATACCTTCTCCTGAATTTCATGTATTTTCTGAAAAAACCTCTGCCATGGAATTTGTTGAGCGGGAATATTCACAGAACCCTTCAAAATCTCTTTTCATCAAGGCAAGCGGTCTTGCAGCAGGCAAAGGTGCCTTGAAGGCCACCTCTCTAGAGGAAGCAAAGCTGGCAATACAGAAAATGGATACCTTTGGAGAGGCAGGCAAGACATTTGTGATTGAAGAGGGTTTGGAAGGGGAGGAATTCTCATTCTATGCCATCAGTGACGGCATTCATTTCCTTCCGTTGATATCTGCCCAAGACCATAAACGACAGCTTGATCATGATCTTGGCGAGCAAACTGGGGGAATGGGTGTTGTCGCTCCCACTTCCGTGACTGAAGATTTGGACAAGCAAATCATTGAGGATTTCATAGCTCCAGTAATCAAGAACATGGAAAAAGAAGGTATTCCTTACATTGGCATTCTCTATTTCAGTGGAATTGTTACATCTAAGGGAATGTACGCAATTGAATACAATGCAAGATGGGGTGATCCTGAATGTCAGGCCATCCTTCCAAGTCTTGAAACCGATTATTTCAATTTGGTCACCTCCTGTCTGGAAGGGAAATTGGATACCCAATCTGTAAAATTCGATGGAAAAACCAGAATCTGCCTTGTTGGGGCATCCTTCGGTTATCCTGTCGATTATTCCATTGTCAAAGGCAAGCGGTTACTGGGTCTGGATACCCTTGAAGAAGACATTCTGTTTTTTTCCGCAGGATTGGCGGAACAGGAAGGGCAACCAGTGGCTAATGGTGGTCGACTCTTTTCATTGGTGGCTGCCGGTTCCAATATTGTTGAAGCACGAAAGAAGGTATATTCTGCCATGTCCTCTTTAATGATTGAAGGAAATCTACTCCATTTTCGAACAGATATCGGATGGAGGGATCTTTCTAGAATTCTCAGTCCTCAATGACTAAGCTATGCTTGCAAATCGGACAGCTTGACGACATATCCAACCATTGCATGAGATGATTTTCATGGAACCAATATTGACAACCTAAGCACTCAATTCCCTCCTCGACAATTTGGTAACAAAATATGCAATGGCGTGCTTCCCTTGGTTTCCTAACCTCCAATTGAATGGTTCCAAAGAAGAGCTGTGATGGGAATCTTTCCCCTGCAAATCGGTCTTCTTGAACAAAGAGGAAAGATGGTATGGGTGGTGGTACCCCTTGCTTGCTTCTTTCAAAAATGAATGATTGCCATTTCCTTGCCTTTTCAATGCCGACTGCCTGCAATTCATCTATCGTCACTTTGATCCCCCTTTCTCTCCCAAAGGCCTCTTTTGCAATCACGTCTACAAAGGTTGTTGGTTTATCGAGCTTTGGATTCGTAACAAGAACAATCATTTTTTTCTTGGCACGAGTCAATGCTACATTGATTCTTTTCTCATCAGTAAGAAGGGGTACTTGGTGGGAGGTTACTGTTGACAATAGGATTACTTCCTTTTCCGATCCTTGATACCGATCGACAGTATCTATTTGGATGTCGGGATAGGGAAGGATACTCCTCAGCATTGCTACTTGCGCCCTGAAAGGGGCAACAATGCCGATATCCTGAATTTTAGTGCCTCCTTTCAAAATATCTCGAATGCAGTAAAGTGTAGCAAGTATTTCTCCTTTGTTTGCCTGAAGCAATTCATTCCGGCCAGGATAGTCAATGGATATCACTTGATAGGGTGTATTGTCAATGAATTCTCCTTGGAATGGAGGGAGGGTCTGGTTTGCAATTTCAGAGGTTGCTGATCTCAGTCTCCCCTGATAGAAATGGATATTCGGGAATCGAAGTATTTCATCATTCATTCTGTACTGTTCCCTAAGCTGTGTGAACCGATTTGGGAATGCCGTTACTAGCCGTTCAAAAAGGGAAATATGCAAGTTTGCTTCTTGGGCTTTTGCTGACGTGACAATTGGTTGAAGCTGTGCATGATCTCCCACAAGAACTGCTCTCACGCCTCTCAATATTGGTCTGATCGCGTCGGGTTCCGTCATTTGTGCCGCCTCATCAAGTATGACATAATCAAAAAGAACCTGTTCATACAGATCCTTCCCTATGGTGGTTGTAGTGGAAAGGACAACCAATGATCCCCTTTTTTCAAGCATTGCCTTGAAAAGCTCTTCCTTTTGAAGTGGTGAGTTTTCCCTAAGGTTTTCACTCATTGAAAGCTCTCCTCCCAATCTCAAAAATTCAATTCCCTGCCTTTTCAGTTTTTCGCCAATGCTGTCGACAGCCATATTGGTGTATGCCGCGCATAACACCTTTTTCCCCTGCTTGAGCAGTTGATTGACCAATTCAACAATGACACTGGTTTTCCCAGTCCCTGCTGGACCTTGAATGAGATAGAAATCAGGAGTTGCGAGGGCATGGGTGATCGCTTCCTCTTGGTACTTGTTGTATCTAAAGAGTGGTTGTCGTATTTTTACATGACCCGACAGGGGTGGCAATTCAGCCCATCCTTTCGCAAAGGATTCGATGATGGTATGTAGAAGCCTATTTCGACTTTCCACTGCATAGAAAACTGCCTTTCTCCCTCCACGCATCCCTGAAGAATATCGTGAGGGAACAATTCCCAGACGCTCCGGCAATGGGTTGACAGAAGCAACTGTTACGGTTTCGGCATCCAAATCGACAATGTTCAATGAGAAAAACATAGTAATGGAATCGTGTGGTTTGGCAAGATCATATCCCATCGCCAAATCTCCTTTCCTAAACCTTGGCATTTCTGATCTTTGCCGATATCTGGTGAGAATTCTTCCTTGATTTTCACTTTCCCATTCTTTCAGTTTTTTTTCGCCAATAATGGCATACCCATCCTTAACTAGCTGCTCTTTGACCACCTCATCAGTGGAAGCTATCCTTGAATAGGAATAAAGTTCTGCTTGGCCTTCCTTTTCTTCATCAAGAAGTGCCTTTGTGAAATGTTGGAAATATGCTTGTGCGTGAGGGTTCCATGCTTCCTTGGTACAAAATGAATTTTGAGGACATTTTTCACAATCCCTTTGAGTTTCCAATCCTGCACACAGCTTCCAGCATCCATCTTTCACATAACAATTTCTGCATTCCTTTGCTTGCTCCCCTCTGAGAACATCGGGTACGAGCCTTCCTGTCTGAACAAGATATGCATAGTTTCTTCCAATAATCGTCTTGTTCAGGGGCCATTGGGTAGGCAATGCCATTCCCATCTGTCCTTCATTGACATATAACACCATTCCGTGGTGCTTTCCCACCTCTTCAACCATTTGTAGGTAGATGTTCATCTGGATGTTGTGGTTCGGCCAAGGGGTGCCTGTCGGTATTCTTGAGGATTTGAGCTCTATAATTCGATTCTCTGCAACACCGTCAAACTTTCCATGTAATCCATAATTCCAGTTCTGGCAGTCAAGTTCCGTCAGACCTAGTGCTTGCACTCCTTCCATGGCCCCTGCATCTCTTTCAAGGTATTGCCGGGCTTCTTCCTCATCTGTATCAATGACAAACAGGTCAAGCTTATTGTCCTCCAAAGCTAGCTCAATTGCCCTGTCCACCTCCATCCCTCTTGCTATCTTATAGGAAAATACGTCATGGAGCAGATTCCCTTGTGTCATTCGTCTAAGCAAATCAACATCAACTACTTTTTCTGCCCCCATGGTTCGGACATAGACTTTTCTGGGACAGGAAATGGCATCAATCACCCCCGTAACCGCTACCAGAAAATGAGGTTCGATTACCAAAACTCCTTCTTCGCCAATTGTCCCGTCCTCTGAGTGGACGTAGATAATGTCAAACTTCTGTAGAAAAGGCAAAAATTGTTTCCACGGATCCAATATCTCAAATGTATGGGAATTACCACTTCTATCTGTACAGTGTATTGTTGTACCTTCCACATCCAATAAAACGAATTGTCCTTTCAATATGAAATCTATAACCTATCATTATTTCAATATTAAGCTTCAGTTGTCAATATTGAACTGACTTTTGCCGCATTGTTCACAGTACTCATTTGATGTTGGAACCTCTGCAAAGCAGTTCCAACATTTCTTTGTGGGAACTGATCGCAATGTTTCATTGGAGAGCTGTTCAAGAACTTCTACTGCTGTATCAAATACCTGTCGGTCAAGCTTCAACAATTCCTTCTTTTGAAACTTTGCCCACGTATACCTACCCACAAGGAAAATGATGGCCGAAATCAAAAGGGCAATGCCGAGAAATGTTGGCAGTTGGGTTGTGGTAAGAATGCTGAAAAAAGTAGCAAGAACTGAAAAAATGACGGGTAACGCGAACCAAAGCAGGTAATAAATCCAGACAGGCCGTCGCTGTTGTCCCTGTTTCCTTTGTTTGACCACCAACCCAGACGTAGCTGCCGGAAATTGTACGTGGTCTGTGATAACATTAACAAAAAGTGGACGTGATGGCTTACGTTCCAAAATTAGAAAAGTAGTAACAAAATTTTTCTTGACGGTCCATGAGTACTTGTTTTCCGTAAAATCAACAATATCCGCTTTCATCCCCTTCTCAGCAAGAGCTTGCTCAATCTTGTCCTTAATTTGACCTTTCGGAAGGTTATCCAGCCGGACCGATTTATTTGGCATTAAGTTGATCACTTCCTGCATTTTATATAATTTTTCCAACTAACTAGTTCCAAATGCTGAATCCCCCAAATTATGGAAAATTATTATGATTGTCTTTTAATATGGTATTCGCATAAAGCATGTTTTCTATCATCCATGTATTTCAGAAAAGTAAAATAAGAGAATCCCCTTGCTTCAATTAAGAGAATGGAATCGAAAAATGGATCTGGCACGCTCAGAATTGTTCAAGTCAATGGTGCAGATCATCCTGGCATATTTGTCCACTTCTGCCAATTTTTCAGTGATAATTCCATCAATATTCTAGATGTAAAACAGAATGTCCTAAGGGGATATCTCTCAATTACTTTTCTGGTAGATCTTAAGGAATCAAAACTGAATGAAGATCGAATTGCCCTGCAATTGAGAAAAATCGGTCGTGTTCACTCCCTGAATGTTGACCTCCACAGATATGAAAAAGGACAGAGGGCTCGATTACGAGATCTTTATGTTCTCACCATTGTCGGTCGTGATCAAATTGGATTACTTCACCAAATATCTGCAGTCTTGACTGAAAACAAAGTCAATATTGATACAATACAAGTGAAGGTCAATGAGGGATTTATCTATAATCAGTTCCTTATTGATTGCTCTTCAGTTACGGACATCAAAAAATTGAGGAATGATATCCGACAGGTTTGTGAGGCGATGGGGCTTTCAATGACCCTCCAACAGGAACGTCTCTATAGAAAAAACAAGAAACTCATTATCTTTGACATGGATTCAACCTTGATCAATGGTGAAACAATTGTGGAGGCTGCAAAACTGGCTGGAAAAGAGCAGGAAATGGCAGAGGCCACTGAACTCGCCATGTCAACAGACATGGACTTCTCAGAATCATTGATCCAACGGGCAAGACTGTTGCAAGGTATTCCCGAGGCAATGCTCAAGCAAATAGCAAATAATCTGGAACTAACTTTTGGTGCTGAGGAGCTTATCTCAGAATTGAAGGCAATGGGATGGAAAATTGGCATTGTATCATCTGGGTTCTCCTATTTTACTGATGCAGTCAAAGAAAAATTGGGATTGGATTATTCTTTTGGCAATACTTTGGAAATCCGTGACGGGATTGTCACTGGAAACATAACAGGTTCCATCATTGATGCCAACGGAAAATGGGAGATTGTTCAGGAGCTTGCCCACCAACTTAACATACATCCTGACGAGGTTGTTACAATTGGAGATGGAAGCAATGACATCTCGATGATAAAAAATTCTGGATTGGGTATCGGATTCAACAGCAAAGAGATCCTTTCAGAGGTAGCTGACGGAAAAATCGGGCAAACTCACCTTAAATCTGTCCTTCTTATGCTTGGTCTTTCGGAAACCGAGATTGACCAATTCTTTTACCAATCAAACACCAATGCCTGAAAAACAAACAAATAGTCTCACTGTTTTGTTGATGTGATGAAAATAATTGTTGCACTTTTATTTGCCAGTTTCACCATGTTATTCGCAGAAGTCTTTTCTGGATCTTCTCCGTTCTGGCTGTTCGTTCCCGAATCAATCTTCATCACAATGATCATTTACCTGTCTCATATTATTCTTCTATAACGTGGCACTGAGATATAGACGAACCTCATTGCTTCACCTATACTTTTTGGGTATTGTGTATGGTCTTTATGAAGCTTGGATAACAAAAGTCATTGTAACTGGCTATATAAATACAAATCCCATTTTAGGTTCCTACCACCAAATAGCCATTGCAGAATTCATCATTCTTGTCCTTTTCTGGCATCCGGTCCTTTATCCTTCCTTTGGCAACACTCGAATTGCTGGGAACTGGGCAAACATTTGTTCCTTCTATTGTTTATTATCCCATTTCATTCTTCGGAGCGGTAATACTTTCTTCATATCTTTCATTTGATCCAAGCGGATTTCTGATATCTTCCTTTTCCTCAATTGGGGTACCTCTTCTTTTCCTTTTGATATTAAAAAAGTATGGACGGAAATTTTCAACTGAAGATCTCTATCTCTCCAATTTCTATTTGTTTATCACTTTCCTCGTGATGCTTTTTCCTTATATTTACACATTTCCCCTTCTAAGAGGACAGAAACTTGTAGACCTTGTCACACTTTCCATCATTTTCTTTTTTTATGGCGTAGGGATTCTTGGTTTTGTTTTTGTTCCTCCTGCCCAATCCCAAAAAGCTTCCGTTTCTCCAAGACTGCTGGTGAAACCCGCAGTCTTCTTTTTGGTGGCAGGATTGGTTGTTTCACTTCTTGGATCTGGAATCTTGCTGAACCTCGTTTTACTATCCATAATGGTCATTGGCCTGTTCCTTTTTGCATCAAGCATCGTCTTGTCTTTTTTGAAAGGTTTGAAATATGCCAATGAAAATCACTAACCTTTATATTTGCTTAAAAACGGTAAAAGTTAGGAGGAATGCGTATTTTCCGCATCACAATTAAAAGATCTAAGAAATAAAATCAACACCATAGACAAAAACATCATTGACCTTATTGCCGATCGAATGGAAACTGTCAGGTTGATTGCAGAAGTCAAAGCAAAAGACAGTATCCAGCTTTGGGATTTGGAGAGGGAAAAATGGATTCTGCAAACACTCCGAGAAATGTCTGAAAAACAGGCCATCCCTTGGAACTATTTACAGTCAATCTATCATATCATGTTTTCCCTCTCAATTACGCACCAGGCAAAGATTATTGGCAACGGGAATATGCCAAACTTTTCCAATGCCATTGATTTCACAATGCCTTTTCTATTGCAGCTTCCAAACAATGCCAAACTGAGAATCACATTTCAAGGCGAATTGGGTGCATTCAGCCATCTTGCCATCAGTTCGGTCTTTCCAAAAGCAACTGCAATCCCTTCCTGGCAATTCGATGATGTCAAGGAAAAGTTGGACAAGAACATTGCCGATCTTGCAATTTTGCCTTTTTTCAATACAATTGCGGGAACTGTCAATTTAGGGCAAAAGATTGCAGATCACATTGAACATGTTGTGCTGTACAAATTTCCCATAAAGATCAGGCATATGCTTGCAGTACCAAACCATATTGAAGACATTGGGCAGATTGAAACAGTTTATTCCCATCCTGAAGCCCTTCGACAATGCAAAAACTTCCTAACCAAACATGGCATACGAGGAATATCCTATCATGACACCGCTGGAGCCGCAAAAATGATCGCTGAATATTCTCCGCAAAATTCTGCCGCGTTATGCAGTGAAATGGCTGCAAATCTATATGGATTGCATATATTGAAGAGGGATGTTCAGGATATCAAAAACAATTTTACATTTTTTGCACTTGTAGCAAAAACCTCCTCACTTCCACAAATTGTTAAACAGCTAGTCGAATTTAACGTTTGATCCAGTTGTTTTCTGGTTCATGTATTCCGGTCATGCTTCTATCTAAACTCATCAAGCAGTTTTTTCATATTGGTTTGCTCTTTCATCTGAAAAAGATGTGTTCTTCCTTTGTCATCCGATCCTCCAAAACCCTTTCCAAAAGGGACGACATGGTCTGAATTCCATAACAAATCAACCCATTCTCTTTCATTTCCTCTTTGACTCATCTCAAAGAAGATGTTTGTAAGGGTGACCCTTGTATCTTCAAGCAAGTAATCTACATGCCATCTCAAACTCTTCGATCTTGGAATTCTGAAAGGAAAACCCAGCTTCCCAATAACCTCCGCAAGATCTTTCAAAACCGGTTGTGGTGCTCCAATCCTTCGTATGCAATGACGAGCCAATCTCTGAGAAAGGGATGTGGAGGTTGTACCGGTAGCAGAACCGACGTATAAATATCGACCTTCGGGGAATTTAAGTGGGTGACCTTTATTCTGTTTCCCTATCACGACATCAATGTTCTTCATTATCTCGATAAACAATACATACGTTCCTTTATTGACATGATCTGCCTTCTTGAAGATTATTCTTCCGAATTCAATCAGCCCAGGTCTCATGGACATGCAACCACTTCAGATTTGGCTTGATTGAGAAAATTGCCGTGCTCAATCTTTTAGTCTGTTTATCTCCCAAATCTTGGAATTCATAATAAAGAGCAACCACAATCTCCCCAAATTTCTTGCAGGAAATAAATTCTGTCCATATCTTTCTCAAGGGGTCTCCTGCTTTTGCTTTTCTAATCAGATCCACTATCTCATCCCTCCTGAAATGCTCTCCTCGCGGGGTAATCAATTCGAAATTTTTATCCAAGGCTTGCTCAACTCTGATAAATTGCTCATCACTTAGTTTCCCATTGAACCAATTCATGAAAAATGTATGTAGATCTTCAATTTCGTTTTTGATCATTTGAATGTAATTGTCCATATACCTTGATAAATATGGTCTTTTTAAGATTGAGTGGAGTTTTTGAACAAGTCGCTAATTTTTTTCCTTAACTCCTTTCAACCCGTAACTTTTTGTTTCGTTTGTTTATCAAGATGAAAATGATTGCAAAGAAAAGATTGGGATAATACGTGATTTCATTATTCGAAGAATGGTTTTCTAAAGCCATTATGGTAATATTGGTATCTATTCCAATTTGCGAAAGAAGGGTTCCTGTATTTGCATCATGGGATGTAGCCATTTCGAGTTTTTTTGAGATAAGCAGTTTATCGTCTTTCCAATCGAGATATGTAATCGGGTTCTGAAACACTTCAAAATGTCCAAATGATTTAGACCAAAGCATTGTGTTATTAAGAAAGTAGACATCAACTGTCTCATTGGTATATCCCACTGCGATTTTTTGACCATCAGGTGAGGGAACCATTGCAGTTATCTCATTTCGAGTTTGTATTGTTTGAACATCTTCATTATCAATTATATGAACCCTATTTCCCTCTGCAACATAAAGTGCATTGTTTTGCCATTTGATCACGTTGATTGTAGATTTGTAAGAATAGCTAGAAAATATTTCATTGTCTCGAACAAGAAGAGAACCATTCTTTAGTCCTATAGCCAATCCACCATCTGCTAATGCTTCAAGAGAGGTAACTGCGCTGCCGACATTGAATACGCCTGTCAATTGGAGGTCGGTGGGATCAAATTGCAGAACCACACTTTCTGATTCATTGGTCAGATACTGAACAGGCTCATTGGCGTCCTGTTGGATACTATATCCCAATCCATCAGTTCCCAAATAGATATTGTCCCCCCATGCCACTGAAGTGAAGAGAATATTGCTAACATTAAGAGATTCATATATTGGAAGTTTTTTAACGGAGCTATCTGAAAATTTCCACATGATGACCTCTGTTGTACCTCCCACTGATGCTGTTCCAGTTGGGTTAAGATCGAGGATATAGGATCGCGGAGGGATTGAAAACCTAACCTTTGGAGTATCAACCGCCATCCCATCCGTTGCATTCCACAAATACATTGCAGGCTCAAGATCCGCGCCAATGCTAATGGCCAAGTCTGTTCCATTTACCCAAATTGCCACCTGTGAACGTAGATTAAGGGGACGTTTATCAAGACCTACAGATGCAGGCATTGAAATTCCAAAAAAGATGGTGAGAATGAGAAAAGGGACGAGGAATTGTTTTTTCTTCATACTTCAACCTCTCCAATTGGTTTTACCACTGTGGTGGCATCAAATTGGGTTCTCAAGTCCCACCATCTTCCATCTCCTGTCCACCAAAATTGGGAATAATAAGGGTAGGGTCGAGAATTATCTAAGTTCAATGTATTCATTACAGAATCATCCCTGTTTCCCCATTCATAGTATTCCCCTCCATTTCGAATTTTCACAATACCAAGCGTGTGACCCAATTCATGCATTATGGTACTCATAATGTTTTCCTTATCATTTGAGTAGAAGAACCATTTCCAACCACTTGGCAATTTCCTCAAATCCTTAATTTCCTGTATGGCAATAAACGCATAGTTTGCAATGTAATAATTATCCGTATCCTTTGATACCGGTACAAACCCTAAAGCTCCAGAACTGTCGGCATATTTTCCTAACAATACATACCGATGTTTTGTAAGCGTATTTTTTAAGGAATAAGTTTCGTAATAGTTTCTTAAATTTGCAGCCGATGTTCTCTCAATAACTGGGAGGGACGTGTCAGAAAGGAAAATATTGATACGTTCGTATCCATTTGTTTCAAAATAGTCTTCTATATAGTCGAATATGTCTGTTGAAACACTATATCCTTCCATTTGGTCAATCTCGACATAAGCCCCTAGATAATTGATACGCAACGATTTCAAAGCCCAACCGAATTCCATGTAACTTCCCGATCGAATTTGAATGGTTAGATTATGAATGCTTCTTTCGATATAATTGCCTAAATAAAAACTAGAAATGCTCATTTTTCCATTAATTGTTTTTGTTTCTGGTATTTTTAAAATTCCGTCCACATATACTGATACCAGACGATCATATGTGTCTAAATATTGTTCCAGATCAAATGAAAGAAGGGTTGCTTCCCCGCCAATAAATTGAGTCTCAATTTTTGAACGATAGTCCAATGGGAAAAATTGCTGATAGTTGCTACGGGTATCATTCTTAAAGTAGACCCATTCCAGCATCCATGCCCTTTCAGCGTAGTTCCCGAAATAAATTTCAAAGACGACGTACAAGTTGGTGAGGGGAGTGTTAAAGTTAATCGAAACAAAATTTTCTTGATTCGGACGAACTATTGTTTGGTATTCCAATTCCAAGTTATTTGGGTCTGAACCCTGATATACCCTCAGAACCCGTCCGGTAACCTCATTAACTGCCAAAATTCTAGCTTTGATGAAATCGGCACGTGGTGTGAAAAATGCTAATTTTGAATATGATTTTTTTGGAAAAAAGGTTCCTTCTTTTGTAAGAAAAAATGCCTTGTCGTTACTGAAATCATTATCCACCCCTCCGTATTGATGGGGTGAAAAGAAAGGTGAACTCGAAAAGGTTGTTATTGCCTGTGAAGATATCTTATTGTTTTGGAGCAAGGTAGGTTCTTGTTCAATATTATTTAGGTTTAGTTGTTGAAAATCATTGACCATCCTGCCACTAGTTTTTCTTTCATGATCTAAGAAAGTCGTAGTTTCTCCAATCAAAAGTGCGTTTGGGTTAATCATTAGTCCCACAATTATCCACAACTTTATACACGAAATTATTTTATATGAATGCATAATTCCCCCCCCCATAAAAATATTAATATTTTTCCTTAAATAATGTTTGATTTTTTCCATTTTGGTCAAAAATATTGTCTATTATTGGTTATCGGCTCAAATTTTTAGATTAGTTGCTATTTTGTCAAATCAATCTTTTTGCAAGTGCATGTTCTGCATTGAGGATAGATCCACCACTTCCTCCTCGAATGGTGTTATGAGCCAACACGAATGCTCTGGTGACCCGTTCTTCATTTCTGATTCTTCCTACTGGAACTGCCATCCCTCTAGAGGTATGTGGCTGACCCAATAGTGAATCCAATTTTGGTTGAGGTCTGTCTTCCTCATCCAGAACTATGATTGGGGGATGAGGTGCCACATGGTAGGCCTCCCCTTTTAGGGGGGATTCTGCCTCCTCTAGGATCTCCCTGACCCCTTTTTCAAGCTTGCCGTGAAACAGTGTGACCGATGCAAGATGACCATCAACCGAGCTTACCCTTGCACAGTTTGGATGGAAACGTATGTTTGATGGTCTGAACTCAAGATTTTCGGAAATGTCTCCAAGAATCTTCTGACCCTCTAGAATCATTTTTTCCTCTTCTAGTTTGATGAAGGGTACCACATTCTCTTTGAAATCAGGGTTGGCTAATCCTTTGAATCCTGCACCTGATATTGCCTGATAGGTGCTGACCACGGCATCGGTGATCTCTCCTGCTTTCCTTGCATAATGTAGAAACATTGCCACTCCGGAAATTGAGCAGTTTGAATTTGTCACGATGAATCCTTCTGTTCCTAATTTTTCCTGTTGACGTTTTATGACTTCTATGTGATTTCCATTAATTTCCGGAATAAGAATTGGAACATCCTCATCCATCCTGTGAGCAGATGAATTGCTGAAAACTGCCTTTCCTTCCATTCGCAATTTATGTTCCAACTCTCCTGCCACGTTCGAAGGAAGGCCAGAAAAACAAATGCGTGCATCTGCATCAAAGACTTCATCTAGGGCTTGGATTTCCATGTCCTGATATTCCTTTGGACAATCAAAACTTGGTAGTCTCCAAATATCCCCTAATCTTTTTCCGGCAGATCTGCTCGAGGCAAAAATTGTCTCCAATTCAAATATGGGATGCTCCGCCAACATTCTGATAAACTGCTGACCAATAAGACCTGTTCCTCCTAAAACTATGCAATTCATTTCAATTTCCTCCAAAAAATCCTCCCATCAACATTAAATCCAACATAACAATGGCTGCCGAGTTTTCCACGATGGGTACTGCCCTAGGGACTATGCATGGGTCGTGCCGTCCTCTTACCTTCAATTCCGTAAGTTCTCCCGTTTGCTTATTGATGGTCTGTTGCTTTTTCGAGATACTAGATGTCGGTTTGAAGGCAATCCTGAAAATTACTGGCATGCCATTGGAAAGACCGCCCAAAATGCCTCCTGCATTGTTGGTGATTGTCTTTACCTCTCCGTTTTCAACGACAAAGGGGTCATTGTGTTCAGACCCTTTCATTCTAGCCGCTTGGAAACCGGATCCAAATTCTATCCCCTTGGTTGCTGGAATACTGAAGGCAATATGTGCGAGCGAAGATTCTATTGAATCAAATATCGGTTCGCCCACACCGACGGGCAGTCCCAAAATTTGACACTCAACCACTCCCCCCAGACTATCTCCTTGCTTCTTTGCATCCATAATGGCCTGTACGATTGGATTGATGGCGTCTTTGTTTGCCACTCTAACAATGTTTTCGTCAGAATAAATGAAACTTTCCGACAATGCGGATGAATCTGGCGGTGCAAGAATTCCTCCTATTTCCTTTGTATAGGCAATGAATTTGACACCTCGCCTTCTCAGGATTTGTTTGGCAATAGATCCGGCAATTACCAGTCCAATCGTCATTCTTCCTGAAAACCTTCCTCCCCCTCGGTAATCATTTGCTCCCTTGTATTTGACAAAAGCCGGATAATCTGCATGACCTGGTCTTGGTGTTTCCTTAATCTCATCATAATAGGATGAATCAATGTCCTTGTTTCTGACAAATGCCACAACTGGCTCTCCGGTTGTCTTTCCGTTCAATATTCCTGCTTCTATGATCAGCTTGTCCTTTTCCTTTCTTTGGGTGGTAACCTTTGATTGACCGGGTGCCCGTCGACGTAGATCTTGTTCGATTTCATCAATGTTGATCTCCTCTGCCGGCGGAACTCCGTCAATGACAACCCCGACCAAATTTCCATGTGATGATCCAATGAGCATCACTTTGTAGATGTTTCCGAATACGTTCATTATCATTCCTCCTTGATTTTTCCTCCTATTGCCTTCAGGTGTAGATAGAAATCCCTGTAGGAAACGCTAGCTGCTTGCCAATTGCGTATCCTCAAACCTCTTTCCGCTTGGGTTGCTGCAATTGCTGCGGCCATGGCGATTCTATGATCGCCATAGGAATCTACGATTTCTCCACCTTGTAAGGTTGATCTCCCTTCAATTATTGCACCATCCTCGTTTTCGACGAAAGAGGCTCCAAGCTTTCTTACCAATTCTCCCGTGGTCTTAATTCTATTGGTTTCCTTGTATTTCAAGTGTGATGCTCCGTAAATTGTAGTCTTGCCTTCTGTAAATGCTGCTAAAACTCCAAGAATGGGAAAGAGGTCTGGAGAATCTGCAAGATCAATTTCCTGCGGAACGAGTTCATGGTGGGATACTCTGATCCCTTCTGGGGTTTCTTCTATATCTGCACCGAATCTCCTGACAAGATCGATTATCGCTGAATCTGCTTGAGGATATCTCCTGTCAATTCCTTTTATCATGATGGAATTGCCCGGCAATGCTCCAGCCACAATATAAAATGCGGCTGAACTGAAATCTGCAGGGACATTGAATTCAACCGGCTCTTGTGGTAGTGGCTTGATGATCTCAAACACCCTTTCCTTTGTATTTATCTTAGCCCCTGCTTCTGAAAGCATCTGGACAGTCATTGCCACATACGGCCGGGAGGGGAAGGTTCCTTCCAATGAAACCTGGATTCCATTTTCCTTTATTGCCCCCAATATCAACAGTGCTGAAAGAAATTGTGAACTTTTGCTGGGATTGAGGGTACACTCAAATTTTTCTTTTGCGATTGGCCTTTCAATGATGACTGGTGGGAATCCATTCCTTGTTTTGATATCCGCCCCTAATTGATGAAGTGAATCAACCAAATCGGAAATGGGGCGGGTGATTAGGGAATCATCGCCTGTCAGAATGGTTTTTTCAGGAAACGCTGCATTAACGGCAGTCAACAATCTGAGTGTTGTTCCTGAATTACGGCAATCTGCTTCTCCGGCTCCTTTTCGAATGGGTTGGTCAATGACTATCGTATTTTCACTGGTCTTGCTTTTCATCCCCATTTTCGCAAGAACTGCAAATGTGGCATCTGTATCCTCTGAATGCAAGGGATTTTTCACTTTACTTCCATTTGCGGTAAGAGAAGCTATGATATAGGCTCTATGAGTTACACTCTTGCTTGGAGGAGGGACAACCTCCCCTTCAAGCCGTGATTTACGGATTGTCAACATTATAGTATACCTCCAGACCTTTTTTGGTCAATGGTCTAGGTTTCGTTTTGATTGTTGTGTAGTGCCCTGTGGCTTCAACCAATTCAATGAATTGTTCTGATTTGCTTGGCTGGATGAATGCAAATAAAGATGGCCCGGTTCCATTGAGACCGACAATTTCCGCTCCCAATGCTTCCAATCTTTCAACATGCTCGAAATTGGGGAGAAGAACCTGCCCAAACGCCAGTGTGTTGTAGTAGATTGCCTCGAAAAGCTTTCGTTTCTCAAAAGCTTCCATAGCCTCTTTTACCAACACCTTGTCAACTTTTTCAACGTTCACCTTATTTTTGGGAAGACTTTCTGGTGGGACAAGTAGAATGATGTCAAAACCTTTTGGAGAATTCATCAATGACAGTATTTCTTTCTTGTTGTTATCGGTGTAGGCCACTCCTCCGAAATAACAGGCTGCTGCATCATCATATGCTCCAGTCAAGGATACCCCTGCATTGATTGAAGCTTCTGCACTGTATTCCAACAGCTTTTCAATGGGGATCTCCACCTCGTAGTAATCAGCCAATGCCTTTATGGCTCCCGTAGAGATGGCACTCGAGGTCTTTAACCCCTTTTCGGGAGGAAATGGGCTTTCTGTGGTTATCTTGATGTCGTTTGGCACAATTCCTGTTCGTTCCGCAAACACAGAAAGGCATGCCTCAAGGAGTCTTCCATCACTTATGGGTGGAAAGATGTCAAACATGATGCCTTTATTCTCCTCGATATTGATTTTGGAAAATTCTAAAATGCCCATTGCTGCTCCAATCCCTGTAAGTGTTGCATTCAGGATTGTCACTGCTCCTCCAATTGTTTCTGATGTTTTTCTCATCTAGAGACCTCCATTAACCATTTCTTCAATAGCTTTCCTCGGTTGATCGAGGCACCTGTCCATATTTCAAATGTATCTACTGCCTGATGAAATAGCATTTCCTTTCCATCAAGTGTCTTGATTCCTTTAATTTCCGCCGTTTTGATGAGACCGGTTTTGGTAAGTGAATACCCGATATCAATTGCCACCTCAATGTTTTCTGGAAATGGTGCAAACTCTGTAGGAGATCCCTTTCCATTCATGCCCACAGGTGTCGTATTGATATATACATCTGCATCTAATTTTCTGGTCTCCTCAACATATGTGATGTAGTCCTTCACCCGTTTTGGGAAGGTCAATAAGCGTTCCTTGCTTCTATTGTATACAAATACCTCAATTCCAAGTTGCATCAATGCAACACAGACTGCTTTTGCAGCCCCTCCTGCTCCTACAACAAGGACGGAATCGACCTTGTCCAGTCTATTGTTCTTGAGCATGGCTGTAAACCCCGATATGTCTGTATTGAATGCACTTACGGTACTGTCATCAATTTTCAAAGTATTTGCCGCTCCACATTCAACTACCTCCGGTGCCTTGATGTCCGCAATTCTGGCTGCAATTTCTTTATATGGGAAGGTGACATTGAGCCCTTTGACCTCATATGTTTTGGCATATTCGATAAAAGGATACACTCTTTCTTCTTCTTTTATCGGAAATAAGTGATAATAGCCGCATTGACCTATTTCATCAAACAAAAGGGAATGAATGGTCGGTGAAAGTGAATGTGCCAAGGTCTTTCCTATAAGGCCGGTGAAAAAAGGTTTTTCGCATCCATGAATTCTGGTCAGTGTTTCCAAATCCATTATTCCTGGAATTTTGTCAATAGTTCCAAATATGAACTGGTTTCCAACTGAAAGTGTTCGGCTTGGTTCTCCTATTTTGCCGATTCCAAGCACAACTCGTTTTTTCAACTCCTTCAATTGCTCAATGCCAAGGAAAAGGTCAAGACTGTCTTCTGGTTTCCCAACAAATTTATGTATTGCATGTTCACATAAATCCGGAAATCTTGAATGAATTTCTTCAATTTGTTTCTTGTATGTCTTGACAGTCCTTTCCATCTTACCGCTGTAATCATGTGCTGAGAGAATTACTCTTTCAGGCTCCCCTCCTTTCCGTATGAATTCTTCAAGCAAATCAATGTCCCTACGGATTTCAAAATCCACCATTGCAAGGGGAATATCCAATAGCTTTCGCAATATCCTTTTTCTTTTCTTGCTGTCGTTTTCTCCTTTTCCCCCTTCTTCTTCGCTTCTATACGTAAGTATGGCATTTTCTGGAAATTTGTTGTTGTCTATGAATGGAGGGTAATGATCTATTCTGAACTCAAGCAGTATGTCCTTTGCCCGACTATAGGTTTCTGCGTCTTTTGGATTTGTTATAATGGCAGCAACCCTAGTGTTCTTCAATGAATTCATCAACTTCCATCCCAAAATGCCTTCCCCTTTGCTGTGAAGATCCCAACACGACCATTCCTGTTTCAAGATCTTTCACACTGACCGCTCCGTCAGGAGTAACGAACCGGACCGTTTCAGCATCTTGAACAATTACTGGTGCCTCATTCTCGCCACATTTGAGTTTGACCAAAACCATGGGTCTCCGTTCTATTTTGACTCGGCATACCAGTTCCTCCCTTGTGGTTCCATCTTTGGCAACAATCATCACTTTTGACCCTGCTTTCAATTCTGAAAGATAGTTGGTTTTCTCTGAATTTAGGACATATGCCGCAATAGCTCCTGCATTCACCCGAAACGGTCTTGCTGCAACATAACCTGTCTCATCAACTTCCGCTTCGATCAAGGCAAACAGTTTGCTGGTATTTCCTATGAGAAGTCCCTCACCTTTTCTCAGGACTGCACAAGTATCCACACAGACCCTATCTGCAGATCCGATTTTCACAATGTCTTTGACTTCAAGTCTTTCTAGGTTCATGTGTTGTTTTTGTTTTCCAGAGATCCATGCAACAATTTCCTCAATGACCGAGATCGATCCTTCAACTAGGGCAATGTCTACTCCTATCTCCAATATTGTTGATGCAAGCTTCAACTCATCTACAGAGCCAACAGGCGTCCCTACCATGACTGCAGCATCATGGAATTTGGCAATAACGTTTTCAAGTGGGATAATCTGCCAATCCGAGGTTCTGAAAACAATAAATTCAATCCCTTCTGGAATGTCCATTTTCATGACCCTTTGCATATCCTTTTCCGTTTCAATTGGAAATTCCAATCCCACTGTTGTTCCGTCCTTATTGACGAAATTGTTGCCATGCATGCTCAGGCAATTATCTTCCTTGCAATCGTTGACGATCACATAATCTATCTGTTTTCCGTAAGCTTCCATAAGTCGCTCCTTTTCGGATTGGGCAAGTTCCCTTCCATCAATAATGACTTTCATGTTCTCTCCTTCATCGCTTTTCTGACAACCTCAACGACCTTAGCAGTGGCTGTTGCTGGATCGTCTGCTTGGAAGATATTCCTTCCGATTGAAATACCTGAAGCTCCTTGCAGGATGCATTGTTCAACAGTGTTGAGAAAGCCTTGAAAATCATCTGCCTTTGCACCTCCTGCAATCACAATCGGAATGTCTATTCCCTGTGTTACCTCGTCAAACCGCTTCCCATCTGCTGTGGCATTGATCTTAACGATGTCGGCTCCCGCTTCCTGTGCAATTCTTGCAATATGAGCCAAGGTTTCTGCGGACGTGTCATCAGTTCCATTATCGTCTCTGGCATACATCATTGCCAACAACGGCAATCCTAGGGCATTGGCATCATCGGCTACCATCCCCAAGTCGGAGATCATTTCTTTGTCTCCTGTTGCACCTATGTTGACATGAACCGAGACCCCATCGGCTCCCAACCTTGCTACCTCATCCACACTGGCAGTCAAGACTTTCTGAGCAGAATGGGGTGAAAGACTGACTGACGCTGAAATGTGGATCATCAGCCCTCTTAAGTTTGGGACGTTCGCCAATTGGGTTACATTGCCCTTATGGACAATTACGGCACTGGCACCCCCTTGGTAGACTTTCTCAGCTGTTGCCGCAATTCGGTCGACCCCCTTAATTGGACCCAGTGTAAACCCATGATCCATTGGAACTGCTATTATTGCGCCTGATTCTTGATCTACCAATCTTCTAAATCGAAGTTGCTTTCCAACATTGGGCAGGTCAAATCGCATACAAGAGTCCTCAGAAACTTTCCTTAAATAATTTTATGGGTTGAGTAAATTTGACGAAACAGCAGTTGTGCTGATTCTTCATACATCTACCTATTTATTAAGGAAAAGGGGTGCGATCTGGTTCCGAATGGGCTTTCCAGATACCGTCTTTGGTAACTGATCTAAGAACAGGACTTTTATTGGTCTTTTGAAGCTCCCCAATTGATCAACTATTAGATCAACAATTTTTGCCTCCAAATCTTTGAGGTTCGTTTTTGCATTTTGGTGACCGCAGCTAGCCCTTCGCTCGGTAGGGTGATCCAGAATGTCAAGCGATGTTACCCCGTCTAGAAAATGATTACTTATCTCTCATCGAATCTTGCTTGAAGAGCATACTAACCAGCCCAACTGTCCGTTTTGATGGAAAAATCCGAATTTGCCTTGTAGGTGCCTCCTTCGATGACTCTGTGGACTATTCTCAGGTAAAGGGTAGACGGTTGCTTGGTTGGGATCAGATAAACGATAACGTGGAATTTTTTTGGTAGATTTGGCGGAAAAGGATACACAGCCTGTTGCAAATGGCGGGCGGCTGTTTTTCCTTACCGCAGATGGTTCCACTATAATTAAGGCAAGACAAAAGGGCTATGCTGCAATGTCATGCATGATGATTGAAGGGAACCTATTGGATTATCGTACGGATATCGGGTGAAAGGACATGTATAGATACCTCAATTCTCAACGACCAAGCTTTGTTTGCAGATTGGGCAACTGTTCCCGTGCAGGAATAAAAATGGACAAACCAGTCATCAACTGACAGAGCTGTCCAATTTTTTATTAGCAAACGATAATCCTTCCTACTAACGGGCAATGATTGAACCCATGGTGGTCTTTACGAAAATATTGCATAATAGTATTCTCCCCCATGAATTAATAGCATTAACCCCAAATAAACGAAGGCATATTTGCGACATCATCCTCGTCCGTCAGGTCACTCCAAGTACCAGCCAGCCACCATAATACACTCATCACTATTGCAATTATCTGTGCTGCTTTTAAGACTGCCGTTGCCCCTCCAGACGCACTAAGCGCACCAAATTGTGCAATAACATTTGCTATGGCTGCTCCTTGAACCCACTGTGATACATGCGTTTTAAGAAATCCTTGGAAACCGAATCAACTGTTTTGCTGAGCCTGTTGACCCCTTGAATTGGTGGTAACGTAAATCCGTGATCCAGTGGGACAGCAATTAATGCACCAGATTCTAGATCCAACAATCTTCTGTATCTCATTTTTTGCCAAGATTGGTAGGGAACTCGCTCATTCAATTTTTCCAACTTCAAAATTCAAAATAATTTTATGGATAAGGCAAGATGCATAAACCACTTTTTTTAGAATTCTATCGTTAATTACTCAAAACTGCGGACTTTCTAAAGTATGTCTTACCTTTCTTCCCCCAACGTCCTTTGATGATAGTGCATCCATTGATTCTGGACATCGTTATATTTCCACTTATACTTCAAGAATGGTGATTTTCAAAAAAAAGAAGATACAACAAGATTCCTCGATCTGAAAACGTTCAGAAGAGTGGATCACTGCATTTCCCATTCAATTTCTACATGTAACTACTCAAACTTGCATAAATAAACATGCGTTAATTATGAATCAAGTAGTTCCTTCAGCATTTTTTTCTGTTCAGTGCTAAGTTCCGCCAAAAGTTTTTCCAATCCCACCTCTTCAATCACCTTGGACAGCCCGACCTCTTCAATCACCTTGGACAGCCCGACCTCTTCAATCATTCTGGACAGCCCGACCTCTTCAATCATTCTGGACAGCCCGACCTCTTCAATCATTCTGGACAGCCCGACCTCCTCTATAATTCTGCCAAATCCGA
>CAZYCQ010000037.1:0-31859 GCA_964645535.1 uncultured archaeon | reverse complement strand
CAACCACCTTCCAGATCATCTATTCCATCACCAGAACCACCTAAAGTGAATAAACCAGTTATTCCTTCTGCGGAGCAACCGATGATGCCAAAACCACAATCAGATGAATCAAAATTTGCAAAAACAACAAGCATTGCAGCTTTAAGAATGGATATGTTAAAGGAATTAGCAAGATTGAAGAAGTATATCAATGAGGATGAACAATAAGAGATAGAATGAAATAGAAGAGGAAAATCAAAAAATTGTGAATGCGAAGAAGATAATCGCAAAAAAAACATTGAATTACCTCAATGGGATTTCTGAAGCAGGATTCGGCAGTGGATCAACAGTAAATTGTGTATTGGAATATATAGATCAGTTAGACATAAAAAAATGTCTTTCTGGATCATCAAGTACCTCAATTCAATTGGCAAAAGCAGGAACAAGTGAAATCAATTATGCTAAGGAAATTGGAATACTTGTGGATGGAGCAGACCAAATCATTGGAGACAGAAAACTATTTATCAAAGGAGGTGGAGGAGCCCTATTCCGGGAAAAAATCTTATGGGAAGTGGCAAAAAGAATCATTGTTGTCGCTGAGGAAAGAAAATGGGTTGAAAAACCGAGCTATCCAATAGCGATTGAAGTCCTGCCTTTCGCTCATCTTTTCATCAAGGAAAAGCTAGATGGAATGGAAGAAGTGACAAGAACAATGGTGAGAATGACATCCCATGGAATTCCCTTTCATACCGACAATGGCAATTGGATAATAGATGTCCATTACGAGGAAATAGATCTGATTGAATTTGAAAAGAAAGTAAAATTGATACCAGGAGTTATTGAAACAGGGATTTTCAAATTTGAAAACAAACCACTAACAATTTTGACGGAAAGGAGAGAGGTGGAGATATAATTATCGTTTGTTGACTTGTTCCTTGATTTTTCTGATCTTATGTTCAATGACCATCCTCGTTAAGTGTTCAATAGGAAGGGCCGCCTTGACAACTGAAGGGGGTCGAGCATCTTTTCTCAATCTGCCACTGGTGTCCAAAAGTTCTTTCCAATCAGACCGTTTCGGCATTGCCAAAAGATCATCACGTGCTTGGAGACATGACATTTCATGCAATCGTTGATACGCTTCCCCAATATTTTCAACAAGACCAACATCAATCATGAGTTTAAGGATATCTTCAGTACTTGATCTTTGCTCAGGAGGGAGATCGATTTTATTTATCACCAAGATCCAAGGCAGGTCTCCATTTTTCAGCTGATCACCCAAGAGCTCAACTAGCTCCTGAAGAGAAGCCTTGTTGGAATCATACTGTTCAATTGAAGGATCAAGCATTATCATTAGCCCGTCTGTTCCTCTCAGAACCACTTTCCTAGTTTCCTTGTATCTATCCTGACCCGCTACGGAGTAAAGCGCATATCTCATGAGGGGAAGAGTGGTTCCTTGACCTTTGGGCAATTCGAACACAGATTGATCAAACAATGCAGTCCGACCACTTGGATCCTCAATTTTTTTGAGATCGGAATATACTTGTTCAGGAGATTCCACCTTTTTTAGAATGGAATATATAGACAAAAGCGAGGTCTTTCCTGCCAAGGATGGTCCGAAAATGACCAGTTTAATGGTGGGAATCCCCTCAGCATCTCGTTTGAAAATTTGATTTAACATAAGCCCCAAACCTTTCCTTTCGGCGTTTTAGCCGCCTCTAATTCTAAATTTATTATGGATTCCTTGAATATAAGTATTTAGAATTTACATGAGATTGAATCTCTTTTCCAGATAGCTTTGGAGGATTTATGGATGATGTCTCAGGCGTTGATTCCTGCAAATTCTCAGAAGAGAGGAGGAACGAAATTTCGCGTGTAAATCTTGAAAAAATGAGCGCGAAGTAGTGAAAAGAAAAGGGTATAATTTAAGGTCAAAATGAAAATGCGCAATTTTAATTGAAATATTTACAGAAAAGTTGGGAGAAACGTTGAACATAGAAAGCATGGTAGGTTGGTCATAAGTGATTCTTAATAATTTTGGAAATGAAAATAGATCAGTGCAATTGCAATCTTCCCGAATGGCGCTTGAAATGGTTAATGTATCCAAACAATTTGGTGAAACATGGGCTCTCAAGAACGTGACATTGAGATTGAAAAGTGGTGAGATCATTGCTTTGGTAGGTCCTAACGGTGCAGGGAAGTCCACATTGATACGATTAATATCAGGTGTTATGAGACCCACAAATGGAAAAGGAAGACTTTATGACTACGATTTGAAAGCCAATAGATCAAATGTGAAAGCAATTACCGGACTCCTCCCGGAAGAAACCGCTCTTTTTGAAAAACTCAGTGTCTGGGAATACATCGAATTCATAGGAGCACTCTATGGCGTTCAAGATAACCTGATTTTGGAAAGATTCACCAAATTTTCAAAGGAACTCAGTATTTATGGATTGCGAGATCGTTTAATAGAAACGCTTTCCAAGGGGCAAAAGCAAAAGGTAGCATTAATTGCGGCTTTGATTCATGATCCTAAGGTTCTTCTTCTCGATGAACCTATGGCGAATCTCGATGTTGTTGCACAGATAAAAGTGAAAGAAATCATCAGGCAATATAAAAAAGATGAAAAGTTGATCATTATTGCAACTCATCTTTTAGAGAATGTTGTCGAGCTATGTGATTCCATAGCAATCATCAATGAGGGAGAAATCAGATTCATCGGTAATGTGAATGACTTTATTGGAGATTCCCCTTCACCAGAGGAAGCATATTTGAGGTTCTTCAAAGGTGATTGAAATGAACAGAAGACGTTGGATTGCAGTGTTCAAGGCGGAATACTATACCACCACGGCCAAATTCAGAAAAATCAGAAAATGGATACCAATCCTATTCTTTTCGGGAGTGATATTTTTTTCTTTCTTTCTGAGGGTCTTGATAGATTACCTTCAGAACAATGCACTTTTGGAGGATCAAATTGCTCCGCCAATCGGAACTTTTTTTTCCATCATTGCAATGTTTTCATTCTTCACCCTGTTTGGACCATTCGTCAGCCCATTAGGTCGATCTGTTTATGATGGAAGTGCCCAATCAAGAAGAGAAGTAGCATTGGCAAGCCCAGTCAAAGCATCTGAACTGTTATTGGGAAATTCATTGGCAAACCTTGTGTTTTTTCTCCCATTTTATACCCTTGTTGGAACAGTTTCCCTCCTTCCGTTTACAGGGATTTCAAATAGATCACCATTGATTGTCACCGCATATGTTTTTGTGGGGTTGGTTTTGTTGATTCTTATCGGACTCTTGGGAGGAACGTTATTGACCCCATTCATTTTCAAACTGGTTGCACGTCGGACAACCGAAACTGCACGGGCGATTGTAACCCTCTTTATATCGTTGTCAATGATTGTATCCCTTCCTCTCCTCAGATATTTGCTGGATGTAACTGAAACTGGAGGGAATCTTGGATGGATTGAATTCCTTCCGTTTGTACTTGCTGCCTCCATAATTGTTGAAGGTATTTATGGAGTGCAAATTGGATTGAAAGCCACAAATGCAATCGGAATTTTGTCGGGGATGGTCATTTTCCTCATTTTTCTGGGAATAAAGTTTGCGGACAGGCTTTACGATTGGGAAGGCATTGCCTCCTCCAATACCACTACAGTTGTTTCCTCAACACCAAAAAAGATTTTTGAGAAGGCATTGAGAATAATTCCTAATCCATCTCTACGGAAGATGTACAAGAGCCAGCTCTATGCATCGTTGCGTGATGTTGAAAACCTCTCGCGTCTAACTATGGGAATTGCAGTCACTGTTTTCATGCTCTTTGCTCTTTCAAGCCGAGGATTATTTAGGACTGCAACAGGTTTCAGTGGTGAGATTGAAAATGGAATATTGTTATTCACCCTTATCATTTCGGGATCAACCGTTGTTTTCATTGAAGCGGCCAGTTTTACAGTTCAACACAAGAGTTTCCTTGAAATTGTCAAGTCTTCCCCAAGCGGTCCAGTAAAGTTTGTAATTTCAAAATTGCTTCAGATGATTTCTCTTGAGATTCCGATATTTGCACTTATTATGGCAACCCTTTGGATGATTGATTATGCTCCAATCAAAGATTTAGTGCGAATTGCGGGAATCCTGGCGGTAACCGTCTTTGCATTGACATGTACAGTCCTTGCAATTTTTCTCCTCAACCCTTCCGATAATGAAGAGGACCTTACAAATTTCATCAATCTGATTATATTTTATGGCATCACCTTTGCAGTGGGTACCATTCCTGTTTCTTCAATCATTACCACCAATTCATTGACGACAACCTCAATTTCATTCATTTTCGTGTTCCTATCCATCTCAATGATATTTCTGCTGTTGGGAGTGAAGTCCTTGGATGACATGGATATTGAAACACTCTCTTCTCCATTGTCTGAAAACATTAAAGGGGTGTTTTTGGCGTCAGTCCTTACATTTGCAGGATGGATCGTTCTTCCTGCCTTTAGTGGGGTATTTTTCTTCCTTACAGGTGAGGTTCTCGGTCAAATTTTTCTTTCAGCAACAATTCCAGTTATTATCCCATTGGTTTACTTCAATTTCAATGGATTGGGGATAGTGCCCACCAAAGAAAAAGGAAAGGCTCTCCTTGAAACATGTTTGGCAGTAATTGCAATGTTGCTTATAGCAGGAACTCTGCTAATCCTTTTTGTCGATGAAAAACAACAGATTCCGATTCAGCCGTTCATCACTCAGCTTTCAATAGGAATATTGGCAGTAATGGTCTCCATCTCGGTCATTGTAGAGGAATTGTTTTTTAGGGAATTTCTTCTGGATTTCATCGAAAAAAGAGGGGATATGCCAACTGCCATGGTAACTACATCAATTCTTTTTGGAATTTTACATTTCACATCCATAACATCCATGGTAAACGCCTTTGCATCTGGAATAATCCTAGTACTGCTGAGAAAAAGGACGGGATCCATTCTTTTTCCCATATTGGCTCATCTCACATATAATTTTGTAATCCTATCCCCAATATTGACTGCCGTTTCCTAAATTTATTTTAATTACGGCCAATCCGTTTAGATATGAAAATTGCAAGAATAAGGATCGATGGTAAGGAATTCTATTCAATCCATGAGAAGGACGGAGTTAAACTGATTGAGGATCAAGTAAGAAATGATTTGGGTATTGAACGGTTTCTTCTAGAAGATGATTTTTTGCAGAAGGTAAAACTTTCCGATCCAATAGATATTTCGAAGCACATCGAATGGCTTCCACCAATATCTAGACCGGGAAAAATCATCTGTATCGGTCGAAATTACATGGAACATATTACTGAGCAAGGGAAGACCCCTGAAGGAAAACCACTATTATTCTCAAAATACCCCTCAAACATGGTGGGGCACAAAACATCGATTGATTTCCCAAAACATGGAAAGTATCTGGACTATGAGGTGGAATTGGCAGTCATTATAGGTAAAGAGATGCAAAGGGGAAGTGATCCATGGGATTCTATCTTTGGATACACAGTGGCAAATGATTTGACAGTAAGGGACGTTCAAAAGTCTGAGAAACAATGGACACGAGGGAAAGCCTTTGATCAAAGCCTGCCGATTGGACCGTGGATTGTGACAGCAGATGAGATCCAAAATCCGAAAAATCTCAGGATATGGCTTGATGTTGATGGAGAAAGACGTCAAGAAGCCGTTACCAGCCAAATGATATACCCTATTGATCAATTGCTTACATTCATTTCCGAGGCCATCACCTTGTATCCGGGAGACATTGTATTGACAGGTACGCCTTCAGGTGTTGGGTACTATATGGAACCGAAACAGACACTTCAAAGAGGAAGCAAGGTAGTTTGTGGAGTTGAAGGAATAGGAACCTTGGAATTCCATATCCGTTAAGGTAACTTTAAGCAATCCTTAAACGGAATGAATTCAGCACAGGTATGGATGAAACATAAAGCCTCAGCTTGGGCGCCAACACATGCAACCCTATTTTTTGCAGTTCCTGAACAAAAAACGGACCTGCTGGAAATGGGAAGCATTGGTGGAGGAATCAATTTTGAGACGGGAATGACAACAACATTGATGGAAGCAGACCAAATGTCGGTTACATTTAATGGGGAACCTATTGATGGAAAAGTTACCAAAACGGTGATGAAGGAATTTTTCACTCGAACAAATACTGAAGGAACATTTGCCGTCGAACACCAATCTCGCCTGCCCATTGGTCATGGCCTTTCAACAAGCGGAGCAGGAGCTATAGGAACTGCACTTGCCTTGAATGAATATTTGGAAACGGGATTAAGTTACATGGAACTACTTCAGATTGCACACATAGCTGATGCAAAAAACCATACGGGACTAGGATCCGTTTTGGGCCAATCAGTCAAGGGAATTGAGCTCAGAATCACCCAAGGTGCTCCAGGAATTGCCACGGTAAAGTCATTTGATGAAAGAAGAGAATTGATAATTGTACCTATTGCTCCATTGTCAACTGCGGATGTTCTCACCTCAGAACAACAGATGGAATTGGTGACAAAAGCTGGCATCAAGGCAGTTGATGAACTTAGAGATCGTGAGTCCCTTACATTGGAGGAGCTTCTTACTGTCGGAAAGCGTTTCATGAAAACATGCGGCCTCCAAACAAGGAGAGTACAAAGACTAATTTCATCATTGGAGAGCATTGGAGAACATTATGTCACTATGGCCATGATTGGAGAGACATTGATAATTTTGCCACAAGATCAAAGTCAAGTGGACGAGTGGATAAACAAGAACAATCTGAGATCCCATATAACTAGGGTAAGCGGAAAAACACCCCATTTGCTGTAATCATTCGACGATTACAACAAGAGTTCCTTCATCACTGTCTTCAAATTTTACTAAACCTGCTTTCTCAAGACCCTCGACCATTTCTTGAACGGAATTGATATTCCTGCCTGCCTGCATGGCCAATTTTCTGACAGAAATACGTTTTTGGTCATTGAGCACTGTCCAGATATCATAGACATCGGATATCTTGGCAAGCACACGGAGCACTTTCAGTTCTTGGGCAGATCCTTCTGTTGCCTTTGCACGTTCTGCAATCTCGGAAAGTTCTTGGATCTTGGCATCCTTCTCACGGAGTTCACTTTCTTTAGCCTCTATTTCTTTTTTGAATTCTTCAACTTGAGATTGCATTTCAGCAGTTTTCTGTTCCATCTCCTTTGCTCGACTCTCTACAGAGGAAAGTTTGCCTTCAAGATCTGAAACCTTTGCATCCTTTTCCTTGGCAGATGTCTCAAGTTCTTGAAGGCGTGCCTGCAATTCAGCAAGTTTCTGGGCATCAGATTCTGCTGCATTTGCCTTGGTTTCCAGTTCAGCAATCTTTGCATCCTTTTCTTGGAGGGCAGATTCAAGAGAAGAGACTTTACTTTCAAGTTCAGAGATTTTAGCTTTAGCAGATTCGAGCTCTCCGACCTTGGCTTCTAATTCAGCTATTTTAGCATCTTTTTCTGCAATTTGGCTTTCTGCAGCAGAAAGTTTGGATTTCAGCTCTTCAATTTCCTTATTGAGCGCCTCAGCGCTAGGAACATTTGGGTCTGGTTTCGGTACCTCTTCAGACATTGCAATCCTATTATGTCTTTCTTCTTTTAAAAATTGTCGGGAATCGTTCGTACATCATTGCTGTGGAACATCTAAGCCATGTTCCTTCACAAATTCACGTAATTCAGGGATTAAACCGCCTTTTCTTAACTTGTTGAGCAGAAACGGCTCTATTTTTTCACCTTTGAAAACCTCATTAGTTGCTAGCTTTGTTACAGTCCCTTCCTCAAGATTGACAATGATCTCATCTCCCTCATCAATATGAGACGTAATGTCTGGTACTTCAAGCAAAGGAAGACCTACATTAACACAATTTCTGAAAAAGATAGAGGCAAACGATTCAGCCACCACAGCCTTCACGCCCGCATATTTAATTGCATCAGGAGCCTGTTCGCGGGAAGACCCTGATCCAAAATCTTTTCCCCCTACAAATATTGTGTCTCCCCTCTGTTGGATTTCTTCGTATGTCGTTGGTCTTACAGCAGCCATTACATATTTACAGAATACATTGGGATCGGAATCCTCAAGATATTGTGATGGGATAATGATGTCGGTATTCATTCCGTCACCGAACTTCATTGCTTTACCCTTGATTTCAGAAAGATTTATTGCATCATTCATTTCAATCACCATATCCAGCAGTTACGATCTTGCCTGCAATTGCAGAAGCGGCTGCGGTTGCCGGAGAGGCAAGATATGTTTTGCTTGTTTTATCGCCACCCATTCTTCCGATGAAGTTTCTGTTTGTTGTGCTCAAAGCGGTCATTCCAGGACCAACGCGTCCAAGAGTACCACCGTAACATGCACCACATGTGGAGTAGGCCCAAGTAGCGCCAGCTTCCATGAATATCTCAACATACCCTCTTTTGACAGCTTCCAGCCCTACTGCAGAAGATCCAGGAATAATAAGTGTCTCCACACTTACCTTTTTCCCTTTCAGAATTTTGGCGACCACTTCCAAGTCTTCAATTCTGGCATTAGTACAAGAGCCTATGAATACCTGATCCAATTCAACATCGCCCACTTCCTCTACAGGTTTGACATTGTCGGGAGAGTGGGGACAGGCCACAACTGGAACCACTTCCCCTGCATCAATCGTGTATTCTTCATAGTATTGAGCGTCTTTATCAGGACTAATGGGATTTGGTGGTCTTCTCACAGGAACTGAGGCCAGATAATTTTCCAATTTTCGGTCATTGGGCATTATTCCTGCAACACCACCCATTTCTACAGCCATATTGCTCATAGTTAGGCGTGCCTCTATAGATAGATCCAAAATACCTTCGCCAGAATATTCAAAGCATCGATCAGTACCCCATTCTGTTGTTTTTTCTCCGAGCATGGTCAACAGGAGGTCTTTGCTGTAAACACCCTTTCGGAGCTTCCCTGTAACCTCAATTGAAATAGTTTCAGGCACATCAAGCCAAGTTGTTCCCTTGACCATAAGTTCAACGAGATCGGAGCCGCCGATGCCTTTGGCAAACGCATTGAAAGCACCATGGCTGACAGTATGACTATCACTTCCAAGGATCAGATCGCCTGACTGAACCATCCCTCGTTCGTGGAAGACCACATGTGAGATTCCTGCACCCGCAGGAGCAAGCTCAATGCCAAACTGTTTGGCGAAATGTTTTGCGATTTGATGGAGATTTATCATCTTATCAGTTGTTCCAAATCCACCATGATCCAAAATTGCAAGAGTATTTTTAGCGAAGTGCTCATTGACACGTTTTGCACCTGTTTTGTAAAATTTTGGAATAGCGACCATAGGAAGCATTTCATTCGTCAAAATGGACGCGGGTTGGACATCTACACGATCTCCTGCATAGACATCCCTTCCGTCAATCGAATGAGAAGAAAGGATCTTTTCCGCAATGGTTTGACCGCTCACATAATGTCCATAAAAGGACACTTAAAATAGATTAGCTTTATCCCAGCCAATTGTCGGGGAGAAACCTTTTGTAGTCCCCAAATGAAGGAGACATAAATGGAAGGGAAAATCCTCGATGAGTTTGTCAATAAAGAATACCTCAATGAGGGCGCAATGCAAAAACTTCATGAGGATTTTAAGGAGGCTTCTCCATTCAAGCATCTAGAGATTGATAACTTCTTTCATGAAAACATCCTTCTAGAAGTAATCGATGCACTGCAAGATGAACACTTTGAACGAAAGGATTCTGACTTGTTTCAATTCCTGCAAACCGATGACCTAGAAAATTCAAATTCGAAGTTTCTTCGAGATTTCAAGAAATTTCTTATGTCGGAAGACTTTATGATTTGGATGGAAACCGTCTCCGGTTTGAGACTGAAAAGGAATAAAGTTGATTTAACTGCCAATCTCTATTCAGATACGGATTATCTCCTTTGTCATGATGACCAAATCCCTGGGCGAAAAATTGCATTTATCATCTATCTTTCAGATCTAGAGCAAAAAGAAGGTGGAACCTTGAATTTTTTTGATTGTGTAGGAGATAGACCGGCCAGAATCGTGAAAAGCATTAGACCTGAATTCAATAAGTTTGTCTTTTTTGAGGTAACCCCCCACTCATTTCATGAAGTGGATGAAGTGGTTGGAGAGACATTTCGAGCGACATTAACAGGGTGGTTCCATGCAGCAGAGTGAGTATATCAATTCCGCATACTTTGAAGATGAGGCAATAAAAACCTTGCAAAAGCATTTTTTTGAATATGATGTGCTTCCTAGCTTTTCAATGGTCAATTTTCTGAAAGGAGAATTCGCAAAGAAACTTTTTGAAGAAGTTGCAGAGGCAAACTATGTCAGGGAAAGAAATCCAATCAAATACAATCTCCTGAAGGCAAGAATGACCCCAAGGTTACGAGGATTCCTCAAATCAATTGAGTTCAAGGATCTTATTGGGGAAATCACAAAGGAACATATCATAGATGTAAAAGGACAGATCCTTAAACTGGGATGGAAGGACTATACGATCATGCATGAAGAAACACAAAGAGGCGATTACCTAGAATTTTGTCTGGATTTGACTCCAAATTGGAAACAGGAATGTGGAGGTATTGTAACCTATTATAAACCACCAGACAGTTACATTTTCCTTCCATTTGGATTTGGAACCCTTTCCATTATTCATAGACCCTATAAATGCAATAAATTCATAAAATATGTCAACAACAAGGTAAGAGAGCTCCCCCTCAATCAGAATAGATATCTTGTAGTGGGCAGATTAGTTAGAGAAAACGAGCGTTAGGCCTGCTTTCGGATTTCTTCCAAAATCTCGGCTGCTCGATCGGCTCGAACTTTTCCTTCCTCGACCATCTTTTTGGCAACAAGATCCACTTCATCCCCAACTGCACCAGCTTGGGCGGCCAAATTTCGGGCATGGAGTTTCATGTGGCCCTTTTGGATACCTTCAGTTGCCAGAGCACGTAACGCGGCAAGATTTTGGGCAAGTCCTACAGATGCAACAATCGAAGCCAAATCTTGTGCACCAGTTACACCCATGATCTTTAGATTGACTTGGGCAGTGGGATGGATCTTTGTTGCTCCACCAATGGTTCCAAGTGCCAAGGGCAATTCGATGGTGCCGGCAAGATGCCCATCATCCGTGATTTCATATGTGGTAAGTGAACCGTAATAGCCATTGCGTGCAGCATATGCATGAGCACCAGCCTCAATTGCCCTCCAATCATTTGCAGTTGCCAGAGTAATGGCGGAAATGGCATTCATGATACCCTTGTTATGGGTTGCTGCCCGATATGGATCCGCATCGGCAAAAGCCCAAGCCTCAATGATTCCGTCCACGACATCATCCCCACCAAGAAGTTCCTTGTCAAATATGGCTCTTGCCCTAACGATGCGTCTATCAGCGAGATTGCTCAGTATTCTCAGCCTCACATTACCACCGGTAATTTCCTCAATCAATGGAGCAACAGCCTCTGCCATTGTGTTGACTGCATTTGCGCCCATGGCATCCAGTGTGTTCACAATCAGATGGATCACAAGCATATCTCCAATTGCAGAGCCGATAATTCGTGTCTCAAGATCAACGGCACCACCACCAAATTTCACAAGAATCGGATCCTGTTCATTTGCAAGATCCAGAATCTTCTGCTTGTTGGAAAGAACCTCCTGAGCTGCAAATTCTGGTGCAGTTACATCAAGTACCTGTATTTGACCGATCATATGAGATCCGGTTGATGATGTAAAGAAGCCTCCATGGGGTCGAGTCATTCGAGCTGCATTAGAAGCAGCGGCAACGACACTTGCTTCCTCAACAGCCATGGTTACCAGACGTTCCTTTCCGTCAATGATGAAGTTAGTAGCAACACCGATCGGAACCTGCATGACGCCAATGTTGTTCTCAATCATCCTATCAAAAAGATCCAAAGCAGGAGTTTTGACAAGAAGAACATCTACGTCGTCTTGCGATAATTGGCAGAGTTCCTTGATTTTGTTGATTCGTTCCTCTTGGGAAAGCTTGTGGAAACCCTGAATTCGAGATGAAAATTCCATAAACTGGCATTTCAGGGACAATTAAAAAAGGAAGCGCTTTTGCCTAGGACTGGTTTCAGTCATTGATTACCTTTAATTCAGTGACATTGAGGTTACTGATTACAGGACTCTCCAAACTCAAGGAACTATTGGGTCGGAGACTTGCATCGATCTGAGAAAGGAACCGGGCAATCAGATGACCTCTTTCAGTCAGAAGATATTCCTTCTTGTAGTTTTGTGTAACAAATCCAGCATCAGTAAGAGGTTTCATATGGTGGACAAGCAATCCGGTATTCTTGATATCCAATTCCTTTTTCAGGGCCGTAAACCGCTTACTCGAATTCATAAGCGAATGAATAATCTTTATTCTGAGAGGATGTGAAAGAGGTACTACAAACATATCGCTAACAAAATCCGGATCAAAATCCCCCTCATCCAACGAATTAGCAAGATGCTTAGGCACGAATAATGTCGAAATTTCCTGAATGAAGTCAAGATGGTTTTCCAAGGTGTCCAGTAATTGGAGCCATTCGCTTCGGCAATGAATGTTTTTTTCGACATCCAATGAATTTTTCTTGACTTGCCCCAAGAATTGTTTCAGCATTACATAGGCACCAGTCAGATTTCCCATGGAGAGATTGTCCAAATATCCTTTGATGTTCAGAGTAACCCAAGACTTACAGTGGATTTCCGTTTCGGGCTTATAACTACATGACATGGTATTGATCAGGTCGATAGCCTCACGTTCAAGGAAACGGACGACAGAATTAAGATAATTTAACTTGAGATCCTGATCAATGCTTTTGGTAATCTCGTTGACCCTCCCGTCAAGATTGTCCAATCTATCAGTGATGAGATCAAACTTTGAACTGATGTCCCGTAAGACGTCCATGAGATCATTATCTGAGGAAGCTGTGCCCATTGATGTAAATTGGTTTTCAGTGATAATAAATATTGTCCATATGATAAGGAAAATTGTCTAAATCCTATACTTCGTTAAAGATCCATCTGTCGAAAACATGCATCATCTCATGAGCCTCGTCGACCTCGTAGAGATAATAGAGGATGGCTTGGACGGAACTAAGGATGGAATTTCCATCTTGTGGGACAAAACCCCAAAAGTAGAGATGATTCTTTGTAACTTTTATTGAAGGTTTAACGACGACCAATTGGTTCAAAATCCGTCCATAATAACCATGGTCACGACCAAAGGAGAAAACACGATTAACGCTGGTCTTTTCAGTGCCCGCCAATTGGGGAGTATTTTCAATAATCTCAAGGATTTCTTCACGCGTAACAGGTTTTTCCATTTCAAAATGACCTTGAAGACTGTGCATATATTGTGTATTGACTTTCATGGCGCTGCTGAAAATGTCAAGGTCGTGACCCAAGGTTTCGAACAGCCTGTAGACATCCTTTGCATGATGGGTTCCGAAATCACCATATTTGTATCCAGTGACTGTCGGAGCAGGAACACTTTTTTCTTGTGAAACATCGCTTGCTCGCCGTATGAGAGTCAGATTGACACGTTTCACAATGTTTCCCTTCAAAAACCCGAAATGTTTGACGGCAGCAGCAGAAGCATGGGTGTTGCAGGAGGCGATTTGTACATATTTCGGAGGGGAGTTTGCAGAGATGAAAATCTCATCATTGATCCCGCTTGCGTAGATGGTTCCGAATTCTGCCTCGGAGCCTTGTGCAAGAAATCCTTTGACCTTATCTTCAACCTTGGAGTAGAATTCTTGCTTATTTCGAAGTCCAACACCCTCTTTTGTTGCATCAGCAACCACATCGACAGATTCTAGGGCTTCTGAAAAGGAATAGCTTACATCTACTCCGAGTTCCTCAAATTCTTTCCTTTTTGATTCTTCAACACAAAGTTTCCCACCCCTTCGAATAAGGTCTTGCAACATTGGCCTGTCGGTCAGACGGGGAGTATGTTTATAGAAAACAACCTCGTCGATTCCTATTTTGTCTTTGACACCTAAAAGAAGGGAGATCAACGGTTCACCGATAGTACCTGTCCCATTGACGAGGACAGAAATTCCGTTATCTGTCATTATGTCGTGGTTCCATTTTAAGAATATAAAATATTTTATTTCTTCTTCCTCATGAGTAAATTGAAGAATTGAAGAATGAACCAGAAAAAGAATGATTGAAGAATAATCAAGTTACACCCCCTATGAAGAGAGAAAGGTTTTTAGGAAGGAATATACCAAATTCCACTATGGCAACGGATGACGAAATCTTCAGCAAAATTATTGAGCAACTTACCAAAATGGCCAAAGCAGATGGAAAAATCACTGAAGAAGAAGAGGCCCTTCTTGTTGAAGCACAGGTTAATTTAATGCTTTATGACCAAGCACTGAATGAAGCCTTGGAGGATGGAATTATCACCCAAGAAGAAAAGGAGCTTCTGGACGGAATCAAGGAACAATTGATTCAATCGTCATGGGACTTGGCAAAGGAATCAGACGGTGTTTCAGAAGATGAAATGAAATTGCTTGAGGTTTTGACGCGTAAATTAAGAGGTTAAACGAATTGAATCAAATCCTTCTTCGCTAGAAGGTCTTCTGCACTTGTCCAAGGAATACGATTGTCTCCTGCAATTCGGATCAGAGCATTTTCACATTCCTTTCTAACCAACAGATGAGGGTCTTGTTTAAGACCAGTCACAAGCGCTTCAAGTCCTTCTGGAGTGGCAAGCCAGCCAAGATTGTCGGCAGCCTGTTTTCTCACTTCCCAATTGGGGTCGCTGGATAAAAGTTTGATGAAAAGCGGAACAGCACGTTTGTCCCTGAATTTTTTTAAGGCAATCAGCATGTCTCTCCTCACATAAAATTCCTCTTCCTTTTCGACCTGTTCAATGATTTGGGGAACCACAGAATTATCCCCGATTTCTGCCAAAGCAAGAGCTGCACTGGCTCGACCGAAATCCCAAGGTTCGGTCTTCAGCATTTCCAGGAGGGAAGGGATAGCTTCTGAAGCTTCAAGTTTTCCAAGCGCTTCAGCAGCTTCATTGCGGGTATATCTAAACGGGTCGTTTTTTGTTGCTTCGATCAGAGCCTCTATAACTTCAGGGGAAGGGATCTCTAAAAGTCCAAGAGCTTCAGCACAGTCTCTTCTAATGAAATCATGGTTGGCTTCCTTCAAGTTTTTGATGAGGTGGGGGATCACTGTTTCATCTCCCCAATCCCCAAGTTCCAAAGCTGCTTCAGCCCTTTTCCAAGGGTCTTCTTCTGGATCATTCAACCGATCAAGAAGGTCTTGGATTTTACTCATTTGATCATCCTCGTTTTCCTAATTTATGTATCTATTGCTAATGTGATTTACCATATCTGCCAACTTATTCGGACAAACTTTATTTTGTGGAAGTGATCAAAAGGTATAATGGATTTGGATTCTGAAAGAAACAATGAGGAAGAGCATCGTCCAATGGAAGAAAGTGTTGAGAAGGAAAAGACAGAAAACAGCCAGAATTCAGGTCAAGAAAAAGAGAAAGTGGAACTTCCAGAAGACATTGAGAATAGAGAACACATGAAGACGGATCAGCAACAGAATGATGCAAACATGAATCAAAGTGAAGAAACAGAACCTGTGATAAAAGAGGAGAAAGAAACAGAAGTACAAATAGCGCAAAAAGAAGAGGAAAAACACGATGAACCTGAAATAAAAGAAAAGGCGGAAACGCAGACTCAAATGCCATCAGAATTGACCGAGACACAACAAAAAGAAGACGATAAAGAAAAGGAACCATTAGTTGAAGAGGAAGAACCATCTACAGATCAGGAAACGGAACAATTGCCGGAAGAAACTAAAAAGCAAACTGAAAAAATTGAATCGGAGGAGATATCCAATGAAAAGGCCAAAGAAGAGACCGTACCTGTCAAACAAGAAGAATCAGAAAAGACACCATCCTCATTGAAGGAGGAGGAGTTAGTTGGTGAAATTGATAGGTTGATGGCCAAGGTTGAGACTACCGAAATAACGATGGAGCCTTTGAAGAAAGTATTTATCGTAGTTGCTTTTTTCTATGGTGCTCTAGGAACATTGATCTCCCTTATTCAGATCGCCTTAATTCTCAATGGTTCATCAATACGGCTCTTTTTCTATGAAGAGCTTGATGCAGCGGTTTCCAAGGTGATACCGTTGGGAATTTATTCATTGTTGGTAACCAACCTAATTGTTCTCGGTTTGCTGATTTTTAGTGCCTATCTCGACAGTAAACGTATAGAAAAATGATTGCAAATACATGCGACACCACCTAAATTCATATAGGTCTGGGGAAGTAGGAGGATTGTGTCAATCTCCTTCCTCTCGTTCCTGATTGTATTGACCATTTTTTGGTTAGTGATGCTCACTGCTGCAAATTTTGTAGATTTGAAGAAATTTGGCGTGTACGTTTCACCACTGTTTATCCTTTTGAAGATAGATAAATTGGGCGACCTTGCTTTTTGGATTGGAGAACGATTGGAAAAACCCTTGAAAAAAGCCGAACGAACAATTACTGCATTGGGATTGGCAATATTCATTGCCCTTCCGATATCGCTAATAGTAAATCTTTTCATCTCTAAGGCCCCCATATTGTCCGCAGTTCCTATTACTGCATTGACCCTCGAAAACCTGCTTCTTTTCGGCACCAGCCTTTTCATTGCACTGATTGTCCATGAGATTGCACATGCAGCCATTGCATTTGCAATGGGGGAAGAGGTGGAAACAATAGGGATAGGTATTCTTGGTTTTTTTGCAGTGGCATTTACACAATTCCCAAAAGCATCATTTCCATCAATTCCAAGACGAACAAAAACCATCATTATCATTGGAGGGATACTTGCAAACTTATTGATGGTGACCTTCATTATACCAATAGCGGTTTTCTCGGATCAGATCACCGCGATAGGTTATGAAAAGAGACCGGGTGCTTTGGTGATAGCCGTCTATCCACTAGGACCAGCAGAGAAAGCAAACATCACTTCTGGAACGGTCATCACCGGCATTTCAACTCTTTTTGGTCAGATCAGAACCAATTCGGAAATTATTACAACGTATTATGACCTTATAAATTACCTGCGGCAGACACCACCGGAAAGCCTTATTGAATTGACAACCAATTTTGGGAATTTTGTGCTGACGACGGCACAAAACAAGCTCTTTCCAAATGGTTCGACAATTGGAGCAACGGTCTACCACCATTATGTGGGAAAGATTACAGGAGCTGTGTCGGTCACTCCATTCTATTTCACATTATTTGTTCAGTGGTTGCTGAATGTGAATCTTTTCCTTGCATTCTACAACTTCTTGCCGGTTCCCTTTTCAGATGGCCAAAAACTACTTGACACTATATTTCCCACCCTTGGAAAACAACGGAAAAGATTGATCTATGCAATTTCTGCAATACTTCTTGTTGCAAACCTTTCACAGACAGTCCCTCCTCTTTAGTTGTAGTTAGGTCTCCTTACGTAAGGCAATTAAAGGTAATTTGAGATTGGAAATGAGATAATGCCCCTGAAAGTCCATGCACCCTTTGAACCTATGGGAGATCAAATCACGGCCATTGAAAAACTATCCGAGGGATTTCTTAATGGAAATAAGTTCCAGACCCTTCTAGGCGTTACAGGGAGTGGAAAAACGTTTGTTTCCTCCCACATCATTGAAAGGGTGGGACTGCCCACCCTTGTGATTGCCCACAACAAAACATTGGCAGCACAACTCTATGCAGAATACCGAGAATTCTTTCCAGAGGCAAAAGTCGAATACTTTGTAAGCTTCTATGATTACTACCAACCGGAAGCATATCTTCCAACAAAGGATTTGTACATTAGCAAGGATTTCAGTATAAATGAGCAAATAGAGAAGTTAAGAAACTCAACCACGCGATCATTGGCCGAAAGGGATGATGTAATCGTGGTTGCAACAGTTTCGGCAATATATGGCGTAGGTATACCGGAAGTATACAGAAGCATGGCTCTTGATCTTCATGTAGGGATGGAGATGGAAAGGGATCAATTGCTCAGGAAATTAGTAGAGCTTCAATATAGAAGAAATGAGTATGAGCTTAAACCAAAAACATTCCGAGCTAAAGGAGACATTGTGGAACTGTTCCCCATCTATCAAGACGAAACCATTCAGATCGAGTTCTTTGGGGACGAGATTGAGAGAATAACTTTGAAGGATCCCAAGACAGGCCACAAACTTGCAGAACTTGATGAAGTCCGCATTTTCCCCGGTGCACAATATCTCACGCAGCAACAGGCATTGGAAAGAGGAATCAGATCTATTAGGGAAGAATTGAACCAACGATATGAAGAACTCCTTTCCATGGGCAAAATCGCAGAGGCACAACGACTACTCCAACGCACCAACTATGATTTGGAACAATTGGAAGAATTTGGGTATTGTTCCGGGATTGAAAACTATTCTTTGCATTTTGAGGGAAGAAGTCCGGGAGATCCACCGTTTACCCTCATAGACCACTTCCCAAAAGATTTCCTGCTCATTATTGATGAGAGCCATGTTACCATTCCCCAGCTTCGAGGAATGTATGGTGGAGATTTCAGCAGAAAGAAAAGTCTCGTTAATTATGGATTCAGGTTACCGACAGCTTATGACAATCGACCACTTAGATTCGAGGAATTTGAACGGCGAATGCCATATACGCTTTTCATGAGCGCTACGCCAGGAGACTATGAATTACAAAAATCCCAGTTGGTTGTGGAACAAATCATCCGACCGACAGGATTAACAGAACCGGAAATTGATGTCAGAAAGACCGAGAATCAGATAGACGATGTTATCAACGAAATCCAGAAACGAGTGCAGAAGGGACAAAGGACATTGGTGACTACATTGACCAAAAGAATGGCAGAACAATTGGCAGAATATCTATTGGATATGGGGATAAAGGCATCACACTTGCATAGTGATGTAGATTCCCTTGAAAGGGTTCAAATCCTTCAAGATTTGAGAAAAGGGGAGATAGACGTAATTGTTGGAATCAATCTGCTTCGGGAAGGTCTTGATCTCCCAGAAGTTACTCTTGTAGCAATTCTTGACGCAGACAAGGAAGGGTTCCTCCGTTCAAAAAGAAGCCTTATCCAAACCATGGGTAGGGCGGCAAGGAATGTCGAAGGAAAGGTCATCCTTTATGCAGATAAGATTACTGATAACATGAGACAGGCGATTGATGAAGTGAACAGAAGACGAAGAATCCAGATCCGATACAATAAGGAACATAACATCACCCCGAAGACCGTGGTAAAGGGTCTCAAGAGTGTACTTGATGATATCGAGGAATTGAAGACCACTAAAGTGGAATTGCCAAATGTAGATGAGATGAAGACTGAGGATGTAAATGTCCTTATCGAGGAATTGACCATACAGATGAACCAAGCCGCAGAAAAACTGGAATTTGAACTTGCAGCCCAATTAAGGGACAAAATCAAAGATCTCAAG
Source organism: uncultured archaeon (assembly GCA_964645535.1). GTDB lineage: Archaea > Asgardarchaeota > Heimdallarchaeia > Heimdallarchaeales > Kariarchaeaceae > WAKA01. The sequence goes on along the minus strand of CAZYCQ010000037.1, from coordinate 12,380 downwards.
AGAATGTTGGCTGTTGAAGTGTGACTTTAGCAAACATCCTTTAAGGCTTAATGTTGAATTGGCTTGATGAAAAAGGTCTTTCTCTTCCTTTTTGTAATTAATCTCATGCTTTTGCAAGGAAGTACCCAAGCATCTGCCTTACCCAATCTTGACGGAAAGGTTGAAAATGGAGAATGGGCCGATAGTGAAACAATTGACATCCAACTGACAAATGGAGTAACAATGAAACTTTCCATAATCTACACTAAAGAACGGGCATATTTTTTGGCAGAAATCCCCCACAATGGTCCGGGAGATGAGATCCAATTGGATCCATCTCAACCCCATGATTATTTTGGAATTGAGTTTGATAGAAACGGCGACAACGCGATTCATGGCTCTCTTGCATCACCTGATGACATGGTCTTGGTTAACTATTTCGAAAAGAAAGCTGTTGATTTCTATACCCATACCTTCAAGGTTTATGAAGATACGGAAAATGGAGGAAGAGACGATGCAGAAGGAACAATTGGTGCACAGAATGGAACAATCATTGTGGAATTCTCCAAGCCATTGGATTCCGGAGATACTAATGGATATGATATCAACCTAAAGGAAGGAGACACCTATCAAGTAATGGTTGCATTTTGGGATGACCAACCACCACATTCAGCGGATGTCTTCATCAATAGGGACATCGGCGGAAAAATCTTTTTTGAATTGAAAGTTGGTGAATTGGGAACCGACAATACTCCTTTTGAAATTGCTTTTGTTGCCGTGGCAACCGTAGTAAGTGGAGCATTGGCCTATTTTGGAGCACCGAAATTTCACGGATTGAAGAACAAAACTTTGTAAAAGTTAAAATCACATGAATTCACCTAGAGCAATCAGACATGACACAAAAAGGTGCGTTCTGCGCTGTTTGCGGAAAGAGCAACGTTCCGTTACATACATCTTTCTGTGAAGATTGCTATTGGAAAGAGTTCAGCAGTGTTACCTTAAAAGCGGAGCGCATCGAGCTGAATCTTTGTCTGGAATGTTGGGCAGTTCAGCTACCTTCAGGATGGACCAATTCAAATACACCGGAACGAGCCATCGAAGCAGTACTTGAAAATATGTATCGCTGGGTCGATCATGATCCAGATGTCGAGATTTGGGCAGAGGCAGAAAACGAGCCCCGCTGGGAAGATGGGAAGCCATCAATGACTGTCAGAATAACTGCATCGGATGCAAGAATTGAAGTCTTCCCACCTCATGAAGAACAGCATTTTGCGGAAGTTGTGTTTCATTGGGGAACATGCAAAGCATGTGCCACCAAGCGATCAGGAGGAAATGTCACCTTCCAGATGCGAGCAATGAACAGACAATTGACCGATTGGGAGATGAATGAGTTTGAACAGATGGTCACAGACATTGTCCAAAGAACCCAACCCAATAACCCTATGTCTTTCGTTGTAGGCTTCTCTGAGACAAGATATGGTCTTGATTTGAAATTGGCATCACGTCTACTTGCGGAAAACATCCTTACAGAGATCAAGAAAAAGTGGATTGGAGAAGAGAAGAAAAATTTCAAATTAGTAGGTGAAGACAAGGACGGAATCCGAAAATATGCCACAACCTACCTTTATAGAATACCAGGGGTAGTTCGAGGAGATTTCATCGTTCAGCAGGATCGACTGTTGAAAGTCAGGGGAATCAATGCCCAAGGAGTTGATGCCATTGACTTAAAAAATGGAGAACCCTTACTTATCAAGGATTGGCAACATATTAGGCATGCAGATCCTTTACCTCGGAAAGTGGAATATCTTATCGTCTCCTATGACCAAGGAACCCAATCTTATGAGTTGATGGATCTGACGGACTACCATATTTTCGAGGTGCCTGCATCAGATTTCATGATTGACCTCCCCATTGGGGAAACCTTGACATTTTTAGAATGGCATGGAAAGCTATTTTTGACAAAGTAAAAAAAGAGATATACCAGAAGGACTGAGGTCGATTGATGAGTGAAACATCTTCCCAGACCCTTCTGGATTTCAATGGATGGAGGAGAGCCTTTGGTCCCGCCTTGAGGGTGGTCGGATATACGGCGGCAATCTATGCGGTTCTAGTGATCCTTGTTCTGATCCCTGCATCATTTGTTCCAGCCTTTTATACAGGAGCATCAGCTGTTGTCACGATTTTGTCTTTCTTTGGATTTGTCCTTTCCTTTTTCAAAGTCCTAGATGAACAGCAGAACAAAGGTGTGATCAAACTCCTTTGATTGGAATCTTTATTAGGATGAAGAAAGTCAATAGCTTGAATGGGAAAAAAAAAGAAAGATGCCATGGACATTGAGGATGAGGCAATCGAAAAGCTAGAGGGAAAGATAAGTGAGGATCTTCGGAGAAAAATTGATCCTGAAGTTTTTTCCACTGTGGAAACCGTTTTTGATGAAAGAACACTTCAGATACTCAACAAGTTTTTTCAGCAAGGATTGATCGACGGTATTGAAGGGGCAATTTCTACAGGAAAGGAAGCCAATGTCTACTACTGTCCCGGCAATCCCCCACTTGCCTGTAAGATTTATCGAATAAACTCTCCTGCATTCAAAAAAATGAAGATCTACGTGGAAGGCGATCATCGATTTCAGTCATACAGGAAATCAAGGGTAGGGTTTATCCAAGCATGGGCAAAGAAGGAGTTCAAAAACCTGAAGAAAATGAAGGAAGTTGGGATCCCGGTACCAGAACCGATTGAGGTCGAAAGAAACGTCTTACTCATGGAATTTTTGGGAGATGGAGAATATGCACTCCCCAAATTGGTGGAAGCCAAGGTTGATTCATATGCAAGACTCTACAAAGACGTCATGAAAGCGGTTCAAATCATGTACCGTGAGGCAAAACTGGTTCATGGAGATCTAAGTCCATTCAACATCCTCTTCAGAGAGGATAACCAACAATTCTATATTATTGACGTCTCCCAATCAGTTCTTAATTCCCACCCACATGCAGAACTCTTTCTTATAAGAGATGTGCTGAATTTGAACCAGTTTTTCGCAGATAATGGTATCGAAATCATCGAAGAGGCAAAACTCCTCCATTGGATTACAGGTTACAGGATTGATGAGGGGAAGATACTTATGGCAAAGAATTTCGACATCGAGTAAACTAATAGTCAGGATCACCGAAAACCTGCTCAACTGCATGAGCAACACAGGTATGTATGGGGAGATCAAGTACTTTCTGTAAACGCAAGGCATATTGGACAACCTGAATCCCAGCACGGATGCTGTAGAATTTGCCTGCGGCACGTCCTTCATTCATGATGGAAATCACATGCCCAATGACATCTTCAGGGGCATAAGGAAGATTGTACTTGATGATACGCAACAGTTCTTTCTCATTGGGAAAGTCTAGCTCAATCACTGGTTGAAGACGAGACGAGATGTATTCAGGAAGTTCAAACGTACTTGCATCCGTATTCATTGTGGTGACCATTCTGAATTTCGGATGAGCCTTTACAGTAATACCTGCAATCTGACTTTCAACATAGCGACGGTGATCCATGAGCGGAGCAAGTGATGCCCAACTTTTTTCAGGCATCCGGTTTCCTTCATCAAGAATGACAATACCACCTCTAATCATGGCGGTGACAAGTGGAGAGGCAACATACCTGATCTGTTGTTGATCGCCGATCACTGGAAAAATAATGAGGTCTTCTGGCCGGGTATCGACAGTGGCTTGATAGAAATACACTTCCTGTCCCATGGTTTTGGCGGCAGCATAGGCCAAGGTAGTCTTTCCCACACCAGGAGGACCAATAATACGAGGAGTAAGAGGGATATCTTCTTTATCTAGGGTTAACCAAGCGGCAAGCAACTGTTTCATGAGCATGTCCTGCCCTATCCAATTGGATCGAATCTCGGTCGGATGGGAAAGAATCAGTTCAACTCCATCAATCTCAACAGTATCCACAAATTTAATGACAATCTCCGCTGTCTTTAAGTTTCCTTTCCTTTCCATTGCCAATGGGAGACGATATCAGGATCTGAAAACCTTTTGAAACCATGGGAACCGAAATAGTCCCGCTGAGCTTGGATTAGATTTGCAGGCAACCGGAAGGTAGTCAGGGATTCAAATTGTGCAATTGCAGCAGCAAGAGAAGGCATGGGAACATTCATTGACAAAGCCAATTTCAGGATACGCTTCGCCGAAGGAAGAGTTTTATGGATAAGCTCAGCAAATTCAGAAGATTGAAGAAGATGAACACTACCAGGTTTATCCAAGACGTCAAGAATTGGTTTTAAAAGATAAGAACGGATAATACATCCCGCACGCCAAACCTTTACAGCATTCCTTGGTTTCAACCCCCATCCATGAACACGTTCAGCTTCGTAAAGGAGGTGGAGACCTTCTGCATAAGCCATAATCCGTCCAAAAAGAAGAGCATTCTCCAAATCCGAAACCATTGTTTTGTCGGAAATTTCATATTTTGCCTTTATGTAGGTTGAAGAAAGGTCTTCTCGCAATTTTCGCAATGATGAAACAAACCTTTGGTTTACAGAAGTACCGATCACATTCAGAGGGATTCCAAGTTCAAGAGCATTGATAGCGGTCCATTTTCCAGTCCCTTTTTGACCTGCTTCATCAATGATATCATCAATCAGAAAGCTCCCACCCTCTGTTGTTTTGAGAATATCTGAAGATGCTTCCATGAGGAACGATTGCAACATCCCTTGATTCCATCGAGAGAAGACAGATGCAATTTCATCATTGCCGTAAAACCTTCTGAGAAAATCATATGCTTCGCATATCAATTCCATATCAGCATATTCAATCCCATTGTGAACCATTTTTACAAAATGACCTGCCCCACCGCGTCCCATCCATGCACAACAAGGGGTGTCTTCGAATTTGGCAGAAATTGCTTCAAGAATGGGTCTGACTACATCATATGTAGCTTCATCACCTCCAGGCATCAAAGAAGGACCTGTTCTTGCACCTTCTGCTCCGCCAGAGATTCCCATTCCAATGAACCGGAATCCGTTAAATTCCTTTACCCTACGTTCCGTATCTTTCCAGTTGGAATTGCCACCATCTATGACGATATCATTCTTTTCTAAGATCCCTTGGAGCTCATGGAGAACCAAGTCAACATAGGATGCAGGAACAAGGACAATGATTACACGTGGGAATTCTAGTTCTGCAATCATCTTTCGCAAATCAATGAAAGAAGGAATGCCATGCTCGGCAGCCATCTTCACCTTGTTTTCATCCTTGTCATGACCAACAGGTTTGAAACCCTTTTCCTTGAGGTTCAAACCTAAATTATATCCCATGGTCCCCAATCCCACGATACCAATTGTTTTCATTTGAGGTACTTCTGACCCTATCGTTTATTATTACTTCCATTCAATCGAGCCTGTTTAACTTGATAAACCAATCACGTGTTGTCTTTCCTTTTACTGTGCAAGTTCCGTCATCGTGCCATTGGACATCATCTACCCTGCACCAATCATAGAATTTTGTCAAGTTTCTTGGATGAACCCCAACAAATGAGAATTCAATAATTTCATCACTCATCAAGAATTCAAAATTCTCCACAAATTTTGATCGGATGCAATCAGGATCATCCATTCTTGTTTTCATAATACGTGTTTCTGATCCTCCCAACCATTCCTCTTCAGAAAGTATTCGTCTTTTTTCCTCAATCTGTACTTTTGAGGCAAGGTCCACTTTCGACAATATTACCAAAAACTTCCTGGGAACTGTTTCTTCAGAGGTCGTAAAGATTCTTCGGACATATTTGAGTTGATCTTCGAAAATTGAAAGATCTAGGCTTGAATCAAAAACGATCACAATAACCCTTGCAGTCATGATTGGTTTGAGCATCTGATTGAAGGCATTCAATACATTCCGAGGAAGATCAACCAAACCGACAGTGTCAAGAAGGTCAACCGGATAACCAAAAATCTTCGTTCGGCTGGTCTTTGCAAACATAGTGGTGAATGCTTCATGGTGAACATCCTGAATGTCCTCTCCCACAAGAATATTGAACAGGGTTGACTTACCTGCAGAATAAAAACCGACAATGGGAATTTTGACGGCTTCCCCTTCCTTTCGTGAAAGACCTTGGCGTTCCAGCTCCTCGATTTTTTTCCGAAGTTTGGCAACCCGATGCCGAACATTTGATTCAACAATGTCCTTCAGCTGTTCTCCCCTTCCCATCATCCTTGCCTGCCTCTCTGACATGAGGTTGCGTTGAAGTGAGGATTGAGCTCTTGGATAAGTGTATAGAAGATTAGCCAATTCAATCTGGAGCTTGACTTCTTTCGTACTTGCTTTCTTGTCAAAGATTTCAAGCACCAACATGATTTTGTCTAAAACTCTTCTTTCAAAATGAGTTTCCAGATTGGACACCTGCATTGGACTTAGACTTTTGTTCACAATGATTAAGTCATATTGCTTTTCCTCAAGCTCAAATTGCAGATCTTCCAACCAAGACTGGGGCAAAAAATTCATCCGATCGATCTTTGAACCACGATACTTGAATTCATGCACAATTTCGTAGTTTGCGGCAACAGCCAGATCATGAATTTCAGGATCCTCTGGAAGACCATGCTTGGGAAGATGGGAGATGAGAACAGCCTTTTCCCGATTCAAACAAATCTTGTAGGGGTCTCACTTATTTAGCATTTTGGGAACATGCATGTGGTGAAAAATTTGAGAATTTCGAGACATATAATATTATGAAATTCACAATATTTTAATACAGGGAACATCACCATTAGATGTGGATGAGCCAGATGACGCACTTGCAAATTATTTGGATCAATGGAATGGAAGACTCAAAGGAACCTTTCTTGACTTGGCCATCCTCTATATTGCCGCCTTTGCACCAACAAAACAACATGCCTATTCAATCCATAAGTATCTTGAAGGAAAATGGACCTCCGCTCCCCCTTTACCAACCATATATTCCACAATCAATCGATTGGAGCAGGCAGGTCTCATTCGAATCGAAGGAGAGATACAGAACAATCGTGTCAGAAAAGTCATCATCCCCACAAAAAACGGGTGGGAGGCAATGGAACGTATGCAAAAGGAGGCAGATGAACTCCTTAAATCTTTCAAATCAACCTTGACAGGAGGAGATTAAGATACAGAACAAACTTGAACAAACAAACATACCGATTTCGGGAGATGCCTCAGAACGGTTATTTCAATTTCTTGAAGAGGTCAACTTTGAGTTGGCTAAAAGAGGAGTAAAAGAGGCATTCTCCATCACTTATGAAATTGAAGACGCATTGTTGGAAGAGCTTAAACAGCTCGGAAAAACTACAAAAATCACAATTGACGAAATAGAGAACGTATTGGCGAAATTTGGAACACCTGTAGAGATCGCCACCAATTATGGAGGAGACACAAAACTGCAAGAAAATAATATGGAGCAGACCACCATTTCAACCAAAAAACCCACAAGAGGCAGGAATGGCATCCATATAGATCCTAACGCAAGGCATTTACCAAGAAGAAAGCTTGATGAAAATCTCACCATAAAGGAATTTATCATTACAAATACGGAACAGGGATTTTTCCTCCTCCCCCTATTTCTCCTTTTCATCGCAGTTCTTAATACAGCACCTCTTTTGGGGAGATCATATAATGACATCTCACCACCGGTTCTATCCCTCATTGCTTTTATCGCAGTAGAATTATATTCGGGAATTACTGGCAGAACCGGTTTTCGGTATAGTACGACAGTCAAGCTCCGTGATGCATTCAGATTGATGATGTTAGGGATGGCCATAACAATGAATTGGTCTGCTATTCATGTCTATCGTCCATGGGGTAGTATCGAATTCCAAAATCTGATGGAATTTTGGTACATAAATTGGATTTTGGTTGAAATAATCATATTTCTTAGAGACCATATGATTGGCTTAGCACCTCTCAAGCCAGAATTTCCGAAATTTAGCAAGCTCAAGATCATTCAATGGGGTGTCTTTGCCGCAATAATCCTCTTCATGTTTCTTGACATTGAGAACATCTTGAAGGTTCTCATTGGCATACCCCTCATTCTCTTGAATTTCGGGATCCACTATTTCAGGGACAGACGTTCAGTATCATTTCCATTTGCATTCGCAACTTTCTTGACAGTGTTTTTCACATTGCTTACCATCTTTGCTATCTATTCATGATCAATAACCGATGTATTCTCGAGCAATATCCCTCAGGTCAGGATGAGCCAAGAGATGGAAAATTCTGAGGCGATGGAGGGTTGCCTTTGAAAGGTTAGCCATTGGCAAGTAGATAAGGCGAAAGCCTTCACTTTCTACAAACTGTTTATGGTGTGCCTTTGGAGGATGGGGAGAGACCAACAGAATAATTTTTGAGGTTGCCATACTCATTGCGGTGAAAAGTAACCGAGCAGTCAAATCACGATCTCCATAAGGGACACGGACACCATAACCTTGAGGAGGAAAGACCGAGACAACAGCCGCCAATTTGATTCTTGTAATACCAGGACCGACTATGATGTCGCCAGGGCTTGTTGAAACAATCGAGATGTCACTTTCCTTGTCATGTTCTGCATAAAGAACGGAGTGGTGATCGTACTCCTCATCCTGTTCCACTACGAATTGAACAATCAGGGCACCAATCTCCTCTTTTAGTTTTGGAACCTTCTTGATGTAGATCTTTTTTTCATGAAAATTACGGATGGTTTCTCTCCAAGCAATGCCATCCTCCATACTCACCCTGAATTCTTCCACCCTTGCTTTTTCCTCTTGCAGGATTCGTTCACCTTGTTTTCGGAGATGCATGAAATATGCCTCTATGAATTCATCCTCAGGAGGATAAGAAACAGTGGAATATGGGGAGAGTTGATCCCAGATGTCTCGCCAATGACCAGGATATTCTTCTTCCGGGATTGGATCGAGATCATCAAAATTACGGCTTTCAAGAAACTTCTCGAAATTTTTGATCCGTTTGAGGACGGGTCGTTTCATTCTTCTTTTGAAGGCAATGGAAAGCAATTGCATGGCATCTTTATCGGGAACAACCCTTAATTGCAGGGGTAATCCCTCATCTTCCTTAGGAAAGTAAGGATAAGAAACCAATGTCCTAAATACCTCAAAGGCATAATCATCATCAACCATCCCCTTTGCCGCCATGATCACCGTATTTAGAGAAGGAAGTAGTTCACCGTCAAGCCAAGACAAGTTCTTCATAAATTGGAACATCCGTTTGTAGGTAGCTGGAGAAATCGTATCCTCAAACTGTTCACGATAGACAGTTTCTGCAAGAAGCAACATTTCATGCAAGGATTCAAGAAGGTCGAATGAAGGGAGCTCCCCCTCCACAAATTTCATCAAACGACCCACAAGAAATGGAAAATCACCCGAAACAAGGTAGAAGCTATGAGGATGGATGTCAGAGGCAATGAATTCCGTGGGATCCAAAGTTTTGCTTTCTGACGAGGACGGAATATATGAGGAAAGCTTCTTCTCAATTGATTGAGGCAAATTCATCCCCCTCAGGTCAGGAAATTTGGATCTGAGAACATGAATCAATATTGGCACATGCATCAGCCCAACAACCACAAGAATTTCATCATCCTGAATGAAACGCTCCAAGATCCGTTCCGCCATGATATGGGAGCGTAATGCATGGATTGAGGTGAGATGCAGATCAATATCCAATTTGCCGTAAAAATCCACCCAATTCATAAAGGGAACCATTGCAGGATCAAAACGTAAGGACAACGTTTCAGGGACATCAACCAAGGTATCTATGGCAAAAAACGGGACTTTAGAACGAATTGCCAAATGGGAAGCCATATGGATGGAATCTCCAGGATGTACAATATAGGTTGGAACTGTAAGGGGAAGAGGAAGTGTTTCCTGAAATGAAGGATGGATGACAGTAGGCACAGGAAATCTGCGCAAGGAAAACCGATAAATACTTTCCAATTCCGAAGGAAACTCCACCAAAACCTTCGTAAAATTGTACGTTTCAAACAAGGCAACAACGGATTGGGAAAAAAGCAGGGAATTATGAACCGATGGCAAGATTACAAGCTTACCCCGACCATTTTCAAGAATAATCGGAGAAGGGATGCGAAGAACCCGTTGTTGCTCCATGAGATACAATTCGGTCAAACATAGAAAAATCTTGAGTTGATAGAAGAAGTGGAAAGAAGTCCATCCATGCGGTTAGCAACAGGTTCAGAACTGTCAAGCTATTTCTACTCAGTTGCCAAAAGAGAAAACATCATGAAAATATGTACTGCAAGCATATGTATTGGGATAATATGTAGAGAGTAATCTAAATAATCAGATTATTTCAGTCATTCATGTAGAAATGAAAGCATAAGAATATTGTCTGATGAATATGTCTACAACCGAAACCGGTTCCATTTTGAAATAACAATTACGTTTAGAATGGAGGTTAAGAAACTACTCAGAAAGAGTAATTCTATTAGAATCCCGGGAAACATAACCGAAGAAATAAACCAAATAATAGTTATAATTCCGGAACGAATAACAGCAAATATGAGGTTTATCTTAAAATTTGTGCCAATAGAAGATAAGCCGTTCCAGAAGGAAAAATGCTGAGGGGAAAGCGAGAATAAGAAACATAAATCAATAAAGAGCTTATCGTGCAAGACTGAGACGAAAAAGAAGCAAAAAACAAAAATCGACGAAATGAATAGGGAATTTCTAAATTCAAGAATAGACAAGTCTTGGCTATTCAAGATCAAGAACGACAGAATATCAGAGAAAATAGCAACCAAATATTGAACAGCATAAAGTTCCAGCAGTAATCCCATTCTTCGTTCAAACAAACGAACCTGGTGTTTTCGTTCAATTTTTGAAATTCCATTGATGCGCAGGAAATAGCCATACAGCCATCTTGTCAACAGAAAAATAGAAATTAGACTAATTACAGAATATAAGACCATGTTAATCAAGTATAAGAATGAAAGGAATGCCTTGGGAAATATCTTATTGAAATACCGAACACCAAAGGAGTGATTGGAAGAGCTTCCAATACCTAAAATTCCAAAATAACCCAATAAGGCAAAAATCAGTTCAAAATAAATAACTGGATGGATTACAATGTTTTTGATGGTTGTAGAGAGTGTCCCAAAAAAGATTGTTTGAGAAACTTCATCAGGATCAAAAGACATCAAATGACCCTCATTCGGATATTCAAAAACAATGAAAAAATTCCCAACAACCAACAAGATTGCGCCTATTATGCCAAATACAAATGATATGATAGACAATGAACTAGGTTTCAAAAAAAAGATTGGAATCAGTCCTAGATCCATTGAAATGCTGATTAAAACAAAAATGCCACCAATACCGATTAAAAATTGACTCCGTTTCATTACGACTCACTTAGGCGTGTACAGGAACCCAAACTTCGGGGATTTCCTTCAATTTGTTGTAGATTAAAGGACCCAAGCCATATGCAGTTGTATAAAAGAATTTACCATTCAAACCGCCATCATTGCCAAAATCATACCAGAAGGACACACCACCAGGAATTAATTGTCCGCCTACTCCAGCCATACAATCTTTTAAATCTCTTTGACTGCTAGTTAAGTGAACAGTTTTTGCATAGAGAAAAAGAACTGCCGCAATAACAGAAATAATGCCAACTGAAGAACCACCTAAAGCGGCAATAGAGGAAACAAGTGACGTGATCCCACTTAATGTTGAGGTCAAGCCGAAATATAAATCACAATTTGTTTTATCCAAATTAAACCACAAAACATTTTCAACATAGTAAGGGGTTCCCCATTTTTTCTTTTCTATATGTTCTCTTTTAACTGCAATTTCATATCCTGATTCAGTGTTTTCCAATAGAATCGGGACATCCCCGTTGATCAATTCAGTAACTCTTTCACCTAACCTTTTGATAATTTGAAAAACATCCCAGAAAATACCGATCTTTTCTGCAACAATTAAACTTGCAACCAATCCTGCAACAGTAGCATCGATTTTATCAGTGAAACCATCAAATAAGTCTTTTGTATCAATAGCCTTAATGTTAGCGCTTTGACACGCAATTAGGAAAATTTTATTTTTCCGAAAAGTAGGAACCATAGAACTAAGTTTTGAATAAGATAATTCTGTACCATCAATCAGCAATCCTTCGGAATTTCCATGTGAAAAGATAAATAACGGTAATTTTGAATTCAAAGCAGTCGGCAGATCGTTGAATTCAATAATTGTTGCAGATCCAAGATACTTTTTGAAAATATTAGCTGAAATTTTTGGACCGAGTAAATCCTTAGACACAAAAATGCCAACCTTGTAATCAATCTTAATTTGTAAATTAGGGAGAATAGTAGCTGAAGATGGAGAAACAACCAGAAAGATAAGAACCAAAAAGATCAGATAAGAT
>CAZYCQ010000036.1:15900-31969 GCA_964645535.1 uncultured archaeon | reverse complement strand
GGGGACCCGTTGGAGGTCTTGGACCACCCATTGGAGGACCGCCAGAGGGAGGTCCAACGGAAGGAGGACCAGAGGGGGCAGCGCCACCGGACTGTTGGGCTTTTTGCAAGGCTTGAGCCACCTGTTTGAAATCACTTTCAAGCAACTCAATTCGTTCAACTAAATCCTTTGTCAGGGTTTCGAATTTGCTCATTGCCTCGTCCAGTTGTTCTTTTATTTGATTGACGATTTCTGCCAGTCCCTCAACGGTGGTAGTCTCGGTTGATTCGACAACTTCCTCCGGGAGCAGTTCATCAAGTTCAATCTTTTTCTTTCTTCTACGGATGCTCATTGTTCAGTTACCCCGTTTTTTCACTGGCCAAGTAGTTTTCGATGTTCCGTAGCAGGATATGGAAAGCCTCTTCGACATTGCTGCCATCCTTGGCGGATGTTTCCACATAAGGGATTTCGAAATTGCTCCATCCGGAAAGATTCTTTGCGTATTCAATACCTGCTTCAGTGGTGATGGAGTTTTCATCCCTCAGATCGGATTTGTTTCCGATCAGAACCATTGGAACCACTCTGTTGTTGTTGTTTTCAAGAAGTTCGGTTATCCAGTTGGGGATATTCTCGAATGTCTCCCCCCTAGTAATGTCAAAGACAAGGAGGGCACCAGTGGCCCCTTGGTAATAGACTTCCCGCACTGATTGGAAACGGATCTGTCCTGCAAGATCCCAGATCTGTGCCACGATTTCATGCCCATCGAGATTGACTCTCTTGACGGCAAAATCGGCACCTATAGTCATTGAATAGCTTTTTTTGAACCCTTCTCCGAGGTATCTGGTTCTAAGCGCGGTCTTTCCTACTGCTCCATCGCCGAGGAGGACAATTTTGAAAATTTTTCTTCTGTTGCTCATAATTTAAGCCCCTAGGAATTGTTCGGGTTCTTATTTCGGGAATCCCCTACGGAAGGTATGTTGAACCTATAATTACCTAATTGACATTCTTGTTCTTATATGTTACTCAAGCGAGGTGGTTAAATTTCCATCAACAGCTTCAGAATATTGAACTTTCATGAATCCGAATCAGGGAGGTTGTCAGGCTTGACAATTTCGAACTTGCAGGAACTGGCACCTGTACCTTGGCATTCAATTTCCCGAACCATAGGTTCGGCTCCAATAATCACCGAAAGACGTCCTGTCAGGAACCCTGCAAGGAAATCGCATAAAGTGATTCCCAAATCGGGAACACCTGAAACCGCACCGTAATCAGAGATCGAAATGTACCTAACATTGGGATTGGCAGGATCAACAGGAGAAACTTTCACAAGACCCCATTCCTTTGCGAGGTAAGTGGTGGGATGGGTCATGAATTCCTTTAATACATCAACGCCTTCATTGAATTCAAGAGGGAGCAATTGGCTGAATTCCTCAGATTCATCCGTCTGAATGATGTCGTAGAGAAGTGTTTTTCCTGAGCCGAAGATACCAAGCTCTCTTCCAGCAGAGAAGAGAATTGAGGAGAGATAATCATCCATCATCTTGATGGAGAGAACAATGGGCTGGAAGACGCTGATATGAACGACATCACCGATTGTAGGTCGAAGTCTGCGTCTCATGAAGTAGCTGTTTTCAAGATTGATGCTCAGCTCATGAATACTTTCATAGAAATTCAGTCTTCTTTCGCGAATGGCCAGCTTATCTTCAACAACAGGCGTCTTTCTGATTTCTTGGGGATTGGGATGGTCGATGTAGACCGTGAACACGCAATGCGGGTTTCCGTTTGCTGCACAGGCTGTTTCAACAGCCACTGATTGGGAACCCATAAGTGAGTCAGTTACACCTGCAAGGGTGCCTGCAGTGAAATCACACATGGGCTCTCCTACATTGATTCCCATGGCAGCAGACGCCAATCCTCGGATTTCGATGGTAAATTGGTCTTCTTTCAAGGACACTATGCGTGCACTTTCGGCAACATAGGTTGGAAGAAATTCCCTGTCTGCATAGTAATATTCGAGAGCTTCAGTGATGTATTTCAATCTTTTCTGGCGTTGAATTGTCAGTCCCAGCCTTGGTTCAAGGACACTGAGCACGTGGTGCATGAGACCGTAAAGTCCCAATTGATAGCCCGCCTGATAGAGAATGGAGGGAACCAGCGGATCAAGACTGTAAAGTGACAGAAGGGTCAACTGATAAGGTCCCAGATGGATGAAATCTCCAAGGGTTTTGCGGAGCATGCGTTCTCCAGTCAATGATTCCCAAGAGTTGACAGCGATATGCAGGAGGGATTTCTTGGATCGTTCAAGTCTTTCCTTATTGGCAACAGCAAGACTCAGAAGGGTATTCCAAAGGATTTCTCGCACGCTATCGTCATCCATTCCTCCTTGGAGAACAATCTGTTCATTGATCATGAGTGTGGGCAGGCTTGTGATATTGTATCTTTCAGCGGCATCAGGGTTTTCGTCCACATCAACAGTATTGACATAGATGAAATCGCTCATGGTGCCACCGACGACTTCCTGAACGATGGATTCGATGGGTGGACAATAGATGCAGTCATCGCTGGTGAACATGATTAACCGAATAAGAGGGTTAGTTGAGTTGCCCACAAAACAAATTCCACTATGTGGTAGATAAATGTTAGGAGTCTTGCAATATGGAAATTGACAGAGGGATCGGGAAATTTATTCCATTACGTATGCTCAGAATGAGAGAGTTTAATTGGAGGAGAGCGTTTTTTTCATGAGTGAATGCAGAAGAGATGAACAGGAAAAAGCAGTTCGTTGTCAGCAAGCTCAGATATCTTGAACGGAGGTTCGGTACTCAGAAACGACTACTTGAGGAAATCAATGCCAAAATTGCAACCAAACTGACAGGTGCCGATCTTTCGCGTTATATTTCGGGGAAGACCTATCCATCTGGGCAGAAATTAGTGGAGCTTTGGAATCTGCTTCTGTCAGACTATTTCAACGAACTTCATTTCCAAAGGATCATCAGTAAGCATTCGCATATTATCGAGATTGAAGGGAACCTACAGATTGATGTCTCTTACCTGTTGAGTGATGCACGAGCCCTGTATACCATCACAGATCTTGCACTTTACCGTCCATTAAGAACTGTTGATGATACACAGGTTTTGCTTGATGAATTGGGGATAACAAAAGTGGTGACCTTAGAGGTCGATGGGATTCCCTTTGCAGCGGCAATGGCAGCAAGCATGGGACAGAATGTAGACATGGTCTATTGCAGAAGAACACCCACCTATGACATATTGGAACGGGCAGAATGGGGTGAATACTTGTTCACTCCCTCAGATGGAAGGTTACAAGGACTATTTCTACCAAAAAAATATATCAAAAAAGGAGAAAGGGTGCTTATCGTTGACGATGTCATCAATTCGGGAGTAAGTATTCGAGCCCTGATCCGATTGGTGAATCAGCTTGAAGGGGTTCCTGTTGCAGTGATGGTGCTTTATTCACATCTGAAAGATTTCTCTAAGTTAAAGCAGGATTTTCCGAACGTCGATTTCATTGTACTTTATGACCAGTAAGCTTGTTCAGCAGGAACCGTGCCTTGGTTCTGATGGCGGGTTCCTTGTCTGTTACCAAACGATCAAGAAATGAAATGATTGCATTCACGTTCAGTGGCAACAGTTCCTGGGGATTGTCCGCAAGTTCATCGACAAGTCGGAGAAAGTTTTGTCTTGCAATTGCCGAAGATGAGAGGAGGTAATCCATGGATGCCCGTCCGTTCTCTCCATTGAGTCCCAGAAAATAGAAATTAATGAGATGAGGAATGACAAGGGCAGGATATTTCATAGAGGTATCCAACTTTGGAAAATTACCTGTAAGAAAATGATAGTAGATGAAATACAGAGCATTGCCCAAATAATGGGATCGAAGTTCCTCCATGTTTGGTCTTGCCTTTGCTAGCCAATGGCGGAACAGTGGTTGAGAGAAGGGAAATTCATAGGATTCACCTTCTGCGGGAAGTTCCTCAACAATTTCTTTAAGTAGCTCGAGGAATCCAATCAACGAGAGAAAGATTTTTTCCCTTATTTGCCTTTTGGATTCGATTTTCAGGAGATGGGCACCTTTGGAGAGGAAATTGAGGAGAACTTGGAAAGAGGCTACAAATCCCCCGGGTCGCACTATATTATTTTCCTTTGTAGTGGGGCTGTACCAAAATTCTGGTTTTTGAAGCATTTCAAATGCAATTCCTCGGAGTTCTTCCGTTGATGTGTTCATAGCCACATCAATCATGGTTTGACGAATGATCTCAGCAGTCAGGTATCGCTGAAGGATGAAGGGTTTTTTCGGATCCTGTGTGAAGGATTCTGGCAGGTTATCTGAATAAAAGGCCTCCAAAATGGCGTCTTTTCCAAAATCAGAACCTTCAATCAACTGTTCAACAGTGGATGTGAGTAATCGATGATGTTCCAAGATGGTCAGAAGACTGTATTCAATCGAATCAAGGAAGGATTTCAACACGTCAAAATCCTCATCGTCCATGTAGTCACGGACAATGGTTGAAGTCTCTTTGTCCAATGGATCCACTTTGAGGACAAGATCCTGTCGGGAATCGAGAAACGGGATTTCACGGAGCAAATTCAGTTCTTCCAATCGCCTAAGCAATTCAAGATCAATGCTTTCAGCCTGAGAAAGATCACCATTAAATGCTTTAGAGAGATCATATTTCCCAAGAATTCCTTTAAATCGTTTCTCTGCAAAAATTCGTTTGAGTCCCATGGATGAAATGGCGGGAAGTTGAACGGCTTCGAAATAAAGCTCTTGTTCATGGATGTCATCTATGATCTGCAGATCATGTGAGGAAAGGTTCTCAAGAGAATCCCGCATCTGTGTCAAGACCATCCCCTGCAATTCGACAAGAAGCTTAAGGGCATGAATCCGAATTTGTACAGAGGAATGGACAGTCCGTGCCTTGGAGATGAGATACTGTATAGGAGGGGGAAGATCGATGAACTGCGACCAGTTGCTGGAAAAGGTGGGATCAATTGTGACACGATTATGTGGAGCCTTGGAATGATTGAGCAAAAGCGTTTCAGCCAGTTCCATTAGCACTTTATCCACATGATCTGAAGCAGGGACTTTGGTGAATAAGGTAATCACTCCCGTCTCCGTTCGGGCAATTGCCCAAATAATTTCTTTCAATACCTTCGGACGGATCTTGAGCTGAAGAATCTTTGGGATGATTGATCTGGCCTCATAGGAGGTGAGGATGCCAATTGCCAAAGGTATGGACTGGGTATCTTTTTCCATCAAAGTCTTGCCGAGTACTTTGATGGCATGATCCAGATCCTCTGCTTCATCCACTTCATCCTTGAAATGGTCGTAATATGTGACGAACCGTTGGGCAATGGATCGTTGTAATTGGTTTGGAATTGCACCGATCTGGCAGAACCTGAAAAGACGGGGAAAGGCCTTGAGTTCTCGTTTGGTGATGATGAAGTCAATCAGTTTTTTCTTGACTTCAATATCTGTCTCATCACGGATAGCTGCCCATATGTATTCAATCATGAGTTCCTTGTTCCAATTGTCCGAAAGTACCTTGATGGCTGCGATTTTTCTTCTCCTAACTTCCTCTGGATCGTCACCCATTTTCGAGGTGGGTGTGTATTGGAGAAGATCACTGATTGCATTCACCAGTATCTCGTCTACAGTTTCTTTCTGTTCGGACACGTGCAATATCTTCATTCGAATTTGCAAATAAAGACCCTAGGATAGAGTGCAGGAAAGAAATGAAAGGTTTCACCAATCAAATTCATCAAATGCAGGTATCTTGAGTGTTAAACATTTATGGCACGAAAATCACATAGACCTGTAAATGTCCCAAACAGAAATCTACGCGGAATTCTTCGACCGCTTTGGTCTCAACAAGCTCGATCAGGAAGTCTACGGGGTGTTGATCGGCAAGGGAGTAATGACGCCAGGTGAGATAACCGAAACTTTGGGCAATAGAGGTTTGCTTGAAGTTCTTGAATCCTTGAGAGACCTGGTCGATTTCGGTCTCGTCTCTGTTGTTGGAGAAAAAATCAAACGGTATTACGCAAATTTTCCCTTTCTGCGAGAAATCCTTACGGTGGAAAGAGAAGCCATCATCAGCCTTGCTTCACTCATCGAATCAATCGACGAGAAATGGGAGATTCTTGCAGACAGAAGAAGGGAGATAGAAGAAATTACCTTTCCGATGCTTATCAACCAGATCCTTGATTCATACTACACAAATATTCTCACCCCTTTACGGGATAACCTAGTAGCGAGCAAGGAAGATGCAGAGTTGGTGGCCACCAACAATGTCAAGGCAATTGAGGATTTCAGAGGAATTCTCCAAGAGGAAATTACCAAGATGGCGGTGCCACTCGAACAGCTCATCAAGCTTTCGGGTACCAAGATGACACTTGGACTTACCGAGGAACAGGGCAAACTTGAAGAATACATCAAAGAACGGAAAACCGAGCGGGTCAACCTACTGAAAAATGCCCATTTTCAATTGAGCAATTTTTTCAAGGCAACGGAAAACAAGTTCGACCACTTGAATGCTGCGATCACCAATCCATTACAGGAGCTCAGGAATGCTACAAAGGAAATCAAGACCATTCTTGCACAAGCATCAGAGATTAAAAAAACCACAGAGATTGCCATGGACACCCAAATGAAACAGATCAGACAACTCCGTGAAGGCATTTTAGTGACACGTGAGACTCTCGTCAAAGGAATCACAACCCAATTGGAAGACCCTGAACAGCAACGGAAAATGGAGAAATTGATTAGAGATGCCTTTGATGCGCTCAGCGAAATCGTGAAGGAACCTGATCAAACACCGATGCAAAATGCAATCAGCACTGTTGATCCTCTAATTAGTGACCTTCCGTCCAAGCTCGACAGGGTTGCGGAAGTACTCAAAACAGTTGAGAATGAAGGCCAGAATGGACTCCTAAAAACAAAAGAAGAGTTTAAGGAAACCCTCAACAAGGTGGGAGGTATCTTCAACGAGATCAACACCAATGATGACAGGTCATTGGCATCAATCAGAGAAACAGTACAAGCTGAATTCAAAGATCTTACCAAAAGAATATCTGCCCGGACGAAGGAAGCGGCCGATCAATTGACCACCATCACCGAGGCCATGAAGCAAAGTGTTGCCGATGCCTTCAATGCCTACGAAGATGACCTGAACAGGGCGTTCAGTGGTCCGATCAAACTGATTGAGAAAAATGTTGAGGCACTAAAGGAAATGCCCATTGAGGAAAAGCAAGCGTTTGAAGAACAGGCAATGTCCACACTTTCAAACTATATGGCAAAGCTCAGAGAAGAGGAAGAAGAAGCCATCACCCTTTTGAAGGAACGTATCGAATTCGCCAAGACCATGGTAGAGGGCAGAAGCATGGATCTGAGAAAAATCCTTAGGGCAACTGAAGCCATTAAGATCAAAGTACCAGTGGACAATGGAGTCATCATTGGGCTTCCAGCCATCTATGCCTCCTTGACCGACCTGTTGCTCCGAGCAAGGAGGCGGGTCACCTTGATTACACCCACATTTGACAGTACACTGTTCGGCTTGGCCGTCAGCTTGGTGAGAAATTCTCCCAGCACACGAGTAACCATCGTCACATATATTCCACCGGGAAAGAGGAAAAAGGAATTGGAAACTGCGGAGGAATATGGTACCATCACCGTATACAACTACGAGGCAAAGGATCTTTATGCTTGTTTCAGGGATGATGAGGAAATCCTGTTCGGCTACAAAAGGGAGGGAGAAGAGGTTTCGGCCATTCGCAGTGCATCCTACTCCATGGTGGAACTTTTCAAGGATAGGGTCAATGAAACGGTGATTCGGAAATCCAAACGGCTTGTGTAATCTCTTGTGAACAATGAATACCTTTTAAATTTGAGAAACAGGAAACCATGTGTAGAGGTAATCATTATGGGTAAAAGACCAGCACGATGCTATTCATATTCAAAAGGGCCGGCCTATACAAGGACCCAAGGAAGAAAGAACAAGGGATACATCAGAGGTATTCCTGGTTCAAAACTTCAGATCTATGACATGGGTAAGAAGGGCGGAGATTTCAATGCAGAGGTTCACATGATCGGACTCGAGGCATGCAATATCCGCCACATGGCACTTGAAGCAGCCAGGCAGGCCATCAACCGAAAACTCATGAAAAAGGTGGGTAGAGATAACTACCATTTCCGAGTCAGGAAGCATCCTCATCATGTCCTTCGTGAGAACAAAATGATGGCGTTCGCAGGTGCGGATCGTATGCAGGACGGAATGAGGAAATCCTTTGGTAAGCCTACAGATAGGGCTGCAAGGATCAAAGCCAATGACGAACTTTTCACTATTCGTGTGAACAAGGAGAATCTCCCCCATGCAATTGCCGCTATGCAGTCCGGTGTCTCCAAGATGCCCTGCCCAGCCAGAGTTGTTGTCGGCAAGGTTGAGGAGGAATGATTCGTAAAGTCACACTTTTAATGGACGGAGAACTGACTTAATTAAAGAGGAAATTACTATGCCAGACTTCAAGCTCTTTGACAAATGGTCCATGGAAGATGTTGAGGTAAGCGATCTGGGATTGCAAAGGTACATTAACCTTAAACCCATCATTTTACCCCATTCTGCAGGCAGGCATGCAGCCCAACGCTTCAAGAAAGCCGAAGTGAATATTGTAGAACGATTCATCAACAAGCTGATGAGACCTGGAAAGAATGCAGGAAAGAAGCTCAAGGTCACCAAGAGCGTGCAGACTGCTTTCGAGATCATTCATGCCAAGACCGGCAAAAACCCTGTACAGGTTCTTGTTGATGCCATCGTTAATGCGGCTCCTCGTGAAGAGACCACAAGAATCTCATACGGTGGTGTTGCCCAGCATCAAGCAGTTGATGTTGCTCCACTTAGGAGAGTGGATCTTGCCTTACGGTACCTCACCGAAGGAATTACCAAGGCAAGCTTCTCAAACATCAAATCATTTGATGAAGTCATCGCAGACGAACTGATCGCTGCAGCCAACAATGACACCTCTTCCCAAGGGGTTCGCAAGAAGCAAGAAATTGAAAGAATCGCGTACTCAGCCAGATAATGGATACTCTGCACCTTCAATTCAACCTTGAGAAGCTTTTTTCAATTAAGACGAGATCTCCTCCTTTTCACTTTTCCGATCTGTAGAATCAAGACAAGAACAAAAAAGTAGTCCAAGCCTGCCCTCGATGAAATTGTTTGCAATTCAGTCAGAGTGATAACTTGTGAAACAACCGAGACGGAAAACATATCCTCCTGCCGATACACAACAACTGGAACATCCCGCGTCACTTTATGTCCTCGAAGATCCTCCACAGCCAATCTCAAGGTGACATTTCCCAAATATTCAGGATAGACAAGGGTCATGTTTCCAGAAAAGGAAGGGGTTCTTGCCGAATTGTATTGCACGGGTGCATGCAAACTAATTCCACTGCCATTGATTGCTACAACTTCCACTGAAAAGATTCCCATATCATCAAGAGCTTCAAAAAAGATATCGATTTCCACACGAGATCGTTCTCGATTCCACCAAGGAGAGACGGTATAATGCAGTTCAGGAAATGACGAATCTTTTAACAGGGATACTGCACGGGATACATTCAACCTGCCGAAGCCATAATCACTATCAGGTCCCGGTTTACCTGCATCGATTGTCCCTCGGTTGAGCAGAGTCCTTACCTCTGCATTTGAAAGACTCATGTTCAGACTCCAAATCAAGGCAGCTGCACCAGATACATGTGGAACAGCCATTGATGTACCTGAAAGCAGACCATAGGAAACCCTGCGGACATTCAAATCAACTGAAAGCGAATTGTTGGCCAGAAGCAGACCACTGAACAATTCACCATCTTTTCCAGAGATGGTCACCGCCGGAATGGACATAGGCTCCGTTACCTGACTATAGAAACGACCAGGAAGATCATTGTAAACTATCGCACCAA
Organism: uncultured archaeon; assembly: GCA_964645535.1. GTDB lineage: Archaea > Asgardarchaeota > Heimdallarchaeia > Heimdallarchaeales > Kariarchaeaceae > WAKA01. Next base: position 22,011 of record CAZYCQ010000036.1, on the reverse strand, counting down.
TGGCTCCCGCTATTGCTACGTTTGTCAACTTTTCCTCAATACTGAGCGCACCCCGCTGAAGCAGGACAATCTTACCTTCCACATCTTCCAACTCGTCTGGGAATCCTTGACCCCCATCGACAAGAAAACCAGAAATTTCATGCTCAGAGGCATTTACAACCCAATTGGATTGATAAACTGTTGAATTCACTGTCAAAACCGATTCATAGCTTGCATTGTGACGCACCGTCGAGTTGATACGCACACCGGGTGCAGAGATCTCGTTGGAAGAACCACGATTGGAGAAACCAGCGGATGTCAGGTTCTCCCACAAAGCAGAAACAGCGATTACCTCTGGAAGAGCTGCAGGAAATTCCACAAAGGAACTTCCGCTGTTCCCTGTTGCCGACACCAACAGCAAACCTGCCTCCCAAGCCTCTTCAATGGCTTTACGGACAGTCATGGAAACTCCGGCACTGCCAAGACTCATGGAAAGAATCCTGGCACCATTATCAATCGCATACCGGATGGCATCCGCTAGTCCTTTTGCACCTTCTGTGTTACTGGTACCGAATACCTTCAGCGGCATGACAGTCACATTCGGTGCCACCCCGACCACACCCAGACCATTAAGCGAAGCCGCGATCACACCTGCTACATGGGTTCCGTGGGATGAAGGAAACAAATCCATGGGATCATTGTTCCCATCAAAAAAGTTCCAGCCACGGATGTCATCAACATACCCATTGTCGTCATCATCAAGACCATTGAGAATTTCGTCCGTGTTGTTCCAGATCGATGCCTTCAAATCGGGATGGAGGTAATCCACACCTGTATCAATCACTGCAACCACAATCTCCCTTTTCCCCAAGCTTTGTTCCCAGACATCGGGGGCACCAATGGCGTTGATTCCCCAAGGCACCTCTGGCTCATTCATAACGGATGGCTGGCTCTGGACTGCAATTGGGAGCAGAAGAAGCATCAGCAAGACAAATCGCATGGAAATGAATTAACGATTGAATTAAAATTGTTTTCCTAATTCCAAAATGACTTTGAATCTTTTATTGTCTTTTTCGACGAAGCACCAGAACCGCAAAAGTCAGTCCAGCAGTCAGTGGAACTGCGACTGGCAAGGGAAGATCATTAGCCTCAGGTTCTGAAGAGGTAGTGTTTGTTGCACCTGAAACGGTAGTCGGTTCTGGAGTTGTAGCCATGATCGGTACGTCAACCGAACGGACATTACCCCGAAGATCCTCCACCTGCAAAGTCACCGTAATGGCACCTTGCGGCGATGCGAACCCCATCTTCAAGGCACCAGAATAAACTGTCTTCCGGTTTGCGATGGCAGTCGGACCTGAAACCTCCGTTCCAGTACTGTTGGACACTGCAATTGAAACGGAGTAGACACCAACCGAATCCGTGGCGGTGAATTCCACAGAAAGGTCGAAACGTTCTTCCTCATCATTCCAGACGTTGGTCACATTGTATGTCAGATCAGGAAGATCCCTATCAAGAGTTACTTCCATTGCACGAGTGGCGTTTAGTAGTCCAAAACCATACAGACTGTCGCGACCGAAGGCACCCATGTCCGTTGTACTCCGATCCAAAATTCGCCTCACCTCCTCATTCGAAAGACTTGTGTTCAGACTCCAGATCAAAGCGGCCACACCAGACACATGAGGTGTTGCCATAGATGTACCCGAAAGAAATGCATAATTAATCGGTTCAGACCAGATGGTTGCATTCAATGTCAAATTCTGGTTCAATTGATCAAGAAGAGCCTGACCATCCGCCTGTGAAATGGAAACAGCAGGAATCGAGGCAGGAACCTGCAAGGTACCGAAGAAATTTCCGGGCTGGTTGTTGAAGATTATGGCACCGATCGCGCCTACAGAAGTGGCATTACCAACCTTGCTTTTGAACGTGATCTCACCCCGTTGGATCAGGGCTATCTTGCCAGTCAAATTCAGACCTGCAACATCACTCGACCTTCCAAGACCGATGTATTCCAGATTACCTGAAACAGGTGTCGGCGCAGATGCCGCAAAAGCCATCCAATTCGAGGCATATTCCGTATCGTTCACCCAAAGAAACGGACGCAGATTCGATCCTTGGCGAACCGAGGAATTGACATCCACACCCGGCGCAGCAATCTCCGTAGGATTGCCCGTATTGGAGAAATCAGCAATTGACAGATCAGGGGCAAGGGCAGAAACCGCAACCACCTCATCAAAGGCAGCAGGAAAATCAACTGAACGGGCACCATCATTGCCATTCGCAGCCACCAAAAGCAGACCTGCATCCCATGCATCACGAACCGCACGTATCATATCCGATGAAATACCTGGACCGCCAAGACTCATCGAGATAATGTTGGCACCATTGTCGATGGCATAATGGACGGCTTCTGCCAAGCCAACGGCTCCGCCATTATCATCGGTTCCAAACACTTTCAAAGGCATGATCGTGACATTGGGAGCCACACCGGCAACGCCAACACCATCCAAGGCTGCCGCAATCGTGCCTGACACATGAGTGCCATGAGAAGAAGGAAGAGTATCCATGGGATTGTTATTATCATCAAAAAAGTTCCAACCACGAATGTCGTCAACATATCCGTTGTTGTCATCATCAATCCCATTAAGAACCTCGTCAGTATTGTTCCATACACGACCCGCAAACTCAGGATGCGTATAGTCCAGACCAGAATCAATCACTGCAACAACAATCTCTCGCAAACCGAGGGTGTACTCCCACGCACCGGGAGCACCAATGGCAACCAAACCCCACGGAAGCTCGTCCTCATTCACCTCCACCGCCGAAACCCCCCGCATCGAGAACGCCAGTAAAAGAACAACAGATAACGCAAATATACGTTTCATAACCACGACATCAATAACGTATTAATATTTTTTCGCAAATGGAAACTCTTTGAAAATTATCCCAATACACAAGAGTTAGCAGAACAAAATTCAATGACATCAATTATCATGAAAATAAACAACATCAATACTTGAAACTAACAAAAGCAAGGTCAATAGTTACCCCTTCAAAATTGACGGCTTGCAACTAAAATTCTCTCAATTGAACCTAAAGGGGTCTTATGCGTAGTCTTTCTTCTTGGTGACCTGCATCGCAACACCGACTGCAACAGTCTGACCCATGTCACGAACTGCAAACCTACCCAATTGAGGGAAGTCCTTGAAGGATTCCACAACAAATGGCTTGACAGGAATCATCTTCACGATAGCAGAATCACCGTTCTTCAAAATATCAGGCTTGTCAACCTTTGCTCCTTTTGTTGTCTTGCTGACCAACTCCGCAAAGGTGCAGGCAGTCTGGGCAGTACCAATGTGAATAACAGGAGTGTAACCAGGAGCGATGACTGTGGGGTGCCTCATCACAATGACCTGTGCCTGGAATTCTTCTGCAACTGTGGGAGGATCAGTTACATGACCAACAACATCTCCTCTCCTTACATCCTTCTTGCCAATACCCTTCACTGAAAAACCAATGTTGTCACCAGGCTCTGCCTGAGGAATGGCCTCGTGGTGCATCTCAATTGAGTTTACTGTACCGGTTTTTCCAGAAGGTGCAAAAATAATCTTGTCACCAGGCTTCATAACACCAGTCTCAACACGACCTGAAGGAACGGTACCAATACCGGTGATGGTATAGACGTCCTGAATAGGCAACCTCAAGGGCTTGTCCGTTGGCTTGGGAGGAGGTGAAAATACATCCAAAGCTTCCAACAATGTGGGCCCTTTGTACCAAGGTGTCTTAGGACTACGATCCTTAAGATTGTCACCTTCAATTCCAGAAACTGGAACAAAAGGAACTTTGTCCAACTTGTAACCAATACCCTTCAAGAAATTGCCAATCTCGTCCTTGATCTCATTGTAACGATCCTCAGAATAATCAACAGTATCCATCTTGTTGATCGCAACTACCAACTGGTCAACACCCAACGTCTTGGCCAATAAAGCATGCTCACGAGTCTGACCTTGGGCGGAAATACCAGCCTCAAAACCACCCTTTTCAGCCGAAACTACAAGAACAGCGGCATCAGCCTGTGAAGTACCAGTAATCATGTTCTTCACAAAGTCACGGTGACCAGGGGCATCAATGATGGTGTAAACCTGCTTAGGTGTCTCGAACTTGAAGAAAGCAATATCGATCGTCACGCCTCTCTCTCTTTCTTCCTTCAGCTTGTCTAGAGCCCATGCGAACTTCCAAGTTCCTCTTCCGATTTTTTCGGACTCTTTTTCGTATTTCTCCATGGTTCTCTGGTCGATAGCTCCTGCGAGATAGAGGAGGTGACCAGTCATGGTTGACTTACCATGGTCTACGTGACCGATGATAACAAGGTTCAAGTGAGGTTTCTTTGAACTCATAATTCCTCTGTTACCTGATTTGAGTTTTTTGTTTATAAGACTTAGGAAAGTTTACTTGAGGTTGGGGATTGATTTTCTCATTTTATGAGAAATTTCAGCAACTGCTTTTATTTTTTGGGAAAGAACTCAATTACTACTGGTATACCCTGTTACGGGTTGAGAACCTTGTAAACGAGAGTAAGTTTCAGAAATATTATAGCATTGGGGAGGTTTTCCAAATTTTTCCAATGTTCTTTGATAAGTTATGTCAAGGTAACTGAATGGCGATTTCAACAGTTGGATTTTAGGCTGAATTCAATTTACGGGGATAGTGAAATCTTTGGCTCATTCCATTTCGATTTACCTTCTCTTTCTGCCAAGAGAAAGCACAAGGAGGGCAATAAATCCAAAATAATATCCAATGGGTGTCTTTTCAGCATTTGCTGCAAGTAATGTTTGTGCATAAATCATCCCATTTAGGTCGATGGTTGAATAAATAATAAGCTTTGCAACATTGAGATCATCAGTGGAATTGACGGGATTAAAAGTTGTAGAATTAAGTTCAAATGCCTCAATATACATATCAATACTTTTTGATTGATTGTCAACATTTGCAATAACTGCGGATTCATTATAATCGTCGTATCCATAATAAGTTGCATTATTTCCATTTTTGCGAGGAACAGTTATAAAAGGAGTAGCGACTGACTCAACTGCATTTATTTTTTTTTGGAAGGAGGTTGCCAGCCTTCATTGAAAACATCGTATGCAAAAAACGTTCCATTTTCGGAGCTGGCGATGGTAAAGGTTGCCATAAAAAAATATTGTTTTTTACGAAGTTTTTGACCTTCTCCTTTGAGAAAGAATTCAGAGGGATGATTGGCCACCAGTTCGATTTGCACTTACTTTATCTAGATGCAGGGGTTCTATGGGTTGTGCGGAAACAGTTCCAAGCAGGAGGAACATCAGAACAAGAAAACAGATTTTGATTTTTATTCTTGTTTTACCTCAGGATACAAGTAAGGATCAGATTTTATCAATATTGGGATCTTTGGATTACCGAATTTTTAACACAGTATGATCCAAACCTGTGCATCCACTAAGGAAGATCGTTGTTTTTTTTTTGTTCGTTGCGATCAAGGAAGGGGAGTATTATCTATCTTTAGGATTGCATTTATGTAGTTGAGCGGAAAAAAATCCTTGTGGGATTTTTAGACAGGAGGATAGGTTTATATCCAAATGGGGGATTATATATACGGATGGCTGATTTCTATCTTCCACTGGTGGACATGGATACAGGCAAGGAGACCCATGTCAACATAGATGCGAATGAGGTGGAAATCCTTGAAGAATTGCATGCACAGCTCCGGTTAATTGAGAGTGTGCAGGTGGATTCGATAGCCAAGTTTCGGAGAGGGTTGAGAATTGACATGCTGGATTGGGGCAAGGATTACAATCCCCGGGATGTCTTGGGAAGCATTTTTGTGATGGGGAGAAATCTTGCCAGAACTCATTGGAAGATCACGGTAAGTAAGACGGGGCATGTTCTTGGAATTTTTCTTTATTTGCCGATCAGTTTTTTTCCGGATATAATTTTGGAGCTTCAGCATTTGCATGCTTTGAAGGTTTCCTTGACCCATGTGCCTATTGAATCGTGGCCGGAATTTCCATCCAGTCTGCGTGCACTTCAGATCTTCAATCCGAAGGGAAAGGGGGTCTTTCCGCAGGAGAATCTCCGGGATGTCCGCAAGGTTCACCT
>CAZYCQ010000036.1:0-15800 GCA_964645535.1 uncultured archaeon | reverse complement strand
GTTTCAGGTCGAATCAATTTTGATATTGAGGAAGGAGTTTCATATGACAAGCGGTTTGTGTTCAATTATAACACGAAGATAGTTTAGAGATGCTTGACCCATTGAACAAGGGCATCGATTCCTTTGACAATGTGTGGGGCAATTTCTAGGAGGAATTCTCGGTCATTGTCATATTCGAAATATTCAGATATCTTTTCAAGGGCATGAGCACCATTGAAGTCGACGTAGGCAAGCCGTGCAGTTAGGGATTCGGGTGGCATGCCAAAGGCAGTTCCAGGAAGAAGGGCAACTCCGGATTCTGCCAAAAGGGTAGCCATAAGTTGGGGTCCGGTAGTGATTTCCAGTTTGGCAAGTTTGGGTCTGAACTTTTCAAAATCAATGAAGAGATAGAATGCCCCTGCGGCCGGATTAACTTTGATACCTGCCTGCCTCAATCTCATGGAGCAATATGAGGAGATGATCTTGAGAATTTTTGTGGATTTGGAGATGAATTTTTTCATCAAGGTTCGGTTTTCATATGCGGAAATTGCGGCGTACTGGATGGGGGCAGCAACACAGGAATAGGTTTCTGAGGCGAGGACAGCACATGCCTTCTGGATTTCCTTGAGCTGCTTGGGGAAGATGAAGGTACCAAGTCGCCATCCCCCGGCACCTGCCCATTTGGAAAGGCCACTGCTGATGATGGTTCCTTCAGGGTAGTATTGGGCGATGGAACAGTATTCATCGGTAAAGGTGAGTCGATCATAGATTTCGTCTGAAACGACAATAAGACCATATTTCCGGGCAATTTCTGCAATGCGTTTGAGGTTGTCGACCATGGCTTCGGTACCAGTGGGATTGTTGTAATAATTGAGAAGGAGAAGTTTGGGAGAATCGGGATGATGTTTCAGGTAGTCCTCAAGCTGATCCGGGTCGAGTTCCCAATTTGAATCTGCATCAGTGGGGAAAGTATGGAACTTGCGTCCGAGCAGACGTGCTTGGGGGATATAGGTGACCCAGCACGGGACGGGGATAAGGAGTTCCGCGTTGAGAACGAATTGGATGAGGAAGAGAAGTTGCTTTGATCCAGGAGCGATAAGCACTTCATCTGCCGAGACATCGCCATAACCTTTGACCTCACGGTAAAATTTGGCTACGGCTTCTCTCAGTTCCGGCAGGCCTTCGACGGGAAGGTAATCCTTTTCCCTTGCGTAGTTCTGCAATTCCTTGACCATGAACTCGGGGACTGGGAATGGGGATTGACCAAACCCGAACCGGTAAACAGTCTTTCCTTCCTTTTCCAGTTGAATGGAGAGCTCATTTATTGCCAATGTTGGTGATTTTTCGAACCCTTTCATGTGGGGATTGAGATAATTTTCTAGATGATTGAGATCATATTTTGATCCAAGGGTAATTTGACCCATGAAGAAGCGGTCCTCCTTGTTCTTCTAAAGAATTCTCAGCCACAGTTCCCCTAATAAATTTTTTGGTTAGGATTTATTAATTAGGCTTCATCAGGACTTTCTCCGAGATAGGCATCAAGAACCTTCTTGTCTTGCTGGATTGTGCTGGCGTCGCCTTCTGCAATCACCTTTCCATCAGCCATGACGAAGATATGATCGGAAAATGACATGACGACATCCATATTGTGCTCGATTAGGAGAATGTCAATACCGCTGGTATTCTTCAGCTCGATGATTTGGTCGAAGATCTTGTTTGCCAGTGTTGGGTTCACACCAGCAACGGGTTCATCAAGAAGAAGCAGTGAAGGTGCAGTCATGAGCAATCTACCAATTGCAAGAAGCTTCTGTTGTCCTCCTGAAAGTTCTCCAGCGAGATGGTCGATGACATGGGCAATTTCTAGGAATTTGAGGATGGCAATGGCTTTCCTCACATTGACGGCATCTTCACGTTTCCAAAGACCACGGCCAAGGAAGCCCCAGATGAGGCTTTCACCGGATTGGCGGTAGGGAGATACCAGCATATTTTCAAGAACGGTCATATTGGGAAAGTTTCGGGTGTGCTGGAATGTCCGAACCATACCATAGCTGGGAATCTTTTCAGGCGGCATGTTCTTGATGTCGTGAGTGGAAAACCTGATCTTTCCGCTGTGGGGTTCGGGAGCAAGAAAGCCTGTGATAACATTGAAGAAAGTGCTTTTTCCGCTACCGTTGGGACCGATAAGAGCCGTCAACTGACCCTTTTCAACCATGACAGTGGTACCATTGAGGGCTTTGACTCCTCCAAAGTACTTGTGGATATTTTCTGCTTCGAGGATATATTCGGTCATTCTTGTTTACCTCCGTCAAGAAGTGGGGATTTTGCTCCTTTGGCTATCAGGTTCAGCAAGGCATTGGTTTCGACATCGTCCACTCGATCGGCATAATGCAACATATCGTAATAACGTTCATTGTTATAGCGTTTTTCTGGGAAGATGCCTTCTGGAGCATAGATAAGGAAGACAATGAGAAGAATACCAGTAATGATCAGTGCCCAATTTTCGGGGCGAACTGGTGATCCCCATGGATATTCGAGCTTAAGATTGGAAAGCTTGGCAGTGGCTTGTGAAAGAATCTGAAAGAGCACGGCTCCGAAGATGACACCCTTATTGTTTGCAGTTCCCCCTACGATAACCATGGTATAAAGGGTGAAGGTAAGCAAGGGGAGGAAGGTCAGTGGGGTAACACCAGTCAACTGAAACACGAAAAGGGGTGCAGCCAGACCGACCATGGCACTTGCAAGGATGAGCCCTTTGAGACGAAATATCAGGAGGCTTTTGCCAACGGAGATGGCACTGGTGTCATCCTCTCGAATGGCTTTCAGTGTCCTGCCTAAAGGAGATGCATCAATGCTTTGAATGACGGCATAAATCAGGACTAATGCCGAGAATGCCAAAAGGGTATTGTACCATTGTGGAGTTGAGATGGAAGTGACAGGGTCGGCAAAAAAACGCCCAATGAAAAGGATGAAAGCAAGAGCTGCGGGGATAATGAAAAATATTTCCGGAACTTCGGGTTTTGATCTTCCCCAAAGACTGATTCGCATACGGAGGGTGAGAAGGAGAAAGATCAGAAATAAGTCGACGCCAAATGATGGAGAGGAATCAAATGCCTTGATGAAATTGAGGGCAAATCCAAGCACCATGAGCACAACAGCTACTTTTTCAGCTTCTTCAAATGCTTTGAGTTCAGCCTTGTCTTCAGAATAGATTTTAACCATGCTCTGTTTGCGATAGGTGTAGGTTACATAGGTAATTCCCACCACAATAAGGGTAAACAGGAAGCTTGGAAGATTGATGAAGAAATGGGTCATGAACTCGTCAGGATCGTAGGCGACAAACATGGGGTTCAGTACTTTTATTCCTGAAAAACCTCCGAATGCAGCCTCGTTGTTCACGGTTATACGGACAATTTCTCCAGCGACAATGGTGGCTATGGCAAAGTAATCTTCCTTCAATCGAAGTGATGGAAGGGTGAGAACCACTCCGAACACGCATGTGGCAACAATTGACCAGATCACGTTGATCCAGACATTAAACAGTCCATTACTTTCGAGAATGGCAAAAGTGTATCCACCTACAGCCACAAAAGCTACCTTACCGAAGTTGGGAAGTCCCAAATAACCCACTTCGAGGTTTAGGCTGAGGGAGAAGATGGCATAGATGAAAATGAGAGCAAAAGTGCTGAGGATATAATCAGATGCGGATCCCGTACCAAGAAAGATAGGTACGAAGAAGAGGATTCCAATAGGGATGCCAAAAAGAGCAGCCAACAGGTAGCTCTTGGAATGGTCATCACGTTTCACGATACGGTTCTCAATAATGGAATTGATGGTTTTTGGGTCTTCGTCGAACATTTTGTACACCTCACAGTTTCGCCTTCGGATCGATCAATCCGAAGATTCCCCTTGGTCTGAAGATCAGGACAAGGATAATTATGAAGAATGGTCCTGCAAGAGACCAATTCTGATTGGTTGACCAGAACACAAGTTTTCGCCCTTGCCTGGTTTCCATTTCGAGGATCTCATTGTTGACAAGAATGGTCAAGGTCTGGATGAAGGAGATGATAAATCCACTGACCAAGGTTCCTTCAAATGAGTCAAAACCTCCAAGGGTGACAACTGCAAAGATGATGAGCAATTGTGCGAAACCGCTTGCAGGGATAAAGTTGATGGGAGCAATGAGAAAGAAAGCCCCCACACCGGTCACGCCTGCTGCGATAAACCAAGTCCAATAGATGACATAATCAGTGTTGATACCACTGATCTGGGCAAGGCTTGCATCATCAGCAGTTGCCCTCATAGAAATTCCCAAGGTGGTTCTTGTGAAAATCAGGCGCATTCCCCAGATGAGAAGAACCATGACAGTGATGCCCCAAGCAAAGTCTCGGGAAAGACGGACATCATACCGTCCACCGGGTAAATTGAACTCCGTGAATTGGTTGAACCATAAGCCAAGCAGATTCCCGAGAAAGCCGAGATTTTGCAGTCCCTCGCCAATGCTGTCAAAGAATTCGGGGTATTTGATCTCGACACGTTTATAGGTAGAGTCGAAAATTTCTGCGATTACCTGTCGGATGACCAATCCAAGACCGATGGATGCGACCATCAATGAAAGGGGAGTTGCATCCCTTCGTCTAAGGGGACCAAAGACGAGATACTCTCCAAGAATGCCCATGAGACCAGTGAATATGAACACATATATGATCATCAGAAAAACGTTGTCAAGGCAAAAACCCCCAAAACATGTTCCCGTGAAGAAATCAATGGACGAAATGACAAAGGCAGTATAGACGCCCACAGTAAGGAATTCTGCATGGGCAAAGTTCCCGAATTTCAGCACCCGGGTGGTTAATGTAAGACCTACACTAACCATTATGTAAAGTGCGGCTCTTTCAATTGAAATCAATGATTGTTGCAATAAATTGATTCCGAATGGATTAAAGTACACCGTAAAGATAAAGGAAAGTATGAGGATGACAATCAAGGAAAGTACGACCACCTTAACGGGATGTTCCTCAAAATAAGTTGTTTTTTGTGCCTTTACTTCCTCAATTTCCTCGGAATCAATTTTTTCAATGCGAGTTTGGATATTGTTTTCTTCATTGCTCATATCACATCACCTCTTGCCAAGATAGAGTTCTCCAATTTTTTCGTTGCCAATTAGTTCCTTTGCTGTGCCGCTGAAGGCAACCTCACCAGAGACAAGGACATACCCTCTGTCACTGATTTTAAGGGCACGTGTGGCTCTTTGTTCCACTAAAAGTATGCTCAGCCCCAAAGCCTTGAGTTGAAGAATTTTTTCGAAAATTTCATCAGCTAGAACAGGGGCAAGTGCGGCGGTCGGTTCATCGAGAAGAATGATTTCCGGATTGGACATAAGTGCTCTTCCAAGAGCAAGCATTTGACGCTCACCACCGGATAGTAAAGCTGCTTTTTGAGATCTCCGTTCTTTCAGACGTGGAAAGATGCGAAAGATTTCTTCCATATCTTTGTAAACGGCTTCTTTCCCATCCTTTCGACGGGGCAAGGCACCCAACAGGAGATTTTCCTCAATTGAGAGTGTAGGAAAGACATTGTTTACTTGAGGAACATAATTAATGGGGACTCCCTCGGAAATGATATCATAAGGTTTCTTCCCGGTAATGTCAATTTGCTCATTGATGAGGATACGCCCAGACCATGCAGGAACCAAGCCAATTATTGTCTTGATGAGGGTGGATTTTCCGGATCCGTTAGGGCCGATGATAGTGACCAATTCACCCTTGTTGAGAACTATATCCACCCCATTTATGATCTGCAATTTTCCGTAGCCGCTAATGAGATTTTGTGTTTCAATGACCTTTTGTACCATTGGTGCTACCTTCCGAATTTAGTGCTTTGTCTCTGACTATCGAATGGATTTAAATCTGTTGCCGTTAAAGTCTGAAAAGAAAAGAAAAATAATTGTGCTTAGTTCATGCAATTTTCAATTTAGATATGAACTTTGTTTACTCCTACTCCATCAAACCACAAATATTATAAACTATAGGATGGAAGAAAGACAAATCGCAAAGACCAACTGCATTTTCGAAATTCAGACAGATGTGCAGAAATTCGGTCTTTGTGATTGGAGGTTAGAAAAAATGAATTACAAAACCCTAGCATTATTTCTGTTGGGTCTGGTGTTTCTGATGCCTTATGGAGGCGCTCAGGCAATTGAACTGCGTCAGACCACGGAAATCAAAATAGGCGGCCTCTTCCCCTTGACAGGAACTCTTGCAGGAGGAGGCGTCGAAAGAAGAGCAGCCGCACAAATGGCGGTAGATATCATCAATGAAAATGACAGTCTATTGAACGGCTATACATTGAACCTGCTAGTCAGGGACACACAGACAAAGCCGGATGTAGGTAAGACTGTTGCACAGGACGTAATCAATGAAGGAGCTGTGGGGATTGTTGGAGCTGCTTCCTCAGCTGTCTCAAAAGCAGTTGCAGGCGTGGCAGAACAAAGTAAGGTACCCCAAATTTCCTATTCATCCACAAATCCAGACCTTTCAAACAAAACCCTCTATCCCTATTTCCTGAGGGTTGTCCCACCAGACTCAGTACAAGGAGTTGCCATTGCCAAAATTATCAAGGAGATGGGATTCACCCAGATCGCGACTTTGGCAACTTCCGATGACTATGGTCTCGGAGGCATAACAGTGGTTGAGGAAACTGCTCGAGAAGAAGGAATTGAAATCCTTAGCTCCCAAAGATTTGATCAAGGGGCTGTCGATGTCAAGTCACAACTGCAAGCAATCAAAGATTCTGGTGCACATGTCATCGTCCTGAACGCAATTGTGGGTGATGCAAAAACTGTGTTCTCACAGGCAGACGATGTAGGTCTTGTCGGAGAGGATTACGTTTGGATCGGTACTGACGGTCCAACGCAGGAGGCAGTTTTCGAAAACGATGACGGAACGGTTGATACGGAGATCAAAGATGCAATGCAAGGTATGATCGGAACCGCCCCCAACAGAGGAAGCGGACCAGGATATGAAAAATTCCTTGACATTTGGGAGAGCTGCAATGGTAAGACCAGCGATGATTACACAGGATGTGGGGACAGAACCCCCAACACCTTTGCAACTTTCGCTTATGATGCAGTCTACGCGTTTGCCTATGCCCTTGATAGAATGATTAAAGCAGGAAAGGACTATACTGATGGTGACCTACTCCTTGCAGAATTGAAGAAGAGTGACTTTGTAGGTGCAACCGGCAGAGTTACCTTTAATGAGTTTGGAGACAGGAACGCACTTTATGACATCCTCAACTTGCAGGGTGACAGCTTTAAGGTAGTTGGTTCATGGAGTGAGACAGATGGCATGTCCATCACAGGTACCATCACGTGGCCAGGTGGAGGCACCGAAACCCCGTCCTTCGCCAAAGTCGGAAGTGCCCCAGGATTTGGCTTCTACCTTGTTCTGTTCAGCTTGGCAAGCTTTGCGACAATTGTGCATTACAGAAGAAGAAGGTAGTTTTTTTCAGCTTTGACCATCGATATGTTTAATCAATTTGATTCCTGAAATAAATTTGTGAGTTTTTCCCGATTAGTCGATCGGCCAATTATCGAACTTCCTCGCCTTTTTGATGTCAAGCTCAATGCAATCGACCATATTGCGGAAAATCTGAAAAAGCTTCAGTTGAAAGGTGAGGTTGCACTTCTCTCAGGAAATAGAACATACAATGTGGCTGGAAAAAGAGTTCAACAGATTTTGGAAGATACCGGCTATTCAGTGCATAACCTGAATATCAAGGAAGCAACAACGGAAGAGGCTCGACGAGCCATGGAATTCTATAAGGAAGTTGGTGCAACATTTGCTGTGGCAGTGGGAGGGGGCAAGGTAATTGATGTGTGCAAGTTCTCATCTTTTGAGTATGACATACCTTTTGTTTCAGTACCAACTGCGGCATCCCATGATGGAATTGCAAGTGCACGGGCTTCACTCTATGGTGTTGATGTGAAAGGATCCTTTCCTTCCAAAGCACCGATATTGGTGGTAGGGGATATTGCCACTTTAGCGAAGGCACCCAAACGGTTTACGATCTCAGGCTGTGCCGATGTTATTTCAAATAAGACAGCCATTATGGATTGGGAACTCTCACGTCGGATCACAGGAGAACATAAGTCATCCTATGCATCGACATTGGCGGAAATTTCCGCGATATCCATGATTGAAGCAAGGGAAGAGATTGCAAAGGATCCAATCAAGGGCGCATATCATGTATTCAAGGGACTGATCACCAGTTCCATGGCCATGTGCATAGAAGGTTCATCTCGTCCTGCAAGTGGGGCTGAACATTTGATTTCTCACAGCTTAGATCAGTTGGTAGATCATCCAGCCCTTCATGGGGAACAGGTCGGCATGATGTCAATTTTCACGATGTACCTACATGGAGGCAATTGGCAGGAAATTAAAGAAACCTTGGAGATTATTGGAGCACCAATTAAGGCAAGTCAAATTGGTGTTGAACCGGAGACCCTAGTGAAGGCAATCCTCATGGCCCAATCCATTCGTCCAGAACGGTACACCATATTGTCTACAGGAGTGACACGCAGGGCGGTGGTCAAGGCATTAGAACGAACTGGGATTATTGAAGAGGATCAGGTTCCAAAGGATAACTGAAAAGGCAGAACCTTCTGACAATAAAAGTTATTTAAGTGAAAAACTGTTTTAGGGCAGATGAATGAGGACTTATTCTCGAGACAGGAGATTCCTGTTCGAGCATTGCATCTTGTAGAGGCACAAGAGAAAATTCATTTTTTGGAGCCTATGCTCAGAGAAGCAGTCGACCTATTCCACCGTTACAAGGAGTTGAGGGAAGAACTGCTGCGAATGAAAGGAGAAAATGCAGATCAGATTGCCTTTAAACGATTTCAGTTGGATCAGATTTGTGAGCATCTCCATGAATTGAAGCTCAGATTCCTCCAAAATGATGTCATTGTACATGATTGGGAAAGAGGAATCATCAATTTCATCACCCTCAGAGAATTTGAGCCTGTGTTCTTATGCTACAAGATGGGGGATATGACCATTACACACTTCTATAAGTTTTCAGAAGATTACAGCAAGAGAAAACGGATAGACTTCAGTTAGCCGAACGAGTAACATTAAGAATGCGAAGACAATAAGGAAATCGATGAAAACGCTTATCGTGAATGCCACTTCAAAATCAAAAATGGAAGGAGGAGAGACAAGATTTTTCAAGGAAAGGGGAACTATGATCGACCATCTTTCCTCGGATGCTGCGGACACACTGCTCCAATTGCGCAAGAAGGTTCTTGAATTCATCGTTGAACCGGAAGGTCCAGATATTCATCCTAGCTTCAAGAATCCCGGCATCCAATTGCTTCCTGCCTTCAGAAGGTATACTGGAAGAACGTATTCACAAATCGCCACAAAGGCGTGGGAAGCAATTCAAGAAAATGAGAAAATCGATATGGTCATTGTCTCTCCTTTTTATGGCATAATTCTTTATGATGATCCTATTCGCAATTATGATGTCAAATCGGTTGATAAGACACCAGAGGGAAAAACCTTCAAGACTTTTTGGAAGTCAAGCAACCTTTCCGGAATTCTTGAGCAGTTTGTTCTGCAAAACAATTTTGATCAAGTCCTTTTTGTCCTATCTGAGACCTATTCAACCATGGTTGAACGGGAAAAGCTAAGCCAAAGGCTTGAGGAAAAGGGGATTTCCTGTAGTTACCACCAGTTCAAGGAATTTGGAAGAGGGTCAATGCTTGAACGAGGAAGATTCATTACAAAGATAGCACAGGAATTGCGTGATCAGAATTAAGATGTTCAATCATTTCTCAAACGAGATCGGTGACTCTCTTTTCATCATTTCACGCAATTGCAATTCGGCATTTCAGGATTTTAAATTATGGTTCTCATGCGAGACCGTCGAGGAAATCCGATGCAATTTTGAAAACTAGATCAAAGACTTGATCAGTCGTTACCTCAATACCTTCTTGGGAAAGGGAAGTGGCAATTTCATGGAGTTCCTTAGGAATTTCATTAATTACATTGATACCAATTCCCAATACAACCCTTAGGATTCTATCTTTTTGAATTATTGTTTCCATAAGAATTCCAGCCACTTTCTTGTTGTTAAGGAAAATGTCATTGGGGAGTTTAACGGAGAAAGAAGTTCCAAACTTTTGGGTGAGAGCCTGCGCAAGTCCTTCCACGAAGGGAGTCACCAGATCTTGGGCAGGAACGTCCGCATGCATCCCCAAGCTGAGCCAGACTCCTCCACGGGGGGAATGCCAAAAATTCCCTTTTCTTCCTCTTCCACCAGTCTGAATTTCGCTGATCACTGCAACTTTATCCATTCCCTTGTCAAGAAGTTCAGCCACATCATCATTTGTGGAAATTGTGGATTTCTTACGGATAAGAACCCAGTCGTCAATGCCCTCATTCATTCGTCAGATGCCTCTTCGAGTTCAATAAGAACGCCAAAGGTATCTTTGGGATGGAAAAAGATCACACGATGCCCTTCTGCACCAACAGTGGGATCACCAAGAGTTCTGACACCCATGGATTTGAGCTTTTGAATCATCTCATCGAATTGGTTGGTCTTGATGCCTATATGGTGAATACCACCACCTCTTTTCTCAAGAAAGTTAGTAATGGGAGTTTGGGGAGCAGCAGGTTCAAGGAGTTCAATCTTGGTTTCTCCGACCTCGATAAAGGAGACGTTTACATTTTGCGATTCAACAAGATGGGGCTGGCTAGCAGGCTTGCCGATAAGAGTTTCAAAAACACCTTTGGCTTTGTCAATATCTTCCACTGCGATAGCGATTTGAGAGATCGATACCATGCTTCTTTTTTCGGAGGGGAAAATATAATATTAGTGGCATTGGACTGGATCAATCGTATTTGTAAAAACCCTCACCCGTTTTGCGTCCGAGTTTTCCTGCACGTACCATTTTCCTGAGCAGGGGGCAGGGACGGTACTTATCCTCACCTAGTTCTTTATGGAGATATTCGGCAATGTAAAGGATAGTGTCAAGTCCAATGAAATCACTAAGAGTAAAAGGACCCATCGGATGGTTCAGTCCCATTTTAATGGCCAAATCGATATCCTCCTTGGTCGCAACGCCTTCCTGAAGTGCAAAGTATGCTTCATTGAGCATGGGAATAAGGATTCTATTCACAATAAAACCAGGTGCTTCTGCGGCAAGAACAGTCTTCATATCCAAGGATTTTCCGAATTCAATGGCTTTTTCGAGGGTTTCCTGAGAGGTGGAATATCCTTTAATGAATTCAATGATTTTCATAATGACAGGGGGATTGAAGAAATGGGTTCCCAAAAACTTCTCGGGTCTGCCAGAAGCAACCGCCATTTCTGTGATGGAGAGGGAGGAAGTGTTGGAACCGAAAATGGCATGTGCTGGAGCAAATTCGCCAACCTTTTTCCAGAGTTCCTTCTTGATTTCCAAGTTTTCGATGATGGCTTCAATGACCAAATCTGCATTTTTGACTGCAGATTGCAGGTCAAGTTCACCTGTGAGCCGAGACCAAATCTGGTCTGCATTTTCTTGAGTGATTCTTCCCTTTTCAACTTGTCTCTCAAGCCACGCCTTGTTCCTGTTGAGACCATTGTCAATAAACCTTTGTTCAATATCATTGAGAACAACGTCATATCCATTGATGGCACAGACAAGGGCAATTCCAGCACCCATCTGGCCAGCACCAATAACTGAGACGTTTTTAATCATATTTCCATCATTCTGCCTTCGAATTTCAATTGATCGGAAGTTTCCCGTTACGATGTTGAAATTGACTAGGAAATCCGTATTCTTTTTATTTTCTGCAAGGATAGGAATGCATGCAATACCGAAAATTGGGAAAATATGGAACAAAAGTCTCTGCGATCAGTGTTGGAGGATGGTTGACCTTTGGAATGAATGTTGATGATCAGACATCTCTCAATAGTCTAGAAGTTGCTGTTGAGGAAGGAATAAACTTTATTGATGTGGCAGATGTATATAACAAAGGAGAATCTGAACGAGTCGTTGGAGAGTTCCTCAAAGATCGGGACAGAGCTGAATTTGTAATCAGTTCAAAGGTCTACGGAAAGATGTCAGAAAACCCGAATGATCGAGGGCTATCTCAAAAGCACATTCGGGAATCTATTGAGAAAAGCCTTCACAGATTGAACACGGATTATTTAGACATCTATTTCTGTCATCGTTATGATTATTCAACACCACTTGAAGAGACCATCAGAACCATGAACAATCTTATTGACGAGGGACTTGTCAATTATTGGGGAACATCAACATGGTTTGCAGCGGAGATTGAACGGGCAGTCGGCATTGCCAAGGAACTCGGTCTTCGACCACCTGCTGTGGAACAACCCAGATACAACCTTTTGGATCGTTATATTGAAAAGGAGCTATGGTATACAATTGATGGCCATGGAATTGGAATTACCGTCTGGTCGCCTCTTGCCCAAGGGATTCTCACAGGCAAGTATTTGGACGGAATTCCAGAAGATTCAAGGCACGCAAGGTACAACAAGTTGGCAGAGAGGGAGATGACAGAAGAAGTCTTTGCAAAACTCCGTAAATTGCGGGAGCTAGCCAAGGAAAATGATATGACGTTGACTCAGCTTTCCCTGGCTTGGGCATTGAGCAGACCACAGATCAGCTCACTGATCACAGGGGTGAGCAAGCCAGAACAGGTCAGAGAGAATGCGGCAGCAGGGGAAATTAACCTTTCAAGAGAACTTGTAGAGGAGATTGAAAGGATTATGGACAATGAACCGGAATACCACCCTTCCTACAGGGTAAATTATCGGAATTACCTCAAAGGGTTGCTTTGAAAACAATGGAAGTCATTTAATAGGTGACAGAGTACATATAATCGGAAGAAATGGACGACAAAAAAATAGAACGGGTTGAGACGGGGAGCAATCCCATAGAATTCCTTACAAATGGGGAAGACCTTTCAGGTTGTACGTTAGTCACAGGTTTTTACGGAATCGGGAAGATTGGTTTCATTGCAGTAAATCACATGATTCAGAAGCTTGGTGCAAGAAGAATTGGATTTGTGGTGACAGAGTACCTTCCCCCATTCCTCTCAGTGAGAAATGATGACTTGATTTTGCCATTTGAGATATACAAGGTGGGAAATGTCGTCTTCTTGGCAGCATTCTTCGAGCCCTACAA
This sequence comes from uncultured archaeon, assembly GCA_964645535.1. Classification (GTDB taxonomy): domain Archaea; phylum Asgardarchaeota; class Heimdallarchaeia; order Heimdallarchaeales; family Kariarchaeaceae; genus WAKA01. The sequence goes on along the minus strand of CAZYCQ010000036.1, from coordinate 2,620 downwards.
GTATGAGCATAGGGCGTTTGCAAAGGCGGTTGTTCAATGGGCCAAAACAAATCGGATGAGCAATGCTATTTTGATCGGCGGTTTGGACTCCCGTTTGAGGACAGAAGAGGAAGTTCTTGCGAAGGCAGTCTACACCACCATGTACCGAGAAATGTTTCCAGCCGCGAATGTCCCTAGCCTTGATGAGGGACTTTATGTTACAGGCCCACTTGCCCTTCTGCTGATGTACTGTGAATTGTATGATTTTCCCGGAATTGCAATTCTCCCATATGCAGAACGTTCACGTCCGGATCCAATTGGCGCCAGCCATGCGGTTGAAATCGTCAATGACCTTCTTGGGACAGATTGTGGAGTGGAAGAATTGATCAAGGAAGCTGAAAACATTGAAAGAGAAATTCAATCCATGATGGATGCCACAGAGAATTTGGATGATGAGAAGGAATCTAGTGGGGCGGATCGGGGAATGTTTCTTTAAACTGGGGCAATGACTTGCTTGCCACGTTTCTTGGGAACTACCTCTTTGAGTGCCTTATTTTCAATATCCTCTTTTAACAGAGAAATCGAAAGTAAACCGGGCTGGAATGAGAAATAAGATTTTGGAAGAATAAACTCAATCCGCTGACCATAGCCTTTTTCTGCCATCTGCCTATTGAATTGGGGATCAGAGAAAATAAATTCGGTCTTATCGGGAGAAAAAACAACGTCCTTTACATTTCCAAGAGGGATACCGTTGCCGTCGAAAAGGGGGATTCTGCAAATCTCAGAGAACAGAACAATGCCTTCATCCATCAATGAAAGGTTTTCTGATCGAAGAAGCTCAGTCTCTGCAACATTGAGGTAAATGGCATCAGATATGGATTCAATTTGATCAAGTTTAACCAACTGATCCACGTCTTCTCTTCGTTTTAGCATCTCCAGCAACTCCTCAATGAAACCTCCGCCCACTACAAAGAATTTAGGTTCCAGTTCCAAGGAGAAACCGATATCTACAGGTTCACCTATTTCGACATCCTCAGAGTCGACAATAATTTTTCTGCGGATCTTTGAGAACTGAATAGGATATATTCCCATTGATTCTCCCTTCTTAATTTGCAACCTTGAATCTCATGTAGTCAGCTTCCCTACCTGCTTTTCTGGAGATGTTCAGCCTATCAATACCCTCTTGGTATGGAAGACCATCAAGCGTGGTCAGCAGAAGATCTTTTGTTACGGCGAGAGTGACCTTCTTTTCAGCAGGAAGGATTTCCTTGATTTGGGTACAAGGAACAAGAAGATCAAAGTCGGGAGTCAATCCCACCCGCTCTAGGAATTCCTTGAACATTGAATCCCCTATGATAAAAGACAAGCTGTTGTCCACATGGATAACCGCGTCAATAAATCTACCAAGTTTTTCTCCGTCGCTGGCGAAAACTGTGTATTTTGAGACAACAGAGAAGAGAAGTTCATTTTGGGCAATTGCCCCCGATTCAAGTTTGTGTCCTAAGTTTTCCTTTGAGACATTCAAAGTGATAGTCTGGTTTTCCACTTTCTGAATGTCCGTAATAGAAACTACGGGGTCATCGTCTTCCTTCAACCCCAATCTTTCTCTCATCTCCTCGATGAACGAACCCCCAAGGATTAATTTTGTAAGGACATCCGTTTCAATCTCAAAAACAATGTCAATTGGTTTGCCAACTTCAACACCTTCGTTATCCACGACAGTATATTTCTTGAGTTCAGAAAAGGATGTTTCCAGTCCAATTACCATAACGAAGGTAATGTCATCTAGCTTATTAAGATATATTTCTCAACCTTGTTGGAATGCGCCCAACTGGAGTTCATTCTTTTGTGGGATAGGTCTCATGGAAGTGAACTTCTGTGTACTTCCCCAATATGGCACCAATGTCCTTGGCAATATTTTTTTTTGCAAACTGGATGTATTCATAAAACCGTACCCTATCAGGAAGAATCACATCAAGAGCTTCACCATTGATTTCAATGATTGAATCAGAGATATCGGCACCAGGAAGTCTTCGGTTGATAAGTGCCTGTATCTTTTCGAGCTCATCATTGATCACTTTTCGTATGGTGACGGTATAATGGAGGTCTTTACCAGCTAGTTTGTGATTGAAGTCAATGCGTACCCTTCCTGGGGAGACGGAAAGAATTAGTCCCTCTTGTCCACTGATATTGACATATTCCCCTTTTTGGGGATTGATCTGCAATTTTTGGAATTCGCGTCGAGGTACAAGTTTGATCTTGGAAGGATCATGAGGACCAAAGGCATCTGCGAAAGGAACGTCCACCTCAACGCTTTCACCGACGGTTTTTCCCAAGAGACTATCCTCGACAATCTTTGGAAGCCATTCTCTTCCAATTACTAAGAGAATAGGTTCATAGAATTTGCTGGGAGAAAAGATACCATGCTTCTCGGCAATTTCTTTAATGGTAGTGTCAAAAACAGTATTGTCTTCAGCCTTTTTGGCAATATAGTCAACTTTAACAAAAGATCCTTCCGTGACTTTCTCCATCTAAATTTAAGTTTCTGTTTTGAACAATTAAAGCATTTGGTTTGTTATGCTGAAAATTGGTAGGAATGGAGGGAGGAGCCAACAGAGAGAAATAAAACAAACTGCAGTTG
>CAZYCQ010000035.1:0-33335 GCA_964645535.1 uncultured archaeon | reverse complement strand
GTCAAATAGACCACATCAGTCACGTTGATTCATGCTCAATCTAGACCAGCTAGAAACCTCTATTGAAACAGCCGGTACAACGGCTTTCAGTTTAGACACGTCAAACTTTCAATCTAGACCAGCTAGAAACCTCTATTGTAACACCGTGTGTTTTTAGGGTTAGTTTTCCGTCTTCTGAAACTTTCAATCTAGACCAGCTAGAAACCTCTATTGTAACTGGGAGATTACAGAGTCGACATTCTTGGCGGCCAAGATTCTTTCAATCTAGACCAGCTAGAAACCTCTATTGTAACCGTGGTGGAATCTGCATCCTGGGTGGCTGAAAAGGGAAAATAAATTTCCGAGTTTCATTTACCACACGCGACACACCTTGCTTAAATACCTCCGTCGAAACGGTGGGGTGACCCACAAATCCAACAGAAATTCCCCGCAAAAAAACATGTCCTTTGGAAAATGGAATTTCGGGAAGTTGAGAAAGATATGTATATGCAAATAGTCTTCTTGGCTTTGAATTTGTTGTTTCATCAGAAGGTTCTCTAATGATGTTTTGGACGGAGAGATCTGATCAAAAATTCCCTGAAAATTTTTTCCGTTTCAAACGTGGTGGTTCTTCACCACAAATGTTTTTATCTACCAACTCTTGGTAATTTTTTGTGGTGGCTGCAATTTATGTTCTCAACAACAATGGTATCCCGATTCTCAGTGTGACTGATCCCTTACATCGGAAAGCAACCTCCACATCCAAGGATGATACTTATCTTTTCAGTGGCATTCTTTCTGCAATAATGAGCTTTATGGAAGAAATCAAGGCGGGGAAACTTCGAAAATTCAACACTGAACTTAAGACCATCCATCTTTATAGGAACAAGGAATTTTCCATTGCAGTGATAACCGACATGAATGATTCCACTGAGGAAGCCGTAATTGAGACACTGTTCAGCAAAATTGAAACCGAAATCTTCTTTTTCCTTAATAAGGCAAAAGGTGAAATCTCACTCATCCCTGAATCGGAGTACGAAAAACTTGAGCAGAAAATCATCTCTATAATTAATGAAGTTAAAAGCAAAGAAGATGAAGAGGCAGTAAGGCGAATCAAGGAAAGCCTCTGGTGATTCAATGCTTGAAAACATAGTCCGAAATGATATCCCTATTTATTCCCTTTATTTGGAGACCATAGTGGCGATAGAGCTTATCGTATTGACTGTTGTTATAATCCGAAAATATTTGGAACGACGTCGTCCTGCCGCATTTTATTTGAGCGGGGCTATTTTGTTCTACGGGTTGGGGATATTGGTCAGTGCGGCCGGCAAATACCTGGATTTTTTCAATGATGTCCCGCAATCCGTCATCAGCTATTCTGGATTTGCCATAAATCTTGCCTATGCCTTTTCGGCAATTGCAAATGCCTTTCTTTATAACTTCGTTGAATTTGTATATTTGTCCAACAAGGAATGGCGAATGATTGTCTTTGCCACCTTGAATGGAATTACTGTGGGCTGGATTATGGACGTTAACTCTTTCGAATTTGGAGTGTATTCAAGGATTTTTCCTATTGTGGTCTACCACGTTCTTCTTTCGTTCTTTGTCAATTCATTATTGGCTTACCAATCCTTCAAAACATCGAATAGGACAAAAGACGATGTTGCAAGGTGGGGTTTCAGGTTTATTGGTCTGTTTGGCGTTTTCCTCAATCTGGTCTTCATTTTTTTCGGGTTGGATAATTTCAAAATCATAACGGCTGGAACAACATTCAACCTAGAATATTATCTTGCGTGGATCTCTGCAGCTATCGGAACCATTTTTGGATCACTTGGATATCTGATGCCGGAATGGTTGAAACGGCGTATCGAGGGAGGTCGGTCTTCATGAATGGATTGTTTGAGACAAGGGATGACATTCCACTGATGGCAGTCCTTACTGAGTTCACGGTTGCAATAATCACATTTTATGTGACAGTACGCGTATTTCAAAAATATCTTGAACGAAGAAATAAGGCTTTGGCCTATCTCTATCTGAATCTTTTCTTCACCTCATTGCCTGTTTTCCTTTTGGCTTCTGGAAAGGCACTTGACTATTTCGGTTCAATTCCTCGAAGAACCCAATCATTCACCGATTTCACGATTGTCATTTCTTACATGTTGACTGCTATTGCCAATATCTTTGCCATTGGTTTCTATAACTCTCTTTTTTCAAAAGATACCACGATTAATCGACGGCTGACCTTCTTCTCGATTCTCAATGGAATGACCATAGGCATGCTCATCAATCATATATCTTTCAATTACGGGGTTTATGCCCAAATTGCTCCAATCATCCTTTATCACGTGATTATCTCCACAATCACATACGGTCTTCTCATCAAATCTTCCTTTCAGGTCTCAAAGAAGACCTCTGATCGACTTGGCAGGATTGGCTTGAGGCTCATCGGTCTTTTTGGACTTGGGGTCATTCTTACTTTTGTCTTCTTTGCCCTTGACCTAATTACAGGTGTCATAACAGGAGGAGGTTACACCATCTTTTACTATCTAGCATGGATTGTGGTTGCAATTTCGGCAATTGTGGCATATTTGGGATATGTCATGCCCTCTTGGTTCAAAAACTGGTTAACTAGATGAGGTGCAGCCCTTGGTTCCTTGCATGCTTTTCCACTCGTTGAAGAAGCTTCAATGAAAGGAAGAAATAAAATGGGATCGAAAGAACTAGGATTGTCCATTCCCAAAAAACAGGGAGAAGGGTGGGCCAATTTCCTCTAAATGTGTAATGCCTGCTCAGATCAAAGGCAAATGTCTGTGGAAAAAGAAATGCAATCCACTTCAACCAAATTGGGAATGATTGGACGGGAATGAATGCTCCCGCAATAAATTGGAATAACATTCCAAGGATCTGAACAATTCCTGATGTTTCCTTCCAGAGTATTGCGCTTAATGCAATGATTATCCCGACACCGATTAATGAAACCGTGGTGACAAGAACAACCAAGAGAAGTGCCCAAATCTCATTCGTCAGTTCTCCGAAAAACACGATGCCTACCATGACAGGGGCAAGAAAGATCATTCTGAGGAATGCAGAGGCGACAATGGTTCCTGAAAAATAGCTGAAACGTGAAAAGGGTGTAGAATAGAGATATTCCAGGGTTCCGTTATAGAGATCATTGTTTACAGAATTCAAGGGCATCCAAAGAGCTATGTCAATCATGATGACCAGAAGTATTCCTGAAATAAAGAAGAGGAAAACGCTACTTGCACGTGCAGTTCCTTGAACCATATCTAAGGTTCGAAAGGAAATGGCATTTCCAAAAATATAGAAGGCAAACACCATAAGCATGGTTTGATAGAATGCTCCGATCAAATTCGCCCGATATCTGAAGGATATTCTTAACTCTTTGAGGATTGTGGCAAAGAAAACGCGTGTGGGAGAAACTTTCATGTACATTGATACCACCTCAAATCAGATGTAACCCTTGTTGTTTGGCAAAAATTTCCACCCTCTTTAACAAGAAGAGCGCAATGATCCAATAGATTACGGCAAAGCCGCCAAGGAGTCCCCAAGTCATGTTCAATGGCAAGAAAGTTTCCCATGCCGAACCTAGGGTATAGTGTCGTATGAGATCGATACCATACGTGTAGGGAAGGAGTAGGCTAATTCCCAATATTGGCTCGGGAAGAATTGATATGGGAAACAGAAAGCCACTGAGGAAGGTAAAAAGTGTATTTAGTATTCCTGCCAGATTACTTGTCTGCTTATACATGATGGCCATCAAACTTATCATGACGCCAAAAGCAACCAATACGCTAACCGTCAAAATAATTGCTGCCAGCACATAGAGAAATGAAACAAAATTGAGTCCAGAAAGCCATACAAGAGCAACCATTAAGGGAACCATGAAAATCGACGCAAAGGTTGCAGAGGTCAGTATATTCCCAATAAAGTAGGCCACCCGGGAATGGGGGTTGAAAAACAGGTACTCCAGAGTTCCATTGTAAAGGTCCCTGTTTACGCTATTGATGGGTTTCCACAATGCGACCCCATCAAAAAACACGATGATGAGGCCTGACAGGAAAAATACTATCGTCTGTTCGAATGAAAGTGGGGTTTCTGTATTAAATGCAAAAGCTGTGGCCATCAAGGCAAACATGCCTATGAACATGAGTGATTGAATCTGATTTGCAATGAGATTCGCCCTGTATCTTAAGGTTATCTGGAATTCTTTCAAGAATGACGCTTTTACCACATGAAAGAAAGATACTGGCTTGGACAAGGTTCGTATTGCTTGGCTTGCAACGGTTACTGTAGCTGTCACGCTTCCACCTCGTCTTTGAACTCCCCTATGAAATGGATGAAGGCATCTTCCAAGGAAACCTCATGATGCTTGAAGCCACCTTCAATCCCATATTGTCTCATGAATGCCAAAAGATCCTGAGTTCCACTAAATAGATCCTTAAGGCCAAAACGATGCCACAGTTCCCCATTATTGTAGGTTGTGTAGGATATGACAGAAGGGAGTGCTAAAACCTCATCAACTAAGGATTCAGATAGATATGTTGCTTGGATGTCGATGAAGTTGGTGGCTCCAACTGCTGCCTTTAGTTCAGTTGGTGTTCCAGTCACTGGGGTTTTCCCTTTGCTGATAAGGGTACATCTGTCTGCAAGTTCATCAACCTCGGGAAGGATATGTGATGTCAGAAGCAAGGATTTGCCTTTACCTTTCACATACTCTCGAAGGAATCTCCGAATATTGGCAGCGGCAAACGGATCCAGTCCTTTGGTCGGTTCATCAAGGAAAAGGATGGGTGGATCATGCAACAAGGCACGCATAATTACGACTGCCTGCTTTTGACCCCCGGAAAGGTGCATGAATTGTTTATTAAGAATCTCCTCTTCAAACCTGAATTTTTCGACCAGTTCATCGATCTTTTCATTGATCGTTTTTCTATCTAGCCCCCTAAGGGATCCGAAAAACTGAAGATTCTCTCTTGCTGTAAGTCTTGCGTATGCAGAACGTTCCGTGTCCTGTCCCACATAACCCAGTACATGCCTAATCTCATTAGGATGCTTGTCCAAGTCATATCCGAGAATTTCCACTGTTCCCGAATCTTTTGTGAGGAGGGTCGCCATTATTTTGATGAGGGTTGTTTTTCCGGCACCATTCGGACCCAACAATCCTAAAATTTCTCCGCGATTAAGCTCTAAAGATGCTCCTTGCAAAGCATATTTCTTCTTGTAGGCTTTCCACACATCTTGTGCTACCAATACTGGGTTCATCAATACTTGTTCCGGAAAAAATGTATATTAAGCAATATAATGGTTCCAAGTTAAACCTTAAACCTGTAGGTTAAACCAAAGACCCTCTCCTTTTTGGATGGTTTCTCTTCCACCCAAAGAATTCTCGGTGAATTTTCTCTTTGGGAACTCCCCAAGAAATGAGCCGAGACCTTAAATTTTTGACAAATTCGGACATTCCCGCAATATAAAACTCTCGTTCCTTGTATGGTTCAAAGATACCTTTCAATTGCGATCTTGGAAACTTCCCCTCGTCAGTCGTTTGATCCAGCACAAAAATACGGGTATCCAGACTAAGATTGCTAAATTCGTCCCTATACATTTCAACCAAGTCAACAAATCCCTCATTGTTGAAACCAATTGTGGTGACCTGATGTTTGAACCCTTCTTCATTTAGCTGTCTGAGAAATGCCAAGGCAATCACCCCTCCGATTTCACGATAAACTATTACAATTGATTGATCATTTGACTGCATCACTGTCCTTCCTTTTGGACCCTTGAACCTGATCTTTTGTCCAATACCTAAGTCCTTTAACCAAGCCCCTACAACAGATTCAGTATAAACTTCCACTATTATCTGAAATCTTTCAGTTATCTTTGGTGATGAAACAATTGTATAGTCTGCTGTTTCAATGTTTCCGTTAATTTCATTTTGTGTAACAATGAATTGTCCTGGCTCCCACTCAAACTCTTTTTCCGGTTCAATGGTCAGAACAAGAAGATTCCCGAATATTTCCCGATTGATAATTTTCCCCTGTTGATAAGATACCATTATCTCAATATCTGACTCCTATTGTTGAATATTTCCCTTGAATGGAAAGAAAAGATTGACCGAACAAAATGGCCGGAAAAACCAAAAAATCACTGGTGATGAAATGTCTTTATAATTTTTCATTCAAAAGGGGAGTCGCTTGAACTCGGCTCCTTCAATACACAAAATGTTGAGATCCATGGGTTTTGACGTAGAGAGGGTTGAACTTTTGACTCTGGAATTGACCCGAAACATGGTTTACAAGGTGTGGATTCAGGGTTCTCCATATACATTTAATGGAGCATTCATCCTTTACGCCATATATTTCTCATGACTATTGAGATACCTTCATATTTTCTGGGGAGAGGTATAAGATATGGGTGCCGGCCTTTGGTTCACTGAATTACAAGGGTCTCGGTGATCATTGGGTGCACAGCCAGTACCCAACATGACGATGTCCAAGGTGATGGGGAAGCTTTTCTACATTTTGTATCAGGCGACGAAAATATGACTGATGACGAAATTGAACTTGGAATTGAACACCATTTCAATTATTCCAATATTGTATGGGGGTGATGATCACGTCATATTTGACTTTCCTCTTGGACTTAAATTTAGGGTTGAAAACATGACATACGGCGATTCCCGCATATTCCTGTTTTTTCCTGATGATTTTTGGCAATACGAAGCTAGGCAAAAAAAATCACCTACCTTTTGGTTGTCTATTACACGGGTGATGGATGCAGTTCACTGTCACTTGCGCTTGATCTCGTGGAAGGTGAGCCTTTTTCAAGATGTGATTTTTGATTCATGGCATAATTTTTAACCCGAAACAACCACATTCTCAAATATATTGCAATCCTCTTGAATTCGAATATCGATGCATGTTTAAATTCTTTTCCCACTTTTTTGCATCACGACCGAAATGTTTTTTTTTTAAATTTTCTGCACAGCTCATGCTTTCAACAAAGCATGTTACCAGTTTGTTCTTCATAGGTATCCTAGTGATGTCCGGGGTTGCCCCCGTGCTCGAAGACACCTTCGAGGTTTCGAACACTGCCGTCTCACCCCTTGTGGTGCAGTTTGGAGATTCCGTGGAGGAATTGGCCGCCATTGCGGAGCTGAAGTCGAACTTTCCCCGCGCAAGAGTGGTAGATTTCTCTGCATACGACATGATTGTGTCCTTCAAGGGTCCGGTCATCTATGTGGGACACAGTTCCGATGAGGGAGTCCAGTACAATGGGAAGACAATCTCTTGGGATGTGTTGGTGGACATAATCCGCATTTCCAAGTCCAACAGCCACTACATGCTGGGTTGTGAATCTTCCAAAGTCATAAAACTGACAGAAGCTTCAGGAAAACAAGTGTTTGCATTTCAAACAGTTGTGGACGCAATTATGGGGGCAACTTTGGTATCCTATCTTGTTTTCATCCGCACTCCAAGCTTCCAAAGCATCAACGTTCAACAATGGATGAAAAAGATTGAAGAAAGGGCAGAACACATTTTTTCGAATCCCCGCATTTTCATGCCCCTCGACAATTTTGGCTCTAATGAAAAGCTATGGCATAGTATTTATGCTGTTTTCATGTCATTGGCATTGCTTGATCCTATTCTTCATACGATTGGTCGTAGTGTAAGATTGGGAATAAAAACGTGGATGGGATATGGTTTCTTAACCACTGTTGCAGCTATTGCACATGTCTTGCACTTGCTTATTTTGAATTATGAATGGATAGAAGTTTCATGGAAATTTACAGAATTAGCAGTATACTTTCTTGAAAATAATGGTCCTTCAATTGCAGTAAGCGTAATGCCTACCATTCAAGCTGCAATTTTTCTGTCATCTGTGGCCGCAATGGCGGCTCTCTCATATTCCTCTGCTCAAACTACCACTTACCTCACTCTTATCGCTGATACTGTTTCATTTGCTTTATGGGCAGAGGGCTATATACATGATTTGCATGACGATGATGATACATTTTACCTTTTCGAAGATTTAAGTTTAGGTGGTGGCGACGGAAATGGGGTAACCTGTGATCCATTCAATTTCTTCCATTTAATCTTTTGCTAGAAATGCATATATTTTTTGTAATGAGTGTGTTGGTATGATCATTTCAATTTGGATCTTATTTGTTGCTTTCACCAATTTTAGTATTCTATTTAGTGAATCCCTAAAAAAGTTTTATCATCCATTGTTTTCATATTTTTTTCTGTCAACGATGGTAGTAACAACATATATGTCGTATGGATATGATACATACTATGTTGCCACCGTGATTCCAATTCTTGCTTCTTTCCAACTAGTATATTTTCTTTATGATTTTCATATACACACATTCTGTTTAGGAACCGTTGATTTTCTAACAATTTACAAAAAGGTACAGATCATGGGAATTCTTCTCTTTTTTCTCTACGGGTTTATTCCATTGATCTCCATGGGTGCTTTTCCAGATTTCAGTCTTATTTCCTCGTTGTTTCTTCTTCGCCTTCTGCTGTATGTTGAAATTTATACCCTGATACATGTTCATGTTTTTGTAAGGTTTGTTGCGGCTCCGAATGACAAGAGGAAGAAAGCTATAGAAGGGGCATCATTTATGACAACCATAAGTACTGTTCTTTTTGTTATGATTGTTATGATCCCAGATATCGTTCTTCCTTGGGTTGTTCCATTTTCCAATTTCCTCATACAGCTTCTTTCAAGCATAGCCATTCTTTCTTGTCTCTACCTTCTGCTTATTCGAAGGCTCAAGGATCGGAAAACCGAATTTCCTGTCTCGACACTCAAATATCTGGATGAGTTGGCACGGAATGCACCGGACTCAGAACCGGGGAGAGAAGCCCAATTGATTTCGTTGCAGGAACTATGGAAGGGACATACTTATTTCGTGTTTGCAAAGGCCCGGTTCTATCCCGAATTCACCCTGAAACAAAATTTGGAGCTGTTGATTCCCCGTGGTTCGAACCAAAAGGCCATTATAGGAGAAGTCTGCCGGAAGTTTCCGAACCGCCAAAAGCAAAAGGTCAAAGAAGTCGACCTGTGGACGCTTGAGGCAATTGAATTGGAGCTTATCCGGCAGTTGCATCCAGACCATCTTGTGGTCTTCGACCATTCCCGTTTCCAATGGGAACTGAAAGGGGATATGGACAGGCTTTGTAACTATGCCGAGAAGGTGTATTTTGTCACCAACAAGACAGAGTTTGCATGGAGTGCGTCAGATCAGTTTCTTGCTCTAGAGTAGCATATATGACCTATGGTTCCTTATGACTTTTACTTTATCACCCCTTGTGGTGCAGTTCGGAAGTTCCTTTGAGGAAATGGCCGCCATTGCGGAGCTGAAGTCGAACTTTCCCCGCGCAAGAGTGGTAGATTTCTCTGCATACGACATGATTGTGTCCTTCAAGGGCTCGGTCATCTATGTGGGACACAGCTCTGAGAAAGGGATTCAATACCGCGGAAAAACAGTCTCTTGGGATGTGTTGGCGGACATGATCCGCATTTCCAAGTCAAACAGCCATTACATCTTGGGCTGTAAATCTTCAAAAATTACGGAATTGGTTGACGGAAATGCAAAAAATGTTGCTTCCTTTAGAGAAGAAGTGGATGCAATTCTTGGATCAAACATAATTTCACTCAGCCTTTTAAAAAACTCTAAGCAAATTACAGTAGTGGCGAACAAATTGCTCACGCGTCTGCAGAATCTGATTGAGAATGTCGTAAGTCCAATGTTACTGATAGGTTCACATCCCAACTTCAAAGGGAAAGAGCCATTTTGGAATGTATTAAATTTTGTTCTTCTTGTTGCAAGTTTGGGTATTAGCGCCTATGGTCTCATTAAGGATGCGATTAAAGCTACAGTTGCCAGTTTTATTTTATCGTTAGTGGATCCTATTGCCAATTTTGTAGGTTTAATTACAAATGGAGTAAGCTTGGGTGCATTTGTAGGCTCACTTTGGGGCTTTCTTCCAATTTTTGTTGCTCTCATTGCATCCGCTGCCTTAAAACTTTCATTTTGAGCGACTTTGGCAGCAAGTGCAGAATTAGCCGCTGCTAGTACTGTTGCATACTGGATCGTAAAAGGTGCAATTATATTTTCAGGGCTTATGGGTGCATTGCGGTTTATCCTTGGTTTGAGTTCGGATTTGGAGGATCCAGATGGCATAGCAAGCATGCCGTGGGAAGTCTTTTAAATAATGGTAGGTCAGTGGTGCCTAGACATGATTCTGTTGTTGCTTGCTCTACTTTCCTCCTTTACTCCCTTTCTGCTGGTTGCACTGACCAAGGGAATTGCTATGGGCAAGAAAGTCCAGAATATTCCACCACATGAATTTGAGGTTTGGGGATATCTGTATGGAGGCAAAAAAAGATTTTTGTTATGCGTTCTGTTTTCTTTGTACAAAAAGGGGGCAATTGTTATTGAAGAAGGGTTGATCAGACACAGGAAAGATTTGGAACAATTGACTCCCTATGAGGGATTTTTTTTTTGCAGGTAATCAAAGAAAACCAACCCTACAAACTTTATTACATATATTTTGATCCCAGATTCCTTGAAGAACTGTCCAATATCCACCAGCAATTGAAAAAAGAAGGGCTGTTTTTTGAATTTCCGAGGTACATTCGAATACTAGCTGTCAGTTTTCCCTCTGCACCAATTATAATCGATCCATTGCTACTTATTTTTTCGAATTTTCCCAGCGGCCTAATCATCACATTGTTTATGATCCAAACTGGATGGTTCCTAGTTTTCGCCATGACCATTTCCAACGACTTTCTCGATTATAAAGCCACAGTAAGGAATCTAAATAAGGATATGATGCGAGACCTGTCTGGAAATCCATTTAGTCCTGAAGAATTGCAGGTCATCATGCAAGGAATTCCAGAAACGGATTGGGATCTCAAGAGATTGGTTGATGTGCATTCGAAAAGGAGAAGAATTGAGCTCAAGCCGCAAATTTATCCTTGAAACTTCCATTGACAAGGAAAATCGCGTACGATTCAGTCAACTTAATTTTATTCCCCAATTAATGTGTCCATTTTTCTTCCAAGAAAATTCTGGACACTGAGTTCATCAATGAGAACCAGATTTCAACGGTTCTGTGAACTTGTTCCCGTTCAGTTCGATGTAACCCAAATTTTTCAGTTCTTAGAGACTGTTTGGCAAGTTAAACAAATGTTTTTCAGTATGGGGGTCATAGCTTCCCCAATCACAGGAAAAAGTCTGTCTGCAATCTTTCAATGCAGTTTTCACCCAAATCCAATGGCTAGAGGTTGAGTGAATTTCGAAATATCCTTTCAAGGAGGCTTTGAAGGTTGTTACCGGCAAGGTAAGCTTTCTTCAGCTTTTTGTTTCTGTGGGACAACCTATCATCCCGACTGACAAGATGGTTTTGACTCAAATCAATGGCAAACAGGTTTTAGAACTGGAAAAAAATTAGTGGATGAGTCTTGATCTGCATACCATCCGGATTCAGGGAATTGAGTTCATAGAACGGGCAACATATTGTCTTTTCTCTGTTTACAACCATTTCATATTTATCACCCAATTCTATCCGAATCGGATCGCAAAAGGGATCATTCATCCATGATCTTTATCAAGAAAAATCTGCTCTTGTATTTCATAAAGGGTGCCTTCGTTAACTGGTTTTATGGAAAGCACTTATATCCAATGATACTCTTCAACGCATTGAAGTTTGTTTCATGGAGCATACTGACCGCTTTATTTCCTTCAACCTTTGGGAAGCTCTATTGGCGAATATATCTTGATGAACATTTCAGGAGTAACATAGACTACCTTGGGTCGTGAAGTCATGACTAGCTCAATTGTATATATTTCAGTAGGTTCAAAGTTTGCGAACTCGGCCGATTCTTTACATCCCTGCTGACCAAGTGATCACAAACAATGAAAGCTCTCTTGAAACGATGTAAACTACCAATATTGCAAGGACAACAGGGGTGGTTAGTTTTGGCAATCTAGTTATCTCCAATTTCAGCACCACTGAAGCAATTGGTATCTTCGTTCAATGTTTTTTCTTATCAATGGCGGAATCATTGAAGAGAAGCTTCAGATCGAATTGCCATCATGGGGAACTGACGTCCTCAAAATTTACCAAACCTTGTATCAACGGATAAGATAGGTACAAATATCCCCAATTGAGTAGTTGGTATGTGACAATTGAAAAGGTCACCTCGACCACACTTGCTTTCACTGAAAACGGAGTGTTGCTGAGGTACTACTATGCATTCCGGAATGCAACCCCTGATTCAATTGTCACTTCAATCCAACTTTCCTTTCCATTCAGAATTGAAGGAGCAAAAGCAAGGGATAAAAATGGCGAGATATCTGTCTCCCCTTCCAAAGTCATCTCCCCCCACACCCCGATAACGATCTCCTTGAGGCATCCCGTTTCCTTTGGTCAAAAATATGCCTTTACCCTGTCTGCCCTTTTTTCCCCAGAGGAGGGATTTGGGAGATGGAAAAACACATTCGTGATGGATTGGGGGAAGGAAAACCTAGATGAGATCATTTTCATTAAGACACGACCTCTTTTTGTCTCAGGTATTGGTAAATGGGAAAAACAGGGAGAAAGCTTTATTCTTACCCCTGCAAGAGGATGGAAGTCCCTTATTGGACACAGTAGAAAAGGGAAGACCATCCGTTTTGAATGGGGTGATCCCCCAAAATTTCATCTCATGGAAGAATTCACTCTGCGATCCCCTAATTCTCTTGAGAATGTAAGAGTCAAGTTTTTCATTCCCAAAGAGACTGAAAATCACTATTCCAGAATTATTTCAGGAAAATGTGATGTGGTTCTGGATCCAAGCAAAAATCTTGAGGCAACAGCAGTCATGGATCAGGTCGATGACAATACATGGAAGTACCGTATTATCTATGAAGTAATCCAAAAACCTCGAAAGCCTGTCCCTGAAACGTTCGGAAGACTTTCAACCGTTGTCCAAGTCGGAAAGAAGTATCCTGACCTGATCAGGGAGACTGACCTTCTGGATTTCTCTGACCCAGGTATCAAGACAATTTCATCCTCAATACGAAAAACCTCGGATGACCTGAAAGCAGTTCTTAAACTTGCTTTTGAGTTTGTCAACCAAAAGGTGCAATATATGGAAAACGGAGAACGATGGTGTGCCAGCCGTGTTCTAAAGGATAGAAGGGGAGATTGCAGTGAATTCTCGGATTTATTTATTTCCATCCTCAGAGGTATGGGAATCCCAGCATTCGGGGTTTTGGGATATGTTGTGGATCTTCGGGAAAAGAACGTTTCCTACCATGAATGGGCAAAAGTTCTTACAGGAGAGGGCTGGTTGCCATTTGATCCCACATGGGGATATTTTGGTTCCGTTGGCATCTCTCATATAGAGGTTGCCCATGAAATTCATGGGCATGAAACTTGGTATTCTGGGTTTAAGGCCTTGGGGGATCTAAGCAATGCCCAAACCAAAACCCAAGTGTCCTTGGTAAATGATCTTTAAAGAACGAAACAAAAATCTGAAAATTCTAATATCACTTCCCACCTAATCTCGATATCTTAAAAAAATTACAGGTTAAACCATTGTCATGAGTGACATCTTTTATTTAACCTCTTTCGTGGTACTTATTTTACTTTTTTTAATTCCTTACATAATCACTTCATTATCCACTAATGAGAAATTAAATTTCTCTGACAATAAATATGATTTGATATGTGATTCTTGTCTTCATAAAAATCCTGATAGTTCATCCTTTTGCGAGTTGTGTGGTTCTTCAAAACTGGAACGAAAATTTGTCGTGCAAGAGGCTCGGATGCATTACCTACAGTTTTATTCCAACCTAAAAAAGTATCATCTTCTCCCTCCCCTTGATGAAAACAGGACGGATGGGGAACTTATCGAGGAACTATTCAGAAACATGGAAGAACAAGGGTTCAAGGGAACTAATTTAGAACAAGGATTAAGAGATTATATTGACAAATTTGCATTAACATATTTCAGAACCTTTTTTTTAGAGGAACACAACTAAAATCAAGAATATTTTTTAATTCCCATCTTTTACCATGTTTATGGAAATCAGCATTGCAATGATATTCTGGTTCCTCGTTGTGATTTTGCTCATCCTTTTGTTACTGAATTTTCAAGATAGACATGTTGATGACTACTTATGCAGTGATTGCCTGCATAAAAATCCAGAAAAGGCGGAGTTCTGTGAACTTTGTGGTTCAACAAACATATCTCAAAAATATCGAATTGCAAGTAAAAGGATAAGATACGTCCAATTTTATCTGGCCCTTAAACGCTATGAATTATTACCTCCATTGGATGCTGATGAACCCGAGGAACAGATAATCAATGAATTATTTTCAAATCTTAATGAAAAAAGATTTTCTGACGACCGAATGGAAAAGGGTTTGAAAAAATTCATCAAAAAACATCGAACGAAATTTCTCAAGACGTTTTTTTTGGAAGAACAATTGGCAAATAATGAACATTCTGCCTCTTGATTTTGTTCATCTTTAATTAATTCCCGGAGGGATCCCATTCGTTGAGATACAATAGAGAATCAATAGGGAAATATTACTCCACCCCATCCCCTGAAATCCCGATTGATTTCCTCAAATTCAGGCATTTCAGGGTTGTGCTCTCCAATGGCTCTTTCAAGAAGGTACACCATAGAATGAAAAGTTCCAAAGAGTTGTGGAATTATCTTATGCGAGTCAAGCCAATTGATGTTTATTATTCTGTAGCCTATTTCCGGAATCCAACCAAGGTGGGTATCAGAGGCAAAGATTCAAGCCAGTTTTTCAAAATGGATCTGGTTTTCGATATCGATGAAAAGGAAAATTTGAAGCTGGCATTCCAAGAGACAAGAAAGATCTATCAATTCGGTCGCGATCAAGAATGGGTTCTCAAATATTGTGCATTCTCTGGCTCAAAGGGATTTCATCTTGTCTATCAAGATCCCTTCACTTATGATTATGGGGAAAGTATTGAGGATCAGGCCGAAGAAAAACGTCGGGAGTTGGTCGAAAGAATGGAAAACTTCCACTTTGATCATCCCGTGACTGTCGACACTCGAAGAATCATTCGTGTCCCTTATACCATTAATTCAAAAACAGGTCTTCCATGTACTATTATTGATGAGCCATCACTCCGGCAAAAACCTTTTGAACAGGTAATGGCAGATATACATGGGGTAGACATCCGTTTAGGAAAGTTTGCCCGCCTCAGGAGCCTTTTGCGAGGCAATGACCGACAAAATAAATTTTGTTTAAGATCTAAGAAAAACCTTTTCCCCAGATACCGACTGAGGCTAAGGTCTGGGGAACATTTCTATTCTGCGTCAGTGAGTAATAGGGTTGTTGGAACAAAAATGTTTGTTCCCATTCTCAGGTATCATTCGTATCTTCATGCAATCTCCGATTTGCAACGGATTTCCAAGGTTTATAACTTGGGATTATTCCATCTTTTCCGAATGGGATCCGCATTCTTTGGTCTCGGACTTAAACCTCTCCAAAAAGACAGGTTGCTTAAGGTGCTGAGAAATTCGAAAAGTTCCAATTTGCGTTCATTTGAGAAAAGGGGAGTAAACTATATGGAAATTGGTCCACGCCAATTTTCCAACAAGCTTGAAAGCCTCGTCTATCTTGGAAGCCAAGGAAAATCTCAGAAAACCAAAGTTTCACTTGGTCACCTTTCGCTTTTTCGGAAATATTTCGATACACGTATCCCACCCAACCTGTTTGTTGGTGAAAACAGGGTTGAATTGATTTACTATTCTGCAAAGGTAGAATTTCTTTAATTCTCTCTATCAAATGGTGAAATTTCTTTGAAATGGTGCAATTGTCCCAGCTTAAATGTTTAAATCTTAGTTCTCCTTTTGTTTTTTCATGACCAAAATTCTTGTATTGGGCGGTTCAAGGTTCATCGGTCGTCATCTTTTACAAAAACTGAAAGGTCATGATGTCCTTGTCTTGAATCGAGGGAATGTTCCTGAAGATCAATACCTTCCCGAAGGAGCAGTTGCAAAGAAAGTTGACCGAAATTCCGAAGATCAAATGCGTGAAGCACTTGAAGGGCAAAAATTCGATATCGTCTATGATGTTTCGTGCATCACTGAAAAGCAGGCCGAGATTGTTGTGAACCTATTGAATGGAAATGTCGGTCGCCATGTCCATGTTTCCACAGCTTCTGTTTACCAACTCGACAAACTGCCCGACCACATTCCCATTGATGAAAATTACGAAATTGGTCCAATCGCTGAGGGCGAGCATCCCTACATGAATAATAAACGTGGAGCAGAAAAAGTGCTCTGGAAAGCACATTCAGACGGTTTTCCCGTTACTATGGTGCGCCCGACTTTTGTTTATGGGCCCGACAATTACATGTATAGGGAAGCTTACTTTTTTGACAGAATTTCTAGAGGACGTCCATTGATTCTTCCTGGAAATGGGGAAGCCGTCTTTGACCTAATCCATGTTGATGATTTGGCAGAACTTATGATTCAACTGGGGAATGCCCCTGCAGAAAAAGTGGTCGGAGAAGCTTTCAATGGTAGTTTTGGAAAAATGCTCACAGGGAATATTTTCGCCAAAATTGTGAGCGAAATAATTGGCATTGAGGCTGAAATCCTTTACTTGCCGATGTCTGAGTTGAAGAAACTGAATTGGCCGCCCCACCTATTCTTTTATCCGTATCCCCCGACTGGGGTTTATGGTCTTGATTCGCGCAAAGTAGAAAATGCGCTCGGATTCAAGTTTGAATTCAATTACAGAAAGGGTTTACAACACACTTATGAATGGTGGCAATTGCAGGAACCGAAAGAACCTGATTGGAAACTCGATGATCTCATTGTTGGTTATTTGAAAGAAAACAAGGTCGATGAATTACTAGAATTCCTGAAGTCCCATCAGACCCCTCAAACATCGTGAATTTCATTTACAATTCTATCTAATTGTAAGTAACCTATGTTCTCACTAGATTTAAATACTTGTGTCTAAATCCGTCATTTTTCACCACTTTCGGTCGCCGAATTTCGTATTCTTTGGATATGTGGTTCATGTTTTGAAAAATGATGCACATTGGTGTCATAATTGGATCAATTCAAATCCACATCGATTTTCGAACTCTTTTTCATTGAAGAATTCGAATTCTGAACGCAATTTCTCAAAAAAAAGTAAATATTCCTTGTCCAGAAGTATTTTTCCTTCATCATCAATATATTAAGCGAAGATGTCCTACAGACCTAGGGTTGTAATATTGGGTGCTGGATTTGGTGGGCTTTGGGCTGCCAAAAAACTCCGAAACAAGCCTGTTGATGTCTTGGTAATCGATCGGAATAACTTTCATACCTTTCTTCCGCTTCTCTATCAAGTTGCAGCCGCAGAAATTGAAATTGAGCAGATCGCCTATCCTGTTAGACAAATGTTCAGGAAAAGCAAAAATGTGGGTTTCATCAAGGCAGAGGTTCTTCAAGTTATTCCTGAAGAAAATTTAGTAATCACCAATGAGGGATCAATCCCCTATGATTTTCTGATTGTTGCTCTAGGTAGCCAGACCGCATTCTTTGGGGTATCAGGCGCAAGGGAATACGCCTTCCCCCTGAAAACCATTCCTCAAGCGCTAAAACTTAGGAATCATATCCTTTCCATGTTTGAAAAAGCATCATTTGAACTTGACCCTGCTCGAAGGCTTCCTCTCCTCAATTTTGTTATTGTTGGAGGAGGTCCAACAGGTGTGGAATTTGCAACCTCCTTGCAGGAACTCATTGATGGGCCCCTCAAGAAGGATTTCAAGGAACTGCGACCTTGGGTGCCTCAAGTTCATTTAATTGAAGCCAATCCGAAAGTACTCAAAGGATATCCCGAGGATCAAAGGGATTATGCCATGAAAGAGCTACAAAGAAAAGGCATAGTTCTGCATACGGGTATAAGTGTCACTGAAGTTACTTCCTCATCCGTAACCTTATCAAATGGAGAAAAAATCATGACACGGACTGTAGTATGGGCTGCAGGTATTCAAGGTCCTGAAATCCTGAATGATTGGCATCTCCCGCTGAACAAAAGAAAGCAAATCTTGGTAAACAAAACATTGAGGACACTTGAATTTGAAAACATCTATGCAATTGGTGATTTGGCCGCGTTGAAGGATCAGTTTATACCTCAGGTAGCCCCTGCTGCGATACAGATGGGTGAATTGGCCGCTGAAAATATCCTTAGAACCTTGTATGGAAAGCCACTGAAACTATTCAAGTATAAGGATAAAGGATCCATGACAATTTTGGGACGGAACAAAGCAATAGTTAAAACAAAACGATTGAAATTCAAGGGATTTGTGGCTTGGCTCTCTTGGTTATTCCTTCACCTCATGAAACTGGTGGGATTCAGAAATCGGATTATGGTTCTGTTAAACTGGGCATGGTCGTATCTGTTTTATGAAAGGGCATCTCGTATTATCTTGACAATGGACAATTCTCATGCAATTCTTGCAAAAGACAGATCGGAAGTTCCCGAACACATACTATGACACCTACAAAATTTATACGTCAACCTTATCTTTGACAATCAATGAAAAGAACGACATTGATCACTGGTGCAACTTCTGGTCTTGGTCTTTCTCATGCCATTTATCTTAAATCTAAAGGATATGATGTAATTGGTGTCGCTAGGTCGGCAAAGGATGCGGATATTTTGGAATCTCAATTCCTGAGGGATAATTCCTCATATAGGATACGGGATGGGAGGGTGGAACGTCGGAAATTGCTTGTTCCTCAAGAATTGCTATCTGACCTGGATTCACTCATTGATGCGATTGTTTTTGAGAAATGTGACATCACTGACCCTGTCTCAATCACCGAATTGTTTTCGAAATTGGAAAGTGATTGGGATCACTTGGATTTCCTCATCAACAATGCCGGCTATGGCCTCTTTGGTTCAGCAATCCAAATGGATCTGGTCAAGGAAAGGAGGCAATTCGAGGTCAACGTCCTTGCTCAACTTCAAGTAATCAGAAATTCCCTTCCTTTCCTCCTCAAGAGTCATAGCCCAAAAATCATCAATACTGCCTCCTTGGCTGCTTATTTTGGGATCCCATTCCAAGCTCATTACTCTGCTTCAAAGGCTGCTTTGCACAATCTCACTGAATCCCTGCGATTGGAGCTCAACCCGCTAGGAATTCAGGTCTGTTCCATTGATCCTGGAGACATCAATACATCCTTTAACACAGCCTCGGTTACAGAAACCTTGGGTAGGGAAGTTGATATGCTTGATATCCGTTCACTGGAAGATTCCATGGAATTTTTGGATTTTCCCGAATATTTGAGTGAAGAGCAAAAGCATATCCTGAGGAAAAAAGAGATCGAGGTTTGGCGTCATATCGTAAGAAACCTTATTCTTGCTCCACCCCCTCTTGTTGTATCGAGGAAATTGGAAAAACTCCTCAGAAAGAAAAAGCTCAAACCTCACTATAAGGTTGGGTCTATGTTTCAAGTTCTTGCCATTTCTGTTGCACAGAGACTGTTCAGTGCCAATCTATCCAACTATTTGATGGGAAAATTCTATGGACTATAGTTTAGAACGACGTTTTCTAACCACATAAAAAATTACTCCCCCTAATGCAACAACTGCAAGGGAGATTCCTCCATATAGCAATAAATCTGTGGTGTTCAATCCCTGTTCCTGACTTCCTTCAGGAGAGGTGTTACTCGTGGAAATGGAGGTCTCAATGGAAATTTCTGGATTTGTTTGGCTTAGGTCTTTGAACTCAATTGGAATTATGGATGGAAATTCCACATCAATTGAATTGGCGGCTGCTTGTTCGATATTGACCTGCAACACCCCGTCATCTGTTTGTGGAGTTGCAGTATAATTGAAGACCAGAACGAAACCATAGGTAATGCCACTTACTCCCGGTGTAAAGAAATCAAAGGAATAAAAGGTTGTTCCATTTATTGTAGTGGCTGTCGGATTGATTTGTATGATTTGATCGTCCATTGCCGCAAGAATAAAACCGCTAAAGGAATGATTTTCTGTTCTTATTGAAAGGTAGTTTCCTCCATCCACTAGCGGATAGGTCATTCGATAGACAATTTCTGAAACCGAAGCATTCAATGGATCTGAGAAATCAGTATTCAAAATTCCGGAAATGTGGAATGATAATGGATCCTTCGCTTCTTTTGTTTCCCAATAATCTGTTCTGCTTAGTTCTATCGTCGCCTGGAATGATTCATTGTTCGTCGAAAGTGGGGTTGGCAATGAAATGGATGAATTCCAGACCGTGTTCCCAGTATATGTGATCAATAGCCAATTTGTTCCTACGGTATGGAATTTCATGTCTTGATTTAAGGCTGGTCCGAAGATTGTATTGTTATCAGAAGCAAAAAGAGGATCTGTTCTGCTGGCATATTGCTCGAATAGTTTCGTATGGCTCTCCACTCTGTCCCCTAGAGAATTAAACAAAGAAAATCTGAAATTCACTGAAAGATTGAAATGATCTAAATATGTCGCATTGAAGATTTCAAACAGAAGTTTATTGTTGGGAAGCCTGAGCAATTTTCCAGCATACAGGTCAAAAGTCAAGGAAATGGTACCTTCTGCAGGAAGGTCTGTCGGTGTGAGAAAATTGATCTCAAATGCATTGGGTCCGGTTGAGGTATCACTAATTGCAATCAAATAATCACCTGCCGGAAGAATATCCAGTGATGTGGGATGATTTTCAATGATGTTCCCTTCTGAGATCAGAAAACTCTCCATTGTGTTGATTTCGTAGAATGAGGCCTGTATGGTGTTCACGGTTCCATTTAAACTAGGAACGAAGGGTGTTGCGGAAGAAAAGGTATACAGGTTTTTGGTCGTAGAAGTTGGATATTCAATCGCAACCGGTCCTGTTGGAAGTGTGGGAATGTCTTTCTCATCTACCCAAAATGAGTATTCTGCGTAGAACCCAGAAGGAAGTCCCAGTCTGTTCTTTTCAGCTTTAATAAATGGATCCGCTTCATTGGGTGGGAGAATTTCCACCGAAATGTAGATGGTTGATTGAGAAATAAACGAAAGCGAAGTTCCAACTGTTGAACCAAAGAATCCGAACGAAGGGGAAAGCACTCGAACCCTTATTTCCCCTAGAAGATCCGCAGGTCTGGCATAGTTTTGCAATTCTCCTGGAATATAAGTTAAGCTTCCGACATCCAGCAACCTCAATGTGGATGATGAATTGTAGGAATAGACCTTAAGTGTAGAGGCAGTCCCGTTAACGGTTTCTGTATATCCTCCTGTGAATGGTATTGGGGTTATTCCAGTAATGATGTCCAATTGCTCAACCATTACGTTTCCTGTCAATGGTAGCATAATGATTGAATAGTTTCCTGAAACACTGGGGAACACTGTCCGAATGTCCAAAAGAGAGGTGGAAAGCGTCAGAATTTCGGAATAGGATTGGCCATTCGGATCAATGACCGTCACTTGAATCGTCTCTGTCGGTGAATCTCCGGAAATCTTGATTGAAAAGGCATATGGTTGACCTTTCATCAGATTGACTTGGAAGACATGATTTTGGTTACTCTTGAGAACCGTATTTCTGATAGTTCCATTTTGAATAATGAAGGTATTATAGTTTAATCTGATTGAAAACATCTCATCGGTACTTGTCAGGTTTCTAATCATGGCAACCGTTTCAGGGGTGAACCCGAGATTGCTCAAAGTATCCGAGCTAGGTCCTGTTATTGTTTGTGGCGCACCTGCCCGTTTTGTATCAGTATCGAAGAAACTGAGTTCGATGTCCTCATCATTCCTGAATTGACTTCCCAGTTCATTGATGAGGGCTGTGGATTTAAAGAAAGTTGCATTGTTCAATTCAACAGAAAATGCCCTATCAATTTCCTGTGCTTCAGGAATAATGAGCTGAACCTGTGAATTTGTTGGAATGAGCAGCATTATGGTCAGCAATGCTACTGGAAGTATTCTTTGTTTTTGCATGCTACTGTTTTTCCAACTTGTATTGATAAAGTCAACCATTGTAAAAATTCATGTTGTGCTTTAATTGAAAATTTATTGTCGTCATGGCTTGAAAATTCAAAATATGTTCAACGATCCTTCAAACTATTTTTATCTTGTTTCCATTTCCTCAAAACAATTATTGCGGCCGCAATCAACGCCAAGCTAAAGACAACCCACCCTGTCTGGTATTCTGTTCCACGAGGAATCTTATAGGTTACATTTACTGTTGCAGATCGAATGAAGTATTTTGTTAAGTTCCACTCAAACAATGCAAATCCAATTGAAAGAGTACGTTGTCCCACACCGTCAAGTGGTTCTACCTTAAAGGTATACGCATTTCCAGCAGGACTTACTGACCAAATTGGTCCTACTGTCCCATTCAGTTCTTTTTTGTAATCGCTCACAAGTTCCGGATATGTCCTATTTCCCTGTTCAAACTCATCAATCAACGAACTGGTGAAGTTTTCTATCTTCTGACGGATGGTGCTGTCCAAAATACCCCATATGACACTATAATTGATTGTGGATTGCGGAAAACTAACCACAAACGTAGCTTCTGCATCTTCAGGGAAACTGAAATCAAGAGATCCAACCAATCTAAGGGTATCGGAGAGAACAATGAAGGATACGTCCCCCTGATCCTCATATGACCATTGTTCTCCATATGATGGCCCTGCTATAAATGCTACAAGAGCGATTGCGATCAAAATAAGGGCTTGATATTTTGTTCTTCCAAAAAACTGCAAACCACTAAATAAAGAGACCTTAGGTATCTTCAATTTCTGAACAGTATTTCTGATCTTCTCATTTCGTTCTGTAATATCTTTGATGGCAGGGAATAAGACTGTAATAAGCCAATAGAGAAAAATTGTCGAATGAACCATGAAATCAAGAACCCTGAATTTGATTCTTGTGCTCCCGAAATATGCGACACGTTCTTCAGCCGTCCAATTAACGAAAAAAATGTTTTTCCCTATGTTTGGATCAATTGGGCGAACATCAATGAAAATACCGCCCAATCCCACTCTTGTGCTGTCAAGTACCATGACAATCCCTCCCGTAATATCATAAAGTCTTTGATCCACTGGATAAAAAAGGGCAATTGGTCCAAAGGATGTGTCATACATCAGATGGGTTACCCAAAGTATTCCGAATAATTTGAGATAGAAACTTTTATCTCTCCAATTTTCTATTCTTTGGGCTATTTGGTCATCAGGGAGGGAAAACAGGATTAACAGAAAACCCAATGGAAAAAATAGAGAATGGGACCATGTACGATGTCCTCCGATAAGCAGATCAATATCTGGAAATTCCGCCCCTAGGCTTGCAAGAAAAAAATAGATTCTATTGGATTCATACCTTTCCTTGACCCGTTTTGGAGAAAACATTCGGAGCAAGATGATGGAAATCCCAAGATGTGTGGTTCCCCATGTCATATGGGAAGCTCTGATTTCGGCTGTAAAAAATTTTGGCAACTGAAGATGAGGAAAAGATTTCTTAAATGCCTGAAGGGCAATCATTATTATCTTGAATTTGCAATTTGGCACATGCAAGATTATCCGGTTGGAGAACTTCGACCTCTAGGCAAATCCGGGATTAAAATAACCTCAATTGGTCTTGGAACATGGCAATTCTCAGGCAAGAAAAGCTTCCATCGTTTCTTTTGGGAAGAGGTGGATCAATCCCATGCAGACGAAATTGTCAAATCCTCCTTGGAATCAGGTATCAACTGGTTTGATACTGCTGAAATTTATGGAAACGGCAGATCGGAACGTATTCTTGCCAAGGCATTGCAGAACAATGGAGTGGCAGACGAACAGGTTCACATCGCCACCAAATGGAGACCTGTACTCAGAAGGGCAAAAACAATTAAAACAACATTTCCACAGAGAGTTGAAAACCTTTCTCCTTATTCAATTGACTTGCACCAGATTCATATGCCTGCCTCTATTTCGCCTTTCAAGGCCCAATTGAAGGAAATGGGCGCATTGGCTGTAGAGGGGAAGATTGGGGCTGTGGGCATCAGCAATTTCGGTGCCAAAAAGATGAGGGAAGGCGATGATTATTTAGAACAAACTTTTGGCATTCATCTAGCCAGCAATCAAATGCCTTACAGCCTTGTCGATAGAAAAATAGAAACGGATGGCGTCATGGATATCGCCAAGGAACGTGGGATTACAATCATTGCCTATTCTCCTCTAGGCCAGGGTTTCTTCACGAACAACCTACTCGAAAATCCATCTATCATCAACACCAAACCATTTGCTCGTCGGAGAAGGCTTAAGAAACAGCTTAAGAAAGGCAAAAAATTGCTTGAGCTCACAAAAGATATTTCAGAAGAGCTTCAAACGTCTATGGGTGCAGTGGCACTTAGATGGCTACTCCAATATCATGGAGAAATAGTGGTGGCAATTCCCGGCGCGACAAAACCGTGGCAGGCGACAGAAAATGCAAAAGCTATGAGTATCAAACTTTCCACAGAGCAGTTGAACGCATTGGAGGAAGCATCTCAACCTTTCCTATAATTTTGCAAGAAGAGTTGCCTTCTCACCAATCTGCAAAGAAATCATTTTTCTTCTTATGATCTAGATTGACCTGATGAAGAACAATTTGCTTGAATATGCAAAAAAACATGCCCACGGACAATTCTTTCAGGATCCTCCCGATCTCGGCAATCAGTATGAGGACGATCCTATTCTAAAGGAATATCTGAAACAAACACTTCCAAAGGAAGTCCTTGATGCCATTGAGGATGACCTGAAAAAGATTGGGGAGGATGCTGCAAACCGTTTGCTGTATATTTCGGAAGAAGCGGAACGAGATGAGCCGGTTCTTATTCAATTCGATGCTTGGGGAAATCGTGTTGATTATGTACAGACTTCTTGGGCTTGGAAAGCTCTCAAAGACATTGCAGCTGAAGAAGGCTTGGTTGCCATCGGGTATGAAAGAAAATTTGGTGAATACTCCAGAATCTTTCAGTTTGCCAAAATTTACCTTTATACTCCTTCATCTGCCATCTATACCTGTCCATTGGCCATGACGGATGGAGCTGCCAAGATCATTGAAACTTATGAACCTGAGACTCTCAAGAAGTACTTTGACCAACTTACCACAAGAGACCCGGAACGATTTGCAGTTTCCGGGCAATGGATGACCGAAAGAACAGGAGGATCTGATGTCCAACCAAGTGAAACCATCGCGATACATGATGGAAAGACATGGCGATTGTTCGGACCGAAATGGTTTACCTCTGCCATTACAGGGCAGATGTCAATGACCCTTGCAAGGATTGTCGAAGAAAAGGATGGCAACTTTATTAAGGATGAGCGTCTTAGTCTCTTCCTTCTGGAAATCTACGGGGAGGATGGAAAACCGAATCAGCTCCAGATCAACAAACTAAAAGATAAGTTGGGAACCCGTGCTCTTCCAACAGCAGAACTGACTCTACATGGAACTCCGGCTATCCTTATTGGTGAACGTCAACGCGGTGTGAAGCAGATCGCGAC
Source organism: uncultured archaeon (assembly GCA_964645535.1). GTDB lineage: Archaea > Asgardarchaeota > Heimdallarchaeia > Heimdallarchaeales > Kariarchaeaceae > WAKA01. Next base: position 7,825 of record CAZYCQ010000035.1, on the reverse strand, counting down.
CATGCTGAATATCACCAGGATGTATAATGCTGTCTCCACAGTGGCTTATATGAGGCGGGCATATGCCCTTGCTCTTGATTACGCTCATAAACGAAAGGCCTTTGGTAAGAGACTCATCGATCATCCTCTTCATGGTCGAATCCTCCAAGAAGCAGAAACAGAACTCCGCGAATGTTTCCACTTGGCTTTCAAGGTTGTTGAGCTTCAAGGTAAGCAGGACTGCGGAACCATAACAAAGCAGGAGGCAGATATCCTAAGATTGCTTACTCCCGTAGCCAAACTTTATACAGCAAAGAAAGGAGTAGCCATGATCAGTGAAATGGTTGAAGCCATGGGAGGCGCAGGATACCTTGAAGATACTGGAATCGCTAAGCTTTTGAGGGATGCCCAAGTCTTTCCGATTTGGGAAGGGACAACTAATGTTCTCTCATTGGATGTCCTTCGAGTCCTGAAGAAAACTGAGGCTATCCAATCATGGATCCAATGGATTGAAAGCTTGGGTGGCAATACGGATCCTGTCAAAAACCTGCTCAACGATACCAATAACCTTGAATACAATGCGAGAGACCTAAGCATGGCCATCGGGAAAATAACCGGGAAGGTTCTTGCTGGCTAATCATCACTCCTCTTTGGCGAGATTTGTTTTTTCATATTCCTCTCCCCAAAAAACTCATGGTTTCCCCTCTCCAAACTTTTCTAATCATTTCGTGAACCCGTGTCCCTGAGCAAGAAAACAGTTGATCTCTTCCTTCTTTCTCCTTTTCTTCGATTATTTTTTCGACCTGTTCATATAATGGTCTATAGCCTTAATAGTTCCTTGGTTCCAAAAACCGTGATGTTCAAGGGTGAACCTGTTGCAATATGGGCTATGTTCTCTGCTTTTGTTTCGTTCCTAGCTCTTCAACTCTATGGTATTCTTTTCGGACTGGGACTTATCACCTCGTTCTATCCAATCCATTTTCATCTAGCTATTTTCGGATGGATCACTTTTCTTATTCTTGGAGCCGAACTGCAATTCTTCCGAGCTATTTTGGCAATCCGAAAGTTTGAACCTGAGGTTTTCAGATGGATTTTCCTGATTTCCGTTTATCTTTCTGTTTTTCTGACAATCTTGAGTGGTTGGATCAATTTACTTGCTTGGGCTTACGGCTTTCTCCTCATTGCAACAGTTGTGCACACTTTCTGGCTTGGAAAATATTCCCGATCCCGTTTCTTTAAGTTTCCTCTTCAATTCTATCTTGCCGGACAGGTCTTTTTCATATTGGGCTTACTCCTCTATGCACAGTTTGTGCCTGGTCTTCAATTTGAATTTCACAATCTTGCAAGATGGCAGGTCATGCATATATTTGCAGTTGGTTGGATTAGTTTAGTGCTACAAGGGGCAGTGACTAGGATTCTTCCTATGTTCCTCAACAGGGCCATTGATCGATCCTATCGGCCAAGAATCGACAAGCATTTTTGGTTTTCCCTTAGCTCATCGACTTTGTTCATTTCCGGAATTATCATGGAATCCTTTCCTCTGCTTGTGATCGGGGGATCTCTATGGTATATCAACTGGATATTGGTAGTTTACTTCATGGTTCGAAGCCTTGTAACGACAAATCGTGGAAAGAACTTGTCGTATCCAGTTACTGGAATTTTCTTCTTATGGGGATTCATTTGGTTGGCAATCGGATCGACTTTGGGAACCCTTTCTGCATTGGAAGATTTTGGTTTCATGTCAGATCTATCAATCCGTGACTTCCACATCCATACTTCTCTACTTTTGGGTCTTTCTTTCATAATGATGGGGGCTTACCATAGAATTTCGGCATTCCAGGTCTATACTATTCTTTTCAGCGGAAAACGCGGTGAGACTAGTCTTCATTCCATGCTTCACGAAAAGCTGTTGTTTGTTGTATTTGTTCTGTCTGCAATGGGTGGTGTCATTGCTGCGATAGGTTTCTATCTGTCTGATTTTCACGTGGTTGCCTATGGTGGAATACTTCATTTGCTTGGGACTTTATTGCTCTTTGGTCAAGTGGTCTGGGTTCTGAAATTATATGTGTCGCAAAAAGGAAATGCAGTCCCATTCTACTTGAAATCTACCGAGGTAAAATAGGTAGGCGGGGGATTGTCAAAACATGGCAGATATTCTTGAACTTACCCCATTGAGCTATATCGTCATTTTTGGCGTAGCCATTACAAATTTTGCAATGGGTATAATCCAATGATCATATTTTGCTTAATGCAACTTGGTGTCGAATAGAATGAGATCGGAAACGTTATTTTCGTTCAATTCTCCGCAATCGTCCTGAGCTCACTTACAAATGAGCTCAGGTTCTTATATTCGAAGTTTGTACCAGTTAATCATGAAAAAAGTCCTTATGGGTGTATATGGAACCCTCAAACGAGGTCATCACAATTACGGGACATTTCTTGCTCCTAGAGATCCTGTCTTTGAAGGAAGATTTGAAATCCCATTTACCCTCTATTCAAATGGCCGTTACCCCATGTTAATCAAACAAGGTCATGCGGAAGTTTTCCTTGAGGTTTATGAAGTTCCGGAAAAGCTGTTCCAACAAATTGCAGAGTTTGAAACCTCTTTTGGATATCATGTGGAGATTCTTGAATTGAACGGACAACCAATCAACCTTTTTGTCTATGACAAAACTGTAGTTCCTCCTGGGTTCAAACTTGTTGAAACTGGTGATTTCCAAGCAGAAATTGAATGGTGATTGGTGAAACCAAAATCATCCTGCTCTATGGGTTGTGTGAATAATTTTGAATTGCTGAAAATGTCTTTCAAACCTTTGAATACGACATTCAAAGTTATATTATTAATATGCAATCGAAAAAACATTGGTCATGGAGCGACAAATTGAACTCCAAATATTGAAGACACGAAGAATGCAGTATCTTCGAGGCATTCTGCTTGCATTGGGAATTGTCTCCATCTTGATTGCTACTGCCTTCGTGATTGATTATTATGTCACCACTACTCCGACTGGAGATGACAACCAAGGAACCCCTTCCCATCAGTCTCCTTTGACCAATGATACTGATCTGTCCACCAATGGAACAAATGACGAGCCAATAAGCCGGATTTCGTTGTTGGCTGAACAGGTAAGGCAGAATTACGAAAAGGCAGTCTATATGAGAGTAAACTTCAATTACACTGATCTATCGAATGATACCAGTGCAAGAGGCTGGAATAAGGATATCCATTTGATACGAATCAATTCAACTACTTGGTTTGCATATGTATGGTTTGCCAATTTTTCAAATGGGTATCCAGAAGATCTTAGAATCTACAATTATTCTGCCTATTATTCTGATCTAGACATCCAACAGATTAATGGTCTCCTTACAGATAGTCTGAACCGAACAGAAGAGGTTGAATGGGATTGGTCCTCATGGGATTGGAATTCTGGTGGGGGAAATATTGCCTATTTCCTTGACATTTTTTATGAGAATGGATCCGGCATTGAATTTCATCTATCACAAAATTTTGATGGGGACGGAATTATCATTTATACTGATTATCTGTGGAATTCCACCTACATGTTTTCCTATCCTTGGGGTGATTTTCCACTTCCTCAAATTAGGTATCCCTATAGTCCCTTGTATCTCTCACCCGTGTCGGCCTTCGATACCCTTGTGACAAAAATTCATGAGCTTTTCTCGGACGCACCTCCTGGATGAGTTAGAATGAGTGCTGCAAATGAAAAAGGGAACGGCTCGTTCCCTGACCTCACCGGTTTACGTCTTCAAGTGTTTGTCTATCTCCTGAAAGTTGGCAAGGAGGTAGGACCAACTGAGGTACGCCATGGCCTTGGTCTGAAAACTGCTTCTCATGCCAGTTATCATCTGACAAAACTGGTTGAAGAAGGCTATGTCAAGAAAAATCCCAACAATACTTATACCTTGAAGCCTGAATACAATGTCAGATCAATGAGATTGAACGCCATGGTGGATTACTTCCTGATCAATGGAACCCTATGGCCAAAACAGTCCTTTTATGCCACCTTTCTGACTTGCACTTTGATTCTTGATATAGTCCTGATCGGCCTGGGAAAAACCTTTGTTGTTGCAGTTTTCTCAATACTTTCTCTCCTCGTAGTTCTTCCATATCAAATAAAGGACATTATCCAACTCAAGATTTCTAACGAGTGAACCTTAGAAAGTTCTTGTATTGAAAGATGATATGCCCGATATCCTATGTTCTCCCTAGTCCTTTTCCATGAACTCCCTCTGGAATTGTTCAAACTCTGCTCTACTCCATGAAACATCCCCGGATTCCTGGGTCAAAACTTTCATTACAAAACTTTCTCCTGCATATCCATTGACAACTGCTGCAATGAAATACCCTGCATTTGGTTCAAGTGATCCGATCAAAAGGTAGAGTATTCCTGCAATAATCCCAAAAAAAACAGTGATCATCCATTTATCTAGGTATTTGGATCTCAGGTTCTTCCTTTTGGATTTCAGGTAGCTCCTCAAGATCTTCGCTCTCTTCTGTGTTCCTACTTTTATCAGATCCTCTGGCATTTCCTTCAATTCTTTCGCAAGGAGATCGATGACTCCTCCTGCCAATTCCATCTCCTCTTTGTATACTCCTACCCAAAATTGAATGATGGATCCTCCAATGCTCGCAATTACGACAAGTAATGCATACCCGATGTCGATCTCAACCATTTGTCTTGTCCTCCTTCAGTATTAGCTGAATTGCTTTTCTATTGCCGTGTGCCTTTTTGAAAATATCTCTTGCCTGAGCCACCAAAAGATCCGAGGAGTATCCTGTAAGCAGTGCCTTGAAAATGAAGGCTCTGAAAGTTTCCAAATCTGCTATTGGAACGGCGATCAAAGGATAAGCAACAGCTGCTAAAGTTACTACCAATAGGCTGAATAGTGATCCTTCAAGTTTGAATAATGCCTTAATTGGATCGGTAATATATCCAAAATCTCCCTTAAACAGGGCAGAGAACCCCTTACCGAAAAAGATATCCAGAAGTGGCATGTCTTTGTCCTTATTGCTGATATTGCTGATGACCCATTTAAGGATCAAACCAAAATACATGGCCACAAGAGCCACATTTCGCTCAAGCAATTCCACTCCAGAAAAAAGCGTCCTTCCAAATATCACAATGTCTATTTGAATGGTCATAGATTCTTTTTAGTCAGATGCTAAAAAAATCTATCGGGATCACATTCGCAATCTTTTCGCATTAATTGCAACAATGACTGTACTTAATGACATAAGAATGCCACCTACTGCTGGTGAAAGGACTACCCCGAAATTGTACAGAACGCCTGCGGCAAGGGGAAGTGCAAAAGTGTTGTAGCCAGATGCCCACACCAAATTTTCTTGCATCTTTTTGTATGTCTTCCTTGCCAATTCAATGATGGCGACTGTATCCCTAGGGTCACTCCGTACAAGAATAATGTCGGCAGATTCGATAGCCACATCAGTTCCCGCACCAATGGCAATTCCAAGATCTGCCTGTACCAATGCCGGAGCATCATTGACTCCATCTCCCGTCATAGCAACAATTTCACCCTTTGCTTGTAATTCCTTGACCTTTTCCGCCTTTTGATGGGGGAGCACCTCCGCAAAGTAATCATCAATTCCCAATTCCTGACTGACCCATTGAGCCACTTTTGCATTATCTCCTGTAAGCATATAGGTCTTGATGCCCATCTCGTGCAGACGAGCGATTGCATCTCTTGATTCCTCTCGTATCAGATCTGCAAGAGCAATGGCTGCCACAAGCTTATTGTCTTGGATCAGGAAAACGGTAGTTTTTCCCTGCTCATGCAGATTCTCGACTGCTTCTGGCCAAGATCCCAATTTCAGTTCCTGTACATATTTCGGACTGGCAACAATCACTGTCTTTCCGTCTATCTTGCCCTTTATTCCTTTTCCTGGAATGGCTTCAAAGTCATCAACATCCAATAGTTCAATATTCTTTTCTTGGGCTGCCTTCACAATTCCTGTTGCAATTGGATGCTCTGAATTGATTTCTAGGGACGCCGCTAGCTGAAGGATCTCATTTTCATCTGTTTCCGATATTTTAACAATATCGGTGACTCCAAATTCTCCTTTGGTCAAGGTTCCTGTTTTATCAAAAATAATTGCTGTGATATTTCTTGCTCTTTCAAATGCAGAACGATTCCTAATAAGAAGTCCATTGTTGGCTGAAATGCTTGTAGAAATCGAAACCACCAGTGGAACTGCCAATCCAAGGGCATGGGGACATGCAATAACAATGACTGTGACCATCCGTTCAAGGGCAAATGCCAATGATTTTCCTAAGGCCAACCATGTCACAAATGTAATTACCCCACCAATGACCGCAACAACGGTGAGGACAAATGCTGCCCTGTTGGCCAAGTCTTGTGTCTTGGAACGCGTTTTTTGTGCTTCATTGACCAATTCGATCACTTGAGAAAGGTAGGTGTCCTTTCCAGTTCTTTTTACCTCTGCTGTAATGGCTCCTTCTCCATTGACTGAACCCGCAATGATTTCATCCCCCTGTTTCTTCGACACTGGTTTTGATTCTCCCGTAATAATGGCCTCATTCAAATTGGATGATCCTGAAACGATGATTCCATCAACAGGAACTTTTTCTCCTGGACGAATGAGAACCTTGTCTCCAATCTTCAATTGCGATATTGGAATGTCCACAATGGATCCATCTTCCTTTATAAGGTGGGCTTCTGAAGGAAGCAGTTTGACTAGACTTTCCAATGCCTTGGATGCTCCAAGGACAGACTTCATCTCCATCCAATGACCAAATAGCATCACATCAATCAGGGTAACCAATTCCCAAAAAAAGAATTTTCCCTCAATGGCGATTACAACGGCTGCACTATAGAAATATGCTGTGGTAATTGCTATGGCAACCAAAGTCATCATTCCTGGAAGTTTTTTCTTTAATTCATCTCTTGCTCCTTTGAAGAATGGAATTCCTCCGTAGATGTATATCACAGTAGATAGGATCAGTTGCCAATATTCTGCGAATGGGAATTCAAGGGAATATCTGAACAATGTCTGTACTGCAGGAGATAAAATGAGAACAGGTATGGATAGAATGGCCGAAACAGTGAATCTTTTGCGGAAATCAACAATCATCATTTCATGATGGTTTTTATGATCTCCATGATGCTCTTCATGCTGACTGTTTGATTGATGAGCCTTATGACTTCCATGACCTTTTTGATGGTTTGAATGATCTGGTTTGTTCATAGTTGTGTGATTTTTGTGTTTGTCGTGCTCTTCCATAAGGCAACCTCCGTGACAATTGACCTATCAATAATTGACACATGTCTCTGTTGTCCTGACATATGTCAGAATTTGACACATATAAAGGTTTCTCCAGTTGGCCAAGTTTCTCGAAAACTATACTGAAGATTGTAACAACACTAATTTGGGAAACTCTGTAGAACATGGAAACACTGAAGTTAACTAGCAGTTCGCTAGAAATAGATACGATCTGAAGAAAAAGTTCATTGCCAAATTGGTTCTTCTTGGAGATGGCGCTGTCGGCAAAACTTCATTGAAAAGAAGATTGACTGAGGGCAAATTTGATCCCAATCAAGACATGACAATCGGTGCTGATTTTGCTAGAGTTCCAATCGAGATTAATGAAGAATACGAGATAATCCTTCAAATTTGGGACATTGCAGGACAGGTGAAATTTTCCAATGTCGCCTCAAATTATTATAAGGGTGCAAAGGGGGCAATTCTTGTATTTGATGTCACAAGGTATGAGACTTATCAAAACCTATTCAACTGGTTGCAAAAATTAGATCTGGAACTGAACCATCAAAAGGTTCCACTTAT
>CAZYCQ010000034.1:19089-33343 GCA_964645535.1 uncultured archaeon | reverse complement strand
GAGGAAAATGTACTGGAACCCCTATATGCCATTACTTATTTCTTAAAATACGAAAATATTTATCCTCTATTGTTCAAGATAATTAATTCAATTTATCCAGACAGTTGGTTTGACTTTCTCTGGGAAGTGGAGAAAATATTGGTGCATAATGCGGTTCCTAAACTCCTATCGGCTACTCAAATCCTCAATGTTTCCATCGAATGGATCAAGAACTCGGTTTGGGACGACGATTCCAAAAATTACGACGCGTTTTTGGAAACAATTGATTTTTTGGAGGAACATGAATTTGTTACACTCAATATAAAATCAAATTTCATTTCCGCTTATAAGCATACAAAAATGAAAAAAGAGACCGCATATTATTTCCTCCGAAAGATTGAATATCCCGAAATCGTAGAAAAACACCTCCAAGAACGATTTCCACTTCAAACCCTTGGTGAAGTTGAATTAATTTTCATAAGAAAGGGTTCGTCTTGGTCTAATTTTTCGAATCTTCCAGAACCTGAAAGAGAAATTCTTGAGAAAATGCTTGGTAATTATATAATTTTAGCATACCCCATGATTCCAAAGATCAGAAATGGAACTTTCGAAGCTAAAAAATATCACCTTTCAAATGAACCATTGAAATTCAATTCAGCTCTCGCAAAAATTAATGAATGGACACCTGAATGTATTGAAAGTCGTACTGAAACCTTGGCTTCCAAACTTTATGAAATCTATCAATGAGTTAATTTTCATATTGTGTTGTGACTCATGGGTTGATTTTCAATATTCTGCCACGATAGGATCAATAATTAAATAATTTTCCAATGGGAATATAATTCAAACAACCTTTAAATCATTAATTGCTTGAAACATAAATGATTTATAAAAAAAGAGATTGTTGAGTTCTTAACATATAAATTCAACAATCAATTAGCAATCTTTGCTCCGCATTCGCTGCAAAAGGCTGCGTTTGCTTCCAGTTGGTTGCCGCATACTTCACAATATTTATTGCCGGACGGCGGGGTATCTGAGGTAATTTCCGGTGCAATGGTATATCGTTTCGGATACAGCATTGAGGCAATGGTTGAGTTCAGAATCCACAGGATAAGTGCAATCACTACCAAGCTGAGATTGAACAATTTTACTCCGAAAAAGACACCGATTATGAAGAGGACGAAGGCAATCTGGGAAATGAGTCGGGCGGTCGCCTTCCTTTTGGCACGATTCATGTCAAAGCGCTCTGCTTTTCCGGAGGGGGGATGATGGGTAAATTTCACAGATAGATGTCTGTGTCTTTGCTGAAGAATATATTGTTGAGGGATGTTGTGTTGTGGTGAAATTTTGGCTGTCCTTTGTGTATTTTGATTTTCGTTTCTCCTGAAAAGGATCCGGATCGATTCTCAATTGAATTTTTTTTGTTTTCCTTTTTTTGTTTTTGTCATTCCAATCAATTGTACTATGATTTCCACTCTGATTTTTGATGAATTGGATTTGAATGATTTTTACTTTTTGATCAAATCGGCTATCCGTTTCCTGAAAACAAACGCTGCGATTCCTGCAAATCCGACAATTGCGGCAACCAAAATGGGAAGGAGCAGGTTATTTCCCTCACTGCCTTTATCTGTCACGGAAGTGGAATTGGTGGTTGGCTGTACTGGATTGTTGATTACGATGCTTCTGACCGCTTCCACTGACAGTCCATTCATATCCGAGGCAGTCACACGGATTAGGACATTTCCATTCGGCATTTCTGAAACATCCCATGTTATGGAAGTTCCGTTTATCCCTGAAGCGATTGCTTTCCAGGATGTGCCTCCATCCAACGAATATTCTACAGTGTAGGTGATGGAATGGGGGAAAGAATCTTCTACCGGTGTCCATGCAATGGTTATCGTTCCAGTGACTTTTTCGTCCGCTGAAGGGGTGGTAATCTCGAGGGATGAGAGCTTGTGGATATTTGTGACGGTAAAGCTTCCTGAGATCGTCTCCCGCATGCGATTTCCGGCAGTTGCGGTGAGCCTGATTTGATAGCTTCCATTGGGCACATCAAAGGTTTCCCATTCATAGGAGGTACCCGTTGTTGCTGCAATGATCGGTGTCCAAGATGTTCCTCCATCTGAAGAATAATCGAGACTGTAGGTTACGGGAAGATCCATCCCTACGATTGCAGGTTCCCAACTGATTGTAATCGACTCATTCAACTTCTCTCCTCCAATAGGTGTCAACAATATGACGGCAAGCATATAGTCATATCTGTCGAATGCATCGGTTACCATGGTCAATGGTTCCATATCTGTTGCATTGGCCGTTCCTGAAAGGTCATAGGCAATATCGACAATTCCATCATTGTCAGTATCCGGTTTCGTCAGGTCTGACCAATAGTTTCCTTTCCAGAGCATTCCCGTACTGTTGTCTTCCCCTTGTGGGTTCCCATTTTCGACAAAATTGTTGCCGGCAATGGTGACGTTTGCTGATATACCTATGATCTTGACACCTCCACCGGAATTCTGGATGAGATTGTTTGATGAAAGGCTTGAATTCACTGTGGTTTCAACTAAGATCCCTTCTTCGTCACTTGCGAAAACGGTATTGTATTTTGCCGTCACATTCCCGCTCAATCTGATGACCATACCCTTGGTACTGGAATTCTCCACAATATTGTCGGACACGTCTGTAAAGGTGATGCTATTGACAAAGATCCCATAATCTCCGGAATTGGTGACGAAGTTCCCGGCAATGGTAAGGTTTTCCCCAACGGATGGATGGATCCCATAGCCCTGATTTCCGCTGACTGTGTTGTTTACGTATTCCTGATTGTTTCCATTGACAAAGAAGATTCCATGTTCCAGGTTGTCTCGTATTGTATTTTCTTGGATGATCAATCCGTCAACTCCATTCCCTGTAATTCCATGGTTTGCATTTCCCCATACTTCGTTGTCTGAAAGTGTGATGTTCTTTCCTCCGACGAGTATTCCTGCATATTTATTGGTGGCGGCTTTGCTCATTTCAATTGTGACATTCTCTGAACTTTCTGCTCCAATCCCTGAGAACAGGGTTGCGTTCATCCCATTCCCGATTGCCGTGAGATTGGAAAGCAATGCATTTGCAGATCCCCTCAACAATATTCCATAGTTCAAGTTGTCTATTGCTGTCGAATCACGAAGGGCTACTCCCTCGGAAAAATCAATGAGGAACCCTGTCTGGTTGGTTTCCATCATATCAACATCTGTAACTGCAACATCTGTGCTGTTCGTGATATATGTCCCACTGAATGCTGAATTCCTTACGGTGACTCCTGTCATGGCAAATCCCTTTACCATATGGACACGAACTCCATGGTTTTGTGAATTCTGGATCTCCGAGTTTTCAAGAGTCAAATTCTCGGAATTCCTTAGATATATCGCCCCAAACGAATTATTTGCACTTACATTTCTGATGAACGTGTTGTTTGAATTGAACATATCCATAATGGAAGCTCCTTGAGGGCCCCAAGAAGTGATCCCATCAATCTCGGTATTATTTGAATTCTGGAAGGCCACATCATTGATGCCTATCCCTCCTCCTGTCTGCAAGCCATTGACTTTGATGTCTTGTGATGAGATGACAAAAAGCCCGTTCTCTCCAGTCTGACTGATGTTCACTCCTGTCAATGTGACATTGTCGCTTCCTGAAATGCTGATCCCTGATTTTGAAACGTTCGAAACCGTTGTACCTGTCACAGACACTCCTGAAGAGCTTTCGACCGAAATTCCCATCACGGTTCCTGTGACATTCTTGATGATGGAATTCATCACCGTGATTCCATTGGATTCAAAGACCCTCAATTGATTGGTGATGGTCATGTTGGTCATTGTCACCTTGGTGGAATTGTCAACCAATACCCCAGATCCTGTACTCATGACCTCAACCGAATCAAACATCACGTTGGAAACGTTGGTGAGGCTGATCCCTGCATCTTGCAGAACCATGTCCCTGATAACCACATGCAATCTTGTGTTGGTCAATGATATTGCTGGATCCGTAGTGATATTGTATCCTTCAATAATTATCGGAGCCGATTGGCTTCCGTTTCCATTCCATCCATTGGTACTTGCAGTTTGAATCAAGTCTGTATCTCCACTGATGGAGATTGACCCGAAAGTCACATAGGCAAGACCAATTGATTTCCGTTCATTTCTCTTCTCTGCGATAGAGAAATTTGTCATTGAAAATAAAAGCAGAACAGAAAGCACTATCCCGCTGACTTTTCTTGACAGCATAATGGTGGAATGACAAAAATCCCATAAAAAGCTAATGCAGGGCTCTGTAATGCCGTTTTGCAATTACTGTCTCATTTAGTAATTCCTTTGTCGCTCAGTGAATTGTCCTTTAGCTCAAGCAACCTGTTCGAAATTTCCCCAACTGCTTTTTGGTATTCCGTTCCGGTCGGAAACGTAATTCCTTTGATCCATTTGAGAAATGCACTCTCCTCATCAAATGGAATTTTCCCTAAAACCCCTCGATAATTCTCCAATCCTGCAAAATATTTCTCGGTCCATCTGTCCGTGATTTTTGACACTTCATCCCATTTGATGATGCTGTTCCAGACCAACCAAAAAGGTCGCTTTAATGTCTTCAGGTAGGTTACCGTGCTCCGGACGTCATTATGGTCCGGTCTAAGAATGCAGATGACAAAATCAGAAAAAAAACAATGCACAAGTGTCGAATAAAACAGTCCTCCTTGATTGTCAAAGACAATTACGTCCTTCTTTTTCTCCATCTTGTTCAGAAACCAGGATATCTGGTCGGAAATGGTTGTACTCCAGAGTTGGTCATTATGGATCTGTTTGAGCATTCGTTGGTCGTTTGGTGATGTGCATATGACTTCCAATCCGTCCAAGGTAAAGGATGGGGTGATTTCCTCCCGTTCTCCCAAAATGAATTCATTCCATGTCATTCCCTCCCTCTCGGAAATGTAGTGATATGATGGTGCCAGAAAATCTGCCTCAACCAAGATCGTTCTTGTCCCCATGTCGTGAAGTGAACGGGCAAGATTCAGGGAAAAAAAAGATTTTCCGCTTCCTCCCCTGAAACTTACAACTGAAACAATCACACATCCGTCTAGCATGTCCTCTTATTAAATACTTTCCGAGTTTGAGAACATTTAAAGAAGTACACATTCCATTACTGTTGTTGAAACAGTATTTCCGTGTCCTTGACCTTCTTTCCAACAAACAATTGAAGGAAGCAAGGGTTGAAATCAATGCTCTTCCTTCCGATTCATTTCTTTATTGTCTCCTCATGAGTCTATACTATGAATTCTCACAGCAATATTCCCAATCCACTGATTTCGCGAAAAAAGCATGGGACTATGAACCGAAAAGTGTTTTGGAAACATTGATGGCTCTTTCAAGAATTCTTTCTTCCTATTTCCATGTCGGCAAATATGATGACGCCTTGAACATTCTTGGAACGATGCCGGAACTGGATCCAAAAGAAGAAACCATCTATTGGATCCATTCAATACGCAATACGGAGGCCATGCTGCTTCTTGAAAAAGGGGTGATTGATGAGGGAATACAAAAGGCAGAGGTGGCAGTGACTCTAGCCGAAAAAATGAACAATAAAAGAAAACTTGGGCATTCCCTCAATACTCTCTCCATAGGACTCGAATGGGCAGGAAAAATAGATGCAGCCAAAAAAACATATCTCAGAACCTTGCAGATCAAAAAGGAGGTGGGTGATGAAATTGGGTATGCCAATACCCTCTGCAACCTTGGTGCCCTGATGTCCAATCTTGAAGATCCTAGAGAATCCGAAGGAATGTATCTGGAAGCTCTTAAGATCTACCAAAAACATGAACGCACAAACCAGGTTGCCAAAGTTCACGAACTCCTCGGTTTTATCAAAAACAAGATCGGCGATCAGAATGCTGCCCTTTCCAATTATCGTCAGGCTCTCCTGTTCGCACAGCAATTGGATAATGAACATCTTAAGGCCAATGCCCTGAAAAACGTCATTAGTTGCCTGATCGGAATGAACCGGATGGAAGAGGCGGAAACATTGTTTCCTTTGTTGCAACAGGTTGTTGAAAACGAAGGTTTTACGGATCTCCTTCCCTCTCTCACTCTTCTTGAAGCGTTGATTTACAAAAAGAAACCGCGTGCAGCCAATAAGATCCGGGCTCAAGAGCTTTTCCGATCACTGCTTCAGCATCCCAAAAACTATGAAATCACTCTTACGGCTCTGACGAACCTCATTGACCTGTACATCATTGAATGGGAAAGCTATTCCACCGAGGAAGACAAGGAGATTGTTGCAAACGAACTGCAAACCTCCCTTGGATTATTGGAAGAACAAATCTCCGAATATGATTCAAAAGGCCTTCTTGCAGAGTTTCTCTTTCTCAAGGGGAAAATTTACTGCATGTGGGGAAATTTGGGTGAAGGTCGCCAATTTCTCCATCAAGCACATCATCTTGCCGTTGCCGAAAACTGGAAACGCTTGGAGAACAAGATCCAAACGACACTTCAGGCCATCGACCAAAATGCTGACAGAATCTCCTTGAATTCAATTTCTACATCTGTCCCGGAATTGACCAATCATTATCCCTCCACCCTCTCCTCTCTCAAAGAAACCCAAGTGAACCGATTCTATGAGGCATTGGACAAAAGATTCCATGAAAGAAGATAAGATACTGAACCATTGAGTAATTACTTTCCCATCAATTTCGACATCAAGAAATGTTAAATACTCTGAAATGGCTTGACGTTTTATGAGTGTGGAGTATGTAACCATTAGCACCACTTTCAGCGGAAAGCATGCCGAACTGATCCGGGAGTTGGAAAAAACCTATCATTGTTCAAAACCTGCTGCCCTGCGAATCTTTCTGAGCCAATATATTTCTGGTGGACTGGTTCCCCTCAACCTGAACCTTCGTGAACGTATTTCAGAACTTCTAAAAAATCCTCTCCTTCAAAGACAATATGGTATCAAATCTGTGGAGGGATTCGTCGATTTCGCCGTCAACCTTACCCTCCAAACACTTACAAATGCCCTAGGTGACCTGAGAAGTCCAAATGTTCAAATGATGCTCGATGAGGATGAACTTGAGGTAGCTCGAACCCTAGTTCGCCATGCTGAAACATCCAGCCATTATGGAGGGATGACAATAGAGACTATTGCTTCAATTAATTCGCTCAGTCCCAGATATGTTCGGCAGATTCTTTCAAAATTTGAAGAAAACGGCTGGATAATGCAGACAAAACTGGGACGATATGTTATCCACAAAAAGCAGTCAATTTCCCCTCTCTGACTAATGGTGCCTTACTTCTCATTCCATGAAATCTATTTTTCAGATAATGGATCCTCCATATCGCAAGCCCACTGCAAGGAAAATGACAATGACCGCGAGCAGGATATTGATAAAGGAAAAACGCCGAAGCTTCTGTTGGAGCATGGCTCTTTCCTCCTGTGATTTTGCCTGCCCTATCTTGACGGCAGTTCTTGTAATGAGCGCTGCATGCAACACAATCCCTATGACAAAGAGCATTTTGATGTTCATGACAACCCCATAGGAAGAATCAAATCCAAATGCATGCTGAAAACTGGTATCTGCTGCAACTCGCAAAATCCCTGTCAGGATAAGCCCTACGAGAGAAATCCAGATCAATTGGGTGAATTTCTTGCCTGTTCCCATAGCTACCTTTCCAGCACTCTCCAAATCAACTTCCTTGAGAATGGGGGCAAGAATGAAATAATTGAAAATGCTGCCGCCCACTGCAATAACCGCAAACATGACATGTAGCCAACCTAGAAAAACACTAAGAAATGCCATATAGGTGATCTTTTCAAAACTTATTAATTACTTTTCTTAAGGATAGCTATTTGACTGCTTAGTTCTCATAACTTTCTTCTTCCGATCAGAACAACGGCTGTCGCAATGAACACAATCCCGAGTGTCGGTCCGCCTAATGTCAAGGTTCTTTGAAGATCTTGGGCACCATATACTGCATCCTTGAACGCCTGCGCCTGATCCGGCTGGATTGAACCTCCTTCCTCAACCCACACCAAGGGTAAAATCTCGTCCATGATGTCTTTTGAGAAATAATCTGAGGCCTGCACCTGTAAGTTGATCTGTAGACGTTTCTTTGCATTCATTACCGCTCCTGTGATAGGTTCCACATCCAAAAATGTATCGTGCTTTTCAGGATCTGCTGTAGAAATCCCCATACCCGTGCCGAGTGAGGAATCGGCATCCAAGAAATGGGGTTTGGACAGAAACAGTGGTATTCCCTGCGCCGCAGTCATATTGGCAAGTCCTGCAATGCCTTGGTAATACTTGGCATTGGCTGCCAGTTGGCTGGATGATTTCAAGGTGTCATCTGACAACTCAAATCGTAGAAGGTCGATGCCTTCCACTTGCGTTTCT
The DNA here is from genome assembly GCA_964645535.1 of uncultured archaeon. Classification (GTDB taxonomy): domain Archaea; phylum Asgardarchaeota; class Heimdallarchaeia; order Heimdallarchaeales; family Kariarchaeaceae; genus WAKA01. The sequence goes on along the minus strand of CAZYCQ010000034.1, from coordinate 24,948 downwards.
TTGGCAAAGACGAAATCGACTGCTCTCAACAACTCGGAAACCCACACTACCAAGGTTTCGGAAGTGGTCACCCCTGGTGCGAATTGTGTGCCTCCGGTGCCTCGAACCGGTTCATCGGACTGCCAGACTGTTACCGTCGTGTTTTCCTGCCATTTGACGTATTGGGCGATCTCCTCAAGGTTATTTGCTCCCGTCTTGATGGTTGACGTCTTTTCATCAAGTGCCTCATTTACATCGGTATGGTTGGTGAACAAATTGGCACTTGGATCGACGTCAATTCCATTTGCCTGCAAGAAGAGCAGTAGGGGGTCTTGATGGTTCCACAGCCATTGATCTACCGTCCGGGTTGTCACTAGACCCCCTCCCGCAGCCAATACCGGTGAAATCACTGCATTAATGGGATTGTCTATCAGGTAGTTGATATAGCCTGCAAGAACGTTTGCATCAGTTGCATTGAGACCCCAAAGTGCATTGATGGTTGCAAGATCGCCTGCCGCAGCTAATTGCAGAAACATCCCTACATTGGTGCTATCCGTAAATGCATACTGACCCGTCAGAACTGCCTTGGCCTTGGTCAGATTGAAGCTGTAGGGAGAACCTGCCACCTCTGAAGCATATGCCCAAAGCTCTGGATAGAAACCCAATGTCGGATCAAGTACAAAGGTCGAACCTGCTCCAAATGCATTGCTTCCCCACTGTGCATATCCAATATCCTCCAAAGAGCTTATTCCTAAAGATGCAAAAGTAGGCATGACAAAGTCACTGATCAAGTATTGGATATAGCCTACAAGTGCTCCTGCCTCTGTTGTATTCAATCCCCAGACGTCTTTGATGGTGCTGAAATTCCCATCTGCAACCAATGCCAGAAACTGTCCCATCCGGGTAGCATTCCTCAAATGATCCGTTCCATTCAGCAAAGCCTGACTCATGGTGAAATTGAAGGTCATGCCCGTTCCTGCAATATGCTTGCTCCATGCCCAGAACTCTGGATAATTCGGTGCCGCTGTCGGATCAATATCAAAGATACTTCGGCCTTCAGTTATGCTCGAATCTCCCCATTGGACAATACCTGCAAGCTCAATATAGGGCAATCCCAGTTCATCGAGAATGGATGTCTGTGCAAAGCCATTCTTGAAAGAATTCAACCATGAATAGACCATGCCCCTTTGAGTGGCATTTATCCCAAATGTGGCTCCAATAAGGGCGTCAAGCGTTGCATTGCCCTGCATTGCCTCGAACCAAGCAAAAATACCTGTTTCATTGGTGATCGCCAAGGCAATCGATTCGTTGAAAATGGCTTTTGCCTCATCTGTTGAAATGTCCGTATCCACTGGAACTCCTGCTTCGACACCATCTGCATTTCCATCCCCATCTAAATCAATTGGGTTGGGAAGTTTGTCCCCTGATGCCCATTGATCATAGAACAGGTCTTCTGCACCTTCGCGCGTGGTCTTGCCGAAAGTACCTACGTAAAACGTTTGCACTTTGTCGGCAATCAGATGATTTTGAAGATAGATTGCCGCAGCGCCCAATTGTTGGTCAGTTGCATCATATAACGCTCCAAGTGTTGCCAGATCCAAGGAAGTGTCTGATGTGTTTGCTGCTTTCTGATATGCTTGAAGAAATCCAAGAACCCCTAGTCCTTGATCCAAATCGCTGATCCATCCCGTCAGGTTCAAGGCTGCAACGCCTGTGTTCAGCAATCGATCTGCTGCTGTGGCGGTAAATCCCAATCCTGTTCCAGCGAATTCAGACACTCCCTGAATGAAGCTTCCCGTATCCGTTGAAAACGTTGTCGAGTTGAAGAACTGTTCAAGTGCATAGGTGGAATTCGTTGATCCTTCCAATGCACTGTAACTTGCATCAATCAGATTGGCAGCGGTGCTCGCATTGACAACATGGTGTAACTGTTCAATCACTCCTGCCTTAACCTCCTGAAGGACTGTGGCAGTTCCCTGCACCAGCACCTGTGCGGCAAAGTCTGTTGTCAGGCCGTTATACGTCTCATTCAATGCAGTTACAGCCCCCTGCACCTGGACCCCGTTGGCAAAATCAGTGGTCAATCCGTCCACTACCTGTGTAATTGTCGGACCAACAAAGCTGACCATCAGATTGTATTCTGAGCCGGCACTCTCTATCACTCCCAAATACTGGGGATTGATGTTGACAATCTTGTCCCCGACGTCACCACTGGACATGTTGGACATGAATATGTAATAGGTGAATGTCCGATAGGTAACTTCTCCATTTTCAAATGTAACATTCAATTTCCTGTCATATTGTCGATATACATACGGCCCCAATTCCTCAAACTGCGGCTTGGAACCTGCCATGTACTCATCTGGATTTGTCAGATTCCAGAAATAATATGACTTGAACAGGGGCGCATCGCCTGCATCCTCTGATGTCAGCCAGTCCTGATAATCCGGATCAGACGGTCCATCAATGACCAGATTGTCCCGAATACCCTGCTCCAGCTGGTCGCCTATGTAGATATTCGCATAGAAACCTCCTCCAAGGGCACCTAAACCCAAGACAAGAAGCAATATGCTTGATAAAAACTTGATGTCTACCATTGTATCATCTCAATTGAATATCGTTCCTTGAAATGCAAGGTTATATCAATTTCGTACCTTGAAGTCAAAAACTCGTAAGATTCTGTGCGAAAACTTCCTTCTCTATAGGGAAACTTCCTGATGCCATGGAACAATGACAATGCTTACGTTGCAATGGTCACTTACATCCAGAAGAACTATTTATAGGTTCAAATCAATAATAATATGGATGAAACCCAATAAGGATCGAGTTCGACAAAGAAGGCTCGAGGTCATCAAAGCTGCACTTCGGGCGCGAACCATTCCTCCAGAAATCCAAACTAAGGAGGCGGCTGCATTCATTCTCGGTGTTTTTCGAACCATGAAAAAACAAGAGGTAAATAAGAATGAATGAAGATCCTTTTTCCACGCATGTATTACTATCTGCCCAAATCTAGCCACGCAGTTGCATGCCCCTGTCACAGCATAGATTGGTTGTCCAATTGGACTGCAGACCTCGATCCCATCATGCGAAGTGATCGAGTGGATAGATTTTGAAAGCTCCATCAGGCTTCTTATCCGAGGATAAGCCTTTATACGTGTCCAGAAGGAGAGGACAGCCGGGGAAATTGAATGGTACAGGCTGCAGGTCATCCTTCCGAACGTTTTCCGGTTCGTGATACCTGTCGAAATCCCCTTCGTACCGAAGATCCCAAAGGATAAGAGGTCAAGACATGAGGACCGGAAACGTATTTCATCCACAACCGCTGGACTCGTCAAATATACAGGACCATTTGTTACTCGCCAATTGGCCGGAAGCGAGGCACTGACACAGCCAAGAATGTCTTAATGACATCCAATGCCTGCGACCCGAGCAGTTGTGCAGTCTGCTCTCGGCAATGTTCTCCATTGCATCTTACCTGAAAGTCCGACAGCGTGGGAATCATTCTGGCTTTTCCCTTGTAAGGTACTAGTCCATGCAAATTTTAGCTATAAAAATTCGGAAAAGATGAAACGAGAAAATGTTCCCATTTCATGGCTCAATTGCATAAAATTGTGGAATTTGTATATAAAAATAGACTAGGGACTTCTGAAAGAGGGGATTGGATTTTAAAGGATAGGTTTGGCAAGATTTTTGACCACTTATGATCAACGGTTTTCCGGGTGTTGACTGAATTTGCATGTAAAAACATTGGGTCATCCCATAAACCTTTAACGATCTGATTCAAAAAAAAATTCTAATTAAGCATTATCGATTTCTTGATCAAATCTGATATTTCTGGAGAAGGGCTCTTCTTTGCCATTATTGGTGTCTTTTTCGCTAGTTTTTTTAGAAAAGGGGCTGTTGTGGGTACTCCTATACCTACTCCCAATCCCAAACTGACCGTAATCATCATCATTCCTTGGGATGGTGGTATTGATGGAGTAAAATGATGGTTATGTTTTGGAATACCTTTTGTTGGATATGTAAGTGGTATTTTTATGCCGCTAGTAATATTTTTTCCATTTACATTTATCGACAAAATTTTAGCAGGATTCCCAAAATCATCTCGGTTGAAGAATGAAAATCGGAGATATGCTGGATTTGAATATGTGATGATGCTGAAAAATAAAATATCGTATGAAGAAACCGAATTCAATAGTATCTTAAAATTATTCTCATCCAAACGTTCTACTTCGTCATCAAGACCTGGACCATAATTTTCTAATTCCATTGAACGATAAAATTTCCAATTTCTGTTGTTAATAGGTCTTTCAAGCCAATCGGGGTTTTCCATGTTTGGGTCAATGTTTAATTTCACTTCAGCATTTATGGTTTCCATAATAAAATAGACATAATTTGAACTGTAAATGTTGAGCGGTTCTGGATGCTTAAGAACAAGTGCAAATTTACCTGCCTGTCTTGTAAGGGAAAAAACAGCCGGCAAATTATATTCGTCAACATTACCTTCATTAATTAAATCTGAACTTCCTGAAACATTTGGGCACATCATGAAGACATTTGTTACAATCCAAAACAAAATCACTACACTTGTAATTTTTTTCACATTCTAGATGCCAATTATAATTTTAAAATATTTTGCGTTATTATGTACATGCACCATAAAGATAAAGACTATTCCATGACAGTGTCCATGCATCCAAAAGTAATGTGCAGGAATGGGGGATCGAGATTGTGGCTCGAGTTGAAGCAATCTCGTTTGTTCCTGATCCCCATTGCCAAATTGATGAGATAGATAAAGTAAGAGAAAATGATCCTTCATTACCCAAAATTTTTGCCCCCCACGTTCCTTTAACGGTGCCTTTTCCACCATGTTTCCAATTAATCATCTCATAATGTGCCTTTTTTGCCTCGATCGTGTAGGTCGTACCTCCGTCATAATATTTACTGTCAATGGTATGATCCTCTCTATAGTCAGTTCCCCTAACCACTTTATCATATGCTGGTTTCAACCACGAATAATATGGTGAATATTTAGGAGTCGTTACAGTTTGATAGTATCTGCAGTAAAGCTTACCGTCTGGTGTAACCCCGTAGACGCATTGTCTTTTAGTAGTTGTTCCAACTGGTCCATCAACAAATCTTTGACCTATTATTTCTAAACTAACAGAATAACCTGTATTGTATGTATAAAATGTTACTTGATATTCATCTTCCCATGTGTAGTGCTTCCAACTGCAAAAAATCCAAAATCCTTCGCATCTCTGAATCTCCTTTTGATAAATGTCTGCTTTTTCCTGCATTAGATATTCTTCAACTCTGATGTCAAATCGGGCATCCAACTTAATTTGGTGTCCTGAATCGTACCAAGAATTGTCATTTGCAGGATCATTGGAAATACTATAGGAATTTGAAAGGGATGTTGTTTCTTTAGTTTCAGATTTCCGAGAACCAACATACTCTAGTGAACCACTTACTTCTTGCAATCCTTTCCAAGATTTTGCTTTCACTTCTCCTTTTACGGACCAATCCAATGTCCATGATTTAGTAACGATGTTCTCCGCCGTATGTGTCCAAGCTAGAGATGTAATCGCGTCACCAGTGCGGGGTCTGAAAAGTGCAGATTTAATCCTTACATCATCGGTGGAGGTGACTCGATATTCTGCAACTAGGGTATTAGAAGCTTTTAAAACCCATACTTCCTTTGTATCGCCTGCACTTGGTATTGCTGAAACTGTAAGTGTTTGCAATGACAATCCATAGAACGTCATAATCACAAGCAACAGCTTGAATTCAAATGGTAGTTTACTTAACTTCATAGGTGAGAAAAAAAAATTCCAATTATTTATAAGTTTTTTTTTTAATTTTTTATGAAAAAATCTC
>CAZYCQ010000034.1:2203-19079 GCA_964645535.1 uncultured archaeon | reverse complement strand
TTTTATAGTGAAATATTTAAAATAATGTCGATTTGCTGGTTATTTCCATGATTTGTTGATTTGAAAGTTGTTTTTTTTTCCTAATTATGTGCCTTATGAAGTGCAACAATGGAAATTTTTTTTTTAATTTCACAAGGCAATTGTCATATGAAAAAAATATTATTGTGTCTGTCACTAAGTCTTATCTTCATGCCAAATTTTATGTCTAATCTCGGTCATCCAATTGTCACTATTCCTCAAATTCATAATATTGATGACTCGTCTTTGGACATTCTGTTAAATGATTCAATTTCCTCCATTGAGATAACACAAAATTCATCATTATTTTTGACCTTGACCCTAATCAATACCACTTCTTCCGAGACTGTTGAGGTAAATGCCAATCCAACCTTTTGGCTCGTTGACACTGAGGGACTCAGTACCATTTCCACACAAATCTTTTTGCAATTTGAAAATATAGGATCTGGACAATGGAATGTTTCCCGGAACAATTTTTTGGATATTCAACCAAGAGAAACAACCTTTGAAATTAAAATTGATGTCAATGGCACAGAAATAACAAAGCATGTTCCATTGGTCATAATTCCCTTTGATCTTCAGCCTCCGAAAATTTCGTTGGTTGGTCTTTCAGAGAATGAAATAGTGTCACCTCGCCATATCCTGAATTTTGAAATCATTGAAGATATTAGACTGATTGCCATAGAGATTTTGAAGAATGGGGATGTCTATTTTGCTATTGATATGGATGGGCCTCCTATTTCAGAGGAAAACAATACCCGGTACTTTGTGAATTCAACATATTTTAGATCTCATGGATTAGAATTGGGGTCTTCCTCTTCATCTCCCACAAATTTAACAATTCGTGCAATGGATTACTCCCGTATCTGGATAAGTAAGTCAATAAATATAATAATCGACAGTGAAGGTCCCGTGATTGAATTCATTGGATTAAATCTTATAACAACTGAGTACCTTTCCGTTCCTCATCTAGAGATACGGGAAAATGATCCCTTTGTACTTCATTGGTTTGCAGAGGATCAGTTCTCTAACCCTGATCATTATGACATAGAAATTGATGGCGAGTATTTGGATACTGTCCATGAAAATCAAGTAGATTTGACTGATGCCCTTAAAGCCCGTTACTATGCTTATTCTATTTTAGTAACACCCTATGATGCTCTAGGAAACAGAGGATCTTCAATTGAGGTAAGTGTGTTGGTTCTCACTGAAAATGGAGAGATTTTACGTGATGATTTGGGTCAATCATCTGCTTCTTCCAAAACGAACCGCAATTGGGGTCTTGTGGTCGGTTTCCTTATCATCGCTTATTTAATGCTCCGAATACTATTTGGAACAAAAGCGGGTCGATCCTTTTTAAAGAAATCCTATAAACCATTTAATTGGTCAAGGGATTTGAAGAAATAGTTTCATGGTGACAACTTTTATGGCTGGTTTAGTTCGTATTTCGTTGCTTTCCTTAATGATCTTATCTATTTTGTTCACCCCATTCTCCTTTGGAAAAGTGAAAACTGAGAACCCCATTATTTATCAGGGACAGATTAATGAAAACGAAGGCAAGAGTTTTCCAATTTCAATTTCCGTAGCAAAAGCTCTGACTGGGTATGACAGGCTTCCAAATAAGTGGCTTCGGAATATTTCAATTTCCATTGTTGGAGATGGCCTCAATCTTTGGAATAATGTTGGAAATGTTGTGGACGTCAATATGGTGAACTCCACCATAGATTCAGAAGGAAATCTGGTTACCTATACCGACCTCATTCTTTCTATGTACTCTTCATATGAAATAGACATTCTAAATCACACGTCAATTTCAGTCTACGAAGTTAGAGAAACTTACCATAATGTGAATAATACCCTTATATTGGAAACTTTAAAGTCAATTGAAAAAACGGACATTGTCTTGTTACTTTCCCCTATCTCTCCGTTCAACCTTGGGATTTTAGAGGGCGAAATTACCCGTTTGGTGAGTGAAGGGACTCTCGTGATCTCTCCGTTTGGAAATTATGGCTTTGATTTGGATTTGGTAAATCCGTTGTCATTTTTCCCCGAAATATTGCGTGTTGGCGTTGTCACGAAATCTTCTCCCGAATATATTGATCCATATTCGCCATTGCAATATACTCTACATCCTCTTCAATCAAGGTCCAACTATGAAACCAATGCACGTGCCGATATTGCAGTTCCATTTTTGGATAGCAAAGAGTTCTATGATGGCTTTTTCGATCAACTTCAAAACGCAACTCTACCAGATGGATTGGAAACTTCTTTTGATATTCCTTGTGCATTCCTTGCTGCAGGTCTGGTTCAGGTACTTGGAAAGTCTATACGATCAAATATCTCTCCTTTTGAGCTGAAAAATGGAATCTTGCAAACTTCAATCAGCTGGGAATCCTCCGACAAAAACAATTTTGCAGGAAGAGGAATAATTAACTTTTCAGAACTTTTTGAAACTTTAAAGAAATCCGCTGTAAAATCATTGATTAATATCGAACCCTTTATCTTTCCGTATCGTTCTCCTACTAAATCTGTAGGGAACCTCACTTCATCATCCTATCTTTGGTTAGGCGAAGAATTCCGTTATCATTTGACATATTCTGTATTTGAACCCGATAATGATTTATTTCAGATCCAATATCTTGATGTCCACATCAGTCCTTTGGGTAATCATGTGGATTTACGAGTTCCTACATTCTCAGGTATTTTGGTTCTTGAAGTAACGATAACTGATGTTCCTGAACAACCTGGAAGGTTTGATATTGAAATATCCCTCCAAAATAACATTGATGTTCTATCACAGTCGTTTTCCATTTCGATAGTGGTTCCGAAATTTCAGATAGGAATGGTACGACATTTGGAAAATGATACATCAATCATGCTTCAAGATACCGCTTCAGGAATATATCACTCCTTCGAAACTTACCTTGCATACCAAGGAATTGCCCTTTATTCAATTTATGAAGAGCCAAATGTACATACACTTGAAAAATTCCAAAGCTTAATCATTATTGATCCTGAATTAAATTCCTCCATGACGTTTGAAAATGCTGTTTATGAATTCATTAAAAGTGGAAAATCCGTCCTGTTTGGTGGGGAAGATTTTGAAGGGTTTTTTGGTCAAACAAATTCATCCGTTTTTCACCCCCAATTCATTCCATTTTCTTGGTTTTCACCATTAAATCTTACACTTATTGATCCAATGTTCAATTTCGGTTTTGAAATCTTCGGAAATAAATCCTTTTACGACAACAGGGATAATATAATTTCTTACGTGCAAGATATTTCCTTTATGTCCTTTCCTGAGAGAAACAACACATTTCATGGAGATAATGCAACATTTCCGTTCCTGTCTGATACTCCAAAGGCTTTTAATGTCTCAGTCGATTTTCCCACCCTTTTAGTAAAAAATCCAGTGTCGAACAACTTATCCAATGCATATTTCATTCGGATAGGTAACGGCAAATTGATCCACATAAGTTCATCGTACATGCTTCTTGATCTTCTTCAGGAATTTAACATAGCTCTCGGTCTTCCAGAGCATGCTACCATAGACTTCCTCTTACATGCTCTCGGATATTTGCCAAATGAAGGGGAAATCTTTGCATATGCCGTTCAGTTTCCTCTTTTTGTCCAAATAAGGTTAAGAGCATCTGAAACAATCCAATATCTCTTACAAATTACTGACGGAGAAAGAAAAATAACTCCTGTTGGAAAGAAAGAGCATTTTATGATTGTACCTTTACCCCTTGATTTAAAGGATCGAATGAAGACAGAACTTTATCTTATCTTTGCAAATGGTAATGTGGAGCAAATTGTTATTGATACTGAACTATTTTTGCCAGGATTAATTCAATGGTTTTTGATCTCTTTCTTAATTGGTCTCTTTATTTCTTTAATTCCGAGAAAACTAAAGGTCAAACGAAAAATTTCTTCCCACAAGCAAAAAACATGCAATTCTTGCACTTTTATTGTTTCAGCGGATGAAATAACTTGTAAGTGGTGTGGTCATGAATCTTGACAGTTTATTCTATCAGATGAAATACAAAGGTGTTCTATCACTTAAGCAAACTGAAAAAATAATTGACCAAGTTATCGGTCAAAATCATGCAAAGGAAATTGTAAAAATTGCAGCCAAAAACAGGCGCAATGTTTTACTAATTGGATCTCCTGGTATCGGTAAATCTATGTTAGGAAAAGCTTACTCTGAGCTTCAGCCCTCTTATTCCACCTATGACATCATCGCGAAGCAAAACCCCGACAATCCCTTTCGTCCGAAGATCCTTCTTGTAAAGGCTGGAAACGCAGAACCTGCAATTCAAGATTATGCAGAACAAATGTCAATCAAACCTTGGACTCAAAAACTGCGATCAAACATATTTTACATTATCTTTTCGCTTATTTTGGGAAAAATAATGTTCTTTGATGGTTTCAACACAACCTCGATCCTTTTGCTTCTGCTTGTTCTTATTTCTTTTGAGACTTGGAAGGCTTTTCAAATAAATCAAACTACACATGGGTCTCCGAAAGATGAATTCGAAATACTGATAAAAGGGGGGAAGTCACCCTTTGTAGATGCAACTGGTCAAGCAGATAATGGTCTTTTTGGGGACGTCCTCCATGATCCATATCAGTCTGGAAATCTTGCGATTCCCGCTCACAAACGGTTGATCCCTGGTTCTGTCCACAGGGCAAATGGAGGAACCCTGTATATTGATGAAATTGGAACGTTAAAATACTCTACCCAAATAAAGTTGCTGTCTGTTCTACAAGAAAAAAAACTCCCGATTTCTGGAAATTCTGAAGGCTCATCCTCATCCGCAGTGAGATCCGATCCCATTCCTTGTGATTTTGCCCTCGTGGCCGCTGGAAACAAAGAAACAGTAAACCTTTTGCATCCTGCCCTTCGGTCTCGATTTCAAGGATATGGATATGAGGTCATGCTTCCGAATGAAACAAAAGAAATTCCGAATTATCATTCGGGTCTCCTACAATTTATCAGTCAAGAAATTAAAAAACAAAAAAACCAAATGGAATTCTCTCAAGATGCTGTTTGGGCTCTTCTTGACCTATCTCGCATTTTGGCAGAAACTTATGGTTATGTTACCCTAAAATTTAGGGAACTCGGTGGATTTATTAGAAGAAGTGTTGACCTTGCAACAAATTGGGGTGCCGATAGTGTTGGGCTTAATCATATTTATGTGGCGTTTTTCATTTCAAGTTTAAACCAAGCCAATGATTTACTGACAATGGAAATCATTAAGCGTTTCAAGTCAGAGAACAGTTGTAGCCCTGCCCAATTCGATGAGGTTTGCCATGAAATATTTTCTGAATTGAATACTTTTGAAAATAGTACTTTCTACGAATTTTCTTCTTCACCTATCCCACATATTAACCCTGCCGATAACTTATCTCCCAAAATCTCTCTTAGTTCTGTCTTGAAGGAAATTCAGGATCTGAATTCTGACACTGAAGTTGAAACAATTATAAAGGAAGCAATGCAGGAGTTGGGCGAAATCGATATTTTTTCCTTTTATAGATGGTTCATTCATCGACTTGGAAAAGAGAAAAATGTGGGTCGAATTTTCTTTTTGTGCTCATTAAACCAAGGAAACGTCTTGACGCCGATTCTCCATACATATAAACAACTCAGGCAATTTAGGTGGATTTTCCATCCCAATGATCTTCTTTTCTTGCCCTCTATTGATCTTTCATATTACCATTTCACAAGTCAATTTAAGAGGGTAATTCAAGGTCAAACTCTTGCTGAGCTTATTTTGAACACTTATCATTTTTTCAATGATTGATTCTTGCTAATAAATGATTTTGTTTCCTCAACAGCCGGATTATTTTCTGGTTTAGATCTTCTTCTTGATTTCCACAATGTGTCCCTCTGGAAAGTAAGCCCTAGCAGTGAAATAGAATGAGAAGTCTGAAGGAACCCACCTCTTCCAATCAAACCTTTCCCTGAAGAAAAGTGGAAACCCTGCAACCTTCACGGAGATAATGTCGTCCGCAATGGCGACTGCCCCCTCATATTTCAAGAGATCTTCATGTCTGACAATTAAATGTTCATCACCTACCTTAATGGTGTGCACCAATTCCTTGGGTTTCAGTCGATCATCCCAGTGCTTGACAGGGAAAATGATCCGGTCACTTGATAGGTAATCGCCGTATACCTCCCGGTCATAATGCTTTGCCCGGTCTGAACCTGTTTCCTTATCCAATATTCTTGCATTTGGAAACTCCGCTGAAAGTCGAAGGAGTGTGGTCTGGAAGGTGGGGATTTTCTTGAGATAGATGCCGGCCAAAGGTCCGACAATCCCCTTTGAAAGCACCTGCGAAAAAAGCGTCAAGGTCTTGCGATCGTACAGAACCAAGGCACTGTTCCACAAAAGTCCGCTGACTCCCAATTCAACAGTTTCTCCACTCTCCAACGTTCTAATATAGCCTGATTCCGTCTGGCAGAGCGGACAAAAGGTAATTGCCAACGGAGTGCCGTCTTCTGCCATGAAGTTCACGATCTCATGCAGGTTCAGTATCTTCAATGGGGCTGCATAGACCTCTTTATCATGCTTGATGCAGACAAATTCGTCAGTTTTTCCATATATGGCATTGGCCTGTTGTGCAGTCACCCAATTTGGAGAATCTAAAGATGGGATGCAATCAGGTCTTGAACAACCGGGAACCAGTTCCTCTATGTCAATGATTGTCTTTTCAGTGCCGAAATAGGGAAAATCCTCCCGTTTTGGTCTTCTCACAATTTATCCTGATATTGGCCCTATAATTACTCTCACTCCAAAAATTTGTAGTGCTCAATTCTCGGTCAACACGGGAAAGTCGGGATATTGGCCGATTTGAACATCCTTCCATTTCAAGCGGTCTGCATAGAAAAAGAGAATGCCAAAAATGCTGATCCTTACAATGACACTTAGGTTGCTGATGATGATATCGAAAACCAGGTTGGAAAATTCAATCTTAAAGGTGTAAAAAATGGTCCATAGGATGCTGGTGTCCGTGATCACCAATAATCCAAATGCAAGTACCAACCTGTTCCATTGTTTCAAGTCTGCAATGAGGTAGACAGCTATGGCTCCTGTCACATAGAGAATGATCGATCGTAATGCAAACATGGGTATGATCTCCTCAACTTTAATTCCCTTTGGTTGAAAGAAGAAGTTGAACAAAAAAGATATTAGCGGAATCCCCCATCCAATTCTCTCTTTCATTGCTGGTGCAGAAACCATACCCCAAATCAAAAGAGTGAGCCCTAAAAGTCCTGCAATTGCAGAAACAAAAAAATAGATCGAAGATGTGGGGGATTCAGTATACGGAAGAAAACGCAGAAATGAAAAAAGCAGGGCATTCATCACCATATTGGCTACCATCGTTATCTTGAGGTATGTTATGAACCCATCACTGTACGTCATTAATGTTCCATATATGGGTAATATTTATGCTTTTTTCTCCACTGTTTTGTCCTCGCACTCATCGCCCTTTTCATATTCCGTATCATCTATTCACCGAAAATCACCGGGTATTTCAATCTCGTCAACTCTTCCTATCTGCTCATCGCTTTTCTTTGGGATTAAAATCTTCCTTGATAGCTCGAGGGTTGCTGTCTCATACTCCCCTCCAACAACGGCAAATCCAATCCCTTCTTAATCATCCTTTTATTCCTGTACCTTTAGAACCATTATGGACTTATTCGAACTGACCAAGTACAACCAGTGGGCAAATGCCATCTACCGCGATTATTGCCTTGAATTCCAAGAGCAGGATGAAAGGCAACTGCCCGGAACCGGTAAATCCCTCAAAAGTATCCTGATGCATGGGATTGAGGTGTACTCCTTCTGGTTTAGTGTTCTCGATGCTGGTGGGGTACCCAAGGAAAGGCCGTCCCTTCCTGACGATTTCAAGGACCTGATCGCCGCATGGGAACGCCTTGACCAGCTCTTCATCGAGAAAGTGACACATCATCAAAGGCAGGATTTGACGTTGGATTGGGGTGCTGAATGGACTGTCACGCACACCAATTCCTCCAATGTACTCTTCAACCTGATAGGACACAACACCTACCATCGCGGCCAGATGGCACTCGTCCTCCGCTACCTAGGCAAGGAAACAATTGCGGAAACTGACTTCAACCCGTACATTGACAGCCATCAGGCCGGTACCCCTGCGAAAAAGTGAAGTGCAATCCCCTTGGAAGAAACGCATGGAAAATGTGCAATTGCGTGCATTTCAGGAAGCAGACCTTGACCACTTTTTCAGGCACGAGCAGGATCAAGATGCCCAATGGATGGCCGCATTCATTCCTGAGAATTTTCAGGACAGAAGTGCCTTTGATGCTCATTGGAGAAAAATCCTTGCAATGGACAGTGTAGTCGCCCGTACCATCCTCCTTGAAGGAGAGGTGTGCGGCCACATCATCAAATTTGAGATTGAAGGGGAACCTGAAATCACGTACTGGATTGACAGGAGGCATTGGGGAAAAGGAATCGCAACAAAGGCACTTGAACTCTTGTTGAAGGAGGTCCTGCAAAGGCCGATCTATTCCCGAACCGCAGCGGACAATGTGGCATCTCAACATGTGCTTGAAAAGAACGGCTTTGTCAAGTCGGGTGAGGATCAAGGCTTTGCCAATGCCCGCAAGGAAATCATAAGGGAATTCATCTATCGCCGCGATTGATCCCACCATGGGAAAATTATTAATCTTGACATCCCAATTCTATCTATGTCTCTTCCAAGGTTCAAGGTAAGGCCACTTTCCCAAAAAATCTACTTTACAGTTGAAACCTTGGAAAGCCTTCCAGAATATCCCGAAGGTCCATTGATTGAATTGATTGAAGGAGATCTGTACATGGTTCCCTCATCCACAATATTGCATCAACGGATCAGCAGAAACCTGCTGGCAATCTTGAATTCTCATCTTCAAAAAAATAGGGTCGGGGAAGTTCTTGCAGCTCCTATCGATGTCATACTTTCTGAAGAAACCCTAGTGATACCCGACTTGGTAGTCATCCTCAATGAAAACAGGAATATCCTGACCGAAAAGAACATTCAGGGGGCTCCAGACTTTGTGATCGAAATTCTTTCCTCCAATCGGGCACAGGATCTGGAAAGAAAGAGGGATATTTATGAGCGGTATGGGGTCAAGGAATATTGGGTTATTGATCCCGCAGAACAATCTGTTGTCAAGTTTGCTCTGGTTGAGGGAAAATATGCAGAGCCTGAAATCTGTTATGAAAGGGTGAAATGTGATTTCCTCGACCTTAACATTGACGTGAAAGATATCTTCCCATGAACACTTTCAGACATTATTAATCCTTCCGTCCAAAAACTGACCCCTTCTTGAAGAAATTTTTGCATTCAATGCCAAAACTTTCCTTTTCCTTTAACTATATGACCCGGGATAGAATGATCTGCATCTGACGGTTTCACGCATTTTGGTCAAACCTCCTGTCACGGCCATTTGCACTACGTGGCCATCCCCATTCTCACATTCCGAATCATGCAACATGTACATCCCAAGCCAAAATTGGGAAAAATTCTTCATAGACAAGTAATCTTTTTGTTATATGCACCTTCATTTTATACATGCGTTCCCTGTACTTCGTGTTGTTTTTTCTTCTTCTTTCATCACATAATTCATATGCTGCCCCCATTATGCACATTTATTTTGTGACCCTTGAGGAAGGACGGAGAATTGAATTTTACTCAATTGAAGACGAGGGCGTATACCGCATCGGCACAAATCTCTCGAATTTAACTGTACCCTTTGTGGAAGCACAAATCCAGGAGGAATCCAATCAGACGTATCTCTTGTCAATATTGAAAAACCTTAAAGTGGAATTCATTACCCTTCCTGAATTCTCCATTAAATGGGAGTACGGATTTCCCAAAGGATTTGATGCTAGGAAAAGTACTGCTCTTTCTCTTAATAAAGGAAAACATGTCCTTATCTGGAACCAACTAAATTTGGGAAGTACAGGGGAAGAGATGGTGCTTCTAGATCAATATGGAAACCTTGTGCAGGAATGGTCTTACCCTTTTAATTATGTCAGATATCGTGGCCCAGATGCAGTAAAGGCGGTTGATGTTGACAATGACGGTTTCGATGAACTTTTTCTTCTCTTTGGTGCTTCAATGTGGAACCAGACCAGTTTGGATGGCAAATTTACCCTCTTGCGCATGGACTGGATGGAAGACGGTTATCAAGAAACTTGGAATGTTTCAATGCCGGTAGATGAAAAAAATTCCGCCTTGGAAATTGTTCAGCACAAGGGCATAACATACATTGCCACTGCTGGTGAAAGCAACAGCCCCCTTCGTGTATTTCTTGACAATGGAACATTGCTATGGTTTGCCATACCAACAAAGGGTTCTACAGTACAAGATTCAACACCGATTCTAACCTCCATTCCAGATGAAAATGATCCTCTGTTGACATATTACCCCCAAACGGTATTTGAAAATGTCCCGCTCACCATTTCCACCTTTAGTCTCCTTGATGGATCGCGTGTAGGCAAGTTGATTACCTTACAGAATGTATTCCAATTCCTCCCAGTCAGCTATAACCGGACAACAAACAAGGTTTTTACTATATTTGGAAATGGTACCACAAAAACTTTTCTTCATACTCCTGCAAAATCAATCTTTATCGAGGAGTTAGGCTTCCCAATCAATGGTGTCCATTATTTAAGGCAAAAGATGGTCGCAATCTATCAATCTCTAGATGGCAACAGTCTCCTTATTAGAAACAAAAGCTATCCTCTCCCTCCTTTTGACTTGAATAAGCTTTCCGCATTTGATGTCTATCAAGCATTTAAAGGTGGCTTTTCGCAAAAAACCTTAATTTTCTCCTATCGTTCAATAATTGACCCCATCCCCATTATCGGATGGAGTATCTCCCTCATAGTTTTATTGGCTCTTGGAATAGGTTTTTATATCAAATACATGGATGAAATTCGTTTTTGGAAAAAATGGCCCCTTGGATTCATTCGTTCAATGAATCATGTTCAACACCGATCTTCTCCTCCCACATCGGCTGCAATTGTCCTTCCCAGTGAACGTACTGACATACAGGTTGCATTTCGCGATCCCCCTACCATAGAACTCTATACCAGAATCCATCAAATTGAGGCAGGTGCCTGGAATGAATTCAGAAAGGAAATGGGGATTAAATTAAAATTAATTGATATCTTTATCCTGACTGAAGTTCTGGAATATGGCTCCCCATCATGTCCAAGATCCAATCTCAAGAACAAGTTTGGTTTGAGCATCTATCGCAGGGTGACGATGCTGGTTGGCCTTGAATTATTGCAGATTGTGAAAACAACCACTTCCCATGGTGCAATTAGGGAAGAGGTGAAAATTACCCCAAAAGGAGAACAGTTGTTGGTCTTCCTCTACAGGCTCCTTGAATATGGTATGTATGGTTTTCGCCCGGAATAGCGCGGCATGTGCCTTCTAATCCCTATTTAAATTTTATTCATTTTGCATTCCTGCGACTAGAAAAACATATTAAATTTTTCATATTCATTTCAAAAGCATGCTATTTCCAAACACATTAACAAATCACACCAATTGGAAAAAGGTGATCGGAATTGCAGTTATTGCACTCATGGTTTTCATTCCAGTCACGATTGACTTGCGAACAGTTTCTAATAATATAGGGGCTTCTCCAACATCGGAGGGTCTTATTGAAACTCCTACAAGTGGGACATCCTTGCTAAAACTCAATGCACTCTCAAATGGACTTGACAACTATGTTTTATATTCAAATTGGACGTCCCAGACTTCGTTGGCTGTATTCAAGAACGGCCAATATCTTACAGAAATTCCCTTCAATGATACCAATAGTTTCCCTTACAAAATTATTGCAGATGACATCGACAATGATGGAACCCCTGAAATTGTCCTTACAACGCACCCTTTTGGTGGAATTTACATTATTGAAGGGGACACATTCCAAATCAGCCACTCATATGATCTTTCTCCCAATGATTATCAAGCGGTAGTCGTTGAACTGATAGTAAGAGACATAGATGATAATGGTGCCAAAGAGATAATTGTAGGGGTTGAGAGTGATCAAAATGCAGTTACTGGTGGGGTATACATTTTCAATAGTACGCTTTCGCTAATATCTAAAATAGCACCATTGACCCCCACTACCACTCGTTCTGGACCCCACCGATTTTGGATACGTGATTTCGATAACGACGGAGATCTAGACATCACGCTCTTTTATGGAAATTACCAATATGGTAATTACGGTTCATCACAACCCCATTTCATGGTTCTTGACATTTCTAATATTACAAATCCGACAGTGCTCTATCAATGGCAGAAAACACTGTACGGGATGACTTGGGCTTCAATTGGAACTTATCTTGGTGAATGGGTTGTTTTTTATGGAGGTTGGGGGTATGACAACCTTTACGCAAACTTTCTTTTGAACGGATCTGCACTTTGGACAAAACCCATTACCTCTGGTGCGGATATCCCCCCATATTTTGTTGGTTCGGTGCCGGGGTTGAATGGGATGTACTTGTTTACTCACACCACTTCCTATAGCGATGCATCTGTCACATTTTATCTCCTCAATGTGTCCGATGGATCGACAGTTTGGTCCATTACACGAACAGGTCGCGGATGGATTCCAGAACTGATCGCAGATTATGATTCTGACGGTGATCTTGAATTGTCTCTTACATTATGGGGGTCGTCCAAGACCAATTTCCTCGTAATCGATCTTAGAACAGGTGCACTTGAGCAAGAAATTAATTCATATAACACCTATAGAAAATCTAGTTCAATGACTTATTCTAAAAACGAAGATCCCACTCAACGTAGAAATCTTGATATTGATGGTGATGGTTTTACTGACTTTGTGGTATTCAAAAACTCCACCCATTTTGGGAAGCTCAATCCAAATGGAACCATCTCCAATCTCTACAATGTAGGAAAACACAAAGTAACTTATGACTACTCTATTTATTCCTTCAACATTAGTGCTCTGACGATTGCTTCTGACAGAGGTGAATATACTAGTAATGAGCAAGTGACGTTGATTGCCACCACCAGTGCATCTGCTGGTGAATCCATTAGCTTTGAGGTTCGCTATCCCAATGGCTCACTTCACAGTGTCTGGGTCAACACGACTGATGCAGGAGGAATCGCGACCTATTCGTTTACACTTCCTTCGATTCCTGTACAGGGTACCTACACAGCTTATGCTTCATGGAACTCTCTGACTGCTTCCACCACTTTCAATGTGTCCATTTCCCTTACGGTCAATTCACCTTCCGACTTCTCCTATGAATATGGAAGTACGGGGAATGTCATCCCATGGGTGGGAACCAGTTCAATCCCGCAATCTTATAACGTATATCGAGATGGGACAGCTATTGCCAGTGGTTCTTGGTTGTCTGGGGTTTCCATCGATTTCAATGTTGATGGATTGGCTCTAGGTATCTATAACTTTACCATTGTTCTTTCAGATCAATCCGGAAGCACCGTTGCAGATACCGTTTTTGTTACAGTGGTGGACACGACTGCTCCAACCGTGGATTCTCCTGCCGATATCATATATTATGCAGGAGAGACGGGTAATCAAATCGTATGGAATCCAAATGACCTTCTTCCCGATAGCTATTCCATTACACGAAATGGAACAGCGGTTGCCAGTGGTTCTTGGACAGGTGGCTCAATTACTCAGTCAATTGACGGACTTGCTGTTGGTATCTATCTCTTTGTTCTGACTGTTTATGATACCAGTGGCAACTCTGTTTCGGATACTGTCCAGGTAACTGTCAAACCTAGTGATATTATTGTACTTGATGCAATGACTGTCTCGGGCTCTCTTACATCTGGTGGGACAATTAATGTTACCTTGGTTCTCAGCAACTATTATGCCACTTCACAAAACATTACGATAGCTGTTCAGATCTTGGATCCAAATGGAGTCCCTTTACCTCCGCAGGTGATCACCGTCGTATTGAACGCACGAAGTGAAGGAAATGTTTATTCCTTTATTTTTGCTGCAGGAAGTTCTGGGACTTATCAGGTTCAAGGAATAGTCCTAACAGCTCTTCCCTCAATGGGTGGAAGTCTAATTCTGTACTCCAATGACGTCGCAAATGTGGCGTAGGTGAGTTTTCATGAAAATTGCTATCATCCTGGTTTGTGGACTTCTGATCCTCTCTCCTCTTTCTGGATCATCCGCAGAAAGTATCGTGCTTTCTCCTTCACGTCCTTCATTCAGTTATTATGAGGGAATTGCTGTATCTGCAATCCTGACAGAAGGGGGTTCTCCACTTGCTTCCGCAGATGTGGTCTTTGAAATCCGCGATCCACAGAACTCATTGGTTCTTTTACAGGTGGTACAGACTGATGCGAACGGAAATGCTACCCTTACATTTTCCTTACCAACAGGTTCTCCTTTAGGAACCTACTTGGTCTATGCATCAGGCCCTGCAAGCAGCGGATCAACCAGTTTCAGTGTGTACGATGACATTGCTCCGTCTGTCAGTGATCCGAGTGACATCGTTGCAAATGCAACGGATGCTCCCACCATCGTCTGGGATGTCAATGATGACTATCCTGACCAATACACGGTCTTGGTAAATGGTTCTGAGGTACAGAGTGGCTCATGGACAAGTGGGCAGATCGTTTATTCCGTTCTTCAGACATCGGGAACTTATGAAGTGGTGCTCACCATTACAGATAAGGGTGGAAATTCAGCCACTTCTACAGTCTTGGTAACAATACTGGACGATCTTCCACCATCCCTTACACTGCATAACGATACCGAAGTAGAAATTGGGCTTTCTGAAACCATCGCTTGGGACATCTCTGGGCATGAATCCTATGAATTATATGCCAATGAGACTGTTGTTCTTTCCGGAACGGCTTCCCATATTGAGTACGTTGCATACTCTGAAACATTGGGCGTATTGAACCTCACCCTGCACGCTCGCGCATCAAACGGTCGAGTGGCCATTGATCAATTCATGGTCTATTTTGTTGATACCCGCATTGAACAGTTCTCCATTGATGCCCCCACCACTGTCCCATCTACAGTGGAATACAATTTTTCCATCTACGCACAAGATCGTTATCAAGATTCCTTTCAAGTGTGGCTTGATTCGATTCTTTTCCAAAGTGGAAGTTGGAACTGGAGTTCTCTTACGGTAAACTTCGGTTTTCTCTCGCTAGGTACGCACGATGTCTATGTGGAGGTTAAAGATCTGAACGGGAATTCCGCCAATTCCTCCTTTCAGGTTTCTGTGGTGGATGTCGTCCCTCCAAGCATTTCAGAATCCAAGCAGATAACGGTTGTCTGGGCTGAGGATTCTTTTGATCTAGTTTGGGATGTTTTTGATGACAACCCTGGAACCTATGAACTATTGTTGAACGGAACATTAATTGAAAGCGGATCATGGACCGCAGGTAGCTTTACCTATCAGGCACCGCAGAACCGATTGGGTGTATTCAACTACACTCTTGTCATCTACGACAAAAGCCTCAACTGGAACCAATCCTCCATTCTCCTCCATGTTATCCCTCCCGAAACCGATGCGCCGGAGGTCATTGGTCCTACTGAACTGGAGGTGTACGTGGACGATCTCCCAATTCTTATAAACTGGACTGTTAACGAAGAGAACCCTGCAAACTACACCCTCTTGATTAACGGTTCAGTGACCGCTGAAGGTACTTACATCTCCTTGATCTCATTTGAATTCACTGGTGAAAGAGGACTGTATCTTCTCGAATTGACAGTTCGGGATCTTTGGGGTTATGAAACATCCGTTGATCTGACATTGGTGGTTAGACCTCCAATAGATGAACTGATCCCAACAATTGAAGGACCCCCGGACGTGGTTACTTCTTCAACCTCCTATAAAATCGTATGGATTGCCACAGATTCAGATCCAGATACCTACTCCATTTTCATTGACGGAACTCCTTTCAAGAGTAACATTATCTGGAGCTCCTCTGAAATCGGTGTTGAAGTAGGTGACCGAGCTTCTGGAACCTACAATTTCACATTGGTTGTAAAGGATCTTGAAGGCCATGTCAGTCAGGATTCGGTCTATGTGACCCTTCTCCTCCCTGAAACAACCGAAGGAAGTGTTCCGATATCCATCCTTCCGGTTTTCATGGCGTTTGCTGTTCTTGTAAGGAGGTGGAAACGATGAAACGGTTCTTTATCCTATTCATTCTCATCTCAGTATTTTTTGTTCCAGTATCTGGACAGGAAATCCAAATCATCGGAAAGGACGAGGTTTCGCTTCAGGAACCCGGATTGGTCTCATGGGAAGTCATTGACAATAACCTGCGTGAATATAAAATATTCATGGATGGGGAACTTGTTGGCAAGGACTTTTTCGAAAGGCCTGCCGATGATAGTCGATCCTATAACTACAACATTTCCATCATGATCGATGTTTTGGGTGAGTTTACCCTTCTACTGACTGTCGCTGATTATGATGGCAATGTCGGTGAATTCGCAACGGATGTCGTTGCAACCAAATTGGAGCCAGAACCCACCCCAATCCCATTCTGGGCCATGGTTTTTGCAATGGCCGCTGTTGTAGTTCTGAAACGAAAAATTAACAAATCTTCCCTACTATGACTCAATCTCTTTTTTCCTTTCCTCAGAAATATTTGGACTGGCATGATAAATTCGTCTTTCTATTTTTGCATACAAATAATCATTGACTATTCTCCATTCAAGTTAATCCACAATAAATTGATTCTCTACTTCCAATATTGATGGCAAAAGAATTTTCACAACCTCAAATTTTTTTCTATTCCTGAACTTACTAATCTTCTATCATTGCCTCTTTATCAC
>CAZYCQ010000034.1:0-2193 GCA_964645535.1 uncultured archaeon | reverse complement strand
GACATAATCTTTATCCATCGATTTAACATACAATTGAAATGAATATGGTCAAAGAGATATTTGCTGTCTGATTGGTTATGAGGGCTGTTCTTTTTTCACAAAGTGAATTCGTTTTTCTGTATGACAAGTATAAAGTCTAATATGCGTGGGTGACTCAATACGTTTGTGGATGCAGTTTTCTTCATGAACGTTTTTTCTTCACTTCTTTTTCTTTTTGCATTGGTGCGAACCATTCTGATCTACCTGAGCACAAGAATCACCGATTATCTTCTTTTCTTTTCCTCATTGCTGGCATTGGCTTTCAATTCCCTTTCAAGGGCATTTTTTGGGTATGGATCGTTTCCCGATGCCATCAGTGGTATGCTTCTGTTCAACATCATGTCCATTCTGCTTTTCCGTATTGAATCCTTGAAACTCCATCGTCGTCACATCCTTTTCCTGATCTGTACGGATGCCATTTTCGGTTTGACCTTGATTCTTGAAGCCACTATTGGCTTGGTCATATTTACCTTGCTTCGCAGATTTGAATTCAACCTCCTTTTACTGATAGTGCATTGTTTGTCTACTTCAAGTTCCTCAACCCAAAATACATCATTGCCATCGGTCAACAAAAGCCGAAGGAATTGTACATCTGGAGGTTGTTCATGGTTTTTTTCATGGTTGTGGCAATTCTAA
Organism: uncultured archaeon; assembly: GCA_964645535.1. Classification (GTDB taxonomy): domain Archaea; phylum Asgardarchaeota; class Heimdallarchaeia; order Heimdallarchaeales; family Kariarchaeaceae; genus WAKA01. The sequence continues at coordinate 1,518 of CAZYCQ010000034.1, read as the reverse complement.
GGCTGATCTCCTTCATTGAAGCTGTTTTCAGCGATTTTCTTGATCTGGCCATTATCATCCAACACATTTTCCCATATTTGGCCTTTATGTTTTCACTGTTCATTTTCTATCTTGCCATCTTTAATCCGGCATTCCTCCTCTTTTCACACCAACAAGTCATTCGAGCTCTTCAAACGGCAAAAGTGATCCAAAAAATGAAACGACCTGTAGCCACACAACGAGATGATCTTCATCCTGATGAAATCATTTCCTATCTCAAAAAGGTGGAAAGGCTAATTCGGGAGGTTTCCGAGTAGGCTTGCCATCAGCATGGAATTACACGGTGCCCAAAATGGGTGTTGACAATGCATGTTTTACAATTTTCCGACCATGATTTGTCTCTTCAATTCATTTGTCAAACATGTCTTTTTTTTTAATGAAAAGTCATTTAAATTCCTTTCTTATTCATGGTCGGTGATGTGGCATGTGCCTAAGGAACATGTTTGGGTTCGTCCTGATCATTGTTATGATGACATCATCCCTTGCTATTGTTGAAATGGGCATGGGATTGGCAAATGATGCTGATGGCCATTCTTCATCTTCACTTTCCCGCAACAAGGTTCCATCTGTTCGATTGGATCCCAATGTCCCGATCCGGTCATCGGTAAAAATACCTCGCATTCCTCATGGCGTCGTCCCTTCTGAAATGGATGAAATAGGGATGGATAAGGATGCGCTAGAAACGCAACTGGCTTTGAATGTCCGGAAATGGAAATCTGGATTTCTACAGGATATGAATGTATTACAAAAAGAAATCCGATCATACGCCCTGAATCTTCCTCCCGCAGGAGGGTTTATAATCGACGGGGATAAAGATCTAATCAACAAATCTGCCACATACGGCTGGGCAGGGGATGGCAGTGCCTCCAATCCCTTTATCATCTCAGGTTATCGATTTTCCAGTACTAGTGGAGACCCCTGTAATTTTTCAAAAATCGATATCTTCAATACAACCCTCCATCTCAAGATCATCAAGAACAATTTCGAGGGTATTTCTTGTCCCAACACTCCTGGAAAGGACTGGGACGGTGGATTTGCCATTCGACTCAAGGCGGCAAGAAATGTTGCCATTGAAAACAATTCATTCATCGATATAAGGAATGACGCTGTACTCATGCAAAATACTAGCTTTGTGACCATTAAAAACAACGCTTTTACCAATGTCACCCGCGGTGCCATTTATGCTGGAGATATCGGTTTCCCCCTTCTTTCCTTGGAACTGGTCAATATTTCCATTGTGAAGAACAGCTTCAATCAAACGGGAATTTACCATCCAAATCCTGATGAGATATTTGGCAATATACGCATCGACACAGGTACCGCCCGTGCCTACTCTATCACTGTCAGGGGGAACTCTTTTTTGGATGGCAGGGGTGATTATGGTGTATTTCTCTCTTCCATTTTTGAAGGATGGGTGACCGACAATTTCTTCTACAACCTTTCCACCAGCAATGCGGGTTCGGCATCCGGAGCTTCCAA
>CAZYCQ010000033.1:25001-38462 GCA_964645535.1 uncultured archaeon | reverse complement strand
GATACGCACAAAATGATGATAACCATGTCAGTGATACGCAAGTAGATGAAGTCTGACGGGCGATCTGATTGTGCACTTTCATTCAATTTTCAATTTTACATGGCTTGATTTGAGAAATCCTTCAGGATCTGCTTTAAATCGTTCATAACAGATTTTTGTACAGAAATAGAGTTTATGCCCTTTATAATCCGCCTCATCAGGCTTTTTTTTCAATATGGGAGACCCGCACACGCCATAGATTATCTTCTTTTTTGCCACATATCATCAATTTACTATAGCTTTTTATAGAATATGGTGGAAGAACACATCAATTGACAAAATTTTATGCAATAATTCAATCAATCCGCAGAGAAAAAATAACATATCCAAATTAATAATCATTGGATAGCATTTATCCAACAACCTCACTTGGAAGAGGGATGACACCGGTTGTTTCATCAAAGGGATACAATGACATTTGAATCGGTGTTTCTAGCCTTTTGAGCAACGGGGATAGAAATTCGTTTCGTGAATGAGGAGGGAAGGAGACACCACCTGCCAAGGCACTTGCGGCAGGAAGAATAATGAAATCTCTGGTTAATCCTTCAAGCATACCTCTGAAAAATGCGAAAGCAGGAAGCTTGATCCTTTCGCCAATACTTCCATGGAAAACAAACGAGGGATGTTCATGACTCAGAATTATGGTTTTCCAATCAGGTCGAAGTATCATATCAGCATCACCATGTAAAATCAAAATATCATCGAATTCATAAGATTCAACAATCTGAAGAGAGGATCGGATATCATTGTCCAAGGCAAATTTCAAAAACCTATCATGATTCCCTTTGATTAGAACCAATTCGCACCTTGAGGCCAATGATTCAAGAAGAAACCGCAATTCCAATCGTTCTTGCCCAGTTACACCATATGAAAGATGCTTGATGTCACCGTTGAAAATGATCCGGCGTACTGAGAAACTAGAAATTGCCTTTGTAAGTCCTTTTTTCAGTATCTTGATGGAGGGGGTCAGTTGAGTGAGGTCATCACCCAATATTATAGATTCGTGACCTAGGTGTATATCTCCCAACACAATCGTGGATTCCCGACTCAAATGGAGAAACGGCCAACCCTCAACAATTCCGATTTCATCCGTAAGGGGGAATGCATTCACATCTTCGTTACGGATCACCCCCTAATCAATCTAGGTAAAAGAGTATGAAAAAAACGATTCCCCAAATCGGACTTGAACCACTTACTACCTGTCGAGTTATGTAAATGGCATGGTAACTTTGATAGTCATCAACCCCATTGTTCGCAAGATAAGAATTGTCAGGCAAAGGAGTATTCTCATAATTTCCAGTTATGACATGTAAGACAAACTTAAACTATGCAAATGGAAAAACTTTGAAAAATACCTACTTCCGTTTTGCTTTTCTGATTGTGATGATGAAGATCATGGAGGGAAGAACAAATAAGATTGCAGGGGTCAATGAAACCTGTTCCCTAATGTTGTCTAAAAAGCCACCATCATTGGAACTGGTTCCAATACTTAAACTTTGGAAAAACAAACGTGAAGCGTCTTCATATCCAATTTCTATTTTTGCTTCATATAGCATATTGCGAACAATGGATTGATTGTAGTCAATTTCTAAGTCAAAGAGAAACTCAACGGATCTTGTCCAATCAACAGTGGTGTCATTGCTTTTGTCATTGTAGTTGATATTCAGATTCATTTTGAAAATTCGATTCGCAGTATCAATGTTTGAATCGATGGAAATTTCAGAGTTGACTAATTCTGCTCCAGCAGGTGGAGTTGAAGTGGAGTTTTCAAAAGCCTCTTTGTCTTCATTTATTTGTTGGATGATTTCCAAATAGGTGTTTTCATCATTGGAGGCAAAAAGAGGAGCAAATGATTCCGTAACCTCATTGGAAGATGAAAAGCCATCATCAAAATCACCTGCATCAGGAATTCCAAACGTTATGAAGAAAACCATAAAAATTCCTCCAATATATATGCCGCGCCAGTCATCGATACCGCTGGAACCTTGAACCCGAAGATCGTCTTTTTCATGAGTGAAGTTGACCTGATAATAGGAAGTTTTTGGGACAATTGAATGGACAACTGTCTTGACCTGCTTCTGATTGAGGATTTTCAGCACATCCGGTGCAACAGTTTGATTACCAAAATCTGTGCCATTTACTGAGTCTTGATAGCTAAAAGAGAAATCATGGAGAAAAGAATCCCCTACCTCCAAGCTATGCGATGGTAAGTCTGCATTGGCGACTGGAGCCATGACAACCAGTAAGCTCAACGCGAAAAATATCGTTGCATTTGAGATTTTTTGTCTCATTACTTTTTTGAACGTTGTTCATTATATAAAACAATCCCAATCTGAATGGGCAAATGAGAACCAACCATGTTTTTTTCAGAAATTTCCCCTTATGGGTATGAATTGGTGATCATTTGGGTGAATTAACTTTTCATCATTTCTTGATCATCCATTGATTTTTTGTGCGAAAGGGATAAATAACCTATTTTCACTACAACACTATGGAAGAGTATGGTGATATTACTCTTGACAAAAGAAAGATTAGTGCGGTGATTCTCATCGGACTGCTCTTTTTTGGAGGGGTATTAGCCCTTTCAGCATTCAAGAAAGTTGAGCAGACCGAACTCGCTCTAAAGAAGAACACTTTTACAGGTAAGGTCTCTCCAGAGGTCTATGGTCCAGGCCGGCACTATATCGGTTTATTCCACACCTTTATCTATTTTCCAGCCATTCAGATAACCATTGAGTTCAAAAACTCAGAGGATAGCACAGCAACCGAGATAACTGGAAGAACAAAGGATGGGCTTGCACTTGCTCTTGAAATCAGTTTTCAGTATCAATTGTTGCCGGATAAGGTCTATGAGCTGTACCTGAATTTTGCAGAGTTATATGAGGCTACATTCATCAGAATCGCAAGGGAAGAGATACGGGACGTATCCAGTAAGTATACAGCCATCGAGTTTTTCAATAACCGAACTGGGATCGGGTTCGATATGGAAGAAACTCTGAGAAAAGCCTTGTTGGACGTTTTCACGGATGTGCCAGGTTTTCAATTGAGAAATGTCGACCTTCCGGATTCTTTTGAAGATGCAATTGAAAGATCGGAGGTTGCAAGGCAGGAAATTGAGATTGCAAGGTTGGAGCAGCAGGCAGCTTTGGTAAGGGCACAAACTGCGATTTTGGAAGCTCAAGCACAAGCAAACATCACCTTGATTGAGGCGAATGCATCAGCCCAGGCATTCATCATTCAAATGGAAGCACAAGCCAAAGCCCTCAACATAACCTTGACAGCACAAAGTGAGGCATATTATGCACTGGCACAGGCATTGAACCTGACCTCCACTGAACTACTTTCTTTCTTATGGATTCAAGCCTTATTGGAAATCGGATCTTTCGGGAATCTGATAATCATTGGAGAAAATACCCCGGTTATCCTTAATCCGACACCTCCAGACAATAGCACGTCAACTCCATAGTGAAATTGGACATTTCAGCATGATTTTCCCAAACAGTACATAAACCCATTTTCCCAATAACCATTTATGTTCGCAAATATTGGAAGTGGAATAACCCAACTTTGTAAATTTGGTTTGCCCACACTTGATGAAATTGTAGGAGGAGGATTACCAAGAGGTACAACATGGTTGATCGAAGATGAGATTGGTGCAGATGCAGACCCTTTCATCATGTCATTTCTTGCCAATGGACTCCAAGCTATGGATTACATTTTCCTTCTTTCGACTGAACAAACGTTTGATCATTATAGGAAAACATTCCAGACTTTTGGAAGAAATCCAGACATGGAACTTCAGACAGGAAGGCTACGTTTTATAGACGGCTTCAGCGGGTCATACCAGATAGGTCTGACATCATCATCAGGAGGAATTGGATTTGGATCATCAGTTTCCGATATGAATCATGATGACGGCATTGAGACTGTCAGGGATTTGACCCAACCCAGAGAAATCAATGAGGCAATCAGAAGATCACTGCTCCATGTCCAAGAAGGACCAACAACTGGCATTCGAGGAGCTTGTCTCAGTTTGTCTACAATAATCTATTCGTCAGGAGACTTTAGAGACGTATATAGTTTCATCCAAAATCGTAGAGCCATGGACAAGATCAAAAATTCTACAACCATTCTCTCAATCCATAGGGATGCCCACGATGAGAAGATCATGAGGGCTATCGAACATGCCGCCAATGGAGTGCTGAAAGTATCAAGGAAGCAGGTCAATAATAACTCAGTATTGGAAATCGAAGTGATGGCATTCAATGACAAACCTGAAAGTGTAGGGAGGAAAGCATCATTCTATTATGTCGGTGGAAGGCTCTCTCCAGCAGAATATTAGAGGACTCCCTCTTTTAACAAGAGAATGTCGATTTTCTTTTCTACATTCCGAATCTTCTCTGTATCTACGGAATAAAGTTTTTGAGGGTTACCCAAAGCTTCGTAGGCCACTTGATTGATCTTTTCCAAGGTTTTTGAAAGTTTGGCCTGATCAATCGAACCGGAAGCAATTGCTGCAGAGATATAGTTGTAGTGCTTCTTGATTTCCACCTTTATTTCCTCATCACTGTTGAGTTCTGCTTTTAGTATCTTGGCAATGTTGACAAATCTGTTTCCACTTTCATGAGCGGCGACTAGACCACTCAAGACTTGCGGATCAACATCCCTGTCCTTTGTGAATGATCTATGGACAAAGCAGGGACCCTGTGGAGAAAGTACCATTATATGTTGGAGCATTTCGCACTACCAAATGAAGAATGGTTTTTGGGTATATCAAAAGTGGATGTACTGTTATAATATGGGAGTATGACATTTATGTTGCAACTTCGACGAAATCCGGGTATAAACGAATCCATTCGCTCCAAGAACCAGGATAAAGAGGTATCCTGCCAAAACCAAGCCATTCTGCCAAAAGTACATTAAAGCAAGCAGTCACCCCAGATCCACAATAGAATACATTTTGTTTCGATACTATTTTGCTAAATCTGTTTTTGAGATTCTCCTTTGGAAGTAATTTTCCATCATTGTCGAGATGTTCACCCCATGGAAGGTTAAGGGCTTTTGGAATGCGTCCTGCCATGAAGTCGGGTCCTTTTTCAAGACCAAGATATCTTTCATGGTTCCTGCTGTCAATGGGAACCAAGGAATCATTCAGGATACCTTTTTTCAATTGTTTTGCGTCAATAATTGGATAAAGACCCTCTTGCCAAGTAGTAGGAAGGTCATGCAGAATGACAGGAGTTCGATCCACATTTTCAGTGCCAGAAGCAATGGGAAAACCTTTCCTAACCCAATAGTCAATCCCACCATTAAGTACCGCGACGTGTTCAAATCCCAATGTCCTCAACATCCACCATAATCTTGCGGCAAAACCGCCCCCACCATTATCATATACAACGATTTTATTGTTCATGTCAATCCCATTCTGTTCTAAAAAGGAAACAAATTTCTTGAGATCCGGAAGGGGATGTCTGCCAGTTTTTTCGGTTATTTCCCCACAAAGAACCCCATCCAAATCAACAAAAATCGCATTGGGAATATGCCTCTCCAAATAAAGGGAATATCCCCCTTTTGGATCTCCCAACACGAATTGTGTATCAAGGAATAGGCAATCAGTGGCAATGACTTCTTCAGGATTGACAATTAAATCCATACCTTTGTTCTTTAGGGAAAATATGTAACCTTTTTTGATAAGGGATGAAAAAAAAATTAAAAATCCATTACCACACCACAATTCATGGATTTAGAACCCGCGCCAATGGGAACCTTGTTTGAAGACTTTCCAGAACGGAAGCTTTCATACAAAGGGTTAGACTTTTTTTTGAGGGAGATGGGGAAGGGGACACCGATTGTTTTCATACCCGGAACCGGAGGAGATGAGAAAATCTTCACAAGGATACAGATTCCTCTCTCCAAGTCATTTAGAACCATGGCATTTTCACACATTCATCTTCCAAAATTTCAATCAGTCATTGATGCATGGCATGAAATTCTTACCGAAACAGTAGGCGAACCTTTTCACTTGTTAGGAACATCCGTAGGGGGAAGAATAGTCCAATATTATGCTGAGAAGTATCCCGAGGATGTCCTCACCCTTACAATTGGAAATTCATATGTTGACAACTCCAAGATTCGGAAAAAACATGGATTGACTACAACAATTGCAAGGTTTCTTCCTTGGGGCATGATCACCAAGATCACACAAAAAAGTATGCTGCAAGGTTTTCAAAATTACCCAGAAGGGGAAAAGGCAATGGAGTTCTTTCAAACAAAGGTGCGCAAATCAACCAAGAAGGAATTCCTGATACGTGCACGATGGAATCTAGAGCTGGTTCCTCCACCCAAAATAAAAGAAGACATTCCCATCCAAGTTGTTTGTTCCAATGATGACCCAGTCATTGACCAAGAAACAAGAAATCACATCAAGGAGTACTATATTAATTCCAAAAAAACGAATATCAGTTGGGGAGGTCATTTCCCATATATTATCAATCCTGTGCCATATCTTGAAGCAGTTCAAGGATTCATTGAGTCATCGAAAAATGATTGAATGAGGAATTGACCAAGAACCGAACCGCCAAATACAATCAAAAGCAGCAATGGAATCCCTAGTCCATAAATCAATCGGGGATTTCCCCGTTCAAGAGAAAAAGGCTTGGTGAATGAAAACACAATTCCGTAGATACCTGCATAAATCCCTGCATATAACCAAATGGTATTGAGAAGAATACTGCCACTCAACAGAATTCCGAAGAGGCTTCCAAGTGATCCGAAAATAAACATATCAGAAGATTTCAACTTCAAGAAGGTGTGAAGGATTAGGATACAGATGGCGATGCCAAGGAAAATAGGGGAGAAAAGAACCAACTGTTTCAGATATTCAGTTTCAGAGGCAAGTTCGCCAGAATCTTTAACACCGGCATCTAGAAAAAAGATGAAAAAAAGAAAACTTTCGTTGAAGAAAGTGAGAATCAGTGTTGAAAGAAGAAAATACAGCCAGAAAGGGCTCATAATTATGAATTCATTGGTTTTTTCTCTTAATTTGCTCACACCAATTAGCCAAAATATCAAGTATGCAGACAAAAGAATTTGGGAATTATTGGTATTTGCAAGTCCTAATGCAAAAAACAGGGCAGAATTCAGAATGAATACAGAGAGGATCAATCGGACAACAATATTGACTGAAGAAGTTTCTTCCGTTTGATACCACTCATAGATGGAAAATGACACATTAAATGTTTTCTCGACCATTATTATATCTTCTTGCTGAATTTTGTCCAAAGGGCTTCAATTTCTTCAGAATTTCCAACAAGTTCAAAATCCTTCTTGCTTCCTTTGTTCCTGATGGTTTGCATTTTTGTTTTTAATCGAGGCAGGTAATGGGAACCAAGGACATTCCGGGAAAGAGCAAATTCTATTGTCTCCTCAGGATATCGATGACTCAATTCACCCAAAATATGATAGGCTTCTTTTTCTTTCAATTCATATTGGTCAAGGATTTCAAGAAAGATTTCAACTGAGACAATTTGGTCATACCATGATAGGACAGCCAACTCATGGAGTATTGGAAACGGAGGCAAAAATGAGGCCATTACTCTGACCATGCCTTGTGCAAAGTCATCAAGGTTTAAAGATAGAACATTGGGAGTAAGTAGAAGAAAATCAACAATGCCGTAGACAATAGGAAGATCTTCTATGGTTATTTCCGATAAAGCACGTTGAAGGAAAGTTGTAGTTAATGCAAGATAACTATCTTTGGAATAATGACCATGAAAATTGATATCCCTGTCTACTTTCACGAATACTGGGAGCAATTTTTGGCGAATTTGTAGTCTCTCCTGTGTCCGCTTTGAAATATAGAGATGGAAATCATCCAAAGGATATTGATCAAAACTCATCTTTTCATTTATAGGAATGCCGTTCTAAAAGAATTATGTTGGTCTTAATGTGATCCAGCTTCAACACACCCAAAGGAAAAGGAGTCAAGGATCCATCCAATCGGGAATTCTTGCTTTTTTGATCTATCAGTCCACCTTAAATTCTTCAAATTGAGAAGCAGTAACAATATTCTCAAATGGCCAGCTCTATTCATGTAGACCATGAATCATTTGGTTTAAATGATCAACACGATGAACTTTTGAAGTCATGTAAACCAAGAATATTAATGCACTATACACGATAAACTTTTGTAGAAGGCGGCTATACCATGCTGAAATGTCCATCAGAACCAGAACAAGAATCACGAAGGTAAATCCGAAATAATCAAAGGGGGTCAGGAAGGATCTAAAATCATGACATTCAATTAGAATTCGGATAATGAGATAGCTGACCACTAAGTAATATAGACCTATCGCCAAAAAGAAGGAAAGAGCAGACAAAGTGTGAGCTTGAAATGTCTCTCCTTCTGCTGGAAACAGGCCAACACCTGCTAAGGAAAAGGAACTGAATAAACCCAAAGCAATTGACATTTTTAAGAAGAAATCATGATTTTTGGGAACATTCCTTTGTAGAATCCGGTTAATGGAAATGTAGGTCGGAATAAGAAGGATTGCGGTAAGAACAGTAGATATGTTGAAGATAAAAGGATAACGGGCCTTATGAGTTCCCAAGGTACTCAAGAAATCTTCTGAAATTGAATATCCAGGAAAAAGAAGCATTGCAAGGAGTGAAGAAAGAATGAAAAAGAATGTTACAAAAATGGCATATGTTCTGACATGATAGTGCCGATGATCTTCCAACCCAAAAATTTCATCAAAAATGAGAGTTATTCTGTTCACACTAGTTTTTTCACTTCCGAAGTATAAATAGGTTTGATTTGAAAAAGCTGAGCTAATTTAATTGATTTTGGCAAGGATATCCTTTGCTTCTTCGTAGAGAATCTTGATACATTTGAAGAGAGGTTTGTAAAGGTTTACGGGATCATCGCAGTCGCAATTAGAAATTCTCATTGAAATGGGATCCAAATGGGGAATGAAAAATTTTCGAAGCATTTCACGACCCAACTTTGCAACAGATTTGGAGTTGTCAGTCACCGCCATGGACAGGATGATTGACAACAAAATCAGTTCATTTCCGATATGATCCGGAAATTTTCGTCCTTCCTGCTTGAAATTCAAACCAAGTGAATGGAGATAGTTATTGTAGAAGTCAGGTTTGATCCTTGAAAAATAGAGCTGGGATGAGAAAAGGGGAATTGCACAGCCAGCCGGTATCAGGAAATGATGATTGTGGATATTTTCAAATCGTTTCCACATTTTCTCATCTTTCAGGATTTTTTCTGCGATTTCAGAGAGCTCTAAAAATTCCGGAATATCAACATGCCTTGAAATCGTAGCGATCCCTTCAACCATTTGCCTGTCTGGTTTATCTGCGATCAGAAACTGTCCAAGAAAATTGAGGAATTGTGCTTCAGGGATAATCTCAATTGAATTCCCGTAACTCATTTGTTCTTTACCTCCTTGGTTTCAGATGAAGTCCTGATTTCTCCATTGTGCCTGAAACGAATTTCAACGTCTCCCCCTCTGGTCAGTCGGATGAATTCCAAATCGGAAGGAGAAAGGTCCATTTGATTCAGTGTTTTTTCGATATACCTTGCATTGGTATCTCCGGGAAGGTAACGTTGATCCCAGATATCGTAGAACCCATTGACTTCCTTATTGTTGATAAGCCCAATGACCACCCGTTCGACCTTTTCGATATCATCCTCACCCACCTTTTTTGCGATGTCTTGAATGGTGACTTCTCGAAAGATTGGAGTGGACTTTAGAACGGTTTTTGTTTTTTCAATAAGTATTTTCTGTTTCAGAATCTCAGGATCAATTTCAACCTGTTCCTCATCTTCACCCATTACCCCTTTGACCCGACTTCTCAATTTTTGGCGTTTCTTTTCGATTTCCTCTTTCAATTGCCGTTGCTTGATCTGTTCCGACCGTTTCTTGATTTCTTCTGCTTTGGATTTGGCTCGGTCTATATTGACTGTGACATCAGGTTTTTTCAAGGAAACCGGTTGCTTCCTTTCTGTTGCTTTTTTAGCAAGGAGAAGCATCTGTTCCTTTTGTGTTTCTTCAATCAGATAAATGAAATTCCGGTTAACATTGACCATGAGGAAATCAAACATGATATAGAGGAACCAGACAACAAAGAAACCAATTTCAGAGTTATATCGGAACCCAATCAATGGAACCTCAAGTTCGAAGGTTTGGTTTGCGAAGGCGAATATTGGGGAGTAGGATGCCAGTACAAATAAGGCACGAAAACGTGTCAGTGTGTTTCCAGAAACATGCGTCTTTAATCGTGCCGTGGTGGATGAATCAGAGATTATTGCGATCTCTAGAAGAAAATCCATGCCATAAGAGCCTTTGAATAAGGAGATGATTTCACGAGAGGGTTTTTCAAGCAGAATTTTTGCCCTCAGTGCCTTTAGGGTATTGAGCAATACCATATAAGCACCATTTGCATTGAGTCGGAACCCCTGTTCGAAATTGAGCTCGAAAAGGTCAAGATACTTCGGGAAGATAAAGGCTGCAAGCATTATACCACCCATGAAAAGGATTATTTCGAACTGGGCAGCAGTAAGCAGAAGCTGATCATAGTATATCTGCATGAGATAGCCTAAGAGAAAATAAGCAAGGATAACACTAATGTACTTCAAAGCTTCTTTTCTGGATCGAATATTCTCTCGGTAAAGATAAGCTGGCAACAACACAGCTATCATCAAAAGAGTCCAAGAAGATTGAAAAGATCTGGAAAGTTGAATTGGGTCGACTGCCATTTATAATTGCCTCCAAACGTTACTGGTATGTAATTTTCTGCTGAATCTGTTTCGATACCCCATCTGAATTGTCGCTTCGTACACAACCAAAAGAGGTCCAGAAAGGACAAGCATGCTGACCATAGTTGGATCCGGTGTAATCACCGCGGCAAATGTCAATACTGCAAGGATAACGCTTTTTCGGTTTTTTACAAGATAATCGGGGTCAATAATTTCCATTACAACAAGAATGTAGATTACTCCGGGGATCATGTAAAGTAGTCCAGCCGAAAAAACAGTCCAAATGATGATGGAATATATGGATTCCAGAGTAAAAAACAGAGCCAAAGGCACTTCGCCATTTCCATAATTGATCAGAGGGGAACTTATGACAGTGAGCACATTGAGCGTGGTCGGAGTGACAATGAAATAGGCAATGGCAGAGCCAAGGAAAAACAAACCTGCCAAAACGACCATAGCCTCCCTCAAGATTCTTCTTTCATGGACATATAGTCCAGGAGCTGCGAATTGATAAATATTCCAAAGCAGGAAAGGGATATTGAGAACGAACGCAAGTATCAAGGCTACTTGTGCACCAATTGAGATGGTGGTCAAAGGAGAAGAAACAATGATCTGAACATTGGTCTTCAGCATCATTTCCACAGATGTCTGCAAGATAGTCATCATGATACGGTAAATGCCGGGAGAATAGTCCTGTAATGTGTATTCACCATCCAAAAAACGTTCAGGAATGAAGAAGATGAAAATAGCACTAAGAAAGATGCTTGCATAAACTCGTCGAAGCCTGATAACCAATTCAACTAAGTAGTCCATGGAAGAACCCGCATAACCCCTTTCATACACTGCTCTGGAATAAATCCGTTGAGTGACTGTTGGATCATATCCAGACATCATCAGGAATCCCTTACTATGACTGTTGTGCTAAAATATCTTCAGCAATTTCTTCAATACTTCTGCCTTCTGTGGGAATGTTGAGGGATTTGGCAGTGAGGATGAGTTCATCCTCTTCAGTCATTGGCTTTGTAAGCTCAGATGCTTCGGCCATGAGATCCTTCTTGACTTCCCTCAATCCCATTTTGTATTGCCTTGTTGCCTGACCAAGTGATCTCGCCAGTTCTGGGAGACGATTAGGACCGAATAAAAGAAGCGCGGCTCCAAGGATCAGAAAAAGCTCAGTAGGTCCGACTGTCATAGGATACGGTATGTATTGAGAAATAAAAAGAATGGCATTAGGCAAGTATACAAATGTTAGTTTTTATGAAAAAACTTCCCATTCGTTCAGAACATTTGACCCAAATCTGAAGATACGGTCAACTAAAGCAATTTTATTGGTTTTCAGATATCGAGGAATGTATAGTTTTCAATTCGATTTCAGTCTATTTTTTGGTGATTTTTACCATGGTGTCATAGAAGACAGCACTTCCACCGATGGGATCAGTCAAACAGATTTGACCATCCTCATAAGTGGTGTCTAGTCTCATGATACCATTGAGGTTGAAACCGGTGCCTTTCTTTGGATCTCCTTTGATTTCCTTGTCTCCTTCCTTCCAACCGGCTGCACCATAATGGCTGTGACCAAAAGAGTGGGCAAACATGACTACACCAGGTCTCACTAGGTTGGTAACATAGACCTGCACATCCATTCCTTCAGGGTGGGTCTTGGATGAGACATTGACCCAGTCACCCGTCTTCAGACCCAATGCCTCTGCATCCTTGGTGTTGATCTCCAAGGCATTCTTTGGCAATAGTTCAACAAGAACCGGATTGTTGGCAGTCCTCGACTGAGTGTGAATTGGAAGTTTGTAGGTGATCATGCGGAATGGATAGTCGGTTTTGTCTTCCTCAATGACATTGTTGCCTGCAAGATCTTTGATGGGTTCATAGATGGCCGTACCCCAGAATTTCTCTCCAGTGAAGGGATGGGTCTTGGTTGCGACCTTCTCAATCCAGATATTGCAGATTTTCTTCAGGGTATGAGGCTGGAAGTTTCCAGAGGTTTCATAGGCGGAATAGTCCTCAAAGAGACCACCACGATCAAGCATATATTTGATCTTTTCATTTATGGTGTCTCCAGGGATTGGTCCGGTATTGAGTTCGTAGTCTTCAACCAAGTTTTGGAATGCACGTTTGTACCAATCCCATGCATTATTCAAATGCTCTCCAGGACCAAACGCGTCCTCACCCACACCATCAAGTGGAACATTATGAACCTCCTTCATCCTACGTGCAAGCTCGATATAGATATCTTCAGCCATCTTGCAGTTCTCGTAACCAGGAAGTGGACGGTAATTATATTCCCCAGTTTCAGGGTCAAATTCACCGAAAATTGGTTGCCTGACACCAGAGGCCTTTGTCAAGATGGATGAAGCAACATGTGGAGTTCCAAACCTTTCATAGAAGGTAACGTCTGGGAGGATATAATCTGCATACGCAGAAGCCTCACCCATGACCACATCCACGGAAATGAAGAGTGGGAGCTGATAGCCATTGCCATCCTTTGCAGGCATTTCGATGACTTCTTGTACTTTCTTGGAACCAGGAATGGAATAGTTTGGATTACCCATATGATTCCAGACAACCAGAGGACGATAGGGATATTCACTTTCGATGGCACCCCAGACTTCTTGCCATACCATTGAGGTCAAGGGATA
>CAZYCQ010000033.1:20838-24901 GCA_964645535.1 uncultured archaeon | reverse complement strand
CCCATCAACATGTTGAGGAGGACAATCGAAACCCCATTATAGTAACCATTGGTGTGCTGAACTGCACCACGATACATATCTGCACCGCTTCTCTTGCCTGCACGGGCAAATTCCTGAACCATCTCTATGAATTGATCCTTGAGCTCAGAAACACCACAGATCTCCAACCATTCATCAATGGTCTTTGATTCTGCCTGTTCGCGATACAGTTCGACAGCAGTCTTTCCAGTACCTCCTCCAGGGAGTGAGAGAGCACCTGGGAACAGCTCACCAGAAGTGGCAGTTGTTGCATCCTCAAAGTCAGATCCATTCCAAACAACAGGATTGTCGTCATTTGAGCCATCACCTCTACCTAGGTCTGCCATGGTCACAAACTTGTGGGTATCGGTGTTAACAACCCATGTGGCGTTGGTTCCGGATTTCTCACCGTTTGCTGCAACTGCTGCCATGTTTGGAGCACTCAGGAAAGTTGCATCATACAGATCATTGGTGAAGATATAATTTGCAATTGCCAAAGCAAAAGCGGCATCGGTTCCAGGAGTAATCGGGAACCACCAATCGGCATGCTTTGCGGTGTTGGAAAATCTTGGATCGACAACCGCATATTTACCGCCTCTGAGTTTAAATCTTGCTACCTTGTCAGCCAAACCATTGAATGGGAATTGAGCATCCAAGTAAGATCCACCAAAAGTAATGAAAAATTCAGAACTGTCAAAATCAGGATGCATTTTGTCTTTTCCGGTAACCATCTTGTATGCGATGTGATGGGATTGTTCACAGATTGTGGTGTGATCAATACGGTAATTGACGGTACCAAACACATTTCCAAAGATACGATCTGAAAGTTCTTTTCTACCATGTTCGGATCTGCCGACAAGAAAAACAATAAGATTCCTTTTAGAGCCCAACCATGGCTTGGATGGATCAATCAGGTCATCAGTTATGAGATCCTTCATCCCAGTGAAAGTGTATTTGCTTCCATCAGGACCATCAAGTTCACCCCCAAGGATTATCTCGTCATATGCCTGCTCCCATGAAATGGGTTCCCACTCACCAGACCCTCTGGGACCCTTTCTCTTCAATGGTTGAGTAAGCCGCTGGGGGTCATATAGTGTCTGGATACCGGCCTGACCTTTAGCACAGAGATGACCCAATTGAGTATCTGGAACAATTTCACCGTTCACCAGCTTGCCAGTATTTCCATTCTCCAAAACAGGAGTATTGAATGGAATGGGTTCCCCTTTTGCATTGGGATGGAACGGATTTCCATCAAGCTTGATAAGTTCGGGATCTGAGTCAAAGTCTTTAATCTTGGCTTGGAAGCCACAACCACCATGACATTGCAAACATACAGATCGAACCAGTTTCACCCGTTGGCTATTTTCCACCAAATCAGGATCAACCCGTTCCCCGTTCCGGGAAAATAAGTGGGGAATATTCGGACTGAAGGCAGCAACGGTTGCCCCACCAAGAACGGCCAAAGCCGTTCCTTTCATGAAAACTCTTCTTTTTTCATCAACATGTTCACTCATTTTGCACTTACCTCCTCTGTTACTTCATCAGTGGGTCTCCATGGCAGATACCAATACACAAACAAGGACAAGGTAATGAAGCCAAGGATTACTGAAACCAAGGTCCATATTTCATGGGAAGAGACATGGAGTTCTGCCAAATAGACAGATGTCCTTGTGAGAACCTGTCCGCCCACAATCAGATTATATTTGAAAATTCCTGCACCGAGGAGGGTGAAAAGGGCACCAACAATCAAACCTCCGCGATGAACATAAATTTGCGGGATCAAGAAGATCACCATTGGAACTATGATTGCCAATCCAAGATCAACCAGAAGGTATTCAATGGTGTCGAATCCATGATCAAACAGGAAAATGAACTGCAATTTCGCTCTTCCAGTCGAGTTGACGAAGTAGATTATTCTCACAAGGAAGAAGAAAAGTTCAGCGACAAGAAGCCAAACTATCCATTTTCGGAAGTATTGTAAAGTCTCCATATCAGCATCAGATTTTCCACCTTTTGCAAAGGTGAAGATTGAATAGACAATAATCAAGGCAGCTGCACCACTTGCCATTGCAGATGTAAAGAAAATCAAAGGAAGTAGGGGAGAGCTCCACATGGGACGTGAAGCATTCACGCTCATCAAAATACCCCCGTACATCTCTAGTAAAATCGCGATTGCGATGTCGATCTTGAAAAGGGTCTTCAACATCTTTTTGTCAAACGCGAGCGATTCCTCAGTGAGATCCATGCGTCCAAGGGCAAAAATCTTGTACATCAATGCAAGGAATGGGAATTTGCCCTCCGAGTTTTTGGATCGTTCGACAAAGTCCTTATGGAAGAAAAATGCAGTGGTTAAGGCACCAGCAATCAAATAAAGGGTCAAGATAAGAGCACCCCAAGCCATAGGTGAATCTGCCTTGAACTTGAGGAACAGTTCCCAAAATCTTCCAGGTTGAGCTAGATCCGCAATCAACATTATTGGAAGAACGTATGTAAAAGCGAAAGTCAGCCAGATTCCAAGGCGGCTGGTTCGTTGAATTTTTGAGTTCTCAGTCAATTCCCCATAAGAAATCCAGAAGAAAATTCCAGATGCAATGCCCTTCAGGAAATAATATGAAAAGACAAGGATTCCCCAATATATCATGTGGTGAATATCAAATAACATCTCAGTGTTCCTCCTGCAATAACTCCCTATCATCATCGTAAAGGGGCTCTTCGTCAAGGTCAATATAGTATACATTCGGCTCAGTTCCATATTCAGGGAACAAGACCTTGGCAGGTTCAGTGGCAATCAATCTTGACACCTCGGATTCAGGATCATCCAAATCACCGAAAATTCTTGCACCCCCTGTGCATGTGGTCACACAGGCAGGAAGCAATCCTTCACTTACCCTGTGGTGACAGAATGTACACTTGTCAGCAGTCTTTGTGATGGGATTGATATATCTCATGTCATATGGACAGCCTTGGACACAGTAGGCACAACCAATACAGATCTCATCGTCAATGAGAACAGTTCCATCTTCGATCTTGAAGGTTGCACCGACCGGACATACATCCACACAGGGAGGATCATCACAATGGTTGCATAATCTAGGGAGGAAGGATAATGCAACAGCAGGGATTTGTCCTTCCCAGGATCCTTTCTCCCAAACTTTCACCCATGTCCGGAAGTTGCCCTCCGGAACATTGTTTTCAAATTTGCAGGAAACAGTGCAGGCATGGCATCCCACACATCTCCTGAGGTCTATCACCATTCCATATCTAGTCAAAATTCCACCTCTTAACGCAGTTCGGCATATGACTATATTTTTTATAGCCAATTACTATTATCACTTTACTTATTAAATCATTTCGGAGAAGACTTCCAAAACATACAGATTTCCGTCGAAAATTCAACATTTATACATTGATATTATTTTAATATCAACAAAGGTCAAAAAAAATTATCGATTGTTATACAATTTTCCGAATTTTCAAACATTACTGAAAAATAGTTCAGTAAATGTTGATAACCAATCTTGACCAAATCACCTCCACGATTACCGAACCATCATAATTGCATTTAACCAGAGCTATACGCAATTAATACAATGTGTTACAGACAGATGAATCTGAGCCAGATCCGAAAAACCAGACGCCAGAAGAAAAATAACGACATTCCACCATGCATTAGTTCCACTGGAAACACACGAAAATTCAGAACTAAATGGAGGGCACAAGTCACCAATCATAACAAATTCCATAAGGGATCAAGGATACACCACCCAATCGCCTGTTGTTGAATTCAGAACAAATGGGCACAGTTATTCCCATCAACAGGTTTTAATCCTGTGGAACACATATCTATATGAATGGCCACTGACGACATAATTGAGCGTTTCATCCAAAGGCTTTCCACGGATCCCACCACTAAAGCAAAGGTGAGAAAAGCCCTTGATTTGGAGGACGATTACGCAAGGAAGTCCGATTTGGTTCCTATTCTAGAGCGATTGGAATTCCAAGGAGAGGAGATCAAGGCACTGAGAGAGGCAATGGAGCAAGGATT
>CAZYCQ010000033.1:0-20738 GCA_964645535.1 uncultured archaeon | reverse complement strand
AAGGTGTGGGATGAGCTCAAAACACAGAGAGATGAGCTTAAAGCGCAACGGGAGGCAATGGAACAGGGATTTCAGAACATGTGGGATGAAATGAAAGAATTGCGGAAATCACAGAATAGGTTACACAGAAGAATGGATAAGCACGAAGCTTTTTGGCGAAAAATAGGAGGTGAAGAATTAGAGCTCCATTCCCTAATGTGGTTTCAAGGAGTGCTTAATGCAAAAGGCTTTCCGAGCGACAATCTGAAATGGGGTGTCAAGTTCGAGGATCCACAAAGAAGACTGGGAACTTCAGAAATCGAGATTGACCTATTTCAGGAAAATCCACTATTGGTTGTTGAAGTCACATCATTTGTTGATTCTTTGGACAAGCTTTTGAGGTTCGTCAAAAAGATAAAGTTCATCAGAGAGAAATATGGAAAGACCCCGAAAGCCGTTTTCATCACCTACAGGATTGCAAAGGAGATTGAAGAAGCGTTTATGGAGATTCAGAAAGCCAATGAAATCGAACTGATCACCATCGGACGAAAATTGGACTTTAGCTTTCTGGATGAAGATGAGGAAGATTAACGATAATTATTCATTAATAGCATCTACTCTAACTCGGCCTTCTTCGAGTATGTTTACCTAAAACGACGACTAATAACCCCATAAAAATGGACTGCATTGGAATAGGAGCGCGGGTATCATCAAGAGTTGGCAAATGTATCCCGTTAGTACTGTAATAAAGGGTAACATTTCCGACACCTGTAACGGTGATATTGAAGAAGAATACCTTCCAAGCCTCATCCCGATCTCTCATCGGCTCTCCATCCAAATCAACCAAACCAAATCGATGCATGGGAACGGAAAGGACTTCTTCCTCCGAAACAGTGGCATCTATCGCCCGCCTATATGCATCAGGATAATCTTCAGGATTAAGTGTCACATTTCTCTGGTATCGTTTTACATCTTGATCCATTCCTTCATATGTACCTGAAGGGAAATGAGCCAAATTAAGAGTAAGATTGCCATCGAAGGTAACAATATAGACATCAGTACCAAAAGAATAGGCCGTAATGTCATAAGTGTCATTTAACTGGATCTGTCTTCCATAGACATCTCCTGCTTGGAGAGTAATCCGATCTTCCGTAAGGAATATATGATCAGAACCATGATGGGATAACGCAGTTGGTAAACTCCCAATAAGGGCAACAACAAAAATTAATTGGATCATCCACCTCATCTTATTCACCTGCCAAGTTCCTTGCATAATCATAGAGGAAATCAAGATCAATATATCCCCAACCAAGGTAGGGGGACCAAGAGGTTCTGCTTGAGGATGCCTTCAACACTTCATAAAGATCAGCGGGAGACAAGTAAGCTCCAGAGCCATAGTTCTGCTCCATTCCCAAAAAGTAAGCATATTGGGCAATAAGGGCAGCTGCAGCCAAATACGGAGTGCTGAAGCTGGTTCCAAAAGAATATTTTGCGACATATATTTCAGCATCAAATTGAGCTGTAAGAACCCCATTTCCAGGCATAACGAAATCTGTGGCTTTGCTTCCAAAAGAGGAATCACCATAACTTGAACAAAATGTTAAACCAGTAGAACTACAATCACGAGAATTGTAGTAAGCAACATCACCTGAAAATTTCCCATAGCTTGAAAAATAATCAGTATCCCAAGGTAGACCCCTATTTTCATGATCTACAGATCCCACAGCATAGACAAACCTATGGTTTTGTGGAAATGCATCTCCTCTATTTTTGCCATCATTCCCTATGGAGCTGACAAGAAACACACCATTTAAGTACAGAGAATCCAGAAGAGCATCGACCTGAGCCTTATTTCTTGGATCGGGACCAGACCAAGACATTGAAACAACTTTGATGTTGTATGGAAGAACAGCATTATTCAACCATTGAACCAACGGTATTCCAAATTCTAATCCTGAAGAATCCCCAAGAAAGGTCGTATCGACAAAGATAATTTTTGCACCTTTAGCAATTGTTCCGAAAGCACTGGCTACCATTGCACCATGAGTTTGGTCATCATATGAAAGGTAAGACAAGTAAGAAAACAATGAGCAGCGTTTTATTCCACGCCAAGAAAATGTAAAAAGTGTCTTGCAATCTTTTCCTTCTGATCCAAACTCTTTGATTTTTCCAGTTGTAGGATCTAATGTCACATATCTCACGATGTCAACAAAATTTTCCTCAAGTTTCCTCCAGGTGTTTAAACTCAACCCATCATCAATGATGACTGTTGTACCTTTAAAATCACCATTTGCAGGCAAATTGTTCTGGATTAAATGGCAGTTTATGAATTTCATCTCTTTGCTTTGACAATTCTTCATATCTGACAGTTTCCCATAGGTTCCGGGGATTCCATCAGCCATCAATTGATCTTGTCGGGATGTCATCCTAAGATCATCACCCCCCCCCCCCCCCACGAAATGAAGGAGAGGGGTTGAATACCTAAAATTAAGATTATCAATAATGCGTTAATTTTCATGGTATTGTTTTCAAATTTTAACCACAATTAAATTTTTCTATAGTACAGTAAATTATTTTGGAATATCAAAAAATGTGGATTATCAAATGCTCATTCAATAATTTCTATTAAATAGTATATTCAAATTACAAAAATGTTTAGCTATAACTTAGAGAGAAAAATTGATTAAAATATAAACTACCGAGGAAATAAAAGAATTGTACTAAGATTTATTTTGAATAGATAATTTGATTGCCATCCATATTATTTCTTCATACTAGATTGTACATCAAATGTGATTTAACATGGTTTATCGGTAGTTAAAAGTTAGGTGAATCAATAATTAATCGTAAATTAGGATAAACCTAATCAATAACCCTGCCATAAAATGATGCAGGTGACAAGTCCGTTAAGAGATGAATGGATCGCGATTAATGCAATGGTTCGCAAGCGGTGGCAAATCAGCCTGCGATATCCTTTGAGTTTCGCATTCTGGACGTTGTCACCAATCCTTTTCATTCTTCCGATGATAATTTACAGCTCCTTCATCTCAGGAGGGAGATACAATGCAAACCTATTGGAGCTCACAGGGACTGCGGACGTATGGTTATTCGTTGGCATAGGTTTGGTTACCCTGAGGTTCATGTTGGCAATTATGTGGGAATCAACCTATACGATAAGAGAGGAGGAATTACTTGGCACTCTGGAAGCAGTATATACATCCCCGATATCCAGGTTCTCACTTATCCTCGGTAACACACTGTTTTCAGCGGAAAGAGCATCGGGAGTCCTTGCAGTCCAGCTCATAGCGGCATGGTTTTTGTTTCCAGAGATCAGTGCGGAGAGAATTGGAATTGCCTTGATTTATGTGGTGATTGCCGTCGTTTTCGTACAGGGCTTGGCAATGTTTCTTGCAGGAATCGTCTTGACATTGAAGCAAGGATGGAAAATTATTTTCACATTCGAAATGTTCCTGAGTATTATCACACCCTCTGCATTCCCTTTGGCAGTGCTACCTGCACCTTTGCAGGCCATTTCAAAATGGTCTCCTTTTACCATAATCATTGAAGGGTTCAGGAATACCCTTCTTCTTGGTCCATCACCCACCATTGTCAAAGACATCATGACAGTGGCATTGATGAGCGTAATCGTTTATTTCATTGGGGTCTACTCTTTCAATAGAATGGAACAAAGATTGAGGACAAAGGGATTGATCGGCAAATATTAGACCAATTCAGGTTCAGGCTCTACGGGAAGCTTGCTGATATTGCCAACTAATTGATTCAGGGCACTGAGTACTTGGGTAATGGTATTTGAGGCTACGTTGATTGATACCCCCGGTTCATGGATAAGTTTGTTGCGTGTATACCTAAATTCATTGATTTTGTCATAGGCAGAAACCGAGATCAAATCTTTTTCCAAAAGATATCGAGTCTGTTCATAAAAGTTCAAGGGATTTTCCTCTAAATCGACAAATACGGATACCGCTTCCTTGATGATCCGTTCAGTTATCCTATACAGAGAAAGGAAAATAACGGTTCGTTGGGCAGAATTCAGCTTTCCCCATCGGTTAAGCTGATCCCTGATGAAGGAGAGATCCGAATTCAGTCCAAGTAATTCAGATTCGTCTATTTGCATACTACCGATCCTTTCTCCTAAGAGAAGTCGATCCAAGTAACGGTGCTTGCCTTTCTTTTCCCTTTCCTCCACTTTGGCAGACAGAAGTTTTGAATATTCTCTCCAAGCAAGTTTGAGGGCAAGTTTTCTTCGAGAGGAGATCATAAGTTCGTCTTCAAGCAAATCATGCAGAAGATGATCCATTGTACTTTCAATGACATCCTTCGCTCTTTTTTGTTCTTTCCTTGAAATCAGGTTATCGAAATTGTAAGAAACTATTGAGCGGATACTTTCTCTTCGGATGAATGAAGACATTTCTGATTCCCGGAACATGATTGGAATGGTGTATGAAACGTATTCATCGATAAATGGAAGGGAGTGACGAAAGGCGATAAACATGACCAAGAAAGAGACAACGAAGTAAAAAGTCAATGTGAAGAAGAATCCCCAATTTGAGATCTGATCGAGGGTAATAAAGATGAAATCAATTGATGTGAATTTCATGATGAAAAGCAACAAGAAATCAAGTAACAGGAAAAACATGGTGAATAATGAGAGCAGTGCAATGCTTTCATAATATTCCAAGTTCATGATGGCCGTTCGGTTTGATTTGGTATAGTCCCGGGCATAAAAGGTATCGGTGTAGAAATTGACGGAACTTTTTGCAAGTTGAGGAATCAAGTTTTCCTCGATTGATTTCATAACAATTTCCTGCTCTGCTTTTGCAACATTCAAGTCAAGTGAAAGGCTGGATTGTGTTGGGTCTGAAGTCGCCGTATTCTCTCCAGTTATAAGAGCCTGATGTAACCCTTCCCTAATGATTGCACCAAATCGTTTTTCGAACTTTCCAAATTTGACCAGAACAAAGGGGGAAATCACATAGAGGGCAACGACCCAAAAGAACAGAACGATTCCCCCCAAAACAGCCCTGAAGTCAATGGTATCATATTTGATGGAAGAATACAGGAAAATCAAACTTACTTCGAAGAGAATTGGAGTCAGAACACCGATGATTAGTCGAATTGAAAGTTTGGTCAACATATACTATGGAGAAGACAGTCATTTGTACCTTTCGAAGGAAAAAAATTAGCTCTAAAATGCTCCCAAAGTTCCTTTCATCCGAGATCGTTTCTCGACGATCTTGAAGAGATATATCCCTAAGATCCAGAGGAGAATTCCAAGAAGGAAAAGGATTGAGAAACCCGCCAATATGACTTCAGTTGTTGCACGGGCAAGGAACAGACTTCTGACAATGGTCGCCCCCCACGTAAATGGAATAACAATTGCAAACCAGAGGAGAAAACGGGGCAGAGCACTTAAGGGATAGCGCAGAGGTGTGGCGATGGCCAGGAGGGAATCAACAAATTCAGTGATGACATCACCTTCTTTGAACATCAGAACTATACTGGCAAAGACAATTCCAAAACCAAGCATGGCCAAAAACATCAGAATGACGGCTAGTAACGAAACAGTAGATGTAAACAACGTGATGTTCCATTCAAAAAAGAAAGAGAGGATAATGAATTGCCCCAAAATATTGCTTGAAACCCAAACACCTTCACTGATTGCTGCACCAATAAGAAAATCAACTCTAGGTGCAGGAGATACCCAAAAATACTCGAGAGTGCCCGATTGTTGCTCCCATCTGAGTGCATTGCCCGTCCCCCAGATGGCAGAATCCAGAGTGGCCCACAACATGTTTCCAATCAGCAGAAAGCCCACATAATCACCAGATCCAGTTGTTTTAAAAAAATGGTCGGAAAAATCACCCCCGGTCAGTGCATCTCCGACAAAAATGAATGGAACAATCCAGAGTAAAGGTACCAGAATCCAATATAGAAGATCGCCTTTGTATTGGAGGAGAATGGATGTCCTTATGCGAATGACCATCCAAATGATACGGAGATGATATCGAATACCAGAATCTTGTTTAATCATTCGCCAGCCTCCGTCAACCGGTCACCGGTATAGTGTTGGAACACATCTCCCAAAGTCGGAAGTCGCATGTTCATGGCTTTGAGTTTGATGCCATGGCGATTTATTTCCTGAAGGAAATGGTAAACAGAGGAAGTTGTATCTTTCATCTTGGCTCTGAAAAATAGAGGGTTGGAAGGGTCTATTTCTATTGGAAAGGGGATATTGGACAGAAGATGACTTGAGGTCTCTTCTTGCAGTTCACCTTCGATAAAAATGGATTGGGGAATACTCTTCTTTAAATCAAGTGGAGTGCCTTCAATCACAATCTTTCCACGGTTTATGAGCATCAGACGATCACAAATATCATCTGCAACTTCCATAGAGTGGGTCATTACAATAATTGCCTTGTCTTCTTTCAGCTCATGCTTGATGAAATCCCTAAGCATTTTTGAAGCGTTTGGATCCAAACCTCTATTGTACTCATCCAAGATCAGAACCTTAGGATCATGCATAAGTGCTCTTGCGAATGCCACCTTCATTCGTTGTCCAGTGCTCAAGTTCTGTACAAGGTCGTTCCTTTTTCCATGAACCTCGAATCTTTTCAAAAGATCCAAAGCCCTTTCTTCAGCTTCAGATTTGGGCATCCCATACAACCCTCCAAAAAAGACTAAGTTCTGCATGGGGGTCAGTTTCCAGTAAAGCGAACGCTCACCCCCAGTTACAAGTCCTAATGATCTACGAGCATCCCTTGTCTCGTGGACGACATCATATCCATTGACTTTCACAGTTCCTTGATCAGGTAGAACAAGTGTGGAAATGATTTTCGCCAAAGTCGTCTTTCCAGCACCATTTGGACCTAGCAACCCAAGGATTTCCCCTTTTTCAACCTGTAGGCTGACATGGTTCAGTGCATGAATCTTTTTGGTTCGGCGTTTGATAAGCATGCCTTTGTTAACGGAGATGGAGCAATCGGTGGAACTATCTGCATCATCTGAGAGGTTTTGAAACCAAAAACGCCTCAGTGTCTGAACAAATGTTTTGCTCACTCCCTCCACACTGACCAAGGCAGACATAAGAAGATTCTGCACTTGAACCTTAAGATTCTTTCTTTTCTGACTTTTTCTTTTGGATTAAAGTTAGATAAAATGTAAGAATCCTTTGAATAAATGTTCATTTGAACATTCTCCGGTCAGCATATCTTTAAATTTTAATTGTTAGGGGGAAAGCTAAGTGGCTAGAGTTATGCTGACGGACACGTTGGTTTCACATATTTCTGGAGTAGCTCCGGAATTTCAATTTTGGTTGCAGAAAGCAACGGAACGAACCTTCTCCATTGCAGCAGGAAATAGAATGGGGAGAATAGCACCAAAAATCATGGAAGTCGGTTATGCAAAAATTTTGTATGCGGCAAATGAATTAGGGGTTGATATTGATGGATCAAAAAGTTTTGTCTTTTTTGCTCCTGACGGCACCTGTTCCCTGAACCTTGAACGAACAAGAAGGGGATTTGCATATGGAGGTCTTTTTTCCACAACTTTTGAAGGGCTTATGGGAACAAACAATTCAATGCCCAATGGGTGTGGCTTTTCCGTTTACATGCTTAATGAAGAAATCGAGGATGCCCTTCTTCTTGAGAAGATCAAAGATGCTCAATGCAGACTTGGAGAGGATGAGATCAAACAGTTGGGGAAAGGGAACCATTTTGCGGCAATGTACAAAGTAAAAGATCCAGTGTCAGGAGAGGACACATTGCAGAGATACTTGGTTGTCCATTGTTCAGGACATGTGGGAGGGGAACTCCTGTATTTTCCGGAAACATGGCTGAGCGAGGAAGAAGGATATCATCGTGTCGATACACCTCATGGACCAATCACCTTTTTGGAGGGAGAGGCAAGAAGAAGATATGTTGCCCAATTCAGAAAAACGGAGGCCGCCAATTCAAGAAATCGCGATAAGACAGCAGAAGATATTTTCTTTGACCTTGATTTTAGAAGGATAGAATCCATTACTCACCAAGGTCTTTTGGGTGATGGGGAATTCCATCTCATTGGAACGCAACGACATGACAGTATGGCTCCAATTGCCTTCAATCCTGAAGAGGGGCTGGTTGCCGCCCACTATCTTCCCAATCTCAATTCAGATTTCCTTGATCGATGGGAACACGGACAAAGAGCAAAGGATTTGGGACTGGAGGATGAGTTGAAGAATCTTCACTTGACACCACACGGAGGTGGATATGAATCCCGTTTTCCAGTGAAATTATTGGAAATCACGCTTGATAACAAAGGTATCTATTCGTTTACTTGGCAACTTAAAGAAAGACAACCAATGAGTTTTCCAACATTTCGCCATATCAGGGAATGGTTAACTTACAGAAGAAAATGGGAGATCATGAGAGTGGTTGCAAAAACAGCCATGGCTAAGGTTCTTTTTGACCTTGAGCCCCTATTTCAAGTTTATCCAATCCAAAGCGTACCTGGGGGAACAGAGTGAAAGTCATAGCGCATAGAGGTGCTTCTGGAGAATATCCCGAAAATACAATCTTGGCCTGTGACAAGGCATTTGAGATGGGAGCGGACATAGTCGAGATAGATGTACAGATGACAAAGGATGCACAACTTGTTATTTTTCATGATAGGGATGCAATGAGGGTGGCAAATGATCCTAGGGGTATGGCCGACCTCACATATAGAGAAGCAAAAGAGCTGGATGTGGGAGCGTGGAAAGGATACCCGAAGATAAATCCACCATTTCTTGAAGAAATCCTAGAAAGGGATTATCCATCTCTGATAATAGAACTGAAACCTCAAAACTTCTTCCTCGAGAAAAATTTCTACCTTGAAAAGAGGCTTTTAACTCATTTGGACAGGTACAACGCAGATCTAGGGAAAGGTTACATTTCTGTTCGGACGGTTGAATCCTACGCCTTTTTGAGAGAACAATCAAGCTATCCAATCGGTTTGATGCAGAAGAAGAGATCGCCGGGAGAGTTCATAGAATTGGTAAAGAATCATGAAATTCAGTTTTCCCAAATCAGATGGAAAACTTTCGATGAGATCCACTGGGATGCTCTAAAGGAAACTGGGACAAAAATCACATGCTTTTATGCAGACTCTCAAAAGGAATGGGAAACTTTAGTTAAGAGGAATGTTTATGGGATTTTGACAAATTATCCTGATAGGTTAAGAACCTATCTTAATTCAAGTTCATGACGAAGGACTTGGAACCAATTGCAAGTAAACAAGTTTTTATTGGTTGATCAGAAAGTATTCCTATGAAAAAGGAAGCAGTTTTCCTCGAAATGAGGGATCTGCGCACTTACGCAGAGAACAGTCTGCAAGTAAGTGATATATGGGAACTGGAATTTCTTTTGGATACTGGTTTAGCCGTATTGGACAATGAGGATTTTCTCAAAACAGTCTGCTATTTTCTAATGGACAATGATGATCCAAATGTCATCGCCAACCTTTTGGTTCATTTTTCGCCTAAGGAATTACCAACGGCACTACTTGAGGATTTATTTAATAGGTTTGACAATCCACCATTTGTCTTGATGGATCAACTTGGAAGATTGTGCTCAATGGACAGGAAGCATCCCCATTACCATAGGTTTGTGGCCTTGATCAAAGAGATCATCCTATGGAAGCACTCGAAAAATTATCTGTATGGAAGAGAAAGAGAGACTTGGAAATTGAATCATTTTGATACAATCCTTGAATTGGTTATTGATCATGGTATCAACATTTGGTTTTTTGGTTATCAATTTTCTGAGGAAGAATTGGGAATTCTCAGATTGTTGGCAAATGACCCAACCGTTATAAATTGCTTAACGATTAAGGCAAATCGGATCAATTACGATCTGAAGGAGCATCCCTACACAGACAATCTCAAAAGCCTCATGAAAATGAGGAAATCAGAGCTCATTCAGTTATGCAAGAAAAACGGATTGAAAGGCTACAGTAAGATGAGAGCCATACAGATCGTTCATCTACTTCTTAGCTCGGTACCTTCAAGGCCATCGGAAAAGCCACCAAAACCATGGACTACCTATTGGATTGAAGAACATGATTTCTTGACAAACATAAGAAATCTCAAAAAAATGAAGTTAGGGACGTTGCGTGCGATTGGCTATAAATATGGAGTTCAAGGGGCATTCTATAAAACAAAAAGCACATTGATACGTGAAATATTGAAAATGGGCAGATCAAAGGATTCATGTACAGATAACAATTTGTGGCAGGAATATTGGCTTGAAGAATATTTTCCGGAAATCAATCTCTACAATCTGCAAACAATGAGAAAGAAGGAGCTTGTGAAAATCGGGTATAAATATGGACTGAAGAAAATTTCAAGACTCAGAAAAGATGAGATTATAAGACAAATACTTGATTGTGACCCTCGGATCGCCAAGATTTCATCAATTGAGGAATATAAATGGTTTCAAGATATTGATCCACTCTAAACGACCAGAACAATACTAAAACTTACACAATTCCTCACAACATTCACTATGCCTTTAAAAATCAGGGAGAAGGTATCAGAAATCTGCCAATCTCAACCCTCATTTCATTCTCAATTAAAAATTCACTTACTGTTATGATCATTTCTTTTTCAAGCCTGTAAATGTCAATGATATTGAAGGAATTTCCTTTTGAAGAGGTAATGTATTTGGAGGAAATGGTTCCACAGTTGGAAAACACTGTGTCACCGACTCTCCAACATCCAGCAGTGTTTTTTGAACCAGTCAAGACTAGATTAATGCCAAGATCCACAAGGAAGTGAAGGACATCACCGGCATCCTGCAATTCAGCACCATGTTTTGTTCGAGGAACAGGAATAAGTGTATGGTGGAAAGCAGCAACGGAGATTTTATTGGAACCATCAAATGCCTCCTTTATTCGCTGACGGCTTGACCTTCCCACTCGACCCTCACTTTCATTTAGAATACAGGTATTGACACCCAAAACCTTGAGGGAAGGAGTCTCCAATTCGGGATTGGTCGTTCCAAATATCTTGCGGTACATCTCATAGCCCAAGGGGAAGTAATCTTTCGGTCCAGGGACAATCAGCATCTCATGTTTGATTTGAGAAAGATAGGTCTGTGCCATTTCAAATTCATGCATAAAGGAGGATCGAGTTACATCACCACAGTGGACAACAAGATCACAGTCCATTATATTAATGAGTGTTACAGCCTTGGCAAACGCAGTGGGGTTGTAAAGATCATCCGAAAATTCGGTGTTGCCGATCTGAATGATTCTGGCGGTAGGTAAAGACATTCCCTTTATTCTTTCAGGGGCAACTGTAAGATTTGTGCTTCCAGAAAATCGAGTAAGGTATTTGACATTTGCATTGTTTAATTGGACAACATCAACCTTGGCCATCTCTTTTTCTTTGTCAAAATCAATGATCGTCAGTGAATATTCTTCCTTATATCTGGTTTTCTTGCAAGACATGGTGCCACAATTGACGACCAAGGTTGAATCGTCACTATCAGACAATTGATAGACGTTTGAGATATGGCGATGACCGTTCACCACCAAATCCACATCCACATCGAGGATGGCTTTTATCACATTTCCGGCATCTGCAATTGCACTTCTTTCGCGACCGGTATAGCGAATGGGAAGGGTTTGATGGTGAAACGCCACAACTTTTGTCCATTCATCATCAAGATCTTCAAACTCACGGTAGATCCGTTTCACACCCTTTTCGCCAATACGGCCAGTGTTTTTGTCAGGTTCATTCGAATCTAAACCCAATATCTTTACTTTTTTGTCCCTATCTTCATGCACGAAATAGCGTGGCCCCATAAATTCCTCCCAAAGAAGATCACCAACATTCTTTACGTCATGATTTCCAGGAATATAAAGAACCGGTTTTTTGATTAAAGGAAGATACACATCTCTTGCGGTTTTGTATTCATGAAGAGTACCTTGGTCAGTCAAGTCACCTGTAAAAAGATAAAAATCTGCATCCGTTGAGTTGATAATCTCCACACCCTTCATGAACATGTCCTCATTGAATTTTCCCCCGATATGAACGTCTGAGAAGACCAAGAACCGCATATAGAGTTCTTGAAAGATTTACAGATATAATTATATTCACGGACGATTGGACGGATGCATTCAGCAATACATAAACAACACCTAAGCTTCCTCAAACATTTTTGTACCTATAATCCAGAAAATAAGGAGAACAAGGATAAAGCTTACTACCCATGTTTTTAGATCATAGGTTGAAGGAAACAACTCCATGATTAATGAAAGACCTGAATTGCCCACATAGGCCCACAAAATGGCATACGGGATTGCACAAATTGTTGAGATAAGTAAATAGGGTAGCCTTTTGACTTCGAGAAAACCACAGGCAATGGTCAAGATATCATTTGGTGTCAGTGGAAATAATCTCAACAGTGTCAATCCGACCATCCCCCTCTGATCAAGTTCACGTTCGTACTTTGAGATCAGTCGATGACCCCGCAATTTTTCAAGCCCAAATTTTCCGAGCCTTCCACCTTCATATCCTAGAACGATAGCTCCAACAAGTCCAAGCAGATTGAGAATAGACCCCCCAAATAAACCAAATGCAAAGCCAGCATAGATCATAACCACTTCTTTCGGAAATGATAAGAGAAAGACCTCAATCGTCAAGAGAAGAACAATGGCAAACATCAACAAATTGCGATCAATATTTGACAGGAGTTGGAGAATCTCTACCATGATTGATTCTTGATATACATATTTATGAAGTATCGGAGAAGCCATTGCACCAATCCATGGATCCTCGACAAATCCAAGATGGAGTTCACCGTTTTGTTGCCAAATTCGGTCAACTTTATTTTACGAACTTTTTGGAAAGGTTTTGTTTGTCATTCGATGATTTTTCAGAAACCAATCTGTGAGAAGAAAATTACAATCAATAGTATACTTTCAAATAGATTTTTGGAAGAAGGAAGCCAATAACTTAATTTGTCAATTTCCTTAAGTTTTCGTAAACCCTAATACTATATGTGAATCACCATTCTCGTAAAAATATCTCCCTCGGAGGCCAACATCTCCTCATTTGGATTTTGATGATCCTAGCTATCATCACCCTTTTTCTTCTTGGATTCAAATGGATAAGGGCTTTCCACCTCTTTTTTGGATTTGCATGGTGGGGAATGCTATTCTTTCTCAACCTAATCCTCCTTCCTTCCATGAATGAAATGTCTAGATCCGGAAAATATGAGGTTTTGGGGAGGGTATTCCCTAAAATCTTCAAACTTGCCACAGTAAATGGGTTCATGGCAGTTTCTCTTGGGTGGCTACTTGCATTGGAATATTTTGCTCAGTGGAATATCACATATTTCTTTCAAACATCGATCAATATTCTTTTTCTGACTGCAATTTCAGTAATTACACTGCTATATTTGTTCCACCTGATTCTTGAAAGAAATGAAATTGAGACAGTCCTCAAGGCAGTTGAAAAAGAAAATGATGAGGAAGTCAATAAGTTGTTGGATCACCTTCAATTGGTTCCTAGAATCGGTTTCATCATCTTGACTTTAGGAGCATTGATAATGTTCATTCATTAATCACGATAGGGTAATGAAAAAACATCTGAATGATACGTAAATCACAATTCTCAAAATTTTTATAGATCTGAGCCGTCTATATTTGTTATGGAAAATCGTGAATACACCAACATAGAGAGAAAAATGAAACAAGAAAAGATCGATATGATCGTTGCCCAAGAAATGAAAAAGGTAAGGCGTCGTAAACAGTGGAATGAATTTTGGAAATTTTTGACGGTTGGATTTTCTGGCTTGGCAATTTCGGTCTATGCAGCAATCTATCTATTTGGCAATCCTTCAGAAGAATTGCAACGTTGGATGATTGGACGGGGAATAATCTTTTTGCTCATCATCATTCTGATTCTGAAGTCACCCAAGGCAACATCTTGGATTGCAGGAGTCGAAGATCGTGGGAAGAGAAGAAAGGAATTTGAGTAATTGAGTATAGGTATTCAATAATCCCAACCTGACAGGAAAACATTATATGGATCTCATCCCTCCATGTTCTTGGAGGGTGATGTTTGAACCTTTCTAGCATTGAACTAAATAATTTCAGAGGATTTAAGGAAGCTACCATTGAATTGGAAAAGATCACGGCATTTGTCGGAACCAACTCTTCAGGAAAATCGACAGTTCTCCAAGCAATTCAGAAATTGATCGAGACAAAAAGCAAATTTGTGGAAGATGATTTTCATCTTCACAGATCAGCAGAATTGGAAATATGTGGAACCTTTGCATTGACGCCAGAAGAGAGAAAGACAGTCAGTGAAGCCTTAGGTGTGCCGATTGAATCTCTAAAGATCCGAAAAATAGGAAGAAATGAGGGAAACGTCATAACCGAATATCAAGTTGCCATTCCAGATTATGGAAATCCATTACTCAATCCCTTCAATGTAAATACAAAAACATTAAAGGATTACAAGAGAGCTACTGAGGAAAACAAATTACCGCAGGAATTCTCTGGATGTACAAGGGTTGGTGAAACCAAAGAACTGCTGACAAAGTACCTCATGGATGCAAAACTAAAACCACAGGGAACGAAGTGGATTGACATTAAGACCAAAGATCTTGAACCTTTTCTTCCAAGCTCCCTTTATATTCCTGCATTTGAGAATATTGAGAAGCATACTGAATACAAAAAAACCAACTTTTTCGGTCTTATGCTTCAAAATGTCTTCCAGAAGCTGGAGGAGAATACAGATTATAAAAGATTCAAAATGCAATATGAAAATCTAACCAAACGGATTTTCAGTCCGGATGCAAATAGAAGAGTCAAAGACATTGTGGAATTCGAGGAAAGCCTTACAGGATATATACAGGAAATCCTGCCAACAAGGGTTTCACTAAACTTTTCTGTTCCTGAAGTATCGGATTTCCTGTTAAATAATTTTGTCATCCACCTTGATGATGGGGTAAAGACCCCAGTTACCGGAAAAGGACATGGTGCCCAACGTGCCATTATTTGGGCACTTCTCCGATATTTCCTAGATAATCTAAAGGCCGACAGCACCAAATCCACAATTTTTCTCGTTGAAGAGCCAGAGTTGTATCTTCATCCCCAAGCCCAGAGAGTCATGTTGAAAACATTGAAAGAATTGGCAGAAAGAGGTCAAGTCATTTATTCCTCCCATAGTCCTGTTTTTGTTGATCTCGAACATCCACAAAGCATTCGGGTGGTAAGGAAACAAGGAACGGAGGCATCCATCTATACGCTTCCCAAAGTCACAGAAAACGATAAGGAACAGATACGTTATCTCAAATGGATGGGAGATGCCCAGAATGAGATTTTCTTTGCCAAATCAGTCATTCTATATGAAGGAGCGACAGAGAAATTGATATTGACGCATATGAACAAGCATCCCATAGATGATGTGGGTGACATGAAAATAAATAGGAAAATTGCAAAACCCATGAATTTCGATGAATTGGGATGTCAACTCATTTCAACGGGGGGGAAGTTCTCCATGCCGTTCTTCACAAAACTGCTCATACATGCCAGGATTCCCTTTTATGTCATTTATGACAAGGATTCCAGTAATGGAGAGCATGAAATGACCAATAGGCATATAGAAAACAATATCCGCCTTGCCAAGTCAAAAAGTATCCTGGCGGAATCAAAGATTCATCACCCATATTTGGAAGCTGATTGGAATCTTCCATATAATGAAAATGAAAAAGCAGATACCATATATGAGCTACTCAAGTCAAACACGGATGAATGGCCAGAAAAAATGAGAATGAAATATGAAAACCTAAGAAAGGGTCTCTACAAATTTGCATGGAATGCATTTCTTGGCAATACCCGAGGAAAATGAAATCTGACATTGAGCTGTTGAAGTACTTCCCGTAAGTGATCAGCTAATTCTTTCAACGTGGTAAAACATCAGCAGCAACGCAATCAAACGACCCATATCTTGCCAATTCCTAAACAAATTATTTATTTTTCCTTCATAACTGTGTTGCAGAGGTACATAATAAGCAAACAATTGGCGAAATAGGGATCAAAACAGAGAAAATTCTAGAAGACATTTATATGGAACAATTATATTTTTTAAATAAGTAAGAATGAAGGAAATACACATTCTTGTTGTTGATCGCAAATCAGGGTTGCCTCTCTACATGAATTCAAGCATCAAAGAAAGCGATTCAAAGGCCTATCTCTTTTCAGGGTTGATGACGGTTGTCAACCAAGTCATCAGTGAATTTGATTCCAACCGTTCAAAAAAGATAGTGACAAATCAGCACACCATTTTCGCAAGGGAAATGGAGGATTATTTCATATTCATTTTGGGAGAAGGGTCAAAGGAAAGGCTTGCAGTGAACCTTTTGGAATATATCAGACATTTTCTCCAATCATTTCCCAGCGAAGGTACTGAATTGCCCGATATTGCAAAAGACTACCTTGACAGAATTTCAGAAGATTTCTTCAAGATCTATTCACGGGATGATCTCATCCCCATCATCTATCTTTTCTCAAAAAGCGAGGGATTGAAGGAACTGACGTTTCAGGGAGATACCAATCTCAATAGCATCATTTCAGCACATCTTTCGAAAATGGAGAAGTTTGAGGATGCAATTGTCTTTGTACCAATAGATGAGAAAAGACAATGTTCTTTCATTACTCGGAAAAAAGGAGATTCGGTTCAAGTTCTTGCCTTGCTTTTCAATGAGTTTCGATTTATTGACTTCCTTTCTTACAGGCACAAACTCATTATTTTTGCCAATGAACATCTTGAAAGGTATGGGGCTTATTGGGAAGAAGAAACAAAGGACATCCTCGAAGCCGAAAAAATCCTCCATGAATTAGCCACTTCCATTCTACAAAGTTTGGAAGGGGATTATTTCGGAGACATTGAAATCACGGATCCAACCTTGTTCTTTGAAATGACTAAGCCAGTCCTTCCATCCATCCTTACGGCAATAGTTCAAGGGCGGTCTTTGGCAATTGTGGGAACGGATGAAGTCGCAAAACAGATGGTTTTCTTCATTTCTTCCATTACAGGCATTTATGATATAAGCAATGAGTTCAAGCCAGAAGCACCTGCAAGAATTATGCTCTTGCAGACAGAAATGGATATTGAGTTGGCAAAGGATCTGGGCTACATCATTCTTGATACAGATAACTTGGAACTCAACCCGTCCATTAAGCCATACAGGTTTTTCATCAAGGAAATAGACCGGATAATTGGGGAAAATAAATCGGACAATGTTTTTCGAAGCCTATCGGAATTCGTTCATGGCATATGGGAAACAGTGGACGACATCCTGTTGAAGATAGGGCGTGGAGCAGATAGAAATACATTGATCAAATCTCTTCCTTATGATGAAAAGATCATAAAAACCCTGCTTGGCAGAGCAAATCCGCAATATGGAGGAAAACAGGTCGAAAAGAAGGTGGTCAATTGGTGAAATTGGAACGGTTTCCCCTGAAAGATTGTTTCGGATTTGCAAAATACCGATACCACGGAATTGCACCCAACAATTCACTCGAAGAAATACTTCTCAGAAAGTTCGGAGGAAAGGGTTCAATTTTTGCAAACAAGCTTCTCATTTACAGAAGCAAGTACCTTCATGTCACTGCACCATTAGATGGAAATTCTTTGACGGTCACCTACAAAGTGCATCAGGGAAAAGAAATGTGGATTTCAAGGTTTGAAAATGCATTACTTGAATTTCTGGAGGAAACAATATGGGAAAAGAACTAGAACAAATCTACAATAGTATTGAACAGCAATATGGAAAAATCGGGCTCTATCGGTTGATTGTGAAGACAAAGATCTCAAAATCGAGAGCAACTTCAATCGATGACACCCCAGAAGTCATCAGCCTAGTTAAACGTAGCATCGATGAGCTAGGTTTTGAATTTGTGGAACCGACAAAATCAAAGTCCAGGTTCATGCGCCTGCGCAACTTTATCAGGAGGAAACTATGATGGCAGAATTCAAACTCGACCTAAACACAGGAGAATTGCTCATAGGAGGAAAAAGAGCTGTTTTCCATTGCAACCACTACAACACCTTCCTTCAACGGACATTGAACGATGCCATGGGAGAAAAGATGATAGAGGTTCAGATCAATGTAAGTGAAAGAATCAACAAAGAAATGCTCATGGAAATCCTCCGTGACGTGGATGACAAACGTAAAGAAATTGAGGAAGTTTTTGCCAACCTAGGCTTGGGAATTCTTGACCTCAGCCAATTGGATCAAGGAAAAGCTGTTGTTTCCAACTCCCATTATGCCCTCAACTGCTTCTACAAATTCGGACCACAGGGCAGCGGAACCTGTCTGTTCGCCACAGGATACATCAGGGCAGCTGCAGAGATCCTGACTGATGAACCCAAAAGATTCATCGAGACCGAATGCATTTCAATGGATCCGGATAAATACAATGACTGTATTTTTGAGGTGAGACCATGATCGATATGGACTATGTTACACAGCAATTCAGCAAGGCAGAGATCACCAATGACGAGAATGGCCTCATACCTGCCTTTGGAGTCTATCTTACGAAAATTCAGGGAGACTATTATGCGGAGATATCCTTTGAATTCGAAAAGATGTTCGGAGATCTGATGCAGAATGATCCGGAAGTGATTGAAGCCGCAAGACAACTCCTAATTGAAGCAGGCCATGTCTGCGGGTTCAATACCTTCGGAGGAATCATGAAAAGTGATGAATTTGAAGCGGTTGTGGTTCCACTGATCGAGGAACGTGAGGATTGGGTAAGAGGCATGGTCGCAGTCATCAACGTGCTCGGATGGGGAGTCTACAAAATCATTGAAGTGTCCGAAGAAAAGCTCATAATCGAAATCAAGAACTCCTATGAAGGGGATGCATATCTAAGAAGGTATGGAACCCATGCCGAAAGCCCCAAATGCTATCTTGCCCTTGGTGCTTCCATTGCATTGATGAGTCTGGTGTTTCATGCAGATATCTCGCAGAAACCTGAACTTGATGATATTCTCTATGACAGACTCTTCAAGGAAGCCCGAAAATATGATGGAAAGGAAACCCAATGCATTGCCATGGGGCATGAATTTTGCAGAATCGAGATTTCTAAACTTTAGTGTTTCCAAAACAAATTCGTTCGTTCTTTTTCAGGATATCAACTTCACCTCTAAAGATAATAGACAGCCTTCTGCACCAAAGAGATGATCTCCGAAATCACCATTTTCGCCTCGTATCTGATGTTCAGTTCAGGTGTCTCCGCAATCTTTTCCTTTCTTTCTTTGCCGACCAAACCCATATCTGTGTACTTTTTCAGCAAACGTTTCTTGGAATACGACTTGTCGAACCATCGAGTGATATGACGAAGATCTGTGTCAAGAATCAAGATTTGAGGAACTGTCTGCTTGCCCCCAACTCCAAACGTTTCCTGATAATCAAGTGTCTGAGCCATTTCATCCTTATACACAATTCTGTAATCCCATTCATCTATCTTTGCCGCAAGGGTGGCAAAAGCAGGTACTGCAACCGCACAATCGGTACAATCAAGCTGTGCAATGACAAGAAACCTGAGAGGAACCCTCAGATGATCCAAATTCATCTCATCCGAATATTCTTCAATGGACTCCATTGCCATCCTATATCGTTCATGCCCTTGCGTCATGTTCTTGCTGTAATGGTCAAATGTATACCCCTGATGGTATAGGGTTTCAATCAACTGATTATTGCCAACCGGCATACATTTTTAAATTTTTAAAAATATAATAGTGTTTTGATGTTGACTGCACCATCAGTCAAAGATTAGTGGAAACATTGCCATTGAATGCAGTGACATGGAAAAATGACCTTGCTAGCCAAATACATGCTCTTCAGTCGTTTTTGATCTCCCGAGGGAGGCGATCATTTCAACCTATTACTAGGATTCTCAGTCAATGAGACATTCCAGAGCAAGACTGTCTCTCTTCCATCTTTTATTTGTTTCAACCTATTACTAGGATTCTCAGTCAATGAGACACGGTAAGCCTAAGTCAAGGTTAATTAGAAAATTACGGGTTTCAACCTATTACTAGGATTCTCAGTCAATGAGACTAGGATTACGACAGACACCAATACAAACTTGCCAAATGTTTCAACCTAACTAGGATTCTCAGTCAATGAGACGAAGCCCCACGGGGCGAATGACCTGCCAACCACCTAGTTTCAACCTATTACTAGGATTCTCAGTCAATGAGACGAAGCCCCACGGGGCGAATGACCTGCCAACCACCTAGTTTCAACCTATTACTAGGATTCTCAGTCAATGAGACGGCCTTGTTCATGGAATAGTCGACGATGGATGATTTGTTTCAACCTATTACTAGGATTCTCAGTCAATGAGACGTTGATACTGACGGTAGATGCGATCCTGTCCTCATCTAGTTTCAACCTATTACTAGGATTCTCAGTCAATGAGACGTACGGGAAAGGATCGCCGAATTGGCGAGACACTTCGTTTCAACCTATTACTAGGATTCTCAGTCAATGAGACAAGACATAATCTTATCCCAACTACCTACCCATGTACGTTTCAACCTATTACTAGGATTCTCAGTCAATGAGACCCTTTTCAGATTATGAGCTCCATGCCCTTCTTGTAAAGTTTCAACCTATTACTAGGATTCTCAGTCAATGAGACTCTCTGTTATTTTCTCGAAGAATTGTAGGTTTTTTGCTGTTTCAACCTATTAC
>CAZYCQ010000032.1:37246-38783 GCA_964645535.1 uncultured archaeon | reverse complement strand
CCTCCACCAGT
Organism: uncultured archaeon; assembly: GCA_964645535.1. Lineage (GTDB taxonomy): Archaea > Asgardarchaeota > Heimdallarchaeia > Heimdallarchaeales > Kariarchaeaceae > WAKA01. The sequence continues at coordinate 38,772 of CAZYCQ010000032.1, read as the reverse complement.
GCACAGCTGCAGTAAACGGTTTCACAACCATTTAAAGGTCTTCTATCATCCTCACATTTTTAATAGACGCAAGTCGATGATTTAAAAATTGGCTGAACTCAGAAGTCCTTTAAACCCGAAAGCCGATCAATGCTGTGTACTTCTCAGCTTCTGATTGTAGAGCTGCAACGGTAGGCGATGAACACATCGACCGCACGGCTTGCTTCCTCGATGTCGGCTCTTCCTCGTTTGGTGTTGCACAAGGCACCAGGAATAGGGTTGTTCGCCCGTTAAAAGGGAACGTGAGCTGGGTTCAGACCGTTGTGAGACAGGTTGGTTTCTATCTAACTGGGCTGTTGGGTAAGTGCAAGCAAAGTGCCATCAGTACGAGAGGAACGTGGTGTTGTGGCCTCTGGTGTATCGGTTGTCGTTAGGCATTGCCGAGTAGCTACGCCATCCCAGATAAGAGCTGAATGCATCTAAGCTCGAAGCTGGTCTTAAAAAGACTTACCCACTCTGGAACAAAGGGGTATTTTTCCCCGTTGGGGGCTGGCAACAGCAACCAATTTGTTCTGGACGAGTGCACGGGCAAAAGACCCGCTTGCAATGAATGCCGTGTAAGCGTCGAGCCTCTGCGAGATGCTTAGCGGACATTTAATTAAGCACGAGGCGCTTTGTACGAAAGGTTCAAAGATATACCTAGAACATAAGTCGTAAGTGTTTAGATGAGAAAAGTGCTGTATATATGGAATTAATAGAAACCTACAATATCATAATTTTCTTGTTTCATGTCTGTCTGAAGGAGGAGATTGATTTTTTTATGCCTAAAACTTATTAGGTATTTCCCCTCTTTTTGTTCTACTTTTTCCATTTTCCATCCTCTTTCTTTCAGCCTATTACTAAACTCATTCCATGTTGATCTTTCATCATTTGAAATAGATGATCTTTGTGGGTTCCCATTTTGATTCTGAGGTGTTTTTTGAGGATAAATCTGGATATTTGCTGATTTGCTTACCTTTGAAGGCGTTTTTTTGTTTCTTTCTACTCTAGGATAGGGATTTTTTATTTCATTTATTCTTTTACTGAAAGTAGATTTAACTTCCATTGCTTTTATCAATTGGCCAATTACTTGTTCAGAAAGTTGTGTTTTGGTTATTCCCAAAAATTTAGCCAAAGGTTTCGCCCAAATTCCATTTCTTATTTCTTTCAAATTTCCTTTGATTCTCCTATCAGACTTTAGTTTCTCAATGAAATTTAGGCTATGGTCTCTTGCATTGTCAATGTCTTCACCGATAAACCAAATAGCAACCCCTTTTGAAATTGAGTTTTTGATTTTTCTAAATCCAATAGCCACTCCAAAATTATCTTGGTCTATCCATTCAAGAAAATCATAATTTGTATCATTGATCTTTATCTCATCCACAAGATATCCTTTGATTCTTAAATCCCCATTTTCGATTTTCCAATACGTTTTTTTCTCAGTATCGCGAAATTGTAAATTAAAAGGGAAACTATTTTTTAGTTCTGCCCCTTTAATAGGTTTCATC
>CAZYCQ010000032.1:36875-37236 GCA_964645535.1 uncultured archaeon | reverse complement strand
CATTAACGAATTCTCAGTTTCCACTCTCGTTTTTGATTTCCACAAATTTTGTTTCTTTTTGATTTCCATAATACTTCCAAAAATAATGGCCAACTCACCCCCAAAAAGTATGATTGACGCAAATTCCACATCTGTTGACTTCAAAAGATAATCTATCCAATCTTCAATTTCAATCTGCTTTCCTTCTAATTTGATTTTGAATCCAACAATCTGGAACTTCCATTTATTTTTTTTCAAAATGAGCATATCTTCTTTTATGATCCACTCTTCTTTCTTCACAGAAATCTTTCAAAACATAGGTATTTAACATCAGATTTGTGACTTTTTATATTTGTTTGAGAATTAACTTTGGTGGAAACCA
>CAZYCQ010000032.1:10857-36865 GCA_964645535.1 uncultured archaeon | reverse complement strand
TGGAAACCACTTTAATCTCTAAACGAAATAATGAGCCAATTTTCATAGATGTGCCAATGAAAAATTTTAACCATTTCACCTATCAGTTGAAAGAACTATACTTGAAAGAACGGAAAAAAGAAGGGGGTTCCTTACTCCCTTTTAGCAAAATACTTTCAAAATTGAAACTCCTTGCAAGACAAATCCAAGAAGGTTACGAATTAGAATTGGCATTAAATGCGTTAGGTTTATTTCCATTAATTATATTCAAACTCATTCCAACTGCATTTGAATTGTTTTGGAATACTAATGGATTTGCAATTTCTGATTGGTCGACGGGTCGAAAATATTTGCACTTTCATCCCCAAATCCATGATGACACATTTTTTGATTCTTTAAGAATCCAACTTGAATTAGAAACCAATGAATTATTGACTTCTTGGAATCCTTCACTGATCGGCAACCTCAATAGTGGATTGGGAATTTTACGAGTTACAATGAAACATCCTCCATTTGGAAAAAGTATTGTTATTAGAAAACTTCCTTCAAAACCACTCAACTTGGAGACTCTAATTGATCAAGGACAAATATCCTCTCAATACGCTCATGAGCTAATTCTCTCGATGAGACAGAGAAAAAACATTGTAATTGCTGGCGAACCCGGTTCAGGAAAAACTACACTATTAAATGCCCTTCTGCTGCAACTACCACAAACATGGAGGGTCGTCATTCTAGAAGACACGAAAGAAATAAAAATGGATAGCCCGTTAGTAGATCGACTATCTACTCCTCAAATTCGAATCAACTCAAAGGCAATCAATGAACAAAAATCAAACATTATTGCATTTTCATTGAGAAATTCCCCTGATTATTTCATATTTGGTGAAATTCAATCTCCAATTGATTCAAAAATTGTCTTCGAAGGAATTGCCTCAGGCTTACGGGGGATTGTTACAACCCATTCAACAAATCTCAAAACTCTACTAATTCGCTGGAAATACAGTCACAAGCTTTCATTGGATTTAATTAGCCAAATTGATGTCATTGTGTTCACTTCTAGAGATATTGACGAGACAGGAAGAGTAATATTGAATGTTGCTTCGATCCATCATAAGAAAGAGATCATTGAATTATTTTCCTCACTTGGGTCTGAACTTTTATAATCTAACTTTTAATGGAGATCATGCGTATTGTTGAAATGTTGTTCTCACAAATAATATTTTACTCTTTCTTCACAATTAGTATGGCTTTACTTTTTTTCAGTATTTCTTGCCTCCTTTCTCCTTCCCATCAGGAGATTTCCCAAATTCTTGACACTATTAATTTACGGATCACATGACTAAACCTATATTTGTTTGAAAATTATCTTCCCACCATCAAGAATATTTAATTTATCATCCTTCTTCAATTCTGATACTGTGGTTTTCTTCGGAGAATCAACATACTCCTGCTTAAATGTATGTATGATCCTACTTTTATCTGCACGAAAAATCAATTTTCCATTTTTCCTTTCTAGAAGATGATTTTCTATTCCGAAACGTACAAGATCTTCTACTGTTGATCTTGGAAATAAAATTAGCAGTATTGTAATTACTTTTCGTATATCTTTATGTTCTTGAGGTAAAACGGATGTAAATGTCAGGTGCACTTCTTTATATTTTTGAATGAGGTCTTTAAGACTAAGAGTGGTAGATATAATTCTCCCTTGATCCAACTTACCTACATTCAATTCTGACAACATTGTAGAAAAAAACTCTTTATCCACGTGATATCCTGTAATCCAAGAAAGAAGAGTGATATCAATCTTGCTTATCCCATCTCTATTCAAAAGAAAAGCGGATTTGACTAATCCATGTGCATTTTTTAACTGTGTTGAGAGTAATTCAACCTCATCTCTTTTTCCATATAATTTAATGTTGATTGAATTCAGCTTTGTTTCAACAATTGAATCTTTGTTTTTCAGAATCTTCTGCACCAATTCCAAAAAGAATTGGAGTTCATCATTTGAATTTACCTTAAACAATAACTTTGTTTCGGCCTTCCCTTTTCTCACATCTTATTTTATTTTAACAACATTTAATAGCTTATGGGCAGGTGTCTTTCATTCCAAAAAGACATTGGAGGTCTCCAATACTTTCGATAGCCACATTTGCCAAATTAAACAATGCAACTGCAAAAATGGCCAATAATGCTGCATACAGCAAGACAATCCCAATTTCTTCAGCAATTCCCATTCTGATTATTCTTCAATAATACCCTATAAAAACTCAGAATACGTGCTTTTATACTTTCTCCATGATAATTCCTTATGAAATCCAAGGCATCTTTTTTCTACTTTATCATGGCTTGCCTAATAATTATCTGTATTTTTCTCGTGACTTACTTTTTTGTTCTTTTGGCTTATTTTGTGATCTCATCATCTTCCCAATAACTATTGGAGAAATTCCCTATACTTTTCTCCTCGACCGCAAACAAACGTCCGGCCTCGAGTTGACAGTCTCTGGATAAGCTTTCGTTTTTCCAAATCGGCAATGAGATCCAAAAATTCCTTTTTAGTGTCAACTCCAATAACCTTCACTTTAATTATTTTGAGGTGTTCAAGTTGATTGGCAATTTCTCTGAGTACTCCTTTTTTCACTCCTTCCTTCCCAATACGTACATGTACTGGTCCTTGAAATATTTCATTGATTTTTTGCTTTTTCACTTTCATAAAAATGCAGGGGGTGGGATTTGAACCCACGAACCTCTAAAGGACTAGGCCCTCAACCTAGCGCCGTTGACCAGGCTGGGCGACCCCTGCAATGAAATGCAATCCGCCCTTCCAATCCTTCTTTCTCTCATCTACATTTAACTCCATCGATGTTGTCTCAATAACAACAATAATTTTTTGTGGAATTGATTGAAACTGAAACAATGAAAGAGCAATTAAATATTTATTTCCCATAAAAATTGATGGTAATAATTGTTGATTCCTCTGTTTTCATGAACATACATTCATTGAGGAATTTCCTTGGCCACTCCATTCAGATCCTAATTTCTGAATCATGTGTGAAAGAGATTCGGTCTTCCCTTTCGCGGACAATTTGGGCTACCATTGAATCTCAGGTAGAAGTACTGAAACCATCAAAAACAGGGATTTTAAAGGCAAACGCAGCCGCACAACAATTAGGTGAACATAGGCTCTCAGACGCCGATATTTCAGCAATAGCTCTTGCAATCGATCATCAAATGAATGACCCACTCTTGATTTCAGATGATTTCTCCATTCAAAATGTGGCACGACTATTGAAAATCAAAACTCAATCCTCCAAATTCAAGAAAAAAGCCAGATTAAGAAAATACTTCTATATTTGCAAGGCTTGTGGATATAATAATGGAAGAAACATGAATGAATGTGATGTTTGTGGATATGGGGAATTCAAGAGAGAATTTTAAGTGGAAGTTTTCCGTATGATTGGTTAGATTTTTTTCGATTTCAATCAAAGGATTTTAAGGTATATGACATAAATAACAAATAAAAAAGAGGTAGGATCGTGACAGTCAAGAATGAATTAAAATCATACAAAACAGTAAGAGAAGTTTCTGGCCCACTACTTTTTGTTGACCTCCAAGGAAAAGGTGGTGTCAGTTATGGTGAAATATGTGAAGTGGAAACAAGCTTCGGTGAACGAAGACGGGGTCAAGTTCTCGAAATTACCAACGATCTTGCAGTTGTTCAGGTTTTTGAGGGAACCAGCGGTCTAGACACAAAGGACACTTCTGTTCGTTTCATTGGCCGAACCTTAGAAATAGGCGTCTCTGAAGAAATGCTTGGACGAGTGTTCAATGGACGTGGAATTCCAATTGATGGCGGACCTCAAATTATCAGTGAAGAAAAAAGGGACATTTCCGGTAATCCTCTAAATCCAGTTGCCCGTGAATATCCTCGTTCATTTATCCAAACAGGAATATCAACAATAGATGCACTCTTGACCCTTGTTAGAGGACAAAAACTTCCATTATTTTCTGGATCTGGACTTCCTCATAATCAAGTAGGTGCCCAAATTGCACGGCAAGCAAAAGTTTTGGGTGAAGGGGAATCATTTGCGGTGGTTTTCGCAGCAATGGGTATTACCGCAGAAGAGGCAAGATTTTTCCAATCTGACTTCGAAAGAACTGGAGCATTGGAAAAGGTTGTTCTGTTTCTGAATCTCGCGGATGATCCTGCTGTTGAACGAATAATCACCCCCCGTATTGCATTAACCGTTGCTGAATATCTCGCATTTGAAAAAGATTACCATGTTTTGGTAATTCTTACTGACATGACTTCATATTGTGAATCTCTACGAGAAATCGGCGCAGCAAGAGAGGAAGTTCCTGGAAGACGTGGTTTTCCAGGTTATCTTTATTCTGATCTCTCAACAATCTATGAAAGGGCGGGAAGAATCATCGGAAAGAAGGGGTCAATTACTCAGATTCCCATTCTAACAATGCCCAATGATGACTTGACCCATCCAATTCCCGATCTGACTGGTTATATCACGGAGGGACAAGTTTATATTGATCGGGCCCTCCATCGAAAAGGTGTATATCCTCCAATCAATCCACTTCCTTCTCTCTCACGGCTCATGAAGGAAGCCATAGGTAAAGGTTCAACACGAGAGGATCACGCTGCCTTATCATCACAGCTATATGCCTCTTATGCAAAAGGACGAGAGCTTAGAGATCTTGTTGCAGTTGTGGGTGAAGAATCACTTTCCGACGAGGATCGTCTTTATCTGAAATTTGCTCAGGATTTCGAAGATAAGTTTATTTCACAAGGTTATGAAGAAGATAGAACAATCTTCGAAACTCTCGATTTGGGTTGGGAATTGCTAACGATTTTCCCCAATCCCAAACGACAATTGAAACGGATTGATGAAAAATACATTGATAAATACTATCCCTCCAACCGAGATCCCAATTATAACTATCACGATGTTAATGCATAATGTTGTTTCCTAAATTAACATCTGATTTTCACCTTTTTTTTTAAAAACTAACACTATGCTTTAAAGAATTGAATCTTGCCAAACCTTAAGCGAATCGATGGAAGTAATTATTAAACTGATCTTCCATTGGAGGTTAGTAAATGAGCTCACAAATCAAAGGTACAATCACTCGAATTTCTGGTCCTGTCGTTCAAGCAAAAGGCATGCTTGGTGCACGACTGTATGATGTAGCAAGGATTGGAGAACTTGGATTGATCGGTGAAATCATTCAGGTGGATGGTGACATTGCGACCATCCAATGTTATGAAATTACCGATGGGATTAAACCCGGGGAACCCGTTATTGGTACTGGTGAACCCCTTTCTGTTATGTTAGGGCCTGGAATAATGTCTCAGATCTATGATGGAATTCAAAGACCCCTTCCAGCAATTAAGGAAGTTACTGGTGCGTTTATCAACAGAGGTGTCGAAACACCTGCATTGGATTTGAAGAAAGAATGGGACTTTGAAATTGTTGCCAAAGTGGGTGATATGGTTTCGGGTGGTGATGTTATTGCCACTGTACAGGAAACCCCGGCTTTTCTCCACAAAATCCTTATTCCTCCTAACATCTCTGGAAAAATAGTTGAAATTGTGGAATCTGGAAAGTACACTATCGAAAAAGTTCTTGCCGTTGTAGAAAGTGAAGATGGCACTCGTCACAATATTCTAGGTTATCAGAGATGGCCTGTGAGAATTCCTCGCCCCTTCAAACGAAGGCTTGCTTCTGATGAACCGTTAATCACTGGTCAAAGGATATTCGATACATTTTTCCCAATCGCCAAAGGTGGAGTCGCGGCTATCCCTGGTCCATTTGGCACAGGAAAAACAGTCAGTCAACATCAATTGGCAAAATTCTGTAATGCTCAAGTGGTTGTTTACGTTGGGTGCGGTGAGAGGGGCAATGAAATGACCAATGTCCTAGAGGAATTTCCACATCTTGATGACCCGACAACTGGTCTAAAGCTCATGGCTCGTACAACTATGATTGCAAACACCTCAAATATGCCTGTTGCTGCCCGTGAAGCTTCTGTTTATACTGGAATCACTATGGCAGAATATTTCCGAGATCAAGGATATGATGTTGCAATGATGGCAGATTCCACCTCTAGATGGGCGGAGGCTATGAGAGAAATCTCCGGCCGGCTGGAAGAAATGCCTGGTGAAGCTGGTTATCCTGCTTATCTTGCATCAAAGATTGCGGCGTACTATGAACGCGGGGGTAGAGTTGAAATCTTGAATTCCAAGGAAACAAAGACCGGTTCAGTTTCTATCATCGGTGCTGTTTCCCCTCCTGGTGGCGATTTCTCAGAGCCTGTAACCCAAAATACACTCCGTATTGTTAAGGTTTTCTGGGCTCTTACCAAAAAGCTGGCTGAGCAACGCCATTTCCCTGCCATTTCTTATTTGGAAAGCTATACCCTCTATTGGGATGTACTAAAGGACTATTATCGGGAACATTTCTCCGAAGACTTTGATGAATTGCGAACCCGTGCATTCCGCCTCCTTCAAGAGGACAATGACTTACAAGAAATCGTTCAGCTTGTTGGTCCCGATGCTTTATCCCCCGCAGAAAGAATTACTCTTGAAGCCGCTCGTATGCTTAAAGAAGATTATCTCCAACAAAACGCATTCCATCCGGTGGATTCCTACTGCTCTCCTGAAAAGCAGTCTTGGATGCTAAGAAATATTTTCGACCTTTATGACAAAATGCGTGAATTGTTTGATGCAGGTGTGGACTTCAAGGATATCCTTGCAGACGAAATTTTTGACAAAATTCCGCGAATGAAATATGAGGCCTCCATTGATGAACTAAAGAAACTTAATGACCAAATTAAGGCACTTTCTCCATCAAACTTCGAAATTATTACTATTTAGTCTTAATTCCAAATATCCACCGAATTAGGGAAATTTTGAAGAACTGCAAGAGAATATTTCGATATGTTGAATCTCACGGAAGACCACAAACTTATCCAACAGACTGCAAAGGAAATTGCTGAGGATATCATCGCGCCGAATGCTGCCTACTATGACGCAAACGAAGAATTTCCTCAAAAATCTTTTGAAGCTTTAAGAGATGCAGGTTTCCTTGCAATGATGGTATCCCCTGATTATGGCGGTGCAGGATTGGACACAATAAGTTACGTTCTTGCAATGATTGAAGTTAGCAAAGCCTGCGCAAGCACAGGTGTGATGATGAGCGTAAATAACTCTCTTGCTGCATATCCTTTGGAAACATACGGATCTGAATACATTAAAGATAAATATCTTCGGATGATCGCTGAAGGTGGAAAGCTTGGCGCATTTGGATTGTCGGAACCTGATGCTGGAAGTGATCCGGCGGGTGGAAGAACAACTGCTGTTTTAGATGGTGATGAGTATGTTCTGAATGGTAGCAAAATGTGGATCACCAATGGTGGTGTGGCAGATGTCTATGTAGTGTTCGCCAAAACAAATCCTGAACTTAAACATAAAGGAATGTCTGCATTTGTTGTTGAAAAGGGAACTCCTGGCTTTGAAATAGGTCCTAAGGAAAAGAAGTTGGGAATTCGTGCATCCCCAACAACCCCTCTAACTTTTGATGACTGTCGTATTCCTAAAGAGAACCTTCTTGGGAAAGAAGGAGAAGGTTTCAAAATAGCGATGACAACACTAGATGGTGGAAGAATCGGTATTGCTGCTCAAGCACTAGGTATCGGATTTGCCGCATTGGATGCAGCTGTTTCATATGCAAATACACGCCATGCATTTGGCCGACCCATTTCCAAATTTCAAGGTTTAAGATGGATGATTGCCGATGCAGCGATGGAAATGGAGGCTGCAAAATTACTGACCTTTCAGGCAGCTCAAATGAAAGATCAAGGTAAAAGGTACACCAAGGAGGCAGCTATGGCAAAACTTTATGCTTCTGAAGCAGCCGTTAGAACTGCGGACATGTCTTTGCAAATCCATGGTGGAGCAGGATATTCTCGTGACTTTCCCGTTGAACGGTACTATAGGGATGCAAAAATTACTGCAATTTACGAAGGAACCAGCGAAATTCAAAGAGTTGTTATCTCTCGTGAGGTAATCGATAAATAGGAGCCTTCTTTGCTCAACTCTTTCTATAAATTTAAATTGGACGTAATTGGGAATAAAATAAAAAGACGTGATCCCCATGGTCGATTTAGAAACAAGTATTAGTGTGGCACGAAAATCTGGTAAAACCAAGCTTGGAATGAAATATGCAATTCAGGCAGCAAAGTTGAAGGAAGCAAAAGCTATTGTCGTTGCTGCCAATGCCCCAAAGGAACTTCGGGAAGATTTGGAATACTATGCTGGACTTTCTGGTGTTCCGATTATCGAATACCCTAAAACATCCCAGGATTTAGGTGTTGTTTGTGGTCGCCCACATTTGACTGCTGCCGTCACCATTATTCATCCAGGTGATTCCGATATACTTGACGCTATAAAGGAGTAACTAGGCATAATCCATTTCACCAGTTTTCGGCGGTTTAAGTGTGTACCTTATTTCACTGGGCTTAACATTCGCCAATCCAACCTTTAAATGCTTTAATTGTATCGGACGGCTGATATGGGCTTTTGCGGTGTGTGGATCTCTTTCTTCAATTAACTCCTTGATTAGCTCTTCCTTTGCAATGGTTACGACTTCAGCAATTTCTGCTCCTGTGAACCCTTTTGTCATTGATCCCAACATTTGAAAGTCAATGTCTTTTCCAATGGCAACTCCATCAAGGTGTACTTTGAAAATTTCCTCTCTTTCTTCTTGGTTTGGCAAGGGAATCTCTATCACCTTGGTAAACCTTCCCGGGCGTCTTAAAGCAGGATCAATAATGTCTAGCCTGTTTGTCGCAGCCAAAACAAAAACTCCTTGTAATTCCTTTATTCCATCCATTTCCGTTAATAACTGGCTGACAATTCGTTGAGTAATGTCTTGGTCTCCCTTTACCTTTCTTGATGGGGCAATAGCATCTATCTCATCAAAAAAAATTACCGCTGGTGCTGCTCGTCGTGCTTTTTCAAATACCTCTCTGATGGCTCTCTCAGTTTCACCAACATATTTGCTTAATAGTTCAGGTCCTCTAATTGAAATAAAATTTGCTTGGATTTGACCAGCCACTGCTTTTGCGAGTAATGTTTTTCCTGATCCCGGTGGTCCATACAGAAGAATCCCTCGAGACGTCTTGATCCTCAAATCCCTATAGATGTTCGGAAATTTTATTGGCCACTCGATTGCCCGTATCAATTCTTTCTTCACATGTTTAAGTCCTCCAATATCATTCCAATTTATGTCTGGCTTTTCAATGAATACCTCTCGCATTGCGGAAGGTCGTATTTCATCCATGGCCTTTTGAAAATCTTCCATAGTCACTTCAATTTGGTTGAGAAATGAAGGGTCAATTCTTTTGGTCTCTTTCATCTCTAATCTAGGAATAAACCTCCTTAAGCTAATCAACGCAGCTTCCTTAACTAGGATTGCAATATCCGCACCGACATATCCATGCAAATTTTCTGCAATTTCCCTCAGCTTTACATTCTTACTAAGTGGCATACCCCTTGTCAAAATTTCCAAAATTTCTTCTCTTCCAGATCTATCTGGAACTCCGATCTCAAGCTCTCTATCGAACCTCCCTCCTCTTCTGAGGGCTTCATCAATCGAATTTGGTCTGTTCGTCGCTCCGATGACCACTATTTGTCCCCGTTCATCGAGTCCATCCATTAATGTCAATAATTGGGCTACTATTCTTCTTTCCGTTTCTCCTCCCGCCTCATTTCTTTTTGGTGCAATGGCATCGATTTCGTCAATGAAAATTATCGTCGGTGATTTTTTCTTTGCTTCAGAAAAGATGTTACGAAGTTTTTCTTCACTTTCTCCATAATATTTTGACATTATTTCAGGGCCATTAATTAAAATGAAATGTGAATTCGTTTCTGATGCTACTGCTTTTGCGAGTAATGTTTTTCCTGTTCCTGGAGGACCGTACATTAAAACACCTTTTGGTGCAGTAACTCCTAAATGTTCAAATATTTCTGGATATTTCAGAGGAAGTTCGACCATTTCTCGAATTTTCCTAATTGGCTCTTCAAGACCTCCAATATCCTCATAACTTACCCTGTCTTGATGAAGTTCCCCTTCCTCAACCTCATTCTCAAGATTTGTCGAGGTAAGTTTTGTTGAGGGAGAAATAATTGCAGGTGGTTCAGGTTTTACATCTAGGATTTTCACTGAAACATACTTTCCAAATCCTATGCTAATGGGGAATATATCACCAATTCCGATTATTCTTCCTCCTAATGCCCTACTGACTTGTCCTACAAATTCTGGCGGGACATGTTCTGAAAATCCCATAAGCACAGTGTTTGCGGTATTTACCTTAGTAACCTTCATTACCTCAACCATGTCATTTAGTGCAACTCCCGCATTTCTTCGAATTGAGCTTTCAATCTTGATTATTTCCCTTCCAGTATCCTGATTTGATCTCCATGCTTGTGCAAATGTGTCCCGTGTCCCTCTAATCTTGAGAACGTCACCGGTTTTGATCCCCATCAATTCTGCTATGTCTGCAGGAATCCTTGCAATTTGCCTTCCAATGTCGCCTCTGGAAGCCTCTTCCACCCTGAGCTTAACTTTTTTTTTCATTCTTTCCAGTCTTATTTTTGCTGTTTATTTTTTCTCTCTTATCAATCTATGTTTATGATAAAATCTTCATCAATTTGTGCTCCCGGAAGATGGGGCATTTTGACTTCAAGAATTCCATTGGTAATTTTTGCTTTGATTTTGCTTTTGTCCAATTGTTTAACATGGTCAATTGGAACAAGTTTGGCATAAACAACATCATTGGTTGTTGTTCTTGCTTTTATGAAGAGTCCATCCTGTTTTAGCTTTACTTGAACGCCTCCTTTTTCAACTCCTGGAAGCTCTGCAACAACTGTTGTGACTCCTTCCATAATGGAGGTCTCAGTATACGGTTCAATGGTGCCGTCAGGGTTCATCTTTTCAGTTGGTTGGGGTTGGGGAATTGGACCCATTCCTTCAAAAGGATTGAATTGTTTTCCTCCAAATTCAAAATATGGTTTCCCGTCCTTCATGACAAACCTGAATGACTTGACATTGGGTAAGGAATTTGGATCGATATTTCCCAACATGTTGAAAAATTCCGCAAAACCTGGATGGTTGAAGTCTGGCATCCCTCCTTGTCCAAACAGTTTTGATAAATCATTCTGGAGTCTTTCCATTAGTTCCTTGAATGACATTCCAAAAAATTGCCTTGCAAATCTGTCTAACTCTTTGAAGTCATCATTTTCATCGAAATCCATCGGCATCACTCTATTATATCTTATGTATTATACATATTTTCATTCTCTCTCTCATATAAATATTTGTCTGTTGTGTGTAATCTGATTTGATCCAAATCCTTCATTGTTGAACTAAGGATGCCTATATTTATTTATCTTCTTTTTCCTTAATGGTTGGTTGAACTAAAATGGATTGAACTAAATGTTTTTAATTTTTCTTAGCCTCACTTATCATGAACGAGAGTGAGAATATGGCAATTGGTGGACAAGAAGTTATTCTAATCGTTGGTCTTGCATTATTACTTTTCGGACCTCAAAAAATTCCGCAATTTGCCCAAGCTTTGGGACAGGCTCATGCAAAATATAAGGAGGGATTAAACCAAGTCAAATCATCCTTGACAGAACCGCAGGATGGTTTAGATCCGGCCTTAACTCCTGAGGAAAGGGAGATTATACGTGCCGCAAAAGCAAAGGGAATCCCGACAGAGCACCGTTCCATTGAAGCTATTGCTCAGGATTTACTCAATTCCTCTTGATGATGATTGATGTCGTCTGACAAACAACCATACGTTCCAAGGTGGATGAAAGAAGGTCAAGCAACAGCAAGGGCTTTAGCGGAAGAGATTGCTCTGACTTCTGCTCCTGGAGAAACCTTACCTTCATTCGTTCAGGAATTTTTGGAAGAAAGCAAGAAGCCTGACCCCTTGTTTGGCATGACCACTCCTTCTCTGAGTAAAGACCCTTTGCTCCGCCTCAAATACGATGGTGGTCCTCTTCCGCTTGAAGATCATCTTGTTGAACTTTGGACTCGGCTTCGAAAAGTTGCTCGAACGGTTTTTCTTTTAACAGTGATTGTGATGGTCTTTCCATCATATGAAAATGGTCATTTCACTCTTTCTCCTTACCGTCCTGCTGTACTTGACTTATTAAATTACATTGTATCATACGGTGTGACATCATTACAGAAAGGTGCCGCGGGAATAACGGTCTATGTTGGAACTCCGATAGCTCCTGTTACTCTTTATATTAATTTTGCTGGATCAATCGCTCTTTTAATTTCCCTCCCTTTGACAGTCCGTGAATTGTATGAATATATTCGTCCGGGTCTAACCCAAAGGGAGGATGAAGTTCTAAGACAGGTTGTACTTGTTGGGGTGTTTTTATTTCTTCTAGGGGCTACAATTTCCTTCACAACAATAATTCCAATCACTCTCAAAATTCTCTCCTTAACTTCAACCTTTGTTGAAAATGTCCAGCCGTGGTTTGATTTGCAAGCAGTTTTGGCAGTTCTGATTTGGGGTACCGTGGGTGCCGGAGTTCTGTATGCTTCTCCTATGATTTTGGTTGCTCTTGTCCAACTTGATCTGATCCAAGCAGAGCAAATTTATTCTAGACGAAGGGAAATGATTTTTGGTGTGTTTGCTCTTGCAGCAGTTGTCACTCCTGATCCTACCATGGTAAGTATGGTGGTACTTTCATTGCCTATGGTATTGGTAATTGAGGGGATCATATTGTGGTCTTTGAAAATCGAAACTCGCCGATATCTTGAAATGTTTGGTGGTATCACAACATAATCAAATTCAAAGAGACCAAAGCGTAAGTTTTTCTGCCCAGTTTTCCTGTAATAGATTGATGGAAACCTTCTTTCGTCTGGCATTTTGGCATGTTATACTTCTAACCTATGTTCTGATTTTCCCTGTACTTCATCAATTACTTGGGAAGGAATCTCTTTCCACATTGCCATTACGCACCTATTCTTTATTTGTAATTTCAATTGGTGCGATTGAGGTTGGTTTTTTTGCATTTGATCTTGGCTATTCTGAATTTCAAACAATTCTATTGATTTTAACACTCTTTTTCCATCTCAACATATTTCGAAGATTGGGGGTTAGGGTTGAATCTACGCCTCTTGATGTTCCATCTCTCGATCGTGACATCATATCAAAAATAAATCGGTCCCTTCATGGAAATGCACCTGATGATACCGATTCAGGTCTTGAATTCGAAATAAAAAATATCTATCAAATGCGTTTTGTAATTTCTGGCCACAACAATGAGAATGTATCTTGGTTTCAAATTTTAGTGGTCCCCTCCCCATTAACCACACTCATCCATATAACGGCAATTTATTTCTCCGTACTCTCCTTATGGGATACTTCAACTGAGACTACGGCTGTCCATATCCCTGGCTTATCTTCTTCTATTGATGCAATTACCCTTATTATTGTCTCATTAGTGGCTAGTGGTGTTTTGCTTTATATGGAATTTTCCTCTGCAAATACCATCGCATTGGAACTTCCTCTGCTTTACAAAAAAATCTTAACAAAAGCCTCGTTGGATGAGGCACGAAAAAAAACTATGGTGCAACCTGTTTCTTCTACCGATGAACCCTCGGAAATGGAGAAGGCTCGCGCAAGAGCGCGAGAGATATTGAGTGCCCGACAGTCAGATATACTATACCGAAAAAGAGATGAACTTAAGAACAAAGTAGACGAAATTTTTGCCACTGAGGAAAATAAGATCGGGTTGGATCCTGAAACGCTTGAAAGAGTCCGTCTATACAATTCTGTGAAAAGGATTCTGATCTCCACTCCTCCGTGGCAAACTGCCAAATTGGGCAAAATTGCAGATCTGGCAGATGGTGATCCAGAAAAAGTTGAGCTAATTATCGGAACACTCATTGAAAAAAATGAAGTTCCTGGAATTTACGATATTTGGAATCAAATATATTATGGCACTCCTTTTTCACAATGGTTCACCAATGAGGTGTTTAAAGAAATCAAAAGGGGAACTTCTTCAATAAAATCAGTTCGGATTCATCCTGACGGCTCTGCTGATATCTCCCTCGAATCAAGTGGTAATGAAAAAAAAGAACTTGAATAGATAAATAATACGGGATATAATTTTCATAATCTGCAAAAACAATCGAATGGTATAAAGATACTTACATTATGGAAGGGTTAAGAATCACTTGGAATAGGTGAAGTTTTGCAATGAAAAAACGATGGTGTTTTTTGACCTTAATGTTGGTGTTTCTTTTCTCAAGCCATTTATGGGGATTGAACACCGTTTCTGGACAAATTGCACTCAATCAACGGGAGACTTTCAATTACTATATTTATTCTAGTTCAATTGACATGAGCTCTGTTGATGGGTCAATAAATCCCAATGAATATCCTGAAACTAATTCTCTAACTTCTGTGGATGGTTTCAACTTCGTTGATGTTTCCTTTATTCATAACTCCACTCATCTGAAAATTGGAATACGATCTAAATTATTCGGATGGGTGGGTTTTGGCTTTGGCGATAATGGAATGCTTAATTCAACCTTGGTGACAACTGGGGCAGAAGGGACAACTCCATTCCAACCCTCTGTATGGAGAGGTATAGGAAATCAATTCCCTAGTTTTCTTATGTTCTTAGAAGATTTCAATGGTTCCGTTGCCGTAAATGAAGATGCAACTGGAACGACCGTAGAATTTCTTCTTCCCCTCAATGGAACTGCACATGGTGGAAACTACAATTGGCAAGTTGGAGGTACATATGGCTTCTTTATGGCTGCTCATAATTCTAGCGATCAATTGACATACCATACTTATCATACGCCTCGTAATTTGAAAGCTACTCTGTTGCCAAGTAATATTCCTCTTCCACAAACTGTAAGCATTGATTCCTTTACAGTTTCGAAAATTGAAGATGAAACATACCTTCTCAAAGCAACTGTAAAGAATGCTCCTGCTGGAACCGAGGTTGAATTCAGGATGGTTACCAATTTCGGTGGAGTTGTGCTAGGGACAAACACCACCGATGGCAACGGGGTCGCTGAATTGGTTGTTGATCTTTCTATTGCGACATTTGAGGAAAGAGAATTGGTTGCAATTATCTATCCGCAACAAGGATTTACCGGCGCAACTAAAAGTACTATTGTTAATGGACTTAATGATAGATTTGAAGAAATTTATGTCCATAACATTGTGGCAGATCCTGAATTTGATGACCCCGAACGCTTCCTAATTAATCCTGATCTATTCAATAACTCTGGACATTTGATTGGTGCAGTCTTCATATATCTCTTAATGCTCATAATCACTATGCTTATTTGGGAATATGTAGCTGCAATAATGAAACTGGCATACATTTCCTTTGTTGGGAAGCGAATGGAAGAAACGGAGGACTAGAAATGAGTAAAGAAAATAAAGGCTTATTTGAAAGCTTAGTCGAAACATCACAAACAATTACTCCTACTAGGAGGACAATGGTCAAATTATTGGCCTACGGTGGGGCTACTGTATATGGTTTCACTGGAAACTTTGTTCTGAAGGACAGATTGCCCAACTTTGAGGTAGATGAGAAAAGAGATCGTGGCAGAAGATATCATCAATGGAGAATGGAAAATACTGTTTGGGGAATGGTCATTGATCTCGCAAAATGTGACGGATGTGTTGATTTAACTTCCCAAGGTCGACCCCCCCGTTGCACTTCTGCATGCCAAGAAGGTCATTATGCTCCTGTCAAGGGCTATGGCTTTGAGGAAGGTGGTACTTGGCAGAACCCCAAGGATCCCCAAACAGTTCATGAATATATTAAAGTCTTTGAAGTTAAAGACAATCCTTGGTCTGAACCCTATTTCTTCCCAAGACCCTGCCAGCAATGCATTGATCCTCCCTGTGTCCATGTATGCCCTGTTCAGGCTGCTTGGCAAAGATCTGGAGATCGGTTGACTTTGGTCGACCAAGAAAGATGTATCGGATGCAGGCTCTGTATGGCTGGATGTCCATATGAGGTTCGTTTCTTCCACTGGGAAGAGAACCATCGATTTGAGAATGCCACAGAAGATTCCCAGATTGTGAAAGATTTCAAGATGCAAATGCCTTTCTCCATAGTTAAACAAAAAGGAGTCATTGCAAAATGTGATTTTTGTGGTAATCAATTCCTCGGAAAGCTTCCGCACTGCGTGGCATCATGTCATAAGGGGGCTCTCTATTTTGGTAACCTTTTGGAAAATGCAGTGACTAATAACCATGGTGAAACAATTCTTGTTGACGAAACCATTGCCAAAAGGAAAGGTTTCCGATGGAAGGAAGAGGAAGGAACCCGCCCGCGAGTATTTTACCTTCCTGCAAATACGAGGTGACAATATATGGCAACAGCAACACATAACATTGAACAAGCTGCAAAAAAGAGTCTTTATACCCCTGATGGCAATCCCATGACCGAAGAAGAAGTCCGCCGTCGAAGGGCTATTGTTGAACGAGCTTTTCTCACCACTAGACCTGGCGAAGCCCTTGTAATGGTCTTGTTGGTTGGGCTAATGATTTGGGGATTTGGTTATTGGGTAGTAAAACAATTGATTGATGGTCTTACAATCACTGACTTGACCCAAAAGGTATTTTGGGGTATCTACATTACCAATTTTGTTTTCTGGATTGGTGTTTCCCATGTAGGGATGCTTATATCCGCGGTTTTACGAATTCTGGATGCAAAATTCAGAACCCCCATTACCCGTATTGCAGAAGAAGTTACCATTGTTTCTTTAGTGATGGGTGCGGCCTCAGTCCTCATTGACATGGGTCGGTTGGATCGTGCTCAGCATATCGTGATTTATGGCAACATTACCTCTCCTTTGGTTTGGGACGTTATTTCCATCACTTTCTATTTGACTGGAAGTCTGATCTTTTTCTATACTCCCATCATTCCTGACTTTGCCTATTATAGAGACAATCTTGATCCTAGAAAGCATAAAATTCGCCAGAAAATCTATAAGATTTTGGCATTAAATTGGAAAGGTACTCCTGAACAATTTGAAAAACTTGAACATGGCATCATGGAACGACTCAAATGGTTTATCCTTCCCATTGCTCTTTCAGTACACACGGTTGTAAGTTGGATATTTGCCGTGACTTGGAGACCTGGCTGGAATTCCACTATTTTTGGACCTTACTTCATTTCTGGTGCAATATTCTCCGGTACTGCTGCTTTAGTAACCGCTTTAGTTGTTTTTACTTGGTATTACAAGCTTGATGACTATATTACTGTTTCTCATATTCAATCAGCCAATAAAATCCTCCTGGCCACAAACTTCGCTTACGGATATTTCACCCTGAATGAATATCTTATTCCCGCTTACAAACGTGAAGGGCATGAAATGGAGGTTCTTTACCAGGTTTTCTATGGTGATTTGGCACCTACCTTCTGGTTCATCCTCATTGGGACTATGTTTATTCCATTCGTCATGGGACTCAAAATCAATACGATGAAACCAGAGGAAAAAACCAAAGTATATTGGTATGCCTTTATTTCTTCAGTCCTTGTTAATATAGGGGCATGGCTTAAAAGATATGTTATTCTTGTTCCTACTTTACGAATTCCCGTTATTGATGAATCCGAAGGAATATACCCCTACAATCCTACTCAAGGGGAAATAGCCATTACAATTGCGCAAGTGGCTTTCTTCATATTCTTTTACTGGTTTATCAACAAGCTGGTTCCTCATATTCCCCTTTGGGAAGTGGAATTGGAATGGGAAAGGGATGGATTGGTAGATGGGGAAACACCCACTAGACAACATTTGAAGCAGATGGGTTCAACCTTCCATCATTGAAAATTGATTACAACAAATTCATCTCCTTATTTATTTGAAAATTCGCATCTGATTTTAAATAAGATATTTTATACTGTATACCGCCTCAAAGAGGTAGGATATACATCATGAAGACAAACATGAACCTTTTCAAACTCTCTCTGAAGAAAACTGCAATCGCACTACTGCCCGCAATCTTGGGAATATCCGTTGTTAGCATTCTAAATGCTTCAGGATGCATTATTAGCGGTCCTTTCATCTTTTCAGAGTGCGATTAAGAACAAAAACAATCAATATAAACTAAACTAAGAAATTAATTTTGTGAACGAAAGAATTAGAAAAAATGCCAAATCAATTATCTTTGACATGAATGAAACAAAAGAAAATCGTATTCAGGCAAGCTTTGCTCTTATGAATGATGGAAGCGAAGAAGCTGTTGATTGTCTAATACAGGCCTTATTTTCTGAACCAAGTCCGATCGTAAGACACGAAATTGCATTTTCATTAGGTGAAACCGCGTCCCCAAGAGCCGTTCCGAACCTAATCAAGGTTCTGGAGACCGATGACAATATTTTCGTGGTTCATGAGGCTGCATTGGCACTGGCGACATTAGGGGATATGAGGGCAGAAGAGCCATTGAAAAAACTTCTCAATCATGAACATCCTGATGTGGTTGAATCTGCTGAAATCGCCCTTCAACGACTGCATTCATCTGACAATTAGCTTCTTGTCAAGATCTGGATCAATGTTCCCAATGAAAACAGAATTAATCCAATCGGCGTTGCAAATTTAATAATAAATGATAGAAAATCAACAGAATTTTTATCTGAAGGGATTTTATGCGCCCCTTGGCCAACACTTTCACTTATTTCCTTTTTCTCAGCCATTACATCTCATATGGTGTCTCCTTTAATTTCTCTTTTCATTCCTAACAAGTAAATGGGGAATCATTTCCATCTCTTCCATTTATTAATGCAAAGATGTATGTAAGAGTAAGGATACCAATGATCAATATTCGTGTTTTTGTTTTAGTTTTATGTTGCTTCGTCTTTCCTTTCGTAATAACATTTTTCTCAATATCTGATAACACAACACCACTAACTTTACATCAAGCTACAACCGAACAAACTCAGGCTATAGATACTCAACAGGCTACTCAAGTTGTTTCATATCTCCCTCAAGCTACAATGGAAGATTCTTCTTCCTCATTGGATCTTAATTTCTCTTCTTTTCCTTTCATTTTGTCCTATTTTGGATTGCTGGCTCTTTTCATTTTCTCAATAAGGAAATGGAAATTTTTAGAATATTCTGATCAATTTTCCTCAAAAACAAAATTTTCAACCTATTTTGACATAGAATTTCTTCTGTCAAATGTGCAAAAATTTCTTCTGATATTGGAAATTGTTAGAATTATGGCTTTTGGTGGTTTGATAGTTATTATTCTAACACATCGGCCTTTTGATCAAATTTTCTTTCTTTCTTATCCCCTTGTATTCCTTTTGGGGATTCTCGGAAAGATTATTGATCAACTGAAATTTCGTTTGACTGAAATTGAAGCTAATCTCAACGATTTACGGAATCATCTAGATAATCTGGAGAAAGGTTGAAAAAATCAAGTAACAATTTTTCAGCCCTGGAAATGAAATCCTGTCCTTTTTCTGTTAAGTAAAACAGATTTGTTACGCCTCCTTCCTCCTTATGAACATAAACCTGCTCTTGTCTTATGAAATTGTATGATAGAAGGTCTTCAATCAACTTATTGAGTTGTTTTGAGGTGGGAATATTCAAATCCTTTTTCAATCTATATTTCGAGACTCCTAACCCATTTTCCGCAAGATACAGCAAAATGAGGAATTTCAATTGACTTCGGTCTCGTTTTCCCATTGGCCTCCGTTTAATCTAATTAAGATTACATAATAACCTTTTGTGGTTTGACTTGTTGCCCCAATCAATTTATTCATATTTTCTTCCCAATGGCTATCTTATGAAATACAGGTATTTGGGGAATCATGGTATTAGAGTCTCTGAAATTTCATTGGGAGCATGGCTTACCTTCGGCGGGTCGGTTGATAAGGCAAAATCCAAAGAAATTGTAACTAAGGCTATTGAGGAAGGAATAAACTTTATTGACATTGCAGATATTTATTCAAAAGGAAATGCAGAAAAAACCATCGGAGAAATTATTTCCGAAGAATCATATTCCCGAAAAGACCTAGTGATTTCTTCAAAAGTCTTCTGGCCCATGTCTGATAATCCCAATGATGTTGGTCTTTCTCGAAAACATATATTTGATTCAATCTACGGCTCTCTCAAAAGACTTGAAACTGATTATTTGGATATCTATTATTGCCATCGTTATGATCATTTTACACCATTGCGAGAAACTATAGAAGCAATGGATGACTTGATTCGGGAGGGCTTTATCAGATATTGGGGAACTAGCGTATGGTCTGCTGTTCAACTTGAACGTGCTGTTTCTATAGCTAAGGAAATTGGCGCACATCTTCCTGCTGTCGAACAACCTCGCTATAATATGCTTGATCGTTTTATTGAACTTGAAATAATGGATGTGGCTGCTTATCACGGATTGGGATTGACAGTCTGGTCACCCCTTGCCCAAGGAATATTGACGGGAAAATACAATTCTGGCATTCCTGAAAACAGTCGGGGCAAAACATCCGAATTTTTGAAACGAGAATTGACTGAAGAGAATCTTGAAAAGGTAAGAAAGCTAACTGACATTGCTAAAGAACTGGAAATAAAACCTTCACAACTTGCATTGGCTTGGGTTTTGAGAGACAAAAGGATTAGTTCAGCAATAACCGGGGCAACCTCAATCAATCAACTCATGGAAAATATTGCTGCAAGTGAAATCATATTATCAAATGATATTATCCAGCAAATTGAGGAAATTCTTCAAAATAAACCGCAACAGCATTTTCTGTATGGAATTGCTGTTCCAGATAGGACATAGTGCAAGCATATTTTCTGAATTTTTCCCCCTTCTTACGCCACGAATGATAAATTTATAACTCATATCTCGTGGTAGGATTATGAAAAAAACAATCCCGATCGTTGCATATCTTTTTCTCGCTCCCTTATTTTTCCTATTGACGGGAATCTGGGCTAATGCATTTCAGGCATTTGCCTCTGGTGTTGCGGAGAATGGGTGGCAAATTCATCTCTGGCGTATTCCTGATGGTACCATTTCCAACCTAGAGGACAATACACAAGAATTAGTTGCTGTTTCCATTACTTTCCTCCTTATTGCTGTTTTCACCTTTGTTGGACTTGTTATCAAAGATGGTCTGACTTTGAACGAGAATGGGGACGATCTTGGTTTACTTAACTAATCAACATTCGAAAACGATTTGATTAAATCATCTCTGTTATTCATCCCATTGAGCTCTGCAATTCGATCTAAGGTCAATCCTGCATCTTTTTTCAATGCTGGTGTTCTTCGCGTGATTAAAGTGTGGATCAAATCCGGTACTACACTCATACTTCCTATTTCCCCTATTGCCCCCATAATCGTAGTCTTGATTGCTGGATTTGTCTGTCGTTTCATCATTTCCCACAATCGCTTTGCGACATCATCCGATTTCGAATTGTAGAAATTATTTGCTATTGCTCTAATACAGTTCACACGTACCGGCAAAGACTCATCTTTTTCTGCCAATTCCCAAATTCTTTCAAGCTGTTCATCTTTCAACTTTTGTGGAGGATATCTTGACAAAGCATCTGCTGCAAATCCTCGGACATTTTCCACAATTTGTGTGTCTACCAAAAGCGAAAAAATGTAATCATGGGCTGGCTCATACTGGAGAACCCCTAATGATAGGAGAAAATGCCAAACCGGTCGATAAGATCCTGTAAATCCTTTTGGCAGCGCTTCAATACTTGATTTCAAAAGTGTTAGAAGCCGCTCACCAAGTCCTTCAAATTTCTCTTTATGTTCCCATTGATCCCAAAAGGTCCACAAATTTCTTGCTCCTGTTGAAATATCTTCCAAATTATCTGAATTAATCATTTCAACAATTTCATCTTCGGTATATGGCGATTGTTGCATCAATTAATCTTGAAGCTGATGTCAATTTATATCCTGTGTTAATTTCTGTTTTCCTCAGGGGTGTGGTGGACGATAACGGCACTGTTTACTTTTTCCATTATTCGATACGCTAATCTTTTCTTGAATCTCTTAAGCAACCCCTCATCTTTTGTATGGCCAATCAGAACTGCATCGGGTTCGCGTTTTTCAGTTGCTTGAACCAAGGCTTTGACAAAATTATGACCATACAAAAGGATTGGCGTGACATCCAACCCTACTTGTTCACAAAGCTCTTTTGCGTATTTCTCAAACTCATTGGAACTTCTTTTTACCTCTGGAAAATCAGCAGCATCTTCCAATGAAATTGTTTGGGGAATTTGAATGATATGATAGGCATATACATGACTTTTTGGACCTGTTGAAGAGATGATGCTAGCCCATCTCGCCAAATACGCATCTCTTTCTGATCCATCCATCAAAATGAAAAGGTCTCCGATTTCTGTATTTCGTGTTCCATAGCTGGGTGGATGGACTTGAAGAACAGTGGCTCCAATTTCATCAACTACTGTTTTTGAAACACTTTCTGTAATTAGCCGATCAAACAATCCTTTTCTTCGTTTGGAGGAAAGAAGAACTAATTGATAGTTCCCTTCGTTATAACTGTCTATAATTGTTTTTGCAATGTTTTTTCCTTTCTTGACAATGACCCTGTACTTAATCCTAAACGCATTGAATATTTCCAATGGTCGAGTTAAGTCATCTGTGGTGTCACCGATATGCAAAACATCAACCTCTACATTATATTTTCTTGCAATGGTAGCTGCAATTTGCCATGCCTTTGATTCGAATAGTTCTCCCGATATCGGTACCAACATTCTTTCTAGGTCAACAAAGAATTCATCTGATCTCCTTTGCATTGGTTTGAACTCCTGAATCAATTCCTTGCCTAACGGTTCTAGGTCGTATTTCTTTAATTCATCTCCCTTTATTCCACCCTTCTTGCTGTAATATAGATGGGTTACCAAAGAAATTGCAAGAAAGACGAAAAGAACAGATAAGGTAAGTTTTGACTGTTCAAGATTTGCTCGTATGAAAATAAACACAAGAATGAGATAAAAAGCAATCAGGAAACTTGCAATGTAAGGAATGATTGGTCTCTCCTTCTTGAAAACTTGAATGACCGCAATATTGATGGAGAGGAAAATTCCAAGAAAAATAATTGATCCCACTTCTGCTATTTCTTCAGCGTTTCCAAAAAAGGTAAAGAACCAACTGACACTGCTTGTGATGATAATTGCCATATAGGGCACCTTGCTTTTCTTACTGATCTTTGCGATGTTTTTCGGAAAGGCACCATAATCTGCCATAACATATGCAAGTCGTGAAGAACCCAACAATGTGGCATTGATGGCAGAGGTTGTACTTGCAGCTGCACCAAAAGCCACTAACGCAACGGCCCAATCTCCCATGAATTTCACAGCTTCAATAAGTGCATCTTCTGTAATGTGGTGAGGATTCTCTACCAAACTGAATGTTGCAATAGTTACAGCGCAATATGTGAACGTTACCACAACAATAGAAATGATCATGCCTATCTTGACATCTCTCGCCGGATTTTTTAGTTCCTCTACCGTATTTGCGATAACCTGGAACCCTTCATAACTGACAAATATTACTGCACTTCCAATAATCATCCCACTGAACCCCCCAAACATCCCTACTGTTCCACTCTCCGGATTCAATGGATTTGTGTCTATGAAAAAAGGTTGGTAATTCTCTGGTTTGAAAAGAGCAAATCCTACGACTGCAATAAACATGAGAACAGACACTTTAAACAATACTATTAGATTTTGAATGGTGCCGGTTTCCTTAACCCCTCTTAAATTGATTATCATAAACAATAGAATTGAAAAGAAAGCTAGAACTCTTCTACCTGTTAAATGTGTGTTGAACCCATTGATGATCATTCCCTCATACTCTATATTGAAAAATTCAATTCCTGTGAACCTGAATATGAAACTACTCATATATAGGCCAAATGTAAAGGCATAAAGGGCAATTGTGACTGAATATCCCAACCAAAGCATCATTCCTACCATATTGCCAAAAAAAGGCTTGTCTTTGAACCCTTTTCGCAGAATGACAAATTCTCCTCCCGCTGATGGATATTTGGCAACGATTTTATAATAAGATGTTGCTGTCAATAATGCAATAATTCCTCCCAAAAAGAAACTTATCACTGCAGAGGGTCCTGCCATCCTTGCAAGACGACCTAAAACTGAAAAAATTCCTCCTCCGATCATTGCTCCCACTGCAATTGAAACAGCTTCCTTAAGCCCCAGTTCTTTTGCAAATTCCGTATGTGATTCTGGGTTTAGTGTCTCAGTCATAAACCATAATTGATAATTGACTTTAATAATTCTATGAATCAGACACTATTCTCCTAAAAAATACCGGTTTTAAACTATCAGACCAAAAGCTCTTCTATTCCATCTTTGATTCTCTCTATTTTTCCATTTCTTAAAAATAATATTCTGTCTGCCTTGGACGCTAAATTCTTATCGTGAGTAACCATCAATATCCCTGCATGACTTGAGATGTCCCTGAAAAGATTCATTATTTCATTTCCAGTTTTTGAATCAAGATTCCCTGTGGGTTCATCTGCAAGAATCAATTGTGGATTTGTTACAATTGCCCGGGCAATGGCTACTCTTTGCCTTTCACCTCCTGAGAGACGATCTGGGAAATGATCCTGACGATCCTTGAGACCCACCTTTTCAAGGGCTTCTTGGGCCGCTTGCTTTGGAGTTCCTTTTCCGGAAAGCAACAATGGTATCATCACATTTTCCAAAGCTGTTAAATTGTCTATCAAATTAAAATCTTGAAATACCCATCCTATTTCTTTGCGTCTGAATTCAGCTCGAGAAGCCCTGGACATTGAAAAAACATCCATTCCTTTAATGAAAACCTTTCCTGAAGTTGGTTCTATCAATCCTCCAATGATATTCAACAATGTTGTTTTTCCTGACCCTGATTTTCCCATCAATGCCACAATTTCTTCTGTAAAAACCTCAATACTTATCCCTCGGAGAACCTCAACTTCTTGGTTTCCAATACGAAACCTTTTATGAAGTTCAACTGTCCTCAAAATCTTTTCAACCACAAATCACAGAAAGGTTTCATCTATTGATTACATTTACTCTTCAATGACAAATTTATCATTAGTTCCAAAACGGATTTAAACATTTTTAATTTCCACTACGTTCAAAAATCATGCCATCTTCAATTGGTTGGTTTCTGCCTCTTCTTTCCATATCAAAAAATAAACGTCGTTCTCTTTCCTTTTTCACTGGAATCATGCTTTCCACTTTGGTAGTGGGAAGTCTATTGATTTTTTCCTCTAGATTACAAGAAGAAAATTACAATTCAATTATACAAAATGCTCCATATGAGGTAAGTTTTACCATAGAAGGATCTGGAAATGAAAGCGATTTATGGCATTTGGCTAGAGAAATTTCATCAGATCCTCGAATTGAATCGTCAACTGTATTTATTACACAATCCAAAACCCTCCTTCAAGGCGGTGGATTGACTTTAGGTGCTTCATTTTCGACCGAATTGGAATCGGGGGCTGAAACCCCTTCCTTTTTCACCCCTGTGTTCGTCCGGAAAAATTTCACAAAGACCGCTATCTATGAAAGATTGTTTTCTTCAGGTGAATTTAAAGGAAAATTTGATTTAGTCGGAAATAAGACTGTGATCCCCGATACTGTCGCAAGAAAACTATCTTTAGAAGTTGGAGACAGCATTCCCATCCTTAACATTACTGCCCTTGATACTTCTTCCATTTATAATCTTAGAAGCTATGTCCTTCAACTGAAAAATGTTGAAATTACTGGAATTTACCCAACAATCACTGATTCTTCTCAACAGGGTGTTTTTGGAGGCCTCTTCACTCAACAGAGAATTTTCCTGAACACAGATACACTTTTGAAATATGGCAAAGATTTACTGCTTCCCATCCAGCGAAACAAGGATTACGTTCTGGCTGTGAAATTAAATCAAAATGAATTTTCTACGTCAAATATTGAGCAAT
>CAZYCQ010000032.1:0-10847 GCA_964645535.1 uncultured archaeon | reverse complement strand
AAATACAGGAATTGATCAATGATGTCAGTCGAATTTCTGGTGACAATGTGATCGGTACCAATGAAATTGAAACCTTGACTGCACCTTTTCAACTCACCATGTTCTTTCTTATGTTCTTTGATATCGTAGTTTTACTTCCTCTTGTGGTTTTGGCCATTTATCTTCTAATATTTGGTCTCACCCTCTCTCTTGAAGAAAGAAGGCAGGAAATTGCGATTTTTAAAGTTCAAGGTGCTTATTCTGACCAAATTCTCTCAGGTATCCGTCGAGAGGGGTTATTGGTATTTCTCATTGCATCCATGATTGGTTTCCTTGGTGCAAATCTTTCTGTATGGCTGATTATTGCGTCATCAGGCTTTTTATCCTTCAATTGGCACCTAATCGCCCCTTTTATAGATGCAAATGTTCAGTTTGTCTTGATTGCTTCAATAATCCCTTTTTTTACCATGTTACTTGCCATTCAGAAAAAAGCCAAACAGTTCATTAAAGAGGAAATCTATTCCGGTATCCAATTGTATTCCGAAGAAAAATTAGGTTTCATTGCAAGGAACAACATCGATCTGATATTGTTGATTTATGGTGGCTTTGCGGCTTTTGTTGTTATACTGCAATCCATTAAATTTATTCCTCCTTTGGAAAATTTCTTTGTCAATGACCTCCTCCTTCGAATGTTTGCCTTGCCTGCGCTTTGGATAGGTGGTATTACCGCATCTGGCCGGTTGGTTCAAACTCTTTCTGAAAGATTTGAAAATCAATTTGTCAATCTTCCCAAACTGAAAAATGTCGGTCTGATAATTAAAAGCGGGTTAAAACGTCGTGGCGACGCGAAACATCTCATTATTATCTTGGTTCTTGCCATTTCTATTGTTTCCATTGCATCAATCCAAGGGCGTACTGATCTAGCTCAAAAAGAAGCAATGGTCAAATTCAATGTGGGTGCAGATATCAAGATTGTCTTTTCAGAAGAAGGAAATTATTCTGACCAATTGAGACCCATATCCCACATCAAACAATTCACCCCTATCATCAAAAAACCGTTGAGGGTTTTGAGTTATCGCGGATCCCTTTTTGCAATGAATTCGTCATTTCTACAATTCCTTAATTGGGATCCAAGAGCAATTGATCCGTCCCTTTTCGTTCAGATGGAGAAAAATGACAACTTTGTACTCTTGGGCAGAACTGCTGCAGAGATCCTCGACGTAGGAAAGGGGGATGTTATTTCGGTGAAATTTCAATCTGAAAACAATCATTCAACAATTATCCGATATAATGTAACCATTGCAGGTATCTTTGAATTTGCTCCTGGAGGAATTCCTTCGACAGCAGGAATCACATCATTGAAAACCATCCAAAGCATAACTTCCCTGATTTCACCCAAATCTGGCTTGAATGCTTCCGATTATCTGGTGAAGTTAGACGATTCAAACAATGAAGCTCTTGTCATGAAAGAACTTGAAAAACTTCCTGATGTTGCAGAAGTTATCGGTCTTCAAACAGAATTAAAAACAGCAAAATCAGAAGATCAGTTTGGAATTTCAGGCATTCTCAATCTAATGTATTTGACTTCGCTGATAATGGCCTTCATTGGTGCCTTTACTTTCTCAGCCGTTCTTGTTGAAAAGAGAAAACAAGATTTCGCAATATTTCAAACACTGGGCGCAACCCCACGCCAGCTTTATCTTGTTATTTTTGGAGAAAATTTCTTGATTGTCTTCATTGCAACATTATTGGCTAATCTAATAGGTATTGGTCTTTCCTTCTTGATCAATGGATTTTTTGGTTTCATTAAGCAATTATTATTGGGAATTACAATTCCGAGGTATGTGGTAATAGATCCACTTTTGATTTTCTTCAATTCTGCAATCATCATCATAGGCGTTGTCTTTTCAGTTCTTCTTAGTGCTCGACATGCAATCAACCAAGACTTGACTATTTCGACGAAGGAGTGATTGAAAAATGGATGATAAAAAATTAATGACTGCAAAAAACGTTTACGCGATTTATCGGGGAAAGGACAAGGCTTCAAATGTGGTTGCACTTCATGGAATAAATCTAGAAATCTATCATCACGATTTTATATCCATTGTGGGAACCAGTGGTTCCGGAAAAAGTACTCTTCTTCGTATATTGGGGGGACTCCAAAAACCAAGTGCAGGAACAGTCCAATTTCAAGACATCATAATATCTGAACTTGAAGAGGAAGACTTGGTGAATTTCAGACGGAAAACTCTGGGATATGTATTCCAAGAAGGAAATCTGATCCCATTCCTCTCTGCAAAAAGAAATCTCATGCTTACTCTCCAGTTTGCTGGAACTCCAAAAAACCAAAGAAATTATTTAGCTGATGAAATGTTAAAACTCTTGGACATATATCATGTAAGAGATAATCTTCCTTCACAACTTTCTGGTGGTGAAAAACAACGTGTCGCGATCGGAAGGGCACTCATTACCCGTCCAAATCTTATCTTGGCAGATGAACCTACGGGAAACCTTGATTATGAGAATTCAGAACGTTTGATGGGTTTGTTTAAAGATATTCACAAGGAGGTGGGTACTGCATTCTTGATTGTCACTCATTCACAGCATGTAGCAAAACATGCAAACAGAACCTTGGAACTAATTGATGGTCGTCTGATCGGGGAGCATGGTGCAGGAGTCAACATCTCTGACCTTTCCTCCACACGAAAAATATTGTTTTCTGATGATGGTAGTTTAACATTGCCTCCTGAAATACTCCCTCTTATCGATGAATTTGGCAACCAATGGATCATGGACATTAATTTCAGTGATGATGGTTCTCCCACCCTCATCTTTCGTCCTAACACTGGCTAAGCGCCTGTTTTTTTCTCAATAACTTGTTTTGTCAGTTCATAGATTGGACGAATTAGATTTTTAACGGACTCTGGTCTCATCTCTTTTTTGAAATTGCCGTTGTCATCGAAATAGCTTTGCTTGTCTTCTTTTTTGAGAATTTCCAAAAGATCATCTTTGGCATCGAGGCAGGATATCTCAAATAATGGAATTTTGTCTCCAAGCCCTTCTTCTCGAAGTATTTGATTGATTTCATCCCTGCTGAATCTGATTGCACTGCTAATGTCAATCTTATTCAAGGCAACAACCACTGGAACATTTACGCCTAATTTATCTCCAAGAAACTCCTTCAATTCTCTGATTATTTTCCGATTTCGATCCTTTTGTGCCTTATTGGCATCAAGAAGCAATAAAACTCCTTCTGACCCATTCAACACAATTTCCCTGGTTTCTTTGTATCTATCTTGTCCCGCAACTGCATAGATCATGTATTTAAGTAAGGGACCTTGCCTATCTTGTTTACTATCAACCACAAATGTATTCTGATCAAACAATGCAGTTTCTTCAAATGGATTTTTAACTGAAGCTAACTTTCCAGAATAGGATCTTGGATTCTCTATTCTGCGAATGATGGAATAAAGTTCCAATAAAGTACTTTTTCCAGCTTCTGCCGGACCATAGATTACAAGCTTAATTGTCGGAATCCCTTCTAAATCTCTTTTGAAGGACACGGTTTCTGTCATATTGTACAATAGATTGGTTTCCTCTCAATTAAAAAGGGTTTATCATTTCACGCCACTTTCTCAGAAATTCTGTTCTGATTTTTTGTCCTTTTTCTGATATGCCTTTTCCATTTCTGAACGCAATTTTTCAATGATATCAAATGCCTCTTCTATCCCTCCCTCCAATGCCTCTTCCAACCATTTCAATGCAGTGAAAGGGGATTGGTCAACAAGATATAACCCTAAATTGAACATTGCTTCCGCATTTCCCATCTTTGCTGCCTTTTCTAGTTCCTCCAATCCCTCCTCCTTTTTTCCAGTTTCAATCAAAACTACCCCTAGATTTACTCTGGCCTCCTCCAATCCATTTTCAATGGCATTTTCCAGATATTTGATGGCTTCCTCCATTTGTCCTTCCCCAAATGCAATCATTCCAAGACTAGCAAAAGCTTCAGGGTCTTCCATTCGTGCTGCTTCTTTGAGGCAATAAATAACTCGATCTCGGTCTTTTAGTTCAGAAAGAACATGAATGACCTGTTTCAAATGATCAAGTTCCATATTTTTAATAATCCAGTCTATCCACGTATCAACCATTTCTTCAAAGTTCATTTGTTTCAATAACCTGATGAGATGTGGAATGCTTCCTGCTACATTCTCTTTTAATCCTTTCTCATACCACGTTATTGCTTCATTTGTCTGTCCTTGCTGCTCGTACATCTTTCCTAACAGAAGTGCTGCTTCCCTGCTCCCATTTTTCCATGCATCAAGTAAATATTGTTCTGCCTTTTCATTTTCCCCTTGGAGGAAAAAGTATTTGCCTATGACCTCCTTTGCAAGAAGGGTGTTGTCATCCTGTACCTTTTCAATCCATTTCGCTGCATCATTAAGCTTCTGTTGATTGACGAACAAATCTGCAATATGAAGTGCTGCTTCATGATGGCCTAATTGCGCCGCCTTGCTTAACCATTCAATTGCTGGTTCAAAAAACCGCTGCGCTTGGAATGATTTTCCTAATCTGAACATGGCATCTATATTTCCTTGCTTTGCTTGTTCATAGTCATCAGCCATTGTATCTCGCATGTTTTTTTCAAATTTGAATATATTCACCTTTTCTTAATAATTGGATTCAAATCATCTTTTCCTGAATAAATTATTTCAATCAACCCTGCCTTTTCCAGTTCTTTAACTGCTTCCAAGGCTTTAAATGGCGCAATTCCTGCATTCATTGCCAACCGTCTTAATCTAATCTCCGTTTCGATTTCTAAAACCTCTTCTACACTGTCCGCCAACTTGAGAGCCTCTGGGGTTTTCAGTTGTTCCCTCTTCCTTTGTTGGACTGTGCTTCTCATAATTGGCATTCTCTCAACGGCTTTCACTGGAGATGCAGTTGCCGGAACTTCTGGTTCCTCTTTTCTGTCTCGTGTTGCAAGAATTTCTTGTTGCAACTCTTTATTTTCTTCTTTCATGTTTTCGATGACTTGCTTCAGTTCTTCAATTCTTTCCATGGCTAAACTCAAGTCTAAGACTACCTGCTCCTTTTCTTTTTCACTCTCATTAAGCATGGTTGTAAGAGTGCTTATCCTATCTTTAAAATTAGCTAATTCTAACTCACGGGATTCCAATCTGTTTTCTATCGTATCCTTTTGTCGTGTCACTTTACTTAACTTGGTTTCCAATTGCTTGATCTTGTTTTGAAGCTCTATTGTTTTGTCATTATTTTGTTCATTCCGTACCATCTGAATTTCTTGTCCAAGTTTATTGTTCTCTCTTTCTAATTCCTTCAATTTTTCACTTAATTCTGCTATTTGCTGGTTTTTCTGTTCAATTTCTTTATTCTGGTTGAAGAATTTCTTTTCAAAATAGGTGAGCTCCTCCTTTTGTCCAAGAATCAACTCATCAATGTCTTTTTGATGTTCCTCCTTTATTTTTGCAATTTGGTTTTCCAGCTGTTCAATCTCTTCTTCCTTTCTTGCTATCTCTCTCTCCAAGAATTCAATTTTGGATTCCTTCTCGTTTAAAGAACTTTCAAGCGACAAAATTTTCTCTTCTGCCTTTCTAATCTCTTTATCTTTTCCCTCCAATTTCCATATGAGATTCTGCTTCTCTTCTTCAAGTTCTAGTAGCTGTCTTGTAATTGCTTCCGTATCGCTTTTATCCGCTTCTTTTTTCTCCTCCAATTTCTCTCTTAACGCTTCAATTTCTTTTTCTTTTACCTCAAGCAGTTTTTTCAATTCCTCCATCTCTTTCCTTTCTCTAAGAAGGTTTTCGTTTAAATCGCCTTGCAGGTTCCTCATATCTGAATTCAATTCGAATTCAAGACTTAGCACTCTCTGTTCTAATTCCATCCTTTCCCTATTGAGTTGCTCAATTTCGCGATTAAGCCTTGTAATCGTTCTTGTTGATTTCAATAGCTCATTCTTCAGACGAACATTCGCATCCAAATCCTTCTTTTTCTGGGCGTAGGAAAATGCCATATCTGTATCCCCTGCATATCGATATATCTCCTCCAATGCAGTATATACGGCTGCCATTCCTTCATAATATTCAATCTCCTCAAAAACACGCAATGCTTCTATCAAATAATCTGTTGCAGTCTCAATCTTGCCAATCAGCCGAAAAATTTCTCCCAACTGATATGCAGTTAATCCAAAATTTCGACGTAAACTCATCTGTTTGCATACCATGTAATATTTCTTGAATTCCTCAATTGCTATCTCATAATTGCCTTTCCGCGAATACAGTATCCCTTTCTCATAATGCAGATATCCAATTTCCTCTTCTAATTCTCTTTTTTCACGATCCAAAAGCTTTTCTAATCGTCGTTCAAATTCATCGATTTGAATAAATGCCTGATCGATGTTCCCTTCTAAAATATTAAGTCCTATTTGCAACGTAAGGACTTTGAGGAAAACTGTATTCTTGTTAATTTCTTTTGAAGTTTTTACCACTCTTTCAACAATTTTTCGAGTTTCCTCAATTTCTCCTAATTCGAGCGACAATTTTCCTTTAAGAATGTCGATTTCTATTCTCTTGTCCAAGGGAAGGGTTGTTTCCTCAAGATTCTTAATTTCCTCAAGAGCATCCATGAATTTCCCTGAATTAATGTAAAGCTTGAGTTGATGGATGGAATCATCGACTGTCAAAAATCCTCAATTATCTCTGCTTTATCTTCCTCTAAAATTTTCGCCCTCTCTCAAGGTCTGATGCTTCTTTAGCAAACGAAGGAAAAATGGACAAATTTATCCACAAATTTCATTTCCAATACTCCGGTAGAACCCGGTCTGTACCGAAAAACGACTGGAAAGTTCAACTGATGTAAGGAATATGTCATTCAACCCCAATTCTCATAAATTGTTCCTTTAATTAATTTCAAATAAATACACGCTCAAAAAGGTATGATGACTGATCGATCACCTTCTTCCTCCTCTTCATTCGACGAAATGGAGGATCCGTTGAATGAAGATTACCAATTGACTGCCGACGATAAGTGGGTCATCCTTAATGCCATGTTCAAAGATCTTGGATTGGTTCGCCAGCACCTTGATTCCTATAACTCTTTCATTACCCAAGGTCTTGCCCAAGTTGTCTCTGAAGAAGCTGAAATCCGCCCTGAAGACAATAGGGGTATGTATGTTATCCTTGAGGAAATCTCTGTTGGGGAACCTGAAATTAAAGAGGCCAATGGATCACGATCTGAAATCTGGCCTATGGAAGCGCGTATTCGGAATCTTACCTATGCCGCTCCGATTTATCTCACAATGACTGCTGTGTATCCGGATGCAGTTCAAGGAGAGACTAGAAAGACCCCGAAGGATAAGGTTTTCATAGGACACCTCCCAATTATGCTGAATTCCATTAAATGCCGTCTTTATGGTGTGGATGACGAAACCAAAATCAGACATGGAGAGGATCCACTTGATGAAGGAGGCTACTTCATTGTCAACGGTTCCGAAAGAGTTTTGGTTACCCAAGAGGACCTTGCTCCAAACCGAATACTTGTTGAGAAGCTTGAAAACAAAACCGCAACTTCTCTTGCAAAGGTCTTTTCGACCATGAAAGGTTTTCGTGCACCTGTCACTTTGGAAAGGGCAAGGGATGGGAATCTTCGTGTATCATTTCCCAGTGTCGCCAGAAAGATTTCCCTGATTGTGCTTCTTCGTGCCTTGGGTATGGAAAAAGATGGTGAAATTGCAAGAAGAATTGGATCCACTCCAAAGGTTAGAGCCAAACTCTTGCCAATCTTGCAGGCAGAGGAAGTCAGGAAGGAGGAAGAAGCCCTTGATTTCATCGGAAAACGGGTTGCGGTGGGTCAAACAAAAGAATACCGGATGAGTCGTACACAGCAGGTGCTTGACCGCTACCTCCTTCCTCATCTTGGCAATGAAAAGTCCGATCGTAGAAAGAAGGCCATATTTCTTTGCCAAATGGCTCAGAAAGTCTTGGAAATGGAAACGGGTGAACGATCTCCTGATGATAAAGACCATTACGCAAACAAACGGTTGAATTTGGCTGGGGACCTGTTGCTTCTGCTTTTCAGAAATGCCTTCCGAAGCCTCATCCGAGATATAAAGTACCAGCTTGAAAGGAATTTCAACAGAAACAGGGGTTCGATTCTGAAAACTGCCGTTCGTGCCGATGTCATTTCTGAAAGACTCCGTCACGCCTTGGCAACTGGCAATTGGGTAGGTGGAAAGGCTGGTGTTTCCCAACTACTTGATAGAACAAATTACATGTCATCTCTCAGCCATCTCCGAAGAGTTGTTTCACCTCTTGGACGTTCCCAACCCCATTTCGAGGCAAGGGATCTCCATCCTACTCATTGGGGAAAAATCTGTCCCTCTGAAACTCCAGAAGGTCCAAATTGTGGATTGGTGAAAAATCTTGCACTGCAAGCCTATATCTCCACCGAAGGAGATGAAGATCATGTTCGACAGGAAACCTATGAACTTGGTGTTGATCCTGATGGAAATGAAAGTGATCCTAATGTGACAAAAGTCTATCTAAATGGTGCTTTCATTGGAACTCATCCAGATGGGGAGAGTCTTGTCTATAAGATCAGGCAAGGACGAAGAAATCGTATCTTTGATCCTGGTGTAAATGTGGCTTACTATGAAGAAACCAAGGAGATTCAGATCAATTCTGATAGAGGTCGCGTCCGTAGACCCTTGATAATTGTTAAGGATGGACGTCCTCTTCTCACCAAATCTCATGTTGAACGTGTTCTCTCTGGAGAACTGCAATGGCGAGACCTTACACGTCAAGGAATCATCGAATACCTCGATACGGAAGAGGAAGAAAACTGCTACATTGCGCTGACCTATGATGACATAACTAAGGAACATACCCATGTGGAAATTTCCCCTGCTGCCATTCTCGGGATTTGTGCATCACTCATTCCCTTTCCAGAGCATAACCGGTCTGACAGAAACGTCTATGAGGCAGGAATGGCCAAACAATCATTGGGCATTTATGCAGCAAACTTCCGTCTGAGAATGGATACCCGTGCTCATATCCTTCACTATCCACAAGTTCCAATAGTGAAAACACATGGTATCGATGCCATAAAATTCAACTTAAGACCCGCTGGACAGAATTTTGTGGTCGCAGTCCTCTCATATGGTGGTTACAACATGGAGGACGGTCTGATCATCAATAAAGGTGCTGTCGATCGTGGCTTGGGACGCTCAACTTTCTTCCGAGCATATGTCAGCGAAGAACGTCGATATCCTGGTGGACAGGAAGACAAATTCTGCATTCCTGACGATAGTGTCAGAGGATACAAGGATCCTGAAGTCTATCGACATTTGGCCGAAGACGGAATTGTTGAACCGGAAACATTTATTGATGGAAAGAAAGGTGAAGTGATCATTGGTCGAACTAGTCCTCCGAGATTTATTGAAGAACAACAGGATTTCGATATTGGAACCGAACAACGACGTGAAACCTCACAAGCCATGAGATTCGGGGAATCCGGCATTGTCGATTCTGTTATCTTGACTGAAACACAGGAAGGTCACAAACTTGTTAAAGTTAGAATGCGTTCTCTTAGAATCCCTGAATTGGGTGACAAATTCGCTAGCCGTCATGGACAGAAAGGAGTTCTTGGAAACCTTGTCAATCCTGCCGACATGCCATTCACCGAGAATGGTCTTTCTCCCGACCTTATTATCAATCCACATGCCATTCCATCTAGAATGACAATTGGCCAATTAATTGAGCTTCTTGCAGGTAAGCTTGCCGCAATTTCTGGTCGTTTCATTACCGCAACGCCATTCGAAGGAGAAAGAGTCGATGACATCACAGAAGCCTTGCATGCTGCGGGATATCAACGGTATGGAAGGGAATTGATGTACGATGGGCGTACTGGAGAAATGCTTGATACCGATGTCTTTATCGGAATCGCATTCTATCAGAAACTCCACCACCTTGTGAATGACAAAATCCATGCACGAGCTCGAGGCCCCGTTCAAATCCTTACAAGACAGCCAACTGAAGGTCGATCACGTGAAGGTGGTCTGAAATTTGGTGAAATGGAACGTGATTGCCTTATCGGGCATG
Source organism: uncultured archaeon (assembly GCA_964645535.1). Classification (GTDB taxonomy): domain Archaea; phylum Asgardarchaeota; class Heimdallarchaeia; order Heimdallarchaeales; family Kariarchaeaceae; genus WAKA01. The sequence goes on along the minus strand of CAZYCQ010000032.1, from coordinate 756 downwards.
GAACCGCTTTGGTTCTCAAAGAAAGACTGTTGGATGAATCTGACAAGTCAGAAGCGCTATTCTGTGAACAGTGCGGTTTCTTGGCCTATTACAATCGTAAGCTGGAGAAAATGCAGTGTCCCCTTTGTAGAGACGAGGTCAATGTAAGCAAGATTGTCGTCTCCTATGCATTCAAGCTCCTTCTGCAAGAATTGATGTCAATGGGTATTGCCCCTCGTATCCGGCTCACGGAAAAGACATAAGCTTCTTAATCTCATAAATCAACCCATAATTGAATTGAGCCAGAATTGGAAACTCAAACTGAAGGAAATCAATCAACTTAAAGATCAGTCTCATCTTATCCAATTGGCTCTGAATGATCCAGTTTCCATCATTCGCTTCCATGCAATCCAAAAGATTTCTGATCAACATATCCTCTGTGAAATTGCCCTTTCAGATCCAAATGCAGACAATCGGAAACTTGCGGTATCCAAATTAGATGGAGATGAACTCCTTGCTAGGGTCGTCACTTCTTCCCCTGATTGGTGGTTACGCAAAATGGCCATTGCAAAGATCGAAGACCAGAAAACACTTGCGGAACTTCTCAAACAGGATACCAATAAATATGTCCGACTTGAAGGCATACAGTCGCTCGATGATCAACAATTGCTTATTGACGTTTTCTTGAATGAAAAAACAGAAGTTTGCAAATCGGCAATTATTCAGAAACTCGATCATGATTCCCTTCTCACTTTGAGGTTGCTTGCCTCCCAGGAA
>CAZYCQ010000031.1:0-41142 GCA_964645535.1 uncultured archaeon | reverse complement strand
GAATATGCCATCGAAACCCATAATCTTGTCAAGAATTATTTGAAAGGTACCGTAAAGGCAGTTCGTGGAATTGATCTTAAGGTTCGTAAGGGAGAGATCTATGCCTTTATTGGAGCAAATGGAAGCGGAAAGTCAACTACGATTGATATCATTAGCGGAGTGCTGAGGCCCACATCAGGACGGGTGAAAGTATTGGGACTTGATATTCCGAAGGAAAGGAGGAAACTTTCCCAATTGATAGGGGTTGCCCCACAGGAATACTCCATATATCTTGACTTGAGTGTCTGGGAAAATATCAGCTTTTTTGGACGACTGTACGGGATGAGCAAGCAGGAGATCGAGGATGAAGGATCCAGATTGCTCAAGATCTTGAAACTGGAGGAGAAACGCGATACAACCTGTGAACATCTTTCAGGTGGGATGAAACGTCGTGTCAGTATTGCATGTGCTTTGATCCATTCTCCAGAATTGATTCTCTTCGATGAGGCAACGGTGGGTGTTGATCCGATCTTACGGGCTTATTTCTGGGATTTTTTCAAATCGCTGAGAAATGAAGGTAAGACCATTCTGGTAACAAGCCATGTGATGGACGAAGCAGAGAAAGCAGACAGGATTGGTCTGATGCGTGAAGGACGGCTCATCGAGGAAGGAACTCCTTCTGAACTTCTGCAAAGGCATCAGGTGAAAAATGTTGAGGAACTTTTCATAAAACTCAGTGGAGATGGTACCAATGAAAACTAGACATCGTCATTTTGCACTATATCGGGTTACAGCTTTGGCAACCCGTGTTCTGAAACAGTTCCGTCGGGATCATAGGACAGTGGCCATGCTTGTCATATTTCCCATTCTCTTCATGCTCATCTTTGGGATTGTTCTCTCTGGGGATATCAACAATGTTCCTATAGTGGTTGAAAATCAGGATAAGGGGGTAACCAACCCTTTTACGAATAAGGTCACGGTTTTCGGCGATACAATTGTGGATGGGTTGGAAGGTCATGAGAATGTGAATATCGTTGGCGACAATTATCAGGAGGGTATTGATTTGGTTGAAAAAGCTGAGATTGAGGCTTCAATTCTTATTCCTGAAAATTTCACCGAAGATCTCCTTGCAACAGGCAATGCAACAATAATTGTCTATTTTGATGGAACAAAACCCCAGTTGAAGGCCGCGGTCTATCAGGCAATTGCAGATGCTTTGGGAGATCTTGCAGAGGGAGGTGTGCAATTTGAGGAGCATCCTGCATATGGTGTCGGGGAATTGTCGGGGTTGGATGTTTCCATTCCTGCTGTGATGGGCTATATCCTTACATTTCTGATTTTGCTCATCTCTGTCCTGACTGCAATACGGGAGGATGTGAGTCATACGAAAACACGTCTGTTCACGACTCCATTGACCCCCATTGAACGAATATTGGGATATGTCATTGCACTGACTTTTTTGGCATTGATTGAAACGATCATTGTCCTGACCATCGCAATTTATGTGTTTGGTGCGACAATCCATGGGAGTTTGGGACTTCTCTTCGTTGCTGGATTTTTATACGGTATTTCACATATCTTCCTCGCATTCCTTCTTTCTAATTTTGCCAAGAATGAGTTTCAATCGGTTCAAATGGCTGTTCTTATAGCAATACCATCATTGGCGCTTTCAGGAATGATACTTCCTGTATCTACATTTCCTCCATCAATTGCCTTCATTTCAAAATTCATTCCGTTAACCTACGGAATCCGAATTTTTGAAGGGATCATGCTACGCGGCTGGGGAATTGAACAATTATGGTTGGAATTTTCAGTGATTTTAGGTCTTGCAGTGGTGTTCTTCATTCTCGCTCTTGTTTCCTCTTCAGATATCCGAAAGGACTAATGGAGATATCAGTTGCATTGGAACCATAGGCAATGTCATTAGTGGTGTGCAAAATTTTTCTTGATCTGCCTTGTTTCCAAAGAAATTTGAGATGTGGTCATTTCTGCGCTTAATCCACACTAAACGCAAAAAATGTCGCTTGCCATTCACAATTTGAATGAGGGTTTCAGATTGTATTTCATATCAAAGATCGGATTTCATATCAAAGAAATTGATTGTTTTTCTTCTTTGAGAAGTTTTTTTGATGATTGTAGAACTTAAAGGGATTATTTTAGCAAACTAATGACGATTTTTTCTGAATCGAGGAATTGCAAAAACAGTAAAGGCAAATGCCAAAAGGACAATTTCGATTGAAACCGGACTGCTTTCTGTTTCACTCGATGTTGTGTTTGTTTCCGTGGATGTTGTCGTCGTTGTTGTGGTGGTTGAGGTCGAAGATTCCGTTGTTGTATCTTGGCCATACACATAGAACCTCATGTCAAGTTCTGAGAGATTGCCATACAGATCCTTCGCTCTGACCACAAGATGGTGTTCAGGTAGTGACAAATCAACAATTGATGCAGAGAAGGTTACAAAAACTTGGTTGGTTTTGTCGTCGATGGAAACGGTGAACCCATTGGTCATGTTGTCAATGGTAACCTCAATAGAGTTGAGATCAACTCCTGAAAGGGGATCTTGGACACTGAACCTATAAAGAATGATTGAGGTTTGTCTTGAAAAGTTCAGATCCTGTGCTCTTTGAGTTGTGATTTCAGGACCGGTTACATCTTTCATTCCCCGTATTACAAGGTATTCATTTCCTAATGCAATTTGAAGTGTATAAATTCCTTCAACAGTGAATTCAACCACTATTCTGAAGGTACCATTCCCTAGATCAGTTACATTCGGTGTGATTCCACTGACCAAATCATTGTCCAGAATCTTGATTGAGGGTTGACTTGAAACTGGGGTATTATTCTCGAAGACTTGGACAGTAACATCGAGCAAGTCATGTGTATTGGTCTCAGATATTAGTTCCACCTGTGCATCCAGAACAAGGTAGTCGAACAAGTCTTTGACAAAATCCACCGCGTTTGGTGCTTTGTTTGAGCTTGATAGGTATTCTGAACTGAACCAATCATTACTGCTTGTGACAACTACTCTACCTCTTCCTGGTGCACTGTTGGCTGCAATGATGACATTGCCGTCTTCATCTGCTGCTATCGGTCGTGCATTTCCACTAAGTGTCAATGGAAATCCTTTCGTGGAGATTTCAGTAGCATGTCTTCCCAAGATGGTTCTGTTTCCATCTACAATATTTGCAGTTCGTTGTACATCTGCTGCATCATCGTCAATGGTTGAAGGCATTGTAATACCAAAGGGTTCAATTAAGGAATTGACAGACGCAACGTCTTCATCGGTTCCATCATATTCCAATTCATCTGGTTCTTTGGGTGAGAGAAGAGTGATAAATACTGATCCTCCACCATTGATGTAGGATTGGTATTCATTAATTGCTGTTTGATCCAAAGTTCCAGAAAAGAAGCCAGAACCTGCATCATCACCAAATGGGCTGAAGAACCAGACCACATCAAAATTGCTGGCAGTTGTTGCATTGAATGGGACATTGAATTCTTGAACCCAAAAGCCATCAAGAATTAAGTTGGAGATTGCGGTTCCCATGAACAATGAGGACTGACCAATTGCCTCATATTCATCAAAAACGGTATAGTAATTGTCAATGTAGATTCTTCCTTTAGGTGGTGGAAGAATAGTGAATTCCAAGGGTATGGTAATGGTATCATTTTCAAGAGTTGCATAAAGGGTGCCAACATATGTCCCTTCTGTGATATTGTTGTTCAATGTATCCGCGTTCAACCAAATCTTGTAGGAACCTTCATCGGTTGGTGAAGGGATGTCCAAAGTTAGGAATTGCGTAACATTTCCGCTCAATGTGAAGTTTATCTCATCTATGAATGATGTATAGGCGAGAAGGGGAACTGATGTGACAACATCGAGAGGAATCTTTGTGTAGGTTGTTAAAGGACCTTCTTTTGGTCCCACATCAAAGGCTTTCGGTACTCCATTGGCATCTCTTGGAAGAGACATAAGATAGTCAAACATTGCTTTTGCATTGACAAATCCTTCGCCTTGTTGTGTTGTTCGAAGACCAATGTCAGTTGCAGTTTTTCTCAATGCTGCCTTGATTACACCAACTGTCCAATTGACGCCATTTGCTTCCAATCCGGAAATGACGGTAGCTATGGCACCTGCGGTAAGTGGTGAGGAAAATGAGGTTCCACTGTTCAAGTTCCATCCACCGCTTGCAGAAGTTGAGTAAATATTCACTCCTGGTGCAACTACATCTGGTTTCTGAACGCCAAGGTCTCCCGGTCCCTCAGATGAAAAACTGGCAAGAGTCAGTGAATGGGTGGTTGCTCCTACGGCAATTGCATGATTGCTGGAACCTGGACCACCTACGGTATAAGGATCCAAAACTGCTGAGCCACCAGTTCCACTGTTTCCAGCGGAGGTTACAAAAACAATGTTTGCTTCCTCCATTCTGATAAGAACTGGTTCGAGCCAATTGATAGGACCTCCAATTGAGAAATTGATTACATCCACTTCTCCCAATCCAATCATGTAATCAAATGCACCGACAAAGTCACCAATGACTCCATTTGTTCCTATACTTCCCAATTCTGCGGCTGCAATTTTTGCACCAAATGCAGTACCAAGTCCAACAGTGGCATTGGGTTCTGCACCTGTTCCGTCTGCTGCAATGGTTCCGGCAACAGGGGTTCCATGACCTTTAGTTCCCGGATATTCTGGCGGGGCAAAAACTTCATAGGAGTGGAATGCGTGAGCAAGTGCTGGATGATCAAAGTTAACACCATTGTCAACAACACCGACCAAAACGCCAGTGCCATTGTATCCCATTTCCCAAAGTGGAACAACATTCATCAGGTCGGCATCTTCATAGGCATTGGTTCTGAAGGTGGGTGGAACCTCTACCTGCCGGTATGCCTGTGTGTACATGATAGTATTTTCCACGGCCTCTGCATTGAAGACCCCTCTTGTGAATACAGTTCTTGCAAGAGAGGCTTCTTCTGGAGAAAGGAAAACCTTTGCAGCTCTGAGATTTGGATAGAGGGTATCCACCTGCAACATCTGAAGCATTTCCAATTCTCGTTCATTGGCTGCAAATATCAGGTACCGATCTTGAATCTTTCCGGATCCATAGTTTTCGATTAGATTCTTCCAAGCATCTTGTTTTTCAACTGCTTGTTTCAACTGCGTTTGAATTTGCTGATTGGTTTGATCCCAGTCTGGAGATATAAAATGATCTTCCTGCAATATTTTGGGAGATGCATTTACATTGACCAGACTTGTGGATGTAAAGAAAAACAAGCTGCCAATAAGTAATACTCCTAAAAATAGGCAAATATTTCCTTTTTTCACCATTTGGTGCATAATTCAGTTTTTCTGAAGGAGATATAAATTTACTCTTCGAGTGAAAAACCAAATTTCTTATTCTTCCATTGTTTCCATGATAAAAATGAGTTTAGTCAAAAGTGCACGTTCTTCCGGTGAAATTTTGCCATCCTTGAATGCTTCTGAACTTGCTTCTTGAATGATTCGTTTTTCATACACATGTATTTCTTCTAATTCTTCATCAGTAATGGTATTGTCGGCCATGGCAGCTTCAACAAGATTGTAGAATTCGTTGACATTCATGGCAATGCTGTTGATCAGTCTTGTTTCCTCAACAGTTAATTCTCCATCTATTTCCGCCACTTCCTGCAATTGCTCAACAATGGTTTTTGCAGTTTCCATTTTCTTCTTCAGCTTTTCCAATCTTTCTTTCTGATTTTCCATATGGTGTATTTGGAAGAAGTTGTATTAATACTTAATTCAAAGCATGTTCCTGTAGGTTAGCCATTCTCTTGCTTTTCTGAGGGGAATGAGCTTTGCTCTCTGCTTTCGGAGGGTTTCAACGCTGTCTACTCCCAACAGAAACATGACTCTTTTGATGTTCAAAATATAGTGTCGCAACCATTTTTCAGCACCTTCCGAACCGTAATCGACCAATGCCTTGAGAACCGGACGAGCAATTCCCACCATTTTTGCCCCCATTGCCAAGGCTTTTGCCGCCATCAACCCATGATACATTCCTCCTGTTGCAATAATTTCTATTTCAGGGACTCTAGTCGCTTCCCATGTAGCAAAGGCTGTGGGTATGCCCCATTTGAGAGTTTCATCGGTCAACGAGAGTGCATCATCCTTTTGGTTTCGGAACAGTTCAAGTTTAGGCCAACTGGTTCCTCCGGCGCCTCCTACATCTATTGCATCGCATCCGATTTCTTTTAACCGTTGAGCTTCATCAAATGCAATGCCAGTTCCCACTTCTTTGGCAATGACTGGAACTTTGGATTCCTTGCAAATCTTCCGGAGATTGTCCCATGAGCCTTTCCAATTCAGATCTCCCTCAGGTTGACACAATTCCTGAAAGGAATTGACATGGATTGCCATTGCATTTGCCTCAATCAGTTCTGCAGCCTGATGATAATGGTCAATTGTGAAATCATAGCTAAATTGAACTAATCCGAGATTTCCAACAAGAAATACATCCGGAACTGTTTTTTTGACGGCAAAAGTATCTATTGTTTCAGGTCTTACTAGCATGGCTCTCTGGCTACCGACCCCCATCGGGATTCCTAATTTGGCACAGATCTCTGCAAGTCTGGTGTTTAGGTCTTTGGCCTTTGGATATCCTCCTGTCATTCCTGCCACCATTATTGGTGCATTGAAGGTAGATCCGAGAAAATTTACTTCTGTTGTGATTTCATCAAAATCAATGTCTGGAATCGCTGTAGGAACAAATTCAAAATCTTCAAAACCGTTGGTGACACCGGAAACCGTTACATTTTCCGTGAGAGCCAGATTCACATGGTCTTCCTTACGGTTGCGGATCACCATTCCGCTATCTTCAGCCATCAAATCATCAATCGTTGGTGGGTTTAATTGTATGTTGTTGCCACATGGGAAAAGTGGAAAAATTCAATACAGGCTTGAATCAAGCTTGATGAAATTGTTGGTTTTTTGACTTGATTTGATTCCGTCAAGGGTTACTTGATTCAACCATCCATCATGTAGTGACGGCGTTTTCATTTCACCTGTTTCAATAGCATTGGCAAAGCGATCAAGAAGCTTGAGGAACGGAGGAATTCTTTGATCTTTTTCTGCAAGATTCATGTCCATCGAATAGGAGGTGGGAATGTCAAGCTTGTCATAAGTCTGGTCTTCCGAACCCGCAAACATGACGTCTCTGTTTGAAATCAGCAATGTTCCTTCTGAGCCCCCAATGATTAGGGTAGAGGGTGGGGGAGGTGAAACTGTAGCACTTACCGCCATATTGACGATTATTTCATCCTCCATTTTCAAGACGGCACTGAATCCGTCATCAGAAGAAAATCCCGGAATTTGAATCTTTCTTGTGACTCGACCCGCAACTTCCTTGAATTCTTTTCCTGTCAAAAATCGAATGCGGTCGATCATATGAGAACCGATGGCACCAAGCATTCCTCCTTCATATTTGCTGTCAAGCAACCAATGACCCTGCAATCTTGAAACATTAGAGAAGGATCCAAAAAACGTCTGCATATAAATTTCCCTGATAGTTCCGATTTTTCCTTGGTTGATCAGATCATGTGAGAAATGAAAATGGGGAAGATAACGGAACTCATGGCACATCATTCCCACCAATGAGTTTTCCTCTGCCAATCTTACGAGTTTTTTGGCCTCAAGAGCGGTTTCAGTTGTTGGCTTCTCCAAAAGAAGGTGAAAATTGTTTTCAAGTACCGCCTTTGCCATCGTGAAGTGGAGATAAGGAGGTGTGGATACACTGACTGCATCAAATGTTTCATCCTTGAGCATTGTTCGCCAATCGGTATAGAAATGGGGAATTTCCAAATCCTTGGCAATTTTCTCTGTCTTTTCGGGATTTCTCCCCGCTATTGCAACAACTTCGAAATTGTCGTGGTAGATCATTGCAGGGGCATGAACTTTGGCACCGAAACCAGTACCGATGATACCTATCCTAATTTTGTCTGCCATCAATGGATTGTAGTACTCAAGCTCAAATACATTATGCAAGAGGAAAATTGTGGTTTTGAAATAAATCCGTCCGAAAACACTAAAACTTAGATTTTGATGAGATTTTGGTGAAGGCTGAAAAGATTCCCTTGTCATATTATGTTCTTGCTCTCACTTATCTAGGTGAAGGATCCATTGGGAGATACACCTTGGCTGAACGCATCGGTACAACCAAAGCAAAAATCAGAAGAATTTTTATGGAATTTGCCGATATGGATATTGTAAGACCGCCTGGAAAATCGTCTGGAAGAAGAGGCACTACTCTGACAAGCAAAGGTATGGACCTGCTTCACCAAATTGAAAAGAAACTTAAGGTCTATCTTCAACCAAAATATTCCATCCCAGATGAATACCGTTTGGATGATCATCATGCAATTGTTGCCATACGAGATCCGACCCTTGATCTGAATATGGTTGGAGGGATTTTCGAAAGAGACAGTGCAATTAGATCTGGTGCCACAGGTGCGTTAATTCTAATCAATGGCAATGACAGATGGATTTTCCCCAATGATGGCTCAATAGCCAATGTAAGTCCGAAACCAAAATCAACCGATCCTGACAGGGTCTTGATCATTACATTTGGAAGTGACAATGGAAATGCCATTGTCAGTGCAACGGAAACTGGATTACTCATGATAAATACATCAGAAATAGAAAATGAGATTTTCAGCTAAGATCATTCAGATTCCGGAGTATTTGGGTATAGATCTTTCGAGCTTGTAGAACTTGTTCAATAGGGCAATGTTCATTTCTTTGGTGAAGCAATTTTGTTGAACCCGGTCCGAAAATGACCATTGGCAAGTCCTTGTTTGCCATGAAGGCAGCAGCATCAGTTGCATAATATGTTCCTCCAATTTCAACCTGAGTTCCTCTAATTTCCTCGGTTACTTTCTTAACCATCAGGGGAAAATCCTTGGTCTGGCTTTGAACTGCCCTATCCTCTTGAACAAATTCAAATCTGTAATCAATTCCGTCATCCATTGAAGAAAGCAGTTGTTTCACCCTATCGATAACTTCCTGATTGTCAACTCCTGGAGTGGTTCTGATGTCGCATGACAGTCTTGCCTCTTCAGCAACAACATTGTATGCTGTTCCTCCGGAAATCTTGCCAAAATTGATTGTGGTCTTTCCAACTTCAGGAATGGAATGATCTGGAAGAATCTTCTTGAGTTTCGGCATCAATCGTCCCAAAGCCTCAATGGCATTGTTTCCAAGATCCGGTCTTGATGCATGTGCCTGTTTCCCAATGGCAATGATGTCAAACCAGATGATTCCCTTTTCGAATGATTTGGGTTCAAGATCTGTCGGTTCTCCTATGATGAGGTGGGTTGCATCCTTCATTATCCCTTGGCGCTCTAGAACCTTGGCACCAAGTAAACCAACTTCTTCTTGTGCAGTTCCGGCAAAAACTATCCTGTATTGCAATTGATCTTCCACGTTCACCAAATCAACAAGAGCCTGAGCAAGAGCTGAAGTACCTCCTTTCATGTCAACAGTACCTCTGCCCCACATGTTTCCTTCAACGATTTTTCCGGAAAGTGGATGGTATTTCCAATCTTCGATGTTTCCGAACGGAACTGTATCAATATGACCTGAAATGATTATTGAAGGTGCTTCCTTTGGTCCGATCGATGCAATGACATTTGCTTCTCCTTTTTCATAATTGTCCAATTGAGCAGAAATTCCATTGTCACCAAAAAATTCCTTGAGAATCCTTGCCCCATCTTCTGAATGACCGACGGTTGTATCTGTTTGCACCAGATTTTGCATAAGTTCAATGACAGGTTCCATAATGCAAAATCTGGAAGTTCCTATTTACCTTTTGTTGAACAGGAAATACGGAAGTACAAAAAAGCGAAAAAAACCAGATAAAATTGAGCAGGTACGGGATTCGAATGACTGAATGTAAAATGTTTTTTGTTTTCAACACACACTGAAATTTTCACTACACTGGAATACTTTCGCAATGGTGTCTCCCTACAAAATGCCCGTCTCAATTTAAATAGTGGACTGATTGAAATATTATTAGTGATTGGCCAAGATTTGACAGAAATCCTTCATTCAATGAAGACTAGTTCATTATTGAAGGATGGACCATTTCTTCTTCCAAAACTGCTTGAGGATACATATTTCTTTGGAGCCATCAAGCTTTCCCCAAAAATGACCATTCAGGAATTGATAGAACTGCAGAGTATCAGTGGATTTGGAATTGAAATCTACAAGAATGGAAATTATTATCATCTTTTCCGACATGGAGAAGTTGAACGTACCTTTTTCTATGATTCGGAGACTGGAAATTTCAGGGTTGTGGAAATTGGGGAGTTCAGGCAAGACAAAAAATGCTTTCATTAGATAATAAATCGGGGACCTTTTCCGTAGCTAAGTTTGGCAATATCGTCCTTTATTCTGTTTTTCAAGGCTTCGATTTCTTCTGGATGGAAAAATGTATTTCCTTGGGCAGTGTTGTCTTTTTCAAATTGTTGAATGGTTGCAATCAATTGCTGAATGAGTTTGTCATGATGTTTGTGGAATTTTTTCAGGTGAATGCGTAATTCCAAATCTTCAGCTTTATAGAGGATGGCGTTTTTCTCGTCATCCCGTTTCACATAGCCTTTTACATCTTGTTGCAATGTATCCATGATTTCAGAAAGTTCCTTATCCTTTTCAGGCAACAAATCCGGATTTTCAAGATTGAACATAAGCTTATCATCGGGAAACTTGTTTGATTTGATGTCAATTCTGGAAATGTTTTCCTTGTATCTTTTCAATGATCCAATCAAGGAAATCATTGAAACGATATAGATTATGAAACCTCCAATATTGACTGTTGAATGATCCATTTCACTCAAAGCAAAAATTGCTGGACCCAGAAAAATTCCGGCTAAGCTTAGAGAGAAAACCAGGTTAGGTTTTTTCAAGGAATTTTGATTGTGGACTTGAAACTCCATTAATCCAAAGACAATGAGCAGAATTTGGGAAACTATCGAAAAAAATGCCGTAATGTTCTGATCAAAAAAGAAAAAGCTCACAAGGGAAAGAAGGAATAATTGAAGGCTTATTGTAAGAAAAAACCAGTTGGCAGGACGTAGGATACGTAAATTAATCATTATTATTAAGATTCCTGCAACAATATTTGCAAAAGTGAAAAGATAAATTGGGTTCGGAACTTGTTTTAATGTATAGATCAAAGTTGTTGAATTGATTCCAAATATGAAGAAGTATGATACAAAGAGAATAATGGCAAATTTCGAGAAATCAAATGATTTCGATCCTGTTCTTAAATTGAATATTATTTCTTTTCTTTCTAGGTCTTTTGTCAGAAAAACCCATCCCAGCAATTGCAAAATGATGAAAATTTGAAAAATCAGGATTTTGCTGTTCAAAAATGGAAAGACCAAACCAAGTCCATTATATCCTGACCAAAAAATGAGAACAGCAACGAATCCTTTGTAAATTGGTCTTTCATCATCCATAATTCCAAGTGTATATCGAATCTTTCCCAACAAATTCATACCCAAAACAAGGTTATTGTATCCAATGAATATCAGAAAACCAAAAAATCCGTCTGAGCTGTTTTCCCTTAATAACAAAATATAGATGATAAATGCTACAAGTTGAAAAATGAAAATAATTCGTGCTTGATCCCGAAAACTCTTCCAAGTTCTTTCAATTCCCTGCCAGAAAAATGGGGTGATCATGATTGCCAATAGAATGCCGATAATAGCTAGATTTTGTGAACCGGTTCTATCAAACAATGGGATCAGAATCTCCTGCATGAGAATGACGACCGTAAATGCAACTAGGGTTGTTGCAACGAAGATGGAACGATTTTCAGTCCGATCAATTTTCCAATACAAAAAAGCTATTCTAACAAACTCCTCTAAATATACTTCTCTTAGTTTTTCAAGATATAAACTCTTTTCTCAATTCGTTCAGGTTATTGACAACATATCTTGGACAGCCGAATTCTTTCCTGAATTGTTCTATTTGTTGCGAGCTGTATCTTGATCCAATTCCGGTACGAACCAGAACTGTGTCTATGCCAAAGTTATGTGCTCCTAGAATGTCTGTTTCAAATCGATCGCCAACCATGATTGTGTTTTCCTTTGGAGTCCCTTTCAATGCAGTTTCAAACAGATATTTTTGTGGTTTCCCCACGATTATGTTTACCTTTCTTTCACTTGCTGTTTCGAGGGCAGCAATCATTGTCCCTGCACCAGGAGTAAAACCATCTCGTGCAGGAAAATTAACATCGGGATTTGTACCTACAAAGTGACTTCCATTCATGATATGTCTCATGGCATAGGTCATCTTTGTGTAATTGAAATTTCGATCCATGCCTACAATTACATTATCTACGGGTTCATTGGGTGTGCTGTTTTTGATCTTGAATCCTGCTTCTGAACATGCATCGAATATTCCTTCTTCCCCTATGATATATACGGATTCACCTTTAAGAAATCTGGGAGACACATATGCAGATGTAAAAATTTGCTCTTTCCTGAAAGGAAGATTCATGGATTGAAGCATCATTAAGTATTGATTCAAGGTTTTAGTGGAATTGTTGCTGACCAATGCATAGTTTAACTTGAAAGATCTTAACGTTCGTATGAAATCTGGGGCATCAGGTTGAACCTTACCATCAACATAAAGTACCCCGTCCCCATCAAATAACCAAGTTTGATAATCCACATGTTTAGGTTTTGGAAACGGTTTAATAGATGTAGGATTGTTTCTGATTTGTCTAGAATGTGTGGAAGGTTTATTGTAGCAGTTTCATGTATATTGCTCAATGAGGGTAAGGTATTCATCGCAAAAAGAAAACCACGAGAGGATGTTCCCTATGCAATCTGGGAATTTCCCAGTGGAAGACTTGAAGAGAATGAAGATCCGGAAAATGGTCTGAAAAGGGAAATGAAAGAGGAACTGGGAATTGACATCAATCCAATCCGAATTGTTGATGCCTACAAAATTCTTCGGAATGGTGTCCCTGCCATTATACTTTCATACCTTTGTACTGCTTCAAATTTTGACATAAAGTTGGTTGAACATTCTGAAGGGAAATGGGTAAAACCAGACAAATTGGAAACATATTTTCAATTTGACAACCAGAAAAAAACCGCCAAGAAAATTTTGGATTATATATAGGATTTTGAAATGTAGATGACTCAGAAAAGGCTTTAAACCTACAAATGATAGCAATCATAATGTCCTTGTCCCTTGATCAACTTCGGGCTTTTCATCGGGAAGGAAAATCAAAGCTCGTTTTGAATCATATCAAAAATAATCTGGACAACAATCTCCCGAACAATGAATATGGGGTTTTGTATGCAGAAATCCTTTTGGACAAGGGAAATATTTGTGATAGCCTCAATTTAATTGACAATATCCTTGAAAAAGAATATTTGGAAGCCAAACACAGAATCCAGCTTGAGATAATGAAGGCGGAAATATTGACTGATCGAGGAGAGTTCAAAGAGGCTCAACGGTTAATCCGGAAAATTAAGGGAAGTCTTCTCGAGGAAAAAAAGCTGAAGTCGCAGGTTTCATCCAGATTGTTGCTAACTCTCGGAAAACTGAATTATTATATGGGTGATCTTGAAAAGGCAGAGAATTTCTTGTCTGATGCCAAATCTTTTCTTCTAAAGAACCATTTGACGGAAGGTCTTGGCCGTATTTATGTATCCCTTGCCAAAATTGCCTTGAATAAAGGAGATTTTAAACAATCCTTTTCCATAGTTTCCACAGCAGAGCAGCTTCCAACATTATCCTACCTTGAAAAAATGGAAATCAATCTGTTAATTGCACAAATTCATTTGGAACTTTCAAATCTTACGGAAGCCGAAACCATTGTTCAACAAATTGAGGCAAAAATCAGGGATATGGATTATGATTTTCTCAATGGTCTGATCTTCCAGATGTTGGGAAACATCAACAAAAAGAAAGGTAAGTTCAATCAAGCTTTGGCCTATCTTTCTCGTGCCCAGGATTTCTTTGAAAAACAAGGGTATAAATATTTCCAATTTCAAATTTATCAAACCAAGGGAGAAATCAATTTTCAAATCGGGAATTTTGCTTCAGCAATGGAGAATTTTCAAAAAGCTCTTAGTTATGCAACCCAGTTGGAGAATGACAAAGCAAAAGTATTGACTATAACGGAAATTGCCAAAATCATCCAATTCCAAGGTAACCTTCGAATTGCAGAGGATTATCTCTGGAATGCATTGAAAATCATTGGAAATACAAACTTCGTATTGGTCAAGGCAAAAACAATGTTTCATTTGGGAACTATCCTTTTTGTCAGGGGCGAAAAAGAAAAAGGAAGAAAGATAGTTTCTGAATTGCAGAAAATTTTTGAGGAAACAAAAAGTCCAAACGTCCTGACCTATGTAACATATTTGCATTCCTTGGATTATTTCCATAAACCCCGTTTTATCGATAAGGAAATTGCGAAGCAAGGATTCATGCGTCTTCTTTATTCAAAGGACACGGATCCTGAAATCAAGATCAATTCTGCCCTTCGGTTATCTCAGCTGTTGATTATGGAGCTCAAGCTTTCAGAAAGTCAGGAACTTTTGGAGGATCTGAACCAGGCGTCAAAAATAATCGACGAAATTGCTGTCAGAGAAAATTCTCTTCTTCTCAAATCATTTCTTTCCATTCTTCGAGCCAAAATAGCTCTTGTCAATTTTGACATCAACCGCTCAAAAGAGATCCTTACAAATTTAAAGGAACTGGTGTCCAAAGAAAACAACAGGTATTTATTGAACTATATTGACCAAGAAGAGGCGAAAATGGAAGAGGAATTTCTGAAATGGTATGATGCCATGAAAAGCAACCCATCATTTGTGGATCGAATCGAAAAAGCGCAAATCTTGGATTATATATCTGAGATATCAAAATTGGTTCGTTTCTAGAGCTTTCTTCGCCGAACTGCAAACCCCATGATTATACCAATTATGGCAATTGGAACGGCATTTTCCGATGATGATGTGGTAGATGTTTTAGGTTCTCCAAAAAAGGTGGTTCCACCATTGATAGTATTGATCCTGAATTTCAGGGTAAAACCAAATGCTCCCGTCTCAGCAGAAAGCAACAGTCCCGTCTCTTTTTCATAGACAAGAGTGGTGGCTTGCACTCCATCCTCAAATACGATTTCTATAATTGACAATGTAACTCCAAAGAAATCAGTGGTTGATTTCTCAGTAAAAGTATGGACTGACATTGTCAGATTTTCAACACCAATTTTGATATTCTCCCAATTGGATGCATTTGCAACAAATCCCAGACTGTATCCCAATTTCCAATAGGAGAGTATGAGATTGTTTGAAGCAACGCTATCTGGGATATTTGTTAAGGTAAGATTGCCAAGAGTGATGTCAATGTTTGTTTCTGAATTATTCAAATCATAAATTGAAACTGTTAGGTTGTCATCCTCTGAAAATTGGTAGTGGATCGGATTGAAGTTTTCATCATACCATGTCACTGTTGCATTTTGGTTGTTGAGAACATCATATTCCACAACAACTGGTGTTGAATTCTGTGCGGATGCTGGCATCTGCAATCCTGCAATAATCACAAGGAAGACCAAGGTGAAATACAGTTTTGTGAGCTTCATGCTGAATGAGCCTGATGTTCACACTTTATAGGTCTTTTCGCCTATTTCTAGAGAAGGAGATCGAGAACCTTGACTGTAAGATCAGACAATGTTTTTTCAGTATTGAAATCATGAATATCACGAGTTTTTTCAACTGTATCCTTAACCAAGGCAGTAATCTTGTCTACATTTCTCAGCATCACCAGGAAAAACTTTGGAAGGAAAATGGTATAGACCGCCAAGACTTTGCCATCCATTCTTTCATCCTTTACTGATGGATCTAGATGCACGAACGAAGTACAGAGGATGAATAGCTCTCCCTTTTCCTCAATTATTCCTTTTTCTTGACTGGCAGGAAATGGTACTATGAAAGTGATTTCGCCAAATGATTGGTTTAAGCCGGATACTGTCATCAGACTGACTGAAAGGGCAAGAATTTCAGATTCGGAAATTTTGTACTGATTCATTAAGGCTTCGGAAATACTGAAAACTTTAGGACCTTCATCCACAAACCCGAAAAGTGCCCATCCGATCAATCCAGAGGTTACCAGTTCTGATAGGTTGGATTTTGAATTTAAAATCATAAATGGATTTGAAACCATTTGTCGAAAGATAATAAGTATTGACAATGAAATCAGGAAATGAGCAAGCATCAGTGAGGGTTGAAACAAATAATGATTGCTTGGAATGATCATGATTGCAGAAAACCCAAGGGTCAGTCCTAAGGCAAGATTTCCGAAAATCCATTTGTAGGATCTTCTTGTATCTGAATCTATTATTTTACTTGGAAACTTCTTAAGTTCTAGATAAAGATTGGAAAACATTAGAGTCAATAAGGCAAAAAAAACAAAAATTAGCATAGCAAAAAATGGATTCCCTGCAAATGACAGACCATTGGAAGTTTGCATCAGATACAGAAATCTTGGATTGTCCGGAGAAAGAAACTCAATTCCAAAACCCAATAGTGCCAGAAAAACAACAATATTCAATGCTGTTCGAATAATTTTGATGTGTAAGGGGAACCATTCTTTTGCCAATAAGCTTGTGAAATAATAAAGTGCCAAAGCTCCAAAAAAATTCCCGATCGAGAATATTTGATTCAAATTCCAGCTTGTTTTGAATGTTCCAAGCCAAATATAATCAGAAGCTACCTTCACATAGGCCAACATCAAGATGACAAATATTCTCCCAAATGTTGCGTTCCTAAGTTTGAAAAACCTATGGAGGGCAAATCCCATTGTCAAGACATAGATTGAAGTTATAACAAAAAATCCAAAAAAGAGCAGTGAGATCATGTATGATCTCCTTTTTGTTCAAAATGAGCAATAATTTCTGCCCATTCATTTTGAAGTTCCTGTTTCTTCGTTGGAAGAACCTTAGTTTGGACAATATTCTTTTTTTGCTTCTTTTGATCATGAAGTTCCGACAATATATTCCTAGGATCATATTGCTTACCACATACTTCGCAAACGTAGACCGTCTCTGAATAATTATACACTAAAAAATTACCGCATGATTTACAAATGATTTCTCTTTTACCTGATATTGGATGCTTGTTTACAATAGGCACTGAAATCTAATTTTTTTTTAATTATTAAAATTTATTGTGAATGGGAAAGTTCTCTTATCAAATAATATCGAAAACGGTTGAAACTACTGGTGTAGTGATCTCAAAGGCTTCAGTTTGAACCTGTTGATTATTTCCTGCCAAGGTGATCGGGAATGTGACATCAAGGGTGAATGAAGCTGCGCTTCCGCTATAGTGGTTGACCCTGATTGCCCAGGTTCCCGTTTGGGTGGCAGCATAGGTGAAGGTTTCAGGATTGTTGAGGGTGTAAGCCCTGACAACCCAACCATTGCCGTTTGGATCTGATCCAGGAGCATAGAGGTACATGTCCAGATCAGGACCGCTTGCCCATGAGAGGGTGGCTACGATGTCACCTGTTGCAGTGACATCAAAGTAGAAGATCTGGTTAGGAGATGTTGAACTTACGGATCCAGTAAATGTTTGTGATCCCGTGCCAGTTCCTCCACCTGAGACAGGATATGTGACATCAAGGGTGAATGAAGCTGCGCTTCCGCTATAGTGGTTGACCCTGATTGCCCAGGTTCCCGTTTGGGTGGCAGCATAGGTGAAGGTTTCAGGATTGTTGAGGGTGTAAGCCCTGACAACCCAACCATTGCCGTTTGGATCTGATCCAGGAGCATAGAGGTACATGTCCAGATCAGGACCGCTTGCCCATGAGAGGGTGGCTACGATGTCACCTGTTGCAGTGACATCAAAGTAGAAGATCTGGTTAGGAGATGTTGAACTTACGGATCCAGTAAATACATCATGTCCTGAAGATGGGGGAGGTGCATTGCTCGAAGTGAATGAGCCTGAGCTGGTTCCTACATTTCCGGCGGCATCCAAGCCTCTTACCTCAAGGGTATGGGCTCCATCGGCAAGGGTCGTGGTATCCAACGAGGCGGTCCATGAAGACCCTGCGGAATTGGTCATGGTAACCCATGCACCTCCATCGACTCTGTAATCTGCTGAAACCACACCCACATTATCGGTGATGGTTGCATCAACCGTAACAGTACCTGAGACGGTTCCTGTCGGGGAGTTGATGGTCACTGTAGGTGCAGTCGTGTCTGCGGGAGGAGCATTGCTTGAAGTGAATGAGCCTGAGCTGGTTCCTACATTTCCGGCGGCATCTAGACCTCTTACTTCAAGGGTATGGGTTCCATCGGCAAGGGTTGTGGTATCCAACGAGGCAGTCCATGAAGACCCTGCGGAATTGGTCATGGCAACCCATGCGCCTCCATCGACTCTGTAATCTGCTGAAACCACACCTACATTATCGGTGATGGTTGCATCAACTGTAACAGTACCTGAGACGGTTCCTGTCGGGGAGTTGATGGTCACTGTAGGTGCAGTTGTATCTGCTGGGGGTGCTCCAGAAACTGGATAAGTGACATCCAATGTATATGAGCTTGAAACACCGCTATAGTGATTGACCCTGATTGCCCAAGTTCCCGTCTGGGTTGGGGTATAAGTCAAGGATTCAGGATTTGCAGTGGTGTAAGCTCTAACAACATACCCAGTTCCATATACATTTGCTCCTGGTGCAT
The DNA here is from genome assembly GCA_964645535.1 of uncultured archaeon. Lineage (GTDB taxonomy): Archaea > Asgardarchaeota > Heimdallarchaeia > Heimdallarchaeales > Kariarchaeaceae > WAKA01. The sequence continues at coordinate 22,429 of CAZYCQ010000031.1, read as the reverse complement.
ACAAGTACATGTCCAAGTCTGCTGATGTTCCCCAACTGAGTGTAGCGTCAATATTTGATGTTGTATCTGTCACATCGAAATAATGAACTTGATCGGGTGATCCTGATGAAACTGTTCCTGTGAATGTGTCAGTTTGTGTTGGAGGTGGTGGTGGAGGTGCAGCACCAGTCAGTGCACGATATACATTCAGAATGCCTCCACTTACAATCTTTCCGTTGAATGCAGGAACAGGATCAACATTATCCATAAGCTTCTGTTTCAGTTGAAGTGGTGTAAGGGTAGGATCATTTGCCAAAAGCAATGCAGCAGCTCCTGAAACATGAGGTGTTGCCATTGACGTTCCTGAAATGGTGTTGTAATTGTTGTTGGGGTAAGTACTTAAAATACTTGAACCAGGTGCTGCAATATCAACAGATGTAGCACCATAATTGGAGAATGAAGACATTGCGTCAGTACTTGTGGAGGAAGCAACAGCAATCAGATTTGCGGATGTGTAAGAAGATGGATAATGCGGTGATGCATCATTGTCAGTACCGGAATTTCCTGCTGCTGCAACAAACAGACCTGGAAACGCATCAATGGCATCTTTCATGGCTTGTGAAAAGCCACCGCCACCCCAGGATGCTGAGATGATATCTGCACCCATTTGGGTTGCGTATTGGATGGCACTGATACCGTCAGCAGTGGACCCTCCCTGAGGTCCCAAGAATTTCAGGGACATGATTTTAACGTTCCAGTTGACACCCACAACACCAATACCGTTATTTCCGACAGCACCGATTGTACCTGCTACATGGGTACCATGTGTGTCTTGAGTTGGGTCTCCTCCATAGACTTGACCAGTATTGTCCACAAAATTCCAACCATTGACATCATCAACGAAACCGTTACCATCATCATCAATACCATTACCCGGGATCTCATTTGGATTTACCCAGATATTTGCTGCAAGATCTGGATGGTTGATATCAATTCCTTCATCAATCACTGCAACAACAACAGTATTGGAACCTGTCGTGATGTCCCAAGCCTTATCTGCCTGTATTCTCTGCATACCCCAAAGAGAGCTCCACTGTGGATCATTGGGGATCACATCTGGATAATATCGCTGATTCTCTTCAACATAACGGATTCCGTTAAGTTGAGAGATTTTAGCGATCATTGATGAGGGCAAACTGATCTCCATCGCAGAAATCATGTCGAATTTTTTGAGGATTTTTCCACCATAATCTGCGATAGTAGAAATCAATTGGTTCTGGTTTGAACTAGGTTCAAAGCCAACCAACAAGTCAACGTGGTTTGAATTAACATCTGTGATGTAATTTAAGCTACCAACTGTCAATCCAAAACCGATCGCGACTGCAATAATCATAACAATTGCACTGTTTTTCTTCATTTAATCACCAAATATCCATCGAAATGTACGAAATTTTCCATTTTCCTGAATGGGAAATTCGTCACAGATGGTATTTTTTTTGAGTGTAAGGTACGAATTTTTGTGCATTATTAAACTTTTTCGCAACTCACGCGAAGTATGGAACCTCTGGTAAATCTGAAAAAAATGAAAAAATAGCCTACTATATTCAAATATTTTTGAAATTGACGAGATTTGGAAAAATTTCCGAAAAGTTCGAATGGATGAAAATACTGGTTCGAATTTCGGAAGGATGGTGTTGGTCAAAATATCATATGACAATGATAATTGTTCCAATTACTGTAATTATAATCCCATAAAGTTGAATTGCTGAAATATTTTCAGTTCCCAAGATTACACCCAAAATTGAGGCAATGATTGGATTGGTACTTGTAATCGGTGTAGCAATTGACGCACCGATTTTCTGGACTGCAAAGAAAAATGCACTTGCTCCGATTACCCAACCAATTATTCCACTCATTGCCAAGTATTTGATGGTATGCAACAGATTCTGTTTTTCCGCATTTCTGATTTCTTCTCTGAATTTTGGGATGGTCACAAGGAGAATCAAGGAAAATAATCCCATGAAAAAAGTTCTGGCTCCTGTTAAACCGATAGCTTCAGTGTTTGGATCTTGAAGGATAAGCCGTACGATAACAATTGATGAACCCCAGAAAACAGAAGTTGTTAAACCCAAAATCAATGGACGAAGAGTTATGGAACCATTCCCTTCACCTCGAGTAACAAGATAAATCCCTATGACTGTCAAGAAGGTACCAACCAGGATTTGGAATCTAACTTGTTCGACTCTTCCTACAATGAGAATGAATGCTGTTACCAATGGATAGACTGAAGAAATCGGAACAATTAGTTTTACGGGATAATACTTTAAGGCAAGCATGAAAAGCCCATCACCAAGAACAATCAAAAAAGCACTGGCCATTACCAAAGGCAGCTTTGTGGGTGAGAAGTATTGGGTCAGACTTGCATAACCGAAGCTGAAACCCGCAATCAAGAATAGAATGGGAAATGAAACGGATGATCTTGCAAGCATTGCAAAATATGGGTTGGCATTTATCATTCCATGCTTAACTATATGGGAGTTGATGCCCCAAGCAATTGCCGCAAGGACTGCCAATCCTATGGAGAAATAAAACGATTCCACAATCCAAGGAATTTATGGAGCCATATAAAATCAGGTTTCGAGGTAATTGGATGTAGCCATAACCTATAAAATTTAGTTAGTAGAAACCCACTGATTTTTGTTGTTCAAAAAACTACTTCAAATCCAAAGAATAGGGAACTGTCCAAAAATTGTAATGGGCGATTTCCTCAATTGGACGACGACCTCTTTTCAAGGAGGGAGATTTTGGATCCTTTTTTCTGGGATACCCCAAGAGGATGGCACCAATGGGAGTGTAATTTTCTGGAACACCAAAATCATCTCGAAATTTTTGAGGATCTGGGACTCCTGTAAATACTGCTGCCAATTCTTCATCGACAACTGTGAGAAGGGCAAGAAGGGCGGCCATCCCTGCATCGATATGCCAGAAAGGTACAGGCCATCTGCTTTCATCCTTGTCTGTCCAACCTTTATCCGGTTCAGCATATCGTTCCAGATAGGCTTCTTTATTTGAAAGTACAACAAGAACTACGGGAGCATCCTCCATATGTGGCCATCTTGTGAATGTTGCTTTCCTTTTCTCTTTTGACCCCCATTGCTGGAAGATTTTTTCTTTTTGATCTGCATCATCAATCACAAGTACCTCTGTTCCTTGGGAAAAACCTGCTGAAGGACCTTTGAACATATTTCTGATGATTCTGTCCAGCTTTTCTTTTGGAATTTTGTCCGGCTTGAAGGATCTTACCATTTTTCTTTTGTTGATTACCGTTTGGAAATCCATAGGTAAGAATGGAATCCTCTCTAAATATTCTTTCGGCAGAAAAGTTTTCCCTTGCCCATTACTAAGATATTAAGTAATCCCAAAGGAAAAAAAACTTATGCCAAAGATAGTATTGATCCAGAGTAGTTTGAACCCAAGATCAAGAACCGCAATTGTTCTGGAGGAAACCCGGAAAAAACTTGTGGAACGTGGTACAGAAGCTGAAATCTTGGATTTGAGAGATTATGATATCCCATTTTGTGACGGAAGATCTTTGGATGAATATCCAGAATCAGTTCAAAGGATACGACCGATTTTGGAATCTGCGGATGCATTTATCATTGGCTTTCCTGTTTACATGTATACCTTTTCTGGCGTTGTCAAGAATTTTCTCGATATTTTTTCAAGTTATTTCGAAAGAAAAATCTGTGGAATTGTCATGAATGCAGGAGGATCAAACTGCTATCTTGCAAGCAGGGATCTTATCAATTCCATGAATTTTGAGGTTGGAACTGTTTTTGTCCAACCTACCGTCTATTCCTATTCAAGTCATTTTGATGAGACCAAAACCCGTCTCGAATCTGAATATGTCCTGAATAAAATTGATCAGATGATTGATTCTCTTCTTAATTCTCTTGGTCAAACCTTATCGATCTCTGCTTAATGCCATCATGATTCTGAGAATGTATTTGAAAATCAAAAGAATGTCCCAATAAATGTTCCAAGCCATTCTGGCAGGACTAGTGTATTGGCCTCGCATCAATCTTCCAAAATCGAACCAAAGATAGAATGAGAAAAGAATTGCTCCAAGAACAGAAACAATAAGTTCACCCAAGGATCCGTAGCCGAAGAACATCATGCCAATTGAGAGGAAAATAAATCCAATACCGAAAGCGAAAAGCTTGTTGGCATGTTGCATCACATCAGGAAGGGTGGAAAGGACTCTTTGATAGATGAACCCAACAATAAGGACAGTGATTCCAAAGGTTGAAGCGATGATAAACATGCCATTTGACATTGCCAAGACAAAGGTAAAGGTAAACCCAAGTAATACCGCACTAGACGCAACAAAGGCGTAGTACAGTTTCTCAATAGTGGATTCCTTTCTTGCAAAGAAGTAACCAATAATTGCGACAATCTCTACCACAAAAGCGATTATTGCCATTATGAATTGAATGGAAATTGGTAACAGAGTCATTATTGCACTAATAATTGTTGCATAGAGTATGCCTGCAGTCACTTTATCAAGAACTGCCTTTTGTGCAGTAACATCAATCGGTCTTTGTTGATAAGATGTTGAATATGCCTGTCTGAACATACTCCTGAATTGTTTTTTCAGTATATATACTATATTCTAAGACCATATCTGACTTTATCAGATTTCCGCGAAAGGGATTTATTTTCGACAGACATTGACAATGTATGTCATTCAAGAAATATGTGGGCATGGTTTTGAAACCAGCCTTCAAACAACTAGCCAAAAGGTCTCTTCCTCAAACGAATGGTTCGCTAGAAGTGCAGGGATTGGTGGAACCTGTTGAAATTGATCGAGATGGTTTAGGAATACCCCATGTTAAGGCCTCAACTCAAGAGGATTTGTTTTTTGCTCAAGGGTTTGTCCATGCCCAGGATAGGCTCTTTCAGATGGACTTGAATCGTCGAGTGGCAACAGGTACCCTTAGTGAAATTTTGGGGGAAATCAGTGTTGAAACCGATAAATTGGCTCGGCAGTTTGAGTTTTCCAAACTTGGGATCGCGGATTTTGAATCAATGGAAACCAATGAACGTGCAATGATTAAGGCGTACGTAAAGGGCATCAATGCGTATCTGACCTTGGAAAATTTCAAAAAACCCATTGAATATTCTCTGATTGGATCGACTCCTAAACAATGGACCGTCGAGGATGTGATGGCCTTTTCCCGTTTCATGATTTGGCAAATGTCTCACGCCTGGTTTTCAAAAATTGTTAAATTTGCCCTTCTGAAAGATTTGGATTCAAAAATTGTTGATGAATGGGAGATTAACGCACCCCCTGAAAATGAAGTCATCCTCCCTCATGGGGTTCAATTTCAGGAATATGTTGGAGGTATCTTGAAAGCCTTGAAAGGTCCGTTTCTTTCAAAATCAGCTTCCTCGAATTCAATTGTTGTTGCCGGACACCTGACAGAAGATGGGAAACCTCTATTGGCAAATGATGTACATTTAGCACTTTCAACACCATCTCTATGGTATGAAATTGTGTTAGATGCTCCCGATATTCTAGTTGCAGGTGCCAGTATTCCTGGATTACCCATGGTATTAATTGGTCAAAATCGTAAAATCTCATGGGGAATCACCTTGGCGTATACAGACGCAGCAGATGTATATCTTGAATTGGTAAACATTGATGCGGGAGCGTATTTTGTTGACGACAAGGAAAAACCAATGAGAGTGGTTAACACAAAAATCCCAATTAAACGGAAGAAAGGCAAAATTGAATATGAAGAATATTCATTCTACAAAAATCATCGAGGAGTGATCCTTGATCCAACACAATTTGATTTGGAGGAGATAACCCCTAACAACCTTAAATGGTTGGAAATTCCCCGTCTTGAAGGAAATTGGACGGTTGCCTTTTCAATAAGGGATTTTGCCCTTAGAGAAACCAAGGCTATCTCAGGATGGTATAGGCTCAACAAAGCCACTAATTGGAATGAATTTGTAAAGGCAATGGAAATGATTACAGCACCCCAATTGAATTTTGTCTATGCGGATGAACAAAACATAGGATATTGGTGTACTGGACAAGTCCCAAAGCGTGATCCACCCGGAATCGAACGATATCCTTTGCCAGGTTGGGTTAGCACGTATGATTTCAATGAAATCGTTCCTTTCGAAGAAATGCCACATGCTCTCAATCCCAAGGAGGGTTTTATTGTCACAGCCAATAATAGGGTAGTCAATGAAGATTACCCGCATTATCTTGGTAACGTTTGGATGAATGGCTATAGGGCTACTAGAATCAAGAAACTACTCACCGACGAAATAAAAAATGGCAAAATTACTCCTCAGATCCTCAACAAGGTAATGATGGATATCTATTGCATTCCGGCAAAGGAATTCGTACAAGAAATCTCAAATCTAGCAGGTTCAACAAAGTTAACGAATGACCAGGTGGTTCTGGTTGAAACCCTAAAAAATTGGGATTTTTCAATGGACAAGGATTTAATTGCCCCAACAATATATGAGGTTTTACGCTATGAAATGGTCACTGAACTTTTTTCATCCATCTTGGGGATGGAAACGAGTTACAAACTTATGGGATTGGGATTTCACCCCGTTCTCTTACCCTCTTCAGAATTTTTCGGGCATGACACAGTAATTCTTCTTCGTATCCTCAGAAGCGAAGCTTCTGAAACGCTAAAAATCTATTCACAAGCCAAAACCATTGATCCATCAAAAGCAAAATTACATTTGGTAAAAACTTCTTTAGCGAACACCTCACGTTGGTTGAAGCAACATTTAGGCGCTAAGCCTTCAAGATGGACTTACGGAAGAATCCACAAAGCTGTCTTTCCACATGCACTTTCCCTTGAACCTATGATGGTTCCTATTTTCAATGCCAAACCCATCCCAATAAACGGAAATACTGATACACCATATCAAACAGCTTTCCATGCTGACCAACCATTTGATAATAATGCTTGGAGTATAAGTTTCAGGATGTTATCTAAAGGAGGCGATCTTGTAAATTCGATGTTTACCGCCACTCTAGGTCAATCAGAAAACATCGCCAGTAAGCATTTCTCAGACATCGCTTCTACTTGGATTAAAGGAAAATACCACCATTATAATATAGAAGGCGCCCAAGAAAAACTCGGGTTAAAATCTGGAAATTGAGCTACTTCAAGTTTTCATAATCGAAGTAATCGTCTTCATCTTCAAAATCGTCATCATCATCTTCATCCTCATCAAGTAACTGTCCCGTCAAGATGTCGATATCATCTGGATCCATGTCAGAGAATGTCTGGATGATGTCCTGTATCCCCGAATTGCTAGGACCCCTAATCAAACCTTCAAGAAAACGGAAATCAAAATAAAGTAATTTCTCCTTGTTTGGAACTTGAATTTCCGTGAATTTCTCTATTTCTGAAAGGCTTAAGAGTGCCGCTTCTGGATCTTCATCGAAATTGCAGTAAATTAAAAGACCGAGAACCCTTTGGTTGAGTGAGGTGCCATAAGAAAGGAATGTCGCCAATGGTCCGATCATTGTCAACTTTTCCTCCATTGATGGAGTAATCCCGAATTTCTTGGTAAATTCCGCAGTAGGTGCGTATGCCACCCAATTAGTTGAACCTGGTGACCTCGTTTCCTCCCTCAATCCGGCAATGATGTAATAGGCTTTACAATTCCAAGATAGCACTTCAAGAGCAAGTTCCTCCCATTCTTCGTGTGGGATTCGGGTAACATGCATGGGATATCTTGAAGCAAGGATGAGGGTTTTGCTTTCATGGTGAGCGTAAAGAGTAACAAGTGATTCAAGCCTTCCTTTATAATACCAAATGGTATTTCCCCACATCCCAACTGTCTCAAGATCCAATTGTTCAATTAAGTGATTGATAGCAAGGAAACCAACATTGCCGTAGCCCGAAAATCCGATCAGAACTTTATAGTCTTTTGGGATTCGATCACGGAGAACTTTGAAATAGGTTCCAATAACCTCAGGCGATTCCTCTTTTGCTTCTGATGATCTCTCATCAGAGACTGCCTTTTTAACCACAATTTGTTTAAGCAATCCACATATTAAAATCCTTTAATGCATTCGCAAAATCAGTGATTAATTGAACAACCATTTTCTTTCTACTCATAACAAATTTGCATCAGGATTCGAACAATTATTTAAACATGTAATCTAAAACCAATCGTGGAAGACGAAGTCTGTAATGTTTGCTTCGGCAAGGTCGAAACTAAACCTTACTTGTGTCCCTTTTGTAGTTCAGGATTTCATAAAGAACATCTTGCTGCGTGGTTATTTATGCAACCTCACTGTCCAGTTTGCAGAAATGAGATGCCTTCCAGAATATTGACTGAACTTGCTCCAAAAACCCAGCAAGAAGCAGAGGACATGACTAAATTTTACAACTATATACAAACAAAGTTCAAGCAGGATTTAGCCACACTAGAAACCATAGCCAAGAAAAAGAACAAACAATATTTCGAGAAATTGAAGAAGGAACAGCTCAAAAAAATAAAAGAAGAAGAAAGGTTGAGAACAAGAGCCATGAAAGAAAACGAGCCATTATGGAAAAAATTGCTGCCAATCGCCATTTTCCTAGGTTGGATGCTTTTACTGATCGCGGTTCTTTATTAATCCTTCAGCAAAGCAAAAATCCCTAAAAGGATTGATGTTATGGCAGCAATCGGATATTCTGTATAGACAAACTCTACCCCGAAAATCGAATCTCTATAGAAAAAGGACCTATCTCTTGAGGATAGTTCTTGAAATCGAATGACCAGAAGAATGATCCCACTCAACAAAGTAGTAAGGCCGCCAATTCTTCCAGACTGATTCCTCTTGAATCTAAAGCCAATGAAAATTGAGGCTACTGCCAATACTAGACTTATCATGGCAAATAAGATATAATCCCCAAAAAAAGAGTTGTAAATACCATTTTGACTGAACCAGTCTCCTTGTATCATTTCTTGGGATTCACTTTCGATACCTAGGACTTTTACCCTGGTCATTATGTAAAAGAAACCAAAAACTGTTGTCTCTGAATTATTGGTCCCAAACGTACTAATACTAAGCACGATTGGAGCAAATAGGATACTCAAGCCGCCTACAATTGGAAGAATCTTCATGTGCTCTTTCTAACTCGCATTGTTAAAAACTTAACACTTCCACTTCAAATCCCTGAGATCGATTACAGCTTTTATATAGGGGAAATGTGAAGCTAATTAGGTGACAAACGGATACATTATCCGAGGAAGAATAGTTCAAGATGTATTCAACCCAGTTTTGAAGGATCACGCGGTTGTTGTTGAAGATGGATCTATCATCGAAATCGGTCCGTTTGAAAGAATACGAAAGGACTATTCATATACCATATACGGAGATAGAAATTCAATTGTTATTCCTGGATTCGTGAATACACATTCACATGCGGTTCAGACCTTTTTCAGAGGTGCCGCTGACGACAGAGAGTTACTTGATTGGTTACAAGAGGTTATTCTTCCAGGGGAGGCTACTCTAAACGCTGAAGAAGCTTATTCATCTTCTCTCATTGGATACGCTGAGATGTTGTACAGTGGTATTACCACAACAAATGACATGGCAACAGTTCACCATGCTGACAAAACTATCAAAGCAGCATGGGATTCTGGAATTCGGGCACATGTCGGTAAAATGCTAATGGACAGGAACGCACCCTCTGGACTTCTCCAAGAAACAGAAGAAGCAATCAAAGAAGCCAATTACCTTGCCTCCCAAAACCCCAAAGGTGGAAGAGTGCAATACGCATACACTCCCCGTTTCATTATAACTTGCTCTGAAGAGCTGATGAAGAGGGCCAAGGAGGAAGCCACAGCTCGGGGTTTAATATACCATACCCATGCCGCGGAAAATTTGGAAGAGTGCAGAACTGTAAAAACCATGACAGGAAACGATTATATCAAAGCCCATCAGGAGCTCAAGGTCCTTGGTAAAGGAACAATCCTTGCCCATTGTGTGTGGGTTGATGACAAAGATATTTCTCTCATTAAGCAATCTGGAACTTCAATCTCTCACAACCCCTCTTCTAATGGAAAGCTCGCCTCTGGCATTTCTCCCGTCCCAAAGTTTCTCACAGCAACAATTGATGTCGGACTGGCAACCGACGGCTCCCCTGCTACTGGTGGACATGATATGTTCCTCGAAATGAAGCTTGCTTCCTACTACCAAAAGGCATCAACCAATGATCCAAAAATTATGGACGCAAAGACAGTGTTCCATTTAGCGACTTTAGGTGGCGCTAAAGCCTTAGGGATGGAAAATGAAATCGGAAGCATAAAGGTTGGTAAGAAAGCAGATATCGTAGTTCTCAATCCAACCTTTCCAAATTCCTATCCTCTTTACAACGAATTTTCATATGTAGTCTATTCTGCTACAAAACGGGAGGTGCAGCATGTGTTTTGTGATGGCAAGTTACTTATTTCTAATGGGAAGTTCCACATGGATCTTTCATCTGCATTTCAGGAAGCTGAAGTTTATGCAGAAAAAATGCCTTGGAAAAAACGCATTACAATTTCCTCTTAATTGATCAGGTCTTTGACAAAGTTCAACCAATCACCTTGTGTAACAAGGAATCTATCAGCGTCAATTAGTGGAGTTAAATCCATCCTCTCCAAGCCAGCACCTGCAACAACAATCTTCAATTCATCTTTAAATACCCTTCTTAGGATAGTAACTTCTCGTATCAGGGTGCCGTGAAAGATATTCATAGTTGTGTTAACCAATAAGTATTTTGGGACTTGATCTAAATTTCGGATAAATTCAACAAGGTCCTGCACAGAAAGAGGCTTCTTCAGATTTATGCAATGAAATTTAGGGCTAACTATCATTTCCAGAAGAACTAGGCTTAAATAATGTTGGTCGCCCTCAACTGGAGCTAAGACAATAATGTCTTGATTTGGAGAAGACAATAACTCAGAAAAGTGATACATTAAAGCTTCCAATCTAGAGGAAATCGCATGTTCATCCGCCGAGGTTATTTTTTCATTATACCAAAATCTTCCAGTTGCCTGCAATACGGGAAGGAAGAAATTGATGGCTAAGTCGATTTTGTCTTTGAAGTTTTTTTCAAGCCAATCGGTCATTGCAATAAAATTGTACCTACTAGATCGAAGAAAATCAATCATCTCAGCTGGAGAATCGATATTATATATGGGGACAAGCTGACTTGCATCTTTAATGGTGGGACCCTCGTGGATTGGTTGTTCAATACTTCCTTTTAACCAAATTCTCGTGGGTCTCCCCTTTGAATTATTGTCTCGTTCAAGCTCAATTTTTTCCAGCAATCTTAATTCCTTGATTGCGTTTGACAATGTGGATTTTTTGAGTCCTAAATCTTCCCTTACTTTTCTCAATTCTACCTTCTGACCTTTTTTTTCTATGAGATAGTTAAGGATCATTTCTTTTGAGCTCAAATTAGATGGGTCGGTAGTTGCCATATTTTAATCTCCTATGATCATGAACTATTCCAAAGTTTAAAACTATTCTTGAATAATAGAGTAAACTTCCATCTAACGGCAATGACCATTTTCTTCCATTTTGGGACAAAACGACGTGCTGAAATATTGTCATATCCTGAACCCGCAATTTCTTCAAGAATTCCGAGATATACATTTGCTGCCAGGCCAATTGGATACCTTGCAAATTCTGGAAGAAGGTAAATTCCTTCCATGCCCTCTCTGAACAAATCCTTTGCAATAGATTCAATACTCTTCAACAGGGAGACATAATTTGAATCAAGATATCCTGAGATAACTGATTTAAGATCTACATTGAACCTTTTCAAAAGGGTAGAAGGTAAGTAGATTCTCTCCATCAGAAAGTCTTCTTTTACATCTCTTAGGATATTGATAAGTTGGAGGGCTTCTCCTAACCTTCTCGCTTTTATGAGAATTTCCTCAGAGGGATCAGAAACAAATAGGTGAGTCATCATTAAACCCACTGTTCCTGCCACTCTGTAACAATAGTCCATTAGATCAAGAGTGGTTTTGTACTGAACTTTCTTTAAATCTGAAAGAGCACCATTAATTAAGTCCACAAAAAGAGAAACAGGAATCTCATGTTCTAGAATTACATTTTTCGTCTGGAATAAAATCTGATTTTCATTAGGACATGGAAATTTACTGTTGATGTTCCGGAAAAATTCCGAGAGCTCTTTGAGTTGACTAATTTGTTCGTCGGCTTGGTCAGTTGGTTCATCTGCTATGTCATCAATAATTCTGCAAATAGCATAAAGTATTGCAGTTGGGGTCCGCCATTTCTCAGGGAGTCTCATTGTGGCAAAATAAAATGATTTGCTTTTCTCGTGGAGGATTTTGTAGGCGAATTCTTGTGAATCATCTTCAGGGATACAAATTCCATGAAGATCACATCTAATGTATTGATCCATGAGGTTTGACGTTTTTAGGGGCGCTGTGAGGTGAATTGTCTCATGCCCATTTTTTTGAAGGTTAAGAGTCATACGAGTCACTTTTTATGAACAAATCATTTATTCATGAATAAACTTAAATAATTTTCTGTTCATGAACATAATAATGATTAGTTCACAACTATCGCCATTAGAAAAGCAGAAAGAGGGGTCTCCAACAGCTATCGTTATTGGATCTGGATTTGGTGGTTTGGCTGCTGCAATTCGATTACAAGCACAAGGCGTTTCGACAACCATTCTTGAACGCCAAAGCCAGATTGGTGGACGAGCAGTTTCATTCAATATCAATGGAGTAACTTTTGATGCAGGACCTACTGTCATTACAGCCCCCTTTGTCTTTGAAGAACTGTTCAGGACTGCGGGAAAGAAGATGGATGATTATGTCAAATTGCTTCCAGTTTATCCTTATTATCGTGTTCTTTTTGATGATGGTTCTTCATTCGATTATGGAGAACCTGAAGATAATGTAAAGCAAATTCTGGAATTTTCAAAGAAAGACGCAGAAAACTATCCGAAAATGCTTGAACATGTTGAAAAGATTTACTTCAAGGGTTTTGAAGAGCTTGCTTTCACTCCGTTCCTTTCGTTGAGGAGCATGCTTAAAATAGTACCCGATATGATTAAACTCCAATCTTATCGCTCAAACTACGGACTCATTAGTAAGTACATTAAGAATGAAAAACTCCGCCAAGTCTTTTCTTTCCATCCTCTCCTTATTGGCGGTAACCCGTTCAGTGTCCCGTCCATCTACTCACTAATACAGTTTCTTGAAAAAGAGTATGGGGTATGGTTTGCACAAGGGGGTACAAACGCTCTAGTTTCAGCCCTAGCTAAGATTTTCGAAGAAATGGGAGGCAAAATTTTGTTGAACCAAGGCGTTGAGAAGATTGAAGTTATTGACGGTGAAGCAAGGGGTGTGGTGACCAATACGGGAAAAATGGAGGCGGATGTTATCGTATCGAATGCCGATGTAGCAACGACTTACACAAAATTGATTGATTCAAAGTGGAGAAAGAAGAATTCGAACAAGAGGTATGAAAAGGCAAAATATAGCATGGGACTGTTTCTGATTTACTTTGCGACAAAAAAGCTCTATCCTGACATGAAACATCATACGATTATTCTCGGACCTCGTTACAAGGAGCTCCTGGAAGATATATTTAAGAATAAAATCTTGGCGGATGATTTTTCGGCTTACCTTCATGTCCCAACAAGAACTGACAGAACTTTGGCTCCTGAAGGGGTTGAAGCATTTTACATTCTCATTCCTGTCCCGAATTTGGATGCAAATATTGATTGGGAAGTTGAAGGCCCAAAGTTTAAGGACAAAGTAATGGATTTTCTTGAGGAAAACTACCTAAGTGGCTTGAATGAAAACTTAGTCGCAACAAAAATTCTTACTCCAAAGGATTTCGAGAAAAATTATATGGCTTACAAAGGAACTGGTTTCTCTCTAGAGCCAACCCTCCGTCAATCTGCTTATTTTCGACCTCACAATCGATCCGAAGACATCAAAAAATTATATTTTGTTGGAGCGGGAACTCATCCGGGAGCAGGCCTTCCTGGAGTTGTTGCTTCAGCGAAGATTACAACCGATCTCATAGTTGAAGATTTAAAGGCGGAGGGTTAAGTTTGCTTTCCTATGCGTTGTTTCTTGTGTTGTTTCTTGTAGTCCCATTGGTTGCAATATTGTTCTTAGGACTCTCAATAGATAATTTTTTTGAAAAGTTGATTTTTGCTCCAATTTTGGCTCTCATTGCCCTAATCTATACTACACCATGGGATAATTACCTAGTTGAAAACAGGGTCTGGTACTATGACAATGAAAAAGTCTTGGGCATTACAATTGGTTTTGTTCCGTTAGAAGAATATCTCTTTTTTATCCTCCAACCATTTTTTTCAATTTCGGTCTTTTTGCTGATCGAGAAGGCAGTTGGATCAATAAAAATTCCACCAAAAATTCCAACAATTTGGAATGCGGTGGGAGGAACACTTGCATTGGGCGTATCCATCCTCGGTTTTGTGTTGTTATTGACCCAATCTCCAAATTGGATATACTTGGCTTTAATAATTAGTTGGGCCTTCATTCCCATATCTCTCCAACTATTTTATGGCTTAGACCTATTAACTACAAATTGGCTAAAAATTGGATTGACAATATCTCTTACAACGATCTATTTGTCATTGGCTGATATGTTGGCCATTGCTGACGGGGTGTGGACAATCAATCCAGATAAATCTCTCTCAATTTTGTTTTTTGGAATACTTCCTCTGGAAGAGATCTTATTTTTTCTCGTTACGAATGTTTTGGTGATAAATGGCTTTTTTCTCCTTATTGATGTAAGATCAAGAGAGAGATGGAATTCATTGAAAAATAAAATCCGGGCTTCTTCAAAACCTGATCCTGACGGAATTATCAATGCCTTCTAACAAATATTCTTTATATTTCAACAGTTAAGTCGCATATGGACTGGTTTGAGGTACGCCAATTAAATGACCATCTTTATGTGATCCGTGAGAGGTTAGATCTTATCGAACCGCGGTACAGAACAATATATACAAACATGTACGTCGTGCTTGGAGATACTCTTGCAGCCCTGATCGATACCGGTTCTGGACTGTACCCTTTGCGTCCAATAGTTGAATCGATAATTGGGGACCGTGAATTATTGGTTTTTAATACTCATAATCATTTTGACCACGTCGGTGGCAATTTTGAATTCGATGAAATTCACATCCATAAATTAGATTACAAGAAAATTTCAAAACCCATTGATGTGTCCTTTTTGGCAGGTTCACTCAAGGGTGAGGAATTTAAAAAACGAAATTACAAGATTCCTGTAGCCTCAAAGGTGAACCCATTGGTGGGAGGTGAAATATTTGATCTCGGAGGACTAACTCTTACCGTCTTTCATGCAGATGGTCATACTCCTGGTTCTATTGTCCTTTATACTTCTGAAGGAGAAATTTTCACTGGGGATACAGTTCATTTTGGTGCCTTTTATTACCCAGAAGGTGTTTACATTGAAGATTATAATGAGATGCTGCAGGAGCTTTTTGACGAGGTTGAGGGGTTCATGGAAAAAGGGAGGCTTTATCCAGGTCATGAGGAGTATGATCTCGCTTTAGAAGTAATCCAAGAACTAATTTTTGAACTTGGTGTGTTGAATCCAGAGTTTTCTGAGACTGAATATGATGAATACCTTGATGCGTATGTAATTCCTAAGACCAATTTTACGATGGTTCTTCCTTCAGCTCTGAATTCTACTCAAGGATGATCCCTGGCCTTCTCGGAATTGCGACCTTTGCCTTTTCATGTTTATTACCTTCAGCCGGTTCAACTCTGACGGTAGCTTCGAATTGTCTTTCAAGGAATGGAATTGCTTCTTCCAATGTTTTCATCTCCATGCTGAAACTCATTGGGATGTCAGGAGGAGCGCCTCTCTTCATTAATGATTGCGCATATGAAACAGCGGCTTTTCCTCTCTTTTTCATTTCAGGTTCTTGCATTATATTCTTAAGCAGCGTTTTTATTCCGTTTTTCCGTGCCTCCTCATAAATGGTGTATTTCCATTCAGGTGCCACTAAGAGAGTGATTTTCTTGGGGGGAGGGTTGTTCCTGGATGTCAAAAATGAAATTAACCCTTTTAAGTCATCAAGGACCTCTCCCAGATACTTTTCTGCATGCTCGGCCTCTTCATCAACTTTTGAGTCATCAGGCGTTGGGAACGGTGCCTCACTGATAAAGCCGTCATTTCCCCAATAATTCCAAATTTCTTCAGCCAAATGAGGAATCATAGGAGCAACCATTCGAACCAAAACTTCAACACTATATCTATATCCCGGTCCTTTGGTTCCGTTTCTGCGGTTCAAGTACCACTTGATCAAATGCATGGTTTCATGATAGGCTGTTTGAAAGGCGCTGCGTGTTCGAACGTTGCTATAATGGTCAATGGTTTCTCTTATTTGCGACTGCATTTTGGAGATAAGCCATTTGTCAATATGACGCATTTCCTCATCAATATCCGTATCGGTGGACATACTCCAGAGGTTTACTAACCATTTTGAATAACTGGGGATTTCTTCAGGCATGATTGAAGCATCTTCCATTCCCTCTCCTGCCGTCAACATGGTCAATCTTGTAACATCCGCACCATATGCATCAATGAGGTCATCCAAAGTCTTGAAGTTGCCTTTTCTTTTGGACATCTTTTCCTCAATAATCTGGTTGTTCGCAGTTTTCTTTGCAACCTTGACGTAACCGTTCACATGAACTGCTTTAGGCCAATACTTCTCAGGGAATATGGCTGCGTGGTGGAAAAGCATGAACGTCAAATGATTGTTGACCAAATCCTTTCCTGATGATCTTAATTCAAAACCATACCAATACTGGAAATCCTTCTTTATTTCCCTCAACAGTTTTTCATCTGCACCGTACTTTTGCGCCAAGCTCTTTGCATTTCCCTTGCCCAAATAGATATAGTCAAAAATTTCATCAACAGCCCATTCTTCTTTGAAAGATCCTTCATTGACATATTTTGAAACAATGTAATAGGCCATATAGATAACACTGTCTGAAAGGGTCTCAATGATCCATTCAGGATCCCAAGGTGCAGGGGTACCCAATCCACTTTTTCTGACACAGGCTCTGTTTTCCAGCCAATCAACTGTTCTGATAAACCCATTTTTGGCTTCGGGAGGATAGAAGGTCATTTGGTCGATCATCTTGTAGACTTTTTTCTTCCAGTTTTTATCACTGAATTTCAGGAACCACTGGTCTTCAAGGAATTTGACATAATTGCGGGTACCACACCGGCATATCACAGGTTCACTTGGTTCCTTGAGAATCAGAGCCTTCCCTTCTCTGACCATGTCATTTGTCAATTCTTCTTTGACTTCTTCCACTGGTTTACCTTGGTATTTTCCTGTGATTTCCTTGGTAATGCCATGGGTTGCTTCCTTCCGATATACCAACTTCGTTGCTTCTTTCAATTTTGAATCGTTCTGTCCTTTGATACCGAATTCCTCAACCACATCCTTTGCAGGAAATTCTGAATATCCCTCGATCTTGATCAGTGAAATGGGAACGATTTTCTTGACTTCCTGAGGATCGATTCCGTACCTTGCAACAGTCTCCGGATTTTCCTGCAACTCAACCAAAGTGGCATAATCTACAGGAGCATGGGCAGGAACTGACATGACAACTCCCGTAGCTCCTTCTGGATCAATAAAAGTTGCAGGAAGGATGATGACTTGATTCTCGGTCAATGGATTGGTGGCATATTTTCCAAACAGATTCCGAACATCAATGTCTTGAACCTCTGTAACCTCATGTTCTTGATCCCTGAATTTTGGAAGATCCTTTTTGGCAAAGATCAATTTCTGACCATCAACTTTGGTCACTACATAATCTGCATCCGGATGCAGGAAAATATTGGTCACTCCGAATGTGGTTTCAGGTCTCAAGGTACCGGGAACAAGATAGGCATCAATCTCCGGAACATAGAATTTGATCAGGACGAAATCGACTATCCTTGCATCATCACCTTCCAACCGGTCATGTTCACCAGTAGGTGACTTACAGGATGGACACCAGATGACAGGATGGGAATCCTGAATCACATAGCCCATTGAATGCAATTTGCGATATTGCCATTCGATAAACTTTGAAAAGGTAGGTGTCAATTGAGTGGTGACAAATTTTCGTCTCCAATCAACTGCAATACCGAGCCTCCGGCAGGTTTCCTCAGTGGTTTTCATGAAATAGCGAATGATATTGTATGGGTCTCTGAATTGATCCATCTGTTCCTTAGGGATACCGGACAGTTCAAGGGCACGGATCTGACTTTCATCTCCATCTGCAACTCGCTTGGCCATTCCAGCGATAGGTTCCCCGGTTGCATGAAACCCGAATGGCCACAATGTATTCTTTCCCATCATTCTCTGAAAACGAATGGTCGCTTCCAATTTCATCATGCTGTATCCGTGACCCAAATGCAGTTTCCCGTTAATGTAAGGAAAGGGAAAGTTTCCAAAAAATTTGGAAACACCTTCCTTCCTGTCACTTTCGAAAACATGATCTTCATTCCATTTGGTTTGCCATTTCTTCTCTATTTGGATTTGATCATACATAGAAATACCTCCGTACGGCTCAGTCAATTGTTCATCTGACCCGAACCTTGAAGTAGTTATTGTTGTTGCTCGTTTGTTTTTAGTTGTGGAAGTGTTGTAGAACGTAATTCCTCATGCTACTCACTTAGCATTTGAAAAGAGGTTTGGCAGTATTTAAGTGTTGGGATTTTTCAATCAACTTGAACCTTTTAACCCGTTAGAAATAAGAAGAATCTCTTTAATAGTGGTTTCAATGAATTCCTTGGCAATTTCTGGATTAAATTCCTTGCGTTCAATCAACGGCTTGATTTTCTCTTGAATTCTTTTTTCCCAATATGATCTGTTTTCAAAAATTTGATCAAAATTTCTTTTGACTGAAATCAAAACTAAATAGTATGTCTGATCATTAAACCGCTTATCTGCCTGATTGGCATCTTTTACCCAAAATGAAACCCCTAAACATGTAATTTTACCTTTTGGATCTACAGGGAGGATAACAGATCCTTCAATATAATCCTCTCCTCTTCCTAAAAGAACCATACTGGTCAATCCCAAGTTCATGAGAAGCTTTTCTTTATTTTCTCCAAGGAAATCAAACCCAGTTTCCAATTCAAGTTTAGGACCAATAGGTTGATAGCTGAACAAGGCCATGCCCAAAGAACCCTTTCTTTCTATGAATTTGAATTGAGTTTTTAAACTAAATTTGTTTTCTGGATTTTGGTTTACCGAATAAAGGTAAATTGCAATTGCAATTGAGACCGTGAAATTGCCAAATAAAATTGGATACATTCCTAACCAAATAGATGAAACTATGAAGAACAGGAGAGAACCAATTATAGAAAACACACCTATCAATACAAGGAATTTTACTATTACCAATATCACAGTTTCTCCTTTGAACAGTGTAGTAAGATTATGGGTTTTGATCAAAAGCACAAAAATCAAAGCAAACCATGAAAGTATTGCAAGAAATCTTAATTCCGTAACTTTATTGGATATTCCAGCTTGGTCATAGAGACCTGTAAATACCGAGATGCCAACAATAAATCCCGCAATATATTTTGTCAATTCCCACAAAAAGGTCATCATATCCCCGTATAAATTAATCCAATTATTTCCGAAAAGCAATTGTATTCCTATTATTCCCAAAATGGTTCCAGTCAATTCCAATTCGAGAATTCTTTGATCCAAATAATAGTTGAGGTTAAATAGATATGCACCAATGCCAATGAGAACATACCCATTCAAGGGGGATCGATTGATCCACGGAAAAACATTTCTGGTAAATTCTATCCACAAAATTATTTGAATGCAAACGATCAGTAAGTGGAAAAGTACCAGAAAAATGTTCATTAAAAAGATGAAAATAATTGTCATTTAAATATGATTTGTGGAATGAAAGAATGATGTTAAATTTTTACACTAAAAACTTAACATTTTTGCCGGGTTGTTTTTTTCCCGAATTGAAACAGATAAGAAGTTTCTAAATTCATCCCAACTATGTTTGAACTTTCAATCATGCAAATTCATAAGAAATACAAGGAAGGATCACTTTTACCTTCCCAACTTGTGCAATACTATCTTGATAAAATTCATCAATTTGATGACAAAACAAAAGCAATCATCGAACTCAATCCAAAGGCATTGGATATTGCAAAAAGTAAAGATGCGGAATTAAAGAAAAAGGATCATCTAGAACTTCTTTTTGGAATTCCTGTCATCGTTAAGGACAATATTGATACTGCAGGAGAAATGGCAACTTCGGCAGGTTCAATCGCTCTGAAGAACCATTATGCAAAAGAGGATGCTACAGTCATATCAAGATTGAAACAAGAAGGTGCCATAATTTTAGCCAAAGCAAACCTGAGTGAATGGGCAAATTTCAGAGGAAAAAAATCGATTAGTGGATGGTCTTCCAGAAGGGGTCAAACCCGTAACCCTTTTTTCCTAAATAGAACCCCTTGTGGATCAAGTTCGGGTTCAGCTGTGGCAGTGGCCGCAGATTATTGTACTGTGGCAATTGGGACGGAAACCGATGGCTCAATAGTTTGTCCTTCACATGTCAATGGAATTGTAGGGGTCAAACCCACAATGGGATTGGTCAGTAGAAAAGGCATTATTCCGATCTCGCATACTCAAGATACGGCAGGACCGATGGCACGATCTGTGAAGGATGCGGCCATTCTTCTTCAGGCAATATCTGGCTCTGATCCTGAAGATGAGATTACAAAAAGATCTGAAAATGTAGAGACCGATTTTTCGAATTTTGAGGAACGGAATTTGGATTCATTTACTGTCGGCATAGGAAGGAAGTTTTTTTCTTTTGCTCCCAAAGTTGAGAGAATTCTCAATCAGACTGTTAAATTAATGGAAACTGAAGGGACAAATTTAATTGACCCAGTAGAAATCGAGATTCCAGAAGATGGACTCTTTGAGGTCGATGTGCTTTTAGCGGACTATAAGCAAGATTTGAACCTGTACTTGCAATCCGTAGATGAAAAAATCGGAATAAACTCCATAAATGATCTTATTGAATTCAACAAGAAACACTCTGAAGAAACTATGCCGTTTTTTGGACAGGAATGGCTGGAACTTGCATTGGAATCTGAAGGCATAGGTTCAGAGATTTACCAAAAGGCAATGACCAATTATGAAAAACTACGAACAAATCTGAGAAACCTATTTGCTGAACATCACCTTGATGCGATCTTCCTTCCTACAGGAAGTCCTGCGTGGCCAATTGATGTAGTCAACGGGGACTGTTCATCAGGAAGTACCTCATTTCTTGCAGCTGTTACAGGCTTTCCTTCAATTACTCTTCCCATAGGTGAAATCCAAGGGTTACCTGTGGGAGGAACTCTTTTGGGTCTTCCTTTCTCAGAAAAGACTTTGTTTTCTCTTGCTCAAGCTTTGGAATTGAAGCTTGATTGTCGGTTCTCCCCTGAATTCAAAGAAAAATTGTAATCTTTCAGAAATTCCTGCAATGATTGACTGATTTCTTCAAATAGGTCACTTTCAATAACGGCAGACTTGGTGATATTTGGAATTTCCAGATTTGAAATAAATGAAGAGAATTTATAGTAATCTAGTTCAGAAGGAGGATTTTTCAACATTAACCAAAAGTGCAGTCCTTGTTTCTTTTTATTGAGAAAAACACAATCCGCAATTGAAATGGCTGTCAATTCCACTTCATTGAGTGTTTGAAGAAGAAAGAGAAAACCTGACAGCCATCCACCCAGAAACATGTCATAATTCTTTTGGAAATATTTCCGATAAATTTCCAAGCCATAATTGGTAATTACAAAAAAACCAATAGGTCCATCTTCCAATTCTTCAACTGTAAAGATTAATCTGAAATCCTCCTCAAAAAAATCGAAAAGATCAATTCGAAAATGATTTTCTTCTATATTTTCTGGCTTGACGTAGATATGAAAAATATCTTCAAAAAATCTTAGATTGAAACTGTTGATGAAGTTTTGAGCCAAATCTAGATGAAGATTTCCTATTCCGGTATTTCTCAAGAGGTAATACAATCGAAATTTCAGGAGATGAACTGCAATTTTAAGAAAAATTGAAGATTCTCTCTTCATTCTTTCATCCAAGTCAGAAATCATTGAAATGGTGTTGACCAAATGTACCATGGTCAAATCCGGTGTCAGCAGAAATTGGTTCATAAGTTCAACTATCAGGATTGGAAGATTTAATACAAGAAAAATTGGAGGGATTGCAAAGGTATAAATGAGTCTGCTTAGCTTTAAAAGATCATCTTCAAGAACATATTTTTTTGAAATCACCTTTAACGAAAGACAGTAAAATTCCGTCATATAATGGTTGGTTTCCTTATT
>CAZYCQ010000030.1:0-41192 GCA_964645535.1 uncultured archaeon | reverse complement strand
GTGGTTCTGAGGTTGATGTTTCCGACGATTCCGTTTTCTCCATGATGTTTCTTTCTAAGTTCCCAATATCCATCACCTTTGGCATAATCGACGAAGAGGAAAATTCCTTCGTTTCGGAGAGTTCGTTCGACCTTACGGAGAAAAGGAGTGAGCGAGGGGTAATCGGAGAGGCAGAAAAATGTGGAGATTGCATCAACGGATCTATCTCTGAAGGGGAGGTTGAACGCTGAGCTTATTGCAAGCAATGCATCCTCCACTTGATACATTGCAAGCATTGCTTTTGAGATGTCTATCCCGATGATGGCTTTTGGTCTGTAGTCATGCAACAATTTCTTGACAACATAGCCTGTTCCCGTCCCGATATCCATCCATACTTTTTCTGCGAAGTGGGTCTTGAAGGATCGGCAGAACTCGATGGCTGCTTCTCTTGTTCCTCCGGAAAGGAACTTTCGAGCTCTGTTTTCATCCTGCCAATATTGGAACAGTTTTTCAGGACTTCCTGTAAAATGTTCTGCCATTGATATTCTGTGATTTCTGTCAAATATAAGTTAAGGTTAAAGGGAAATGGCTGTTTGGTTAATCTGCCCTCATGACAATTGTGGGTCCTGAATTCTTTTTCTTTCCTGCTCCTGCAATGGAGACTTCTTTCACCATGATTGTTGGTGCTTGATGTCCGAATTCTTTTCTGAGTTCCTTGGATATCCCGGTTATTCCTGAAAGAAATTCATACACGGAACTTCCAAGCATGGTATTTTTCAATGGATATTGGATTTCGCCGTTTTCGACATAGAACCCTCGATTTATTTGAGATGATATCTGCGGAGATCCGCCTGCCGGTCCCACACCGGATTCGAGGATGATACCTTCTTTCAGATCCTCGTAGAGTTCATCTTTTGATACATTTCCTGATGCAATTTGCAGTTGGTGGATTTTCGGTCGAGGGATGGAACTTCTCATTCCTGGCCCTGCATTTCCGGTATTCTCAAGTCCAAGGGCTTGTGCTGTATAGGAATCCGTGACATAGCTTTGAAGCACTCCTTTTTCAAGGATGTTGACTTTGGTTGTCGGTACTCCTTCATAGTCAAAGGCGGTGGATGAAGCACCTGCATCCACATGGGGATCGTCCCAAAGGGTCAATTCCTCATTTGCAAGCTGCGCACCTATTTTATCTGCAAAATAAGAGATTCCTGTCATGACCGTGTAGCCGTTGACACCGAAGCCAAATATCTGTGCCAATGTTTGGAAGGTCGCCCGTTCATCTAGAATGACCGGTAGTTTTTTGGATGGCCCTATCTTTGCCCCAAGCATTTTTGTTGCCTTTTCCGCCGCAGTCTTTCCAAGATCATGGAAGCTGAAATCTTTTGGCCATTGCCTGTCTACATAAAATTCCGATCCAACACCCACGTTTTGGGGTGAGAGGGGAATGGAAACAAATGCAAAAGTGTTAAGGGATGTGGTCATGGTTTCGGTAAGAATCCCTAAACTGTTGGCAATCACCTTTTCTGAAAGGTTGATGTTGAGCCGGCTACGGGTGTTGGCCTGTTGATGGGTTTCCTTGGCACCTTGGATGAGATCTTCCATTGTCTCCACCACAGTTGATGGGTCCATGGTGGCAAGTGCTTCGTCATAAAGTCCTTTGATCTTTGCAGGTTTTCTGCTAGAGGGTTCTGGAAGTGAAACGAACTTGTCATCTTCAGGTGCTAGCTTAGCCAGTTCATGAGCGGTTCTTACAGTTTCCTCGATGGATTGGGGACTGAGCGAGGTTGCTGTTGCCACACCAAGCTTTTTGCCCAAATAGACTCTGACTGTAACTTTGGTTTTGGTCTGTTGCTGTACTCCTGCAATGGAGTTGGCACGCACTTCGATGCTTCGTTCGAAGCCATTGGTCAAAGAAATCTCCATCTGAGCATTTGTAGTCTTGTTGATTTCGAGGGCTCTTTGAGCAAGATCGTTTAGTTTTTCAAGAGTTGAGCTATGTTGGAGTTCCATCATTTTCCACCTACAACGATATCTCTTGCAGCAATTGTTGGACCTCCTCCAGTGACCGGCATGGGCTGGAAGCCTGTCAGGTTGGCCTTTCCGCATACTCCCGGAAAAGCATCGATCACAAGATCCCTACCTACTCCAATGGTGTTCTGAAGTACTTCCAGTGTCAATCCACTCATTCCTGAATTTCTGATGGGCTTGGTGAGCTCACCGTTTTCAATGAGGTACCCTGACTGCGAGGAGAAATAAAACTGACCATTTGCGGGATTGACATATCCTCCATAGGAATGTGTAAGGTACACTCCATTTCCGACCGATTCTAGGAGTTCTTCAAAGCTTAAGTTGCCTCTGTCGATGTATGTATTACCCATTCTCGGCATGCTCATATGCCTGAAGTCTGTTGCTCGACCTGCGCCGTTCAATGCATTGCCTCGATCCAGCATTGAAGCACTTTGCAAGTCGTTCAAGTAACCGACAAGGACTCCATCTCTGATGATTTCCCTGCGGGATGTAGGTGTTCCCTCTGAATCATACTTGAATGATCCTCGCATTCCCGGCAAGGTGGGGTCGTCAATTACATTGACCCCGGAAATGGCCAATTTCTCACCAATCTTGTTTCTCAGAACTGAATTTCCTGCAAGGATTGCATCGCCCTCTGAGGCATGCCCAAAGGCTTCATGAATATAGACACCAACCAATGAGGGTTCAAGAACAACGTTCATCCTTCCCGAGGGGGAGGGTACTGCATCAAGCAGGCTGATTGCCCGTTCACCGAGCTTTGTCATCTCATTTTCAATATCCCAATCAAGAAGCCTTCTGACGCCTGCGTTGGTAGCCACACTGTCACTGACATTTTGGATTACATCTCCAGATCTTGCGGTTGCACTGCCATTCAACCTGAAAACTCCGTAGTCGTTGACCACAGCAGTACCGAGGGTGTTGACAATGGTCTCCCGTTGGATCTTCTCCGTATATCGTCCTTGGGAACTAATGATCCTGCTATCATGTTCTCTCAGAACCTTCTCTGTCTTGGCAGCCAATTCATACTTCTCCTCGAACGAAAGATCTTTGGGATTGACATCGGGCTGAAACTCATTTCTTCCTTCAAAGGCTTGGTCAACTGTAATGCTGGCTTTTCTGGTAATGTGTTGGGAAGCTCCCTTTGCCATTTTGATGGCCGTGGCAAGTGTTTCCAATAATTTCTGCCGTTCAAAAGAGGCGACAGAGGCAAACCCCCAAGCTCCATCCACAAGAACCCGGATGGCAACACCCCCGAGTTTATCAGAAGAGATGTCCTCGGCCTTTCCCTTCCGGACAGTGATCTTCAATTCTGTACTTTCAAAGGATCGCATATCTGCAAACTGGACGATTGAAGTATCAACCGTCTCGATCACAGAACGTAATTCGTCGAGCATGTCTGAAAAACGATATGTCCATACAGTTAAGAAGTTAATCTTTGAGGGAAAAGTCAAATTTTCTTTAACAGTAAATCTTTTTTTCATTGAAAGGTGGCTCGAACTGTGGTTCCACAATTGGGGCAGTATTCCCATGCTGGATCGAGAGGGTAGCCGCATTTGGGACAGACATTCAGATTTATCTCAGACTTACGTGTAAACACGATTGGGGGGACTAAGAAGAAAAAGAAAAAAGGCCAACCAAGAAAAAGGAATCCAAAAAGGTTGATCAAAGAAAGTATAAACAATCCCCACGAAAGGTATTTCCATTCCATATCTTTATTGGTGCATCCTTGAAATAAAGCCTTGATTTTAGGGAACAATATGCCTGATCTCATTTTCCCTCATGAAGCTGATTGCATCCTCTGAGAGTTTTGATCCTTCGATGACCAATCCCACAAGGGAAGGTAACATTGCAAGGGTGTCTGTGGTGACCTCTTTGAATGGATTTCCTGCCATATTGAGGATCTTGAGGTTGGGAAGATACCACGGAATTGTTGCCTCTTCAAACAAATTATGGCTTAAATCAAGCAGATGCAAGTTGATGAGGTCACCTGCAACATTCGGCAACTCCTTGATCCTATTGGAACTAAGGTCAAGAGAACGCAGGCTTTCCATCTTTGTGATTTCTTCAGGAATGATATTGAGCAGGTTCATTCGAAAATTGAGATTTTGAATGCTTGGAAGTTCAAGAAGTGAAATCGGGATGGCTGTTAGCCTGTTTGTTCCAAGATTCACTATTTCAAGCCTTTCCAGATTTTCCCATTTGCAGGGAACGTGTTTGATAAGATTATCTGCCAGATGCAGTTCTTCAAGATGATAGAGTTGTCCTATCCACTCTGGAATTACAGTCAGCATGTTATGATTAAGTATCAATGTTTGCAGTTCCCAAAAATGTGCGACGTTCGGAAACGTGGTCAATCCATTGTCGGTGAGATCAATTTTCGTGAATGTTGGGTTGCAATCCGGAAGATTCTGTATCCGGTTGCCAGCCAATGCTACCCATTCCAGTTTTCTCAAGTTGCACAACCATTCCGGCAATCTAGTCAGCTTATTGAAGGCAAGGTTGAGACTTTTCAGTTCGGAAAATTCTTTGAGCCTTTCTGGGACTTCTGTAAGATCCAAGCGTTCCAAATTCAGTTCTGTAATCTGTTTTTCTTCCACCACAAACCTCCTTTCGAGAGATCGATCAAGATCGTTCTCTAGTTTCCCTATCATGGGATTGTGGTGTGCCTTTTCCATTAGGAATATTATGTGTTCATTGAATTTAAGGATATTTAGGGAAAATTTTTCCTAGATGTACCTATTGCGCTGAAAAATAAACTGAAAGCTCATTCTCAGTTGTAATGGGCAAAGAACAGGTCTGCCCTTGACACACAAATATCGTCTGTTTGGTTACATTGGTTCTCCCTTCAAGCACTTCCCACTTCGGCAGGTTTGCCTTGGGTACCCATCTATAGATAAGGCGAACAGGAAGATAGTATCTGAGGTATTTGTCATTAAGTGACCCATCATGGATCTGAACAATTTCCTTGGCCTGTTCCATGTAGTATTCCCTTGCAAGAAAGAATTCTCCCAAGACAATGAACATGTCTTCAGCTTTGGCAAGTGCCCGATCCACAATTATTTGTCCCCTTTCAATGAGATCTTGCATCATGTGGTACCTTCCAAGCTTGTAGAGAACCTGAATCATGATGGAAATTGCAGATGGAAGGGAATTGTCTGAAAAATCAATGGGGTTGTCTAGCAATGGTTCATCTGAAAGCTTGTAGTTCTTGAGGTTGAAATCATAAAATCTCCTGTCAGCAAGTCTGGTAATGCGAAGAGCTTCGGTCAGATACCTTTGTTCAGATGTGTGCTCATATGCATCGATGCAGGCCTTTGCAAGAAATGCATAATCCTCAAGTACGCCATAGATTTTCCTAGCCTTTTCGTCTTGCGGAACCACTCTCAATACTCCATCCTCTTCGATGACGTGGGAAAGAAGACGATCAAGCGCTTTCAATGCCTTATCTGCGGGTTGTTGGATCTCAAAAGCTTGTGCAACCGTCAAAAGTGCCGAAATAAGCAATGCATTCCATGAGGTGATTATCTTTTCATCACGGTCTGGTTTGATCCGTTTCTCCCTCTCAGCTAGAAGAACTTTCCTGGCAGTCTCGATTTCTTCCCTGATTTTTTCCTTTGGAAGATTGGTTTCCTGCATCAACTCTTCAATGCTTTTTGTGATGGAAAGTACATTCATCCCTTTAATCTCTGGATGATGGGGATCCTCAAAATTCCCTTCTTGAGTTATCCCGTAGTAGGATCGGAGAATGGTGGCCTGAATCGGGGTCAGTTTTTTTTGGTCAACCAATGCCGTGATCTCCTCAAGATGCCAGACGTAGTATTTTCCTTCTCGATGTTCTGATTCTGCATTGAGACTCGCATAAAATCCTCCCTGCTCATCTTCCATCTCATCATACAGCCAAAATAATGTTTTTTCCATTGCAGTTCTGATTTCCTCATCCGGTGCAATCTGATAGAGGTGGGCTCCAAGCATGAGGAGTTCCGCATTGTCATACAGCATCTTTTCAAAATGAGGAATAAGCCATTGCTCATCAACCGAATACCTTGCAAAACCGCCTTTGAGCTGGTCAAAAATGCCTCCTCTGATCATTTTTTTGTATGAAAACCTAACAAATTCCTGTATCTTTTCATTTCTGGTTTTCTTTCCATAATAGAGCAGGAATCTAAGCAAAGGTGAATGTGGGAATTTCGGTTTGAAACCAATGCCTCCGTTTTCCCAATCAAAGTTGTTTGCCGCCTTCTGCACCAAGATCGGCAACTTGTCCTCTTGCCAAGTTCCGCTATCTCCACTGAGGATATACTCGTTAAGCTTTTGGATTCCCGTTCCCAAGGCTTCTGCCTGTCGGAGGACATTTTCTCGGTCTTCCTTCCAAAGCTGGGCGATTTTTTGGGAAACTTGGATGAAGGATGGTAGCCCATGCTTCGGAATATTGGGGAAATAGGTTCCCAAAAAGATGGGCTTCCCCTCTGGTGTCATCCAAACCGAAAGTGGCCAGCCTCCTCCTCTTTTATGCACCAACTGATAGATGTCTTGGAAAATCTTATCGATTCCCGGCCGTTCCTCCCGGTCGACCTTAATGTTAACAAAATTTGAGTTCATGAATTTTGCCACTTCAGGATCCTCAAAGCTTTCCCTGGCCATGACATGACACCAATGACAGGAACTGTAACCAATCGATAGAAAAATCGGAACGTTCCTCTCCTGTGCCTTCTCAAAAGCCTCTGGAATATATGGCCACCAATCAATGGGATTGTTTTTATGTTGCTGCAAATAGAGACTTCGTTCTTTGGATAGGCGGTTGACCATAATCTCCAACCTTCTCTAGGTCTTTTAATCTTTTGACAAAGGAAAAAGACTCAGACAATCCATTTCCTGATGATTTTTTTCACTAATGTCTCATGGCAGGTTGAATAAATTTTTATTTCATGGGCTGGTTGATTATCTGGATTGTGTCCATGAGTAAAGTTGACAAAGTGAAACGTCCTGATCATTACCAGTGTCTCGAGTGCCACAACAGGTTCAATGATGCGCTGCTGGAAAAGGAAAAAATTGGGGAATTCTATTATGTCATCGCCAAATGTCCTAACTGTAGATCAAGTAAGCTGAAAATCTCTTGGTGGCGGAAAGAAAAGGTTTGATGACTCCTTTGTTGGAACGAAAACTTATTTAAAATTCAGGTTTATTCTAGACCATGCTAGATTTGGAAAGGGACACCGGGGTTAAGAAAGCCACAGACATTTTGACAGTCGAAGACTTTGATTCGGTTGAATTTTGGGTAGGCAACGCCTATCAGGCCGCCTATTATTACCAACATGCCTTTGGCTTCCAACCTGTTGCTTGGTCAACGCTGAAGACTGGAAATCGGAAGTTCGCCTCCTATGTCATGCAACAGGGTGATGCCAAAATCGTGCTCTCTGCACCTTACTCTCCCGCAAGTGAAATGGCTGCACACCATATGACTCATGGGGATGGTGTCAAGGTTGTGGGTTTGACTGTCAGGGACGTTGAGGTCGCTTGGGAGAATGCCTTGGAAAGGGGTGCAAAAGGCATTTCTCCTCCCAAAGAGCTGAAGGATGATTATGGATCTGTTAGGGTTGCAACAATATCGACCTATGGTGATGTGGTTCACAGGTTCATTGAAAGAGATGGATATGATGGGCTTTTCCTGCCAGGGTATCAAGAATACCAACCTCCTGTCGAGGTTCCTGAACGTGGTGTCACTAGGATTGACCATATCGTAGGCAATGTCAATTGGCATCAAATGGATCCTACTGTCCAGTTCTATCACAATGTCTTTGGTTTTGACACATTCATCGAATTTTCTGAAAACGATATCGCAACGCAATACTCCGCTTTGCGATCAAAAGTGGTAAGAAACTACAACAACAAGGTGAAAATGCCCATCAATGAACCTGCCAAAGGTCTTAAAATGTCACAAATCGAAGAGTACATCAACTACTACCATGGCGCTGGTGTGCAACACATTGCTCTTAGTACTGATGACATTGTCTCAACAGTAAAAAGCATGAGGGAAAGAGGAGTTGAATTCATCCGAGTGCCACATACATACTATGATAATCTCATTGACCGTGTCGGTGAAATTGAAGAGGATGTGGAAGTGCTTGCAGAACATGGTATCCTTGTCGATCGGGATGACAAGGGGTATCTTCTTCAGTTGTTTACACGCCCTATCCAAGATCGACCTACCTTCTTCTTCGAAATCATCCAGAGAAAGGGGAGTGAAGGTTTCGGGAAAGGCAATTTCCAAGCCCTTTTTGAAGCGATTGAGAGGGAACAAGCCGAACGTGGCAATCTCTAAGTGTGATCTATGCTTCTCTCTTTAGTCTAAGGCTTCTGAAAAAGGTATAAAACATTGTTTGAAATAGATAGATAGATAACCATGAAAATGAGAAGAAAAGCTTTTGCAGTCATTTTACTCATCTTCTTTGCGTCATTCCCGGTGAAGGCGCAGGATGATCTTCTTACTGGATCCCTTGAACCGATCTTGGTCATTGGTGGGGAACAGGGATCGGCTCAGGGTCAATTTGATGAACCTGACAGTGTTTACATAGATTCTACGGGAAATATCTATGCAGGCGATACCGTGAACCTCCGAGTCCAAGTCTTTGACAAAGATGGCAATTTCCTGCGGGAAATGACAGGGTTTACTCCAATAGAAACTGCTGTCAACAATGAAGTGCAGGGAATTGGTGAATTGCCGAATGGAACGATTGTAGTGGTGGAAAAAGCGGGAAACCTCTACTTCTTTGACCATGATGGAACTTCTCCAAACACTGTGGTCTCCATGCCTGCCATTTCTGGCGATGAAAAGGAAAGAGATACCCAAGGTTTGGCGGTTAATCCAGATACCGGTGATATTTACATAACTGACCAACCAAACAATAAGGTTTTGATTTTCAACTCAAATGGGGTCTATCAAGGCGAAATTGCTCTTCCCCAATTCTCAACCCCTGAAAATATGGTGGTCGATGCTGACCGGGATCTTCTTTATGTGTCTCTTGAAGGTCAAAGACAGATCGCGGTATATGGATTGAGCAATCAAACCCAGATCACGGTATTCGGAAAAGAGTATGCCACGATGAATTATGAAGGATTGGCATTGGATAGTGATGGCAATATCCTTGCAGTCGATGAAGGCCCTGATAGTGCCTCCTCTTCACAGTATTCCCGTGTCATCATTTTCGATAGGGATACCTATAAGCCAATTGCGTCATTTGGCGGTTTCGCCGGAACTGAACAAGGACGTTTCATCTCTCCTGACGGCATCGCATTTGACGCGACAAACAAAAGGGTGGCTGTTGCAGATCAAGGAAATTATAGAATCCAAGTGTTCGACTATGATGGTGATGTCCAACTGACTCCACAGGATGATTTAACTGTTCCAATCAATAAACTGGAAAGTTCTGGTTTCGGATGGATTGTCGGAGGCTATCTTTTCGGAGGCACTTTTGAACTGTCTCAGAATGGAACAAAGGTTCTCTCTGGAGAATGGCAGTTTGGTCAAAAGATCTCTCCCGATTTCAGTTCATTGGAGGTGGGAACCTATGAGTTCTCCATCACGGTAACTGATGCCAAAGGAAACTCTGCTACAGATACGGCAGTCCTGACCGTGACTGAAGCAACTGAGGAAAGCACCAAGGACAACGGATCATTGCCCCTACTTGGAATGATGGCTGTTTTAGCAGCAATCCCGATCATTCGTCGCAAGAGAAGTTAGAACTTTTCATTTGCTCCTGAAAATACTTATTACTATAGCAGACTTCAGTACAGTATGGTAGACCGAAATCGCTATTTGCCTGTCTTTCCACTGGTTAAAGGGAAAACTGTCAAGCAGGCTCATGCTGGATTTAAGGAAATTGACGGAATTCCCACATATGAACATGAACATGGTCGTCAAGGGTTTTTCGGCAAGGTTTCCCATCTATATCATAAAAACCCTCCAACAGACTTTACCAAAATTGACGGACCTTTCAAGCCATACATGATCGATTCCAATAAGGCAACTCCTACCGACAAAACAGATCCATGGGGCAGCCCGTTGACCATAATGGAAAATGCCGACTTGAAGATCCGTATCTCCATGCGGTCTGAACCAATGCCATTCTATTACAAATCAACAGATTCAGATGACATCTGGTTTGTTCATCAAGGTAAGGGCGTAATGGAGACCATTTACGGTCCGCTCAATTTTGAACGGGGCGATTATATCGTCATCCCTAGGGGAACAATTTACCGGCTTGTGCCTGAAACAAGAGATAACCATTTTCTGCTGATTGAAAGTACTGAAGAGGTACAGATTCCGGATCGGGGAATGTTGGGCCCAACTGCCCTTTTCGATCCAGCCATACTCGAAACACCCGAACCCCAACCTATTGATGATGACAGGGAATGGGTGGTCAGATACAAACGCCAAGGTCAATATACTCATTTCACCCATCCTCACAATCCCATCGATGTCATTGGATGGAAAGGGGATGTAACTCCTTTCAAACTATCAATCAAGAACTTCCGACCAGTCAACTCACACCGCTACCATCTTCCCCCCAGTGTCCATACAACTTGGATCAGTCAAGGTTTTGTGGTGTGCAGCTTTGTTCCTCGTCCATATGAATCCTCTGAAGATGCCTTGAAAATTCCGTTTTTCCATTCCAATGTCGAATATGATGAGGTTATCTTTTACCACCAAGGGGATTTCATGAGTAGGGATAATGTCGGAGAAGGTTATATCAGCTTCCATCCAGGAGGATTTACCCATGGCCCCCATCCCAAGGCGCTAAAAAGGGCCTTCAAGCAGGACAAGCCCATGACAGATGAATACGCCGTTATGATTGATGCACGAAGACCTCTGAACATTTCGAAAGAACTGGGCGAGGCGTTGATCGAAGATTATTGGAAATCATGGCAGGAATGAAGAAAAAAATCCGTACTTGACGTTTATATGTGATTAAACCATGGGAAAATCATGGATTTGGAGAAAATTGTTGAGCAAATTGAAACGAGGATACATGAACCCCCAAATGTACCTTTTATTCAATTCATAAGACCTGAGGAAGCGGAAAATCCCACACTCAAACGGATGTACAAACGAGTGGCCGCTTCAAGGAAATCAGTGGCAAATATCCATCAAAGTCAAAGTCTGATGCCTGAAATCATACGAAACCATCTTGATCTTTACATGAACATCATGTATAATGATGATACCCACTTGGATCGAAGGCAAAAAGAGCTTATTGCCACAGTTGTCAGCTATCTCAATTCCTGCAAATACTGCATTACCCATCATTATGAAGCCCTTCTTACACATTGGCCTGACGCTCCTCCTCCAAAAGATCTGGTTCTGGGAAAGGTTCAGATGGCTACCCGTGATTTGGCATTGATTTCGTTTGCAGCAAAGCTTACACTTGAACCCTATTCAATAACCGAAAATGACATTTCAAACCTGCGGACAAAAGAATTTGATGACAAGGATATCCTGAACATCATCTTAATCATCTCATATTTCAATTTCGTCAACAGATTGGCATTGGGCACTGGCTGTCCCCTTGAACGTAAGGAAGAAAGAGATTACAAGTACTGAGTGTTCGGCTAGGTCAGGACAGCATGTTTTTTATCTGAGGATTACCTGTGAAAGATGTATGACTCGTGGAGACATCATCAATTACCTTAAACAAAGACCAGCCACCATTGCAGACTTGGTTCGGGCTTTTGATAGACCCGCTGGAGCAATTGAAGAAGACATTGCCCACATTAGAACATCGCTGAGAAATGACCCTGAGTACGAATTGATGGTTCAAAGACCGCAATGTGAATTTTGTGACTTTCTTTTCGATGCCTCCCATATCAAGACTCCTTCCCGATGTCCAGAATGTGGAAAAGAAAAGATTCGTCCTGCGGTATTCAAGATCGAGAAAAAGAAGTAAGGCGCCTGGAAAATGTCAAATCCTATTGAAATTATTCCCCTCACAGGGTTTCCAATTGTCAAAAACGAAAATCAGCTTTGGACTTCCCTGAAACAGGTTCTCTCTGGGCAAATTAAAGATGGCGATGTATTGGTATGTGCTCATACACCGTTTTCTAGGGTTATGGGCTACTCTTTTGCCTTGGAAGATTTCACTCCTTCTGAACAAGCCAAAACAATTGCAGCAATTGTTTCAAAGGATCCCCGAAAAATCGAGGCAATCCTGCAACATTCAAAAGAAATTGTCAAGATCGGCCGTAACGTAGTGATTGCAGAAAATCACGCCGGTGTCGTATGTGCGAACTCGGGAATTGATGAATCAAACGCGGGATTAGGGAGATTAGTGGCCGTACCTGAAAATCCAGATGAATTGGCAAATCAAATACGAACCTTTGTCCTTAATGAACTCGGTGTAAAAATTGCAGTCATCATTTCAGATACGGTGGGTCGGGCACTTCGCAGACATGCAGTGAATATTGCGATCGGATCAGCGGGCATTGACCCAGTTAAAAACTACGTTGGAAAGAAAGATCTGTTCGGATACGAATTGAAAGTTTCGAAAATAGCCTTGGCTGATGAAATTGCATCAGCTGCCGAACTTGTGCAAGGCCAATCTGATGAGGGTATCCCGTTTGTAATTGTGAGGAATGTCCAGTTTGAAACATCAACTGTTGGGGCAAGGGAACTAAATCGTCCTTCAAACGAACGACTGTTCAGTTAGGTGAGTGGATGGCAGTTCATTTTGTTGACTGGTTTACAGATCCTGAGCTTCCCATAGGTGGATTTCAGGCTGAATTGGAACTCGCGGAATATGTCGTTATAGGTCTGCCATTTGATGAAACTGCCTCCTTTAGAGAAGGATGTGCTGATGCACCTGATGCCATTCGCTATTATGCAAACAATATAGAACCGATCAATGTTTTTACAGGAAGGGATATTGCAGAATCCATGATCTGTGATTTAGGAAATCTGACATTTAACCGAAGGGAAGACCTTTTCTCAAAAGTGCAAAGCATCCTTCAACAAACCCATGACAAGACGCCTGTACTTCTGGGTGGGGAACACACAATCACGGCTGCTGTTACTGAAAGATACAAAAATCATCTGTTCATCATGCTTGATGCTCATGCAGATTTGCGGGATTCATATAATGGCAGATGGTCTCATGCCTGTACTGCAAGAAGGGTTATTGATTCCATAGGTGCTGGCTCCATGATCCAATTCGGGATCCGAGCCATATCCCGAGAAGAACTGGAGTTTGCAAAGGAAATGAAAATCTCCCAATATTTTGCTCATGAATGGTCTCCCAAAACGGAAAAAGAACTGCTTCTTGAAGTCAATGAACGAATTGAATCCTATGATGGAATTTACCTAACCTTGGACATGGATGGATTTGATCCTGCCTATGTTCCCGGGGTCGGAAATCCTGAACCGTTGGGTCTTTCCACTCGCGAAGTTTTCTCTATCCTTTCCAAATTGCCGAAAATTGATGGATTCGATATTACGGAACTTAATCCGTCATTCGATCCTTCCGGAACCTCCCAAAGTGTCGCTGCTCGATTGGCTCTTTTCCTAATGAGCAGATAGGTTTTACCGATAGGTTTAGATAACCCAATACAGAAAGGAATTTGAGACGATGCAATTGGAATGGCAATGGCTTTCTTGGATATAATCTTCTTTTCAGAATCCAAGAATCAATTTTCCAGCATTGTAGGTGAATTCTATGGCTACTAAGGAATTTGATGAGGTAGTTGTGACTCCGTGGGAGGTTCGAGGACGTATTGATTACGACAAGCTAATAAAGAAATTCGGTACCCAGCCCTTTACCGATGACCTTAAGGAAAGGTTGGCCAAACTGATCGATAAACCCCTTCATCCAATGATACGGCGGGGAATTGTCTTTTCGCATAGGGATTTCGATTGGCTATTGGATCATATCGAAAAGGGTGGTGATTTTGCCCTTTATACGGGAAGGGGACCAAGCGGTAATACCCATTTGGGTCACTTGGTTCCATGGCAATTCACTCAATGGTTACAGGAAACATTCGATGTGGAATTATATTTCCAATTGACTGATGACGAGAAATTCCTGCTTGATCGTTCAAAGACATATGATGAGACTACGAAATACGCCTACCAGAATGCCTTGGATATCCTTGCAGTCGGTTTCGACCCGGAAAAAACAAAATTCATCATAGATTCGGAAGCAGGACCCAAATTCCGAAGACTGGCAACAGAGATCTCCCGACGTATTACCTTCTCCACCGCCAAGGCAATCTTCGGATTTACTGAGAGCACTAATATCGGAATGATTTTCCATCCCGCCATGCAAGCAGCTCCCTGCTTCTATCCATCTGTGCTTCATGGTCGTAATATCCCGGTTCTCATCCCTGCTGGGATCGATCAAGATCCCTATTGGAGGGCAACAAGGGACATTGCAGAAAAAATGGGCTACTACAAACCTGTCGCACTTCATTCCGAGTTCATCCCGGGATTGGAAGAAGGTGGCAAAATGAGTGCAAGTAAACCTGATACCACCGTTTTTACAACGGACAATCCCAAGCAAGTGAAACGAAAGATCAATCGCGCATTCACTGGAGGTCGCGCAACAATTGCTGAACAGAAGGAATTGGGCGGTGAACCTGAAAAATGCAATGTTTTCGCTTGGTACCGGACTTCTTTCGAGGATGATGATGCAGCTCTCAGGAAAAGATGGGATGACTGCAAAAGTGGCAATTTGATGTGTGGACCTTGCAAGGCTGAACTCATCGATCGAGTCGTCATATTCCTTGAAATGCATCAGGAAAAAGCTGAAAACGCCAAGGATGTTCTTGAAGGTTGTATTGTCAGGGAATGACTAGTGTACGAAAGTAAGGTTTAATTGAATTCCAACTCATGAAGAAAAATGTAGCAAATGTTCCAATATGCCTTCCTTGCTCCCCTCTCAATTCTTGTAAATGGTTTTTTTCTACGAAGGCTCAGTGGACGTTTTTTCCCCTTGAGGAACGATCTTAGAAGTGTATTCACCGAATCCCTAATTTTAGGAACATCAAGCCTCATTTTTCCTATGGTTCTGGTTGGCATTTTTCTTGACGGACTGCTTTATCTAGTGGCTTTTAGTTATTTCGCAGTGGCAATGGGCTTGCTTTCGCTCTCTCTTGGCCTTATTCTTTTAAATCTTCCGAAATACCTTTTCTCAATTCAGGAATTCTCCGATAACACTCAGAAGGAGATCGCAGAATTTGTCGGAAAGGCTGAAACCTCTCAGGAACGATTTAGCCGCCTCAATGAATTTTTCTTAGAAAATGTTTCATTCCATAGAATTCT
This sequence comes from uncultured archaeon, assembly GCA_964645535.1. Lineage (GTDB taxonomy): Archaea > Asgardarchaeota > Heimdallarchaeia > Heimdallarchaeales > Kariarchaeaceae > WAKA01. The sequence goes on along the minus strand of CAZYCQ010000030.1, from coordinate 25,879 downwards.
GGTTTTTGTCAATTTCCTCATTTTATTCCAATACGGTATTCTGGCACTGCTCTCTCCGCCTACTGGATGGGATGCCCTTCATGTCTACCTTCCGAACTCACTCTTTTTTTACTTGACTGATGATATTCCTTCCACCATCAATCCACTTAATTTCATCTACACTTTCAAACCCCCTGTCAATTCCCTGCTCTTTACCTATGTCTTCTACATCTCCAAAGGTTTTTATCCTCATCTGATACCTGTTCTTTACCTGATAGGTCTTTCAGGCATTACCTATGATCTTGCCTTGGAAATCGGTCTTGGAAAGATCGAAGCGGCCATGGCAAGCATTTTGCTGCTTGTCAGTCCATTCATGTATTACATGATGCATGAATTCATTTTCTATCAGGATCTTCCAATTGCATTTTACATTTCGGCAGGGTTTCTTTACTACCTGAGAAGCATAAAGGAAAATTCCGGATTGAAAAGGAATGGACTGTATCTAGCTCTTTCCTTTGGAATTTCTCCTCTTACCAAAATCTCTGGATATTCCTTTCCTCTACTACTCATACTCTCCTTTCCGCTTCTTCGAGGAAAAAAGGACTTGATCCCTAAATTTCTGCTCATTGTGGGAATTTCCGTTCTACTCTTTAGGAAGGCAAGCACAAATGTGTATATTGGGATTGGTGTGGCTGTAATTTTGATATTCATCAGTGTCTTCCTACTTTCCATTAGAACCAACATGGTCGGAATCCCTTCAACCATAAAACCCTTTTTCTTGGCGATTTCCATAGCCACATTGTCTGGATTGGCTTGGCTATATCATATGATCCAAAATTCCGCCATCCGGCAATTTCTGTATAATACTTATCTTGCAACACCCCCACGCCCTTTCAGAACCAGTTTCCCCACGGTTTCTCCTGACCTTGCCTATTTCGAGCATGGCCATACCGTCAATCTCTTCACTACTATACTTGTTGTCTTCATTGGAAGTCCATTCAACCTCTTTCTGTTGCCGTTCAAACTATGGGGAATGGCAAGAGCATTTTTTGATACCAACCAAAAGTATGCACTCATCCTGATGAGCTGGTTGTTCACCTTTTACGGATTCTGGATGGGATATTTCTCTCAAGCTTCCATCCGTTATCTCTCGATCATCATGGTGCCCCTTTCCATCCTGACTGCTTCTGGATTTTTCTCCTTCCTGCAATCATTGGCCAGTTTAAGCCCTGTTTTGTTTTTCAGAAAGATCTATTTTTCAATCAGGAAAAAAATCGATCCGAAAATCCATGGTGAAACAATCGATATTGCAAATGTATTTGACCTGTTCCGTTTTGATCACCAATTTGGGTTATTTGAACAAGGTGTGATCTTGGTGCTTCTAGGTACAAACTATTTATTCTATTATCCTTTCATCCCATTGAATGCCATTTTCAAAAGTCCAAATTATAGATGGTATGAGTATCACAAAAGCATTTGGCCCTTGATTGCCTACCTGTTGGGCTTTGTCTTCCTGCTGTGGTCTGTAATTTCTTTCTATAGTCGATTTAGATATCATTTGGGTAGACGGACTGTAGCAGTTCCGAGTCAAATCAAACCCACCCGAATCGAAAAAAGGTTTTTCTCTTGGGTTGAACCGGTCAGGAAAAGAATAGGAAGAGGATCAAAACTCGGACTGCTTTTTATCCTCACGATGAGTCCAACACTTGTCCAAATAGGTTATCTTTCTCTCCATGACTATGACGTCCACTCATACCAAGAATTCTTCTATTATGACAATAGACCTGCCTTCCATGAGATGGTTAATTTTATTAATGATCTAGACTTGGATCCAACATATGTAATGGTGGGTGTCAATATCCCTGGAATTGAATATTTCACCCAACGAGGATTCATTGACCTTTGGTTCGCCTCCTTTGCCAATATCAGCATATCTTTCAGTGAAACCAACATCACAAAAACCCTTGACGTTCTCGTGGAAAACAATATCCACATTATAATCTCGTTGAATAAGAGTCATGCGTACTATGCAGAATATATGAAATCCTTTGTCCCAAGATTTCCGTTCCTAGAAGACGTGGAAATCATCCATCAACCCGTGTTTGAAAATGAGGAATTCCGGGTCTTTGTGTTTTGAGGTGGTTCAATGTTAGGGTTGAGGTATTTTGTTTGGAATTCAGAAAAATTGAACTACTTGGTTGTCGGAATGGTGATTTCAATGATGGCCTTTGCCTCAACCACTCTTATCATAGATGGACTGACTACTGAGATTGATAGTTTAACCTCTACTGTCCAAAATGAGGTGACTGAAGTCACCGTGATTTCACAATATGAAGTTTTTACCTCTTCCCAATTGATCCAGTTCCAGCAAATTATTGCCCAAGAGAACCTGAACCCTTATGGGCTTACCAGAAATGACCTTGAGGCTCTTCACAACCAAACATCCGTCATTTCAAATGTCCAATATCTTTTCAGTAGGGTGACCTTTGCCGACCTAAGTGACGAAGACTCTTCACGGCGCATCCAATTTACTTTTACAAATCTGACGCAGCTATTTGGAACTAACGCAATCAAATTTCAGTTGAATGATTCTTTGTTGATTAACCAAGGATATTGGATAAATGACCCTTCATTCTTTGTTATTGGTGAGCTGTACCACGTGTATATCACTGATGTAAAATCAGAATTGAACCTGACATTGCAGTCCACCTACCAAGATGCTTTTGGATCCGGAATACTTGCTGATTGGAATGTTATTTGGAAAAGACTTCCTCTTGATCAAACAAATCGTCTTCAATTTTCTATTATCTCAAGTTCCCTTCTAGAGGGTCTTGTCACCAAAAAAAATCTGAACCGTGTAATTGCCAAGTTAACCGAAATTGAAGGAATTGAAATCAAGACCAACAGTGCGGTGACCAAATACTTGGAAATTTCGAAAAATGACATCATACGTCTTTTGCGTGTTCTCCTTGTCAGCATCTTTGTACTCATACTTGTCTCTATCGTCAATTCCACCTACCTTTTGATACAAGAACGTAAAAAAGAACTGAAGGTTCTCAAAGCCATTGGATTTACCCGTTTTTCAATTGTCAGACTTATCATGACCCAGTTCATATTGGTTTCGATCTTAAGTTCCTTGTTTTCTTATATTACTAGCCTTGTCATCTATAATCTGATTTTCTCGACCTTGGCATTGATTTTCAACAGCATTTATGTGGTATCGGATGCACAATTTCAGGTTCTCTTCGAATTAATTCTACTGAGTTCCACTACCTCAATCTTGGGAACCGCGATTGGTCTTGTCATCACGAAAAAGGAGGATCCAGATTTCCTATGATGTCCATGTTTCTTTTTCCCCGCCTCATCCCCAAAAAAAGGTTTTCCTCAACCATTATCTCAATCATTCTTGCCTCTGCAATTTTTTCAGGGACAATCATCGGCATATCCACTTTGGATCAACAGTCTACAAATTTCTTTGATACACGCCCCAATACAACAATCATATATGACACCACTGTCAATACACCATTTACTTCTCGCATCCCTAAAGAGGTCGTCAAAAGCCTTGATATCCTTCCGGGTGTGCTATCCTATAGTGAAGAGGTTCTACAGCCTGCCGTGATCAATGAACAACCTGCGTTTTTCCGAGGTGTCAATCTGCTCCATCTTGCCCAGTTCGATCCCAGCTTCAGAATTGTTGAAGGAGCAAACAATTTGACTTCTTTGGATCCTGGAACTGCTATCGTCGGGAAAATTCTCCAAGCAAGATTCAACATTCGATTGGGGGATCGTATTTTTGTCTCTTCCACAATTAGCGGGAGATCGACATGGGTAGAGATCGTTGGTTTCTTCGAATCAAAATTGCCATATCAGTACGAGTTGCTCCTGTCTGTTGATACCGCACAATATTTGGCTTCCTTCACTGCCCAATATACCCATGTTCAAGTGAATTATGATCCCTTCCAATTGGATTCCGAAACCATTTCTGACCTTCTCACACAGAAATTTGAAGTGATCATCAATATAGGATTTGACAACGGTTCGGAAATCTCTGAACTTCAGTTGTCAATATTGGATATCGAAAATAAAGGACTTGTTTCAGGTCCTGCTAATGCATCACAAAGATATTTCTTTCCTGCGGGGCAGTATCGTCTGATTTTACGATCTCCTTATGAGATTTTGCGAGATCAAAAGTTCCAAGTGATCGATGACACTAAATTGACCATCCGAACAGGAGAATACGTTTTTGATGTCACATTGAATTTAACCTACAAAGGACTACCGTTTTCCAATTTTAGCTATATAATCTCCTCCGAACGAGATACGTTATCCGGGAATTCAACAGAAAACAATTTACATCTAAACCTGAGGAAAGGAAACTATACTCTCACAGTTCCCTTCGGCACACAAGAAATGAATGTCGATTTTACTGTGACTGGCTCAATTACCCAAACCATAGATGTGTTTGATCACCTCCCAGCAATCTCGTTTTCTGAACCTCAAGGAATAACTTATCTTTCCTCGGAAATTGCCCTCAAGGTAGAAAATCTGCTTCCTCACCAAAAACTTCGGTTGATCTCTGAAAATGGAACGGAACTCATCTCTGGTCTAAATGCAGACATTGAGCATGGGTTGGTTCGAATCAGTGCACCCGATGGCTCCTATGTGTTGCAGGTTTTGGAACCAAAAACTGATCCCACCACCATTGTCGGAGAGTTTCGTTTCAGCATCAACACCCAAAAAAGTATCCTTGTTTCGGCATTGGTTGATTATGCACATTACCTCCCATTTGAAATGGTAACCGCTTCAGTAAGTGTCGATGCCATAGATGAAATCAGGGTTCTAATCAATAAGGAACAAACCTCCTTCTCCATGACCGATAAGGTCATTCAATTCCATTTACCCTCGGAAAATGGTCTCTACTCCATTCAATTCCAATTGATTGATCATTTAGGCAACATGTTCGTTAAAACCTACAACATAATTGTTGATCGAAATGCAAACCTTGCAGGATGGAGATTGCCAACTCCATCTCCAATGATTTATCCTGCTATTGGCTACCCCATTTGGCATAGAAGTGCCGTTGTTTCCGTTCCAACGAATTGGTCTTATGCTCCTGTTTCCGAAGGCTTCGGTTATTTGATTGCAAATCACACAATAAATCAGAGCGAAATAGCCATCCAACTTACTACCGGCATTGTACAATTAAACGTTACCCCTCCTGCATCCCTGTTCTCCCTTGTTTCAATTGAAAACTCTACTGGTATTCCTCTAAACATTACTTCTGGCATTCAACTCAATACTTCCGACATGATTTTCCTGTATGATCCTTTCCTGCTTGACTTGAAATTAACTCTTGCAGGAGATTCATATTCTGTCACTCCAAATATTCCATATTCTGTTCCATCATATGCATCTAATGCCACACTTCAGATTTATCAGAAAATCGGTCAATCTAGTTTTCTTGTGGATGAATTCTCTTGGAAAGTAAACGATACCGCTTCTATTCCCGATCTTCCCACCCCTCACATCCAATTTCTGAATAACTCTGCCACTGGACAGTTTGAACTTGATGATTACTTATATTCTTTTGAACATCTTGATGGAATGACATTCATTCCAACTAGGCTTTCCCCTACACGAATCGTCCTTCCTCCTGGAGAATTCCGGGTTACTGTAACCGATTCTAACAACAATTCCTTTTCCTTTGTGCTTGATGTCCCTTCATATACCTCTAAAGGACGATATGTTGCGTTCAACTCCCCTCTGCTGAGTTTTTCTGAAGGTTACCTGATAGGGGCAAATGAAACTTTCATACTTCGCGATGGAGTTTACTTTGATGGCCTTGGCAATCCGTTTTTTGTGGCAACATCTCCCGGTTTTTCCATGCCAGCACTCCCATATACCACCAATGCTTCCTTTGTAGATCTTGTAATTTCAGGTGCAAGACACATCGAATATTCAATCAATTATCAAAACGGTACGATGATGGCCGGAGTTTACAATTCAAGTATTTTTCTCAATTCCCCCATCATGGAGGAAGTCTCGTTATATTTGGCAGTAACCGATAGGTTTGGTAAAGTCCATATCTATGATACAGTTGTTGCTTTGAATCAAGTACGAAACCCTTATTCTATTAGGGTGGCCATGCGAGACAACTCATCATTTCCAATCCTTGGTCTTGAGGTTCAAATTCAGCAAGTAGGTGTAATCACTGCTTTTCTCAACAATGCTGAGACCACTGTCCAATTGTTTGACCATCAATTGACCATTCAAAATGTCTTCACTTCCGGAATTGCCATTAGCTTCGATTATTCCGTTAATTATTCTTCTCGTGAAATTGACTTGCAGATATTTGATCCTTGGATTCGAATTTACACCAACAATCTCAATGAAGGGTTGACTGATGCATATGCTGGTCCATTGATAATTAGGGATTTGAAATCTGGACTAATGGTATTCAATGGCAATATTTCCAAACTTCAGAGGATTTCCATACCTGGCTCAAATTATTCTGCGTCAATTGTTATTGATGATACACCATATCTTTTCCAATTTTCCGTTGAATTCGCAAGGAATATGGCTTTTGATCTTCCCATTAAGTATCAGGAAATTTCACTGACTGTTACTAAACAAGGGAATTTCTATATCAAAGATATAATTTTCCAGCATGAAATCCTTGGGATCATCCATTCAGGTAAATCAGAGCGAACCTCTTCCGATTTGGAGATATGGAGTATCCAATCCTTTCCTTATGGAAAAATGAATATCAAAGTTATTTTAAGTAATTCTCGAACACATTTGATCCAATTAAACACAGAGGATATCCCATTCATTTCCATAGAGGTGACACTTGACTTTTCAGGCATCAACAATCAGTTTGTGGATTCAACCCTGCTCAACAAAGGTGCAATTAATGTTAACCTTGGAGCGGTTTCTTCTTCCGCCTATTTGGAATCTTTTTTGGGAAATCTAATCACACTTGTAAAACTAGTGTTTTTGGCAGAGATTATCGTCATCTCATTTATTCTTGTCATAAACATTCTCAGATCAATCGATTTCTTTGTTGTCCTTTCAAAAAAGGAACTTAGAACGTTGCTTTCCATTGGCACCTCTAAAGGAAGCTCAATTCTATTGGTTTCGCGTGAACTGTTTGTTGTGACTCCTATTCTTTCTTTAATCGGTTACTTTGCAGGGTATGGGCTACTTTCCTATTTTGTGGAATTGAATCATCTCACCCTTTTTGGTAAAGACTTGACATTGAACCCTTGGCAACTGCCACTTATTCTTACAAACCTGTTTGCAGTCTTTGTAATGGTTATTGTCTCCGTATTTGTGGAAATCAAAAGAATCAATGAGGAAAATCTCAGAGAAAATTAAGCGAATAGATCCCTTGTATTTCTGGAAACCTTAGCTGTTATGTTTCCTCTCAGATGTTTCGAAAGCTCGTTGTAATAGCTGTCAAGTTCTGGAGACATTGTAGGGTCTGTTCCTTCCAATGCCTTGAGGAAATGCCTCATTGAAACCTTCCTTTTGAAAAGGTCTTCTCTCATTGCAATGATCGCTGCCTCTCTGCAAAGGTTTTCTAGATCCGCACCGACATAGTACTTGGTTTTCTTGGCTATTTCTGACAAATCAACATCCGAATCCAATGGCATGAATTGGGTATGGACTTTGAGAATGGCAAGGCGTGTCTCCTCATCTGGCATCGGGACATAAATCAATCGGTCAAATCTTCCTGGACGCATGATCGCAGGATCCAATGCATCTGGACGATTTGTTGCACCGATCACCAGAATCTTGCCTTTTCTGTCTATTCCATCCATACTGCTTAACAATTGGTTGATTAGACTGTCCATCCATGTTTCACTTCCTGAACTTCCCCTTGTACGAACAAGGGCATCAATTTCATCAAAGAAAATGACGGAAGGGGCATTTTGACGAGCCAGTCTGAAAACCTCTCTAACTGCCTTTTCAGATTCACCCACCCATTTGCTGAGGAGTTCCGGTCCCCGGACTGCAATGAAATTACTGTCTGAAGCATTGGCAATTGCTTTTGCCAGCAACGTTTTCCCCGTTCCGGGCGGTCCATAAAGCAAGACCCCTGATGGTGGTGTTATCCCCATCTCTACAAAAATATCTGGATATTTCAAGGGCCATTCCACTGCCTCAATAAGTTTTTGTTTGACTTCTGTAAGTCCCCCGATATCATGCCAAGTAATCTCAGGAATATCCATTGAAAATTCCTTCATCGCTGAGGGCTCCAAATGTTTGAATGCCTCTTCAAAATTCTCTCTGGTTATCCTCAATGAGCTGATGATCGTTTTTGGAATTCCTTTGCTGAAATCAATGCTTGGAAGAAGCCTGCTCATTGCAGACAATGCAGCTTCCTTCACCAACCTATTCAGGTCTGCACCTGTAAACCTTTTCGTTCTTTCGGCCAACTCATGAATATCGACTGACGGATCAAGAGGAACGCCTCGGGTCTTGATTGCCAAAATTTCTTTTCTTTCGGTCTTGTCGGGAGGGGTCAAGGTTACCTCAACTTCAAGTCTGTCTGCTCTTTTGAATCCTGGATCAATGTCCTCTGGTCTGTTGGTGGTGGCAATGATAAATACTGGGACATCTTTTGGAAGTTGATCAATCTGGAAAATAAATTCTGAGGTGATACGCCTTGCAAGCTCTCCTGCCACCATTGGATCCCTTCGAGGAGCGATGGTTGTGATATTGTCCAAAATTATCAGGCTTGGGGCATTGATCACTGCTTCTTTGAAGTATTTCTTTATCCGTCGTTCTGATTCGTCGACATTGCTTGAGATCACTTCCGATGGCTCAATCTTGACAACATAGACACCTGTCTCGTTGGCAATCGCTTCAGCAAGCAATGTTTTGCCCACTCCAGAGACTCCAGATATGATCACCCCTCGAGGAAAGTCAATGTTCAATTGCTTGAAAAATTCAGGATTTTGAAGGGGCAATGCAATAAGTTCATGCAATCGACGCAATTGGCGCTTGTATCCCCCAAAATCATCATAGGTAATCTTGGCACTTCGACTGACAACATGCTTGGTGGGTGGCTTGATCACTTCAAACTCCGTTTCCTTTGAAACAATCACAATACCTGGGGGTTGTGTATCCAGAACAACAAACCTTGTTTCCCCAAGTATTGAATTGACTGCTTCCGTTGCCAAGGCAATGTGGACTGGTTTGGACTTGGTGAGCACATCATTACCTTCATTGACCCTCAGTCCTTCTTCCTGTACCTTGATGATGTCATCTTCTTTCAGGGTTTCTTCGACCAAAGTTTTGCTTTCTGCTATCGTTGGAAGAATAAGAAAGTCATATGTGGAGAACGGTTGACCAAGAATGGTCGAAAAATCAATTTCCATATTTTCTGGATCACTTCGTTCATCGACGGGTGCAATAACGATCTTTTTTGCAGGCTTCGAAACCGATTTGTCAATCCGTACAACCGATTCAAGTGATGCCGCAATTGAGGCTCTTGTTAATCCATCCATCATGATGAATCCTTCAACGTAGGAATCTTCATGCAGTTTCAAGCCGGTCAGAAGCTTCCTGTTTTTTTCTCCGATTGGATACACCTTTGCTCCAGTCCGTTTCTCCCCAATCACTTCAATGATTTCTCCTTTTTTGAACTCATACTCATCCATCAAGGTCCTTGAAATTCGGACGATTTTCTTCCCGAAATCTTCAATCGGGGCTTGAACGACCTTTAGGTGTACCATGGTATGTCCTCAATCAATTTTTGTATAACCCTGTATAAAGCTTTAGGAGAATGAAACGAAAATTGGTGGGTTCTTTCATGTTTTCCAATTTGGCTTTCGTTTCTCAAGATAGGCGTTTATTCCTTCTTGTGCATCTTCCGAAGCAAACAGCCGGTTCTGAAGTTCTCTCTCAAGAGTGAGGCCTTCGTGGAGACTCATTTGCGATCCTGAAACAACGGCTCTCTTGATCAATCCGATTGCCATTCCTGGCTTTGAAGTTAGCAAGGAAAGATATTCTGAAAGTTTCTCATCAAATTCATTCCCATCAAACACATAATTGACAAGCCCTAACTCCAATGCCTCATCAGGAGTAACCAGTCTCCCAGTTATCATCATATCAATTGCTCTTGAATTTCCAATGAGCCTGCAAAGCCTCTGTGTCCCTCCCGTTCCTGGCAAGACTCCAAGGTTGACCTCTGGTAAACCGATCTTGTATTCCTTTTCTGGATTGGGAGAACGAGCTGCAATCCTGATATCTGCCGCCAAGGCAATTTCCAGACCTCCTCCTACGGTATGGCCGTTCATTGCCGCAATCACGACCTTTGGTGTTTGTTCCAGCTTGAGCAGTGTTTCATTTCCGTGCAGACAAAAATTGCCTTTGCTGTCAGTGCTACAGGCTTGCAGATAAGAAATTTCTGCCCCTGCCGAAAAAGCACCGGGAACCCGGTTCTTGATGACAATGACTGAAACATCCGGATCGAATCTTGCGGTCATTATGGCTCGATCCATCTGCACAAAGAATTCATGGCTGTACGTATTCATTTTTCTTTCGTTTGTCAGTTCAATATACCCAACCTTGCCTTCTTTACGGAATTCCACGAGGCTAAGGTTGTCGCTTTCAATATATGTTGCTCCTGGTGTCTTGGGTGTTTGTGACATTATGATCGCCTAATCCTGAATTTTCCTCTTGTTTTTATCTTTTTGGGATTCAGGGTATCCGTCTAGACCAATTTGGGAAGAATTTACTATAGTCGGCTTCAGCACAAAGCTATTTTGGAATTGGAAGACAGAACAGATTTTAAGGTGATGGATAATCCTTCAATATGGAAGACACGCAGATTGAGGAAAATGTTTTCATATCTGCAAAGAATCTGCCAGATCCAAGCAGGCAATTCTTGCTGAAAATCCTCTCAAAGCAGGGGGATATTGAGTATGGTATGTATAACCTTCATTTGGTTTGGCAGAGTAAGGCAGAAAGTTCAGAGGCGAGATGGAGAATGGCAAGGATTGTCTCCGCGGAGATCCGGCATGGCCTACAAGTCACTCGTTTTCTCAGAGACTTTGGTGAGGAAGGTGAAGGAATCGCCGATGAACTTTTCAAAAGGAAGCTTGGTGAACACGAATTCGAAATTTTCAACAAACCATTTGAAGATTGGGTCGATGTTTGCGCCTTCTCCTGCTTTGTCCCATTGGTTGATGTATATCAATTGAAAATGCTCCAGAAAGCAAAATATGCTCCTTTGAGAAGGGCAATGCCCTTGATCATAAACGAGGAATCTTTACATCCTGCATTTGGAATCAATGGACTACGAAGGGCTTTGGACACAAACCCGGAACAACAGGCCAACGTGGAAAAACGAATCCGTGAATGGATTGAAAAGGCAAAAATGATATTTGGATATGGACTGCCGGAATCCGAATTGGACGCACCTGAGGAATTGGGAATACCAAAATGGGATCGCCAGCAATTTGAAACCTACTATCAGGAAAATGTTTCGCAAATCCTTGAGAAAATCGGTTTGAAGATCTAGCTACGGAAAACGAAACCTACATGTAGCATAGTCCTTACAGACGTTCATGGATTACCTGAAAAAGACTGTCGAGAACGGAATCTGTACCTTGACCCTTAACCGACCTGATAAAAGAAATGCCCTCAATACAGAACTCCTCGAGGAACTCAATCATCAACTGGATGAAATTTCAATTAATGAAGAAATCCGAGCGCTGGTTCTTACTGGAGAGGGGAAGGCCTTCTGTGCAGGTGGAGATATCCAAACCATGATCTCGAGGCTGGGTAAGGCGTATATCACCAAGGAACGTTTGGAAAAACTTCTGCATTCGATAGTGGTCAAAATTCAGGGAATGAAAAAACCCAGTTTGGCCGTGGTAAATGGCAGCTGCTTTGGAGCGGGTATTGTTCTTGCTACCGCCTGTGATCTCATCATTGCCTCGGAAAATTCCAAATTCGGATTTGCTTATGGAAATGTAGGGCTTATCTCTGAAGCTTCCTATCATCTGGTCAGATACATGGGTCTTCAACGAGCCAAGTACTTGGTGTTTGGAAGAAAAACCATTTCCGCAAGCCAAGCCAAGGAATTTGGCCTGGTTCTTGACGTAGTTCCTCATGAAGCCCTCGCTTCTTTCTCAAAGGAAATTTTGACTGAATGGGCAAACGGTCCAAGAGCTACAATTGGATTGTCCAAGCAGTTGTTGAATGCTGCAATGGATAACCATCTAGAAGAACAACTTCGGCTTGAATCGGCATACCAAGGAGTTGCATTCACCACGGATGAGCATAAGGAGGGTGTATCCGCATTTTTGGAAAAACGAAAGCCCGAGTTTCCCTGACAATTTTTTTCAGGGGTAATCTATATTAATGGAAATGTAAACTGAAATTTAAGGAAGGATTTTCATGTCAACACGGCACATCAAAAAAGGAAAATATGCAAAAATTCGAAAATTCGAAACGCCTGACGAGCTTCCAGAGGAATATGCCACATTGCTGAAAAAGATGCTCTTTGTACAGGCAGATACCGAATTTGCAAGCGTTCAGCAACATCTGGAATGGCAGGAAAACGCTCCTACCGCAGAAGATAAGTGGGTTCTTTCACGTATCGTGGCAGATGAGGTCAGGCATGGACTGACAATGACTAGGCTTCTAAAGCAATTCGGTCCGGAAGGAGAAGCACTTGTCGATAAACTTCTTGCCAGAAAGATCGGAGAACATACCCTAGAAAGCTTTAACATCGAATTCGAAAACTGGGAAAGCGTATGTGCCTTTACCTGTTTCGTTGACAGGGTTGGGCTGTACCAACTTGAAGCATTTCAGGAATGTTCCTATGCCCCATTGGCTCGGGAAATGCCGCTCATGTTGAATGAGGAAAAGCTTCATATTGGTTTTGGCTACAACGGACTCAAAAAAGTGATTACTGATCCCAACTATCCTGGAAACAAGGAAACTGCCCAAGCTGCCGTTGACTTTTGGATACCACGCGCCTTGGATATGTTTGGACATAAGGATTCCAAGAATGCACAGTTGGCTGTCGAATTGGGGATCAAAAGATGGGAAAACGAAGAAATGCGGCAAAGGTATTATCAGGAAGTAGTTCAACTGTGCAATAATCTAGGTCTTGTTGCACCCCCCATCGATAAGGACAGGCATATTATGTGAAATTCAGTTCCAAAACAGTCCAAGGTACCTTTTCCAGACCAAGGGATCGAAAATAATTCAGAAGACCATAATCGCGATCCTCAACAATTGTTCTTATTTTCTTAATTCCCAATCCTTGAAACCTTGCCAAAAGTTCCTTTCCCAATTTGGTTCCAATCCCCATCTTCCGGTATTTCTTATCCAATCCAACCATGTTTATCCAACCAACTGTCTCATCCTCTCCAAATGTTCCTTGGTTGGTTTCTCCGATAATGAACCCGACAAGCATTCCATCCGCTTCGGCGCCTAAAGCTGTCAAGCACTGACCATACTCTATTTTCTCACTCATGGTGTCCTCATCAATCTCATCCCCTGTAAGTCCCTTGTAAATTTCCACCATTCTGGGTACATCATCAAGGCTAAGTTCCCTTATGGTTATTTCTGCCATGCCTTCTCACGGATTTTGATGATTATAGACCTTTCGGATTCCTGAAGCGACAAACCCCAAATTGACTAAAGAAACCTCCCAAATTCAACCATTTACAATACCCCCCCTGATAACCTTGAAAAAACCTGTTTCCCACACCCTTTCATCATGAGATTGGCATTCACCAATGCTACTATACATACTATAACTGGTCCTGTAATTCCTAACGGGACGTTGCTTGTAGACGAGGGAAAAATTGTCGCTGTTGGCGACACTTCCCGTATTGATGCAAGCAGATATGAAATCATTGACTGTTCCGGAAAACATATCACTCCGGGATTCATTGATGCTCACTCCCATGTCGGTTTGTGGGAGGAAGGCGCAGGTCCCGGTCCAGCAAACAGTGACGGAAATGAAATGACCGCTCCTATCACTCCATATCTACGGGCAATGGATGCCATATTCCCTGAAGACATGGGCTTTGACGATGCCAGAAAAGGAGGTGTCACCACCATGGGCATCACTCCCGGTTCAGGAAACCTTATTGGCGGTCAATTCTGCGTGGTCAAATCCTATGGTCATGTTGTGGATGATATGATCATCAAGCAACCCGCAGGAGTGAAGATGGCTCTCGGTGAAAACGCCAAGCGAGTCGGTTTCAACAACAAAAGAGCCCCAACAACAAGGATGGGCAATGCATATCTGATCCGTCAAGCATTTTATGATGCTCTCGATTACCAGTCCGAGTGGCAACAGTACCAAGATGAATTGAGAGCCAACGAAAGTAAACCTCCCGAAGAAAGAAAACTTCCCAAACGACCGAAATATGACCTCGGCAATGAAATGCTTCTTAAAATCCTTTCAGGCAGCGTACCGGTCAGATGCCACTCCCATCGTGCAGATGATATCAGAACCGCCATCCGCCTATCTGAGGAATTCGGCTTTCAACTGATAATCGACCATGCAACTGAATCGCATAAGATCAAGGAAATCATCAAGGAAAGAAACCTACCTGTTGTTGTCGGTCCTCTCCTCACCAACCGTTCCAAACGTGAACTGAAAAATAGGACTCTTAAGACCCCCGGTATCATGATGAAGGCTGGCGTTACCGTTGCCATTACCACCGATGCCCCTGTCATTCCAATACATGGACTACGAGATACTGTGATCATGGCTGTCCGGGAAGGACTGCCTGCCACGAGAGCCTTGGAAACCATCACGATCAATCCTGCCAAAATCTTGGGTGTCGATGAGAGAGTGGGAAGTATTGAAGTCGGAAAAGACGCTGATTTTCTCATCTTTGATGGCGATCCTTTAGATGCAAGATCTGCGGTCGAACGAACTTACATTGATGGCAAATTGGTCTATCATAGGGATGATTAACTTAGGATTTTCCCAATTTTATTATCGCATCTTTGGCCTGTCCTTCATCCGTCAATGGTTCCTCAAATTCAAAAAAGAAGGGCTTATCATTCTCCATGATCATCACTCCGTACTTATCTATATCGACCATCCGGATTTTTTCCATATCAGGAACCGGTAGACCAAATTTGCTGAAGTATCGTTGCATAAATTCCTTGTGATCCTCATTCATGTGTTCTAGAATGGACTTTTTGGTGTTTCCCGTGAAAATTGAAGGTTCAAAAAGTTCATCAACTTCTATCCAGAAAATTTTACCGAAACCACCGATATAACGGATTCTCACTGGATTGATCCTGTAAATATGAAAGTCATGCATTTCCTTATACCTTGCAGCCTTCGGGAAAAACCTGACATATGTCTCATACGCCTTTTCAAACTCCTCTTCAAGAACCTTGAATCCCTCTCCAATATATGTCAACCTCTGTGAATTCTGAATATGTGTATAATTTGGGCTGATGATGGTGAGGGAACATTTTGGATTGGCATCAAGGTTTTTGGTGTGTTGTGCCAAGGTACTGATATACACCAAAAGGCTTCCATCATCGTCCATGCAAAATGGCATATGGGATCCAAAAGGATATCCCGAGACTTGGACACTGATAGTGGACATTACGCCGTAATTGGTTGATTTCAATAGCTTCCGGGCTTCTACAACAGCTTCTTTCTTCATTTCTTCTCTTGAGACTGTAGTGCTCACATGGTCTTGTTATTTATCGACTATTCAAAATTTTCGGTTATCCGAAATAGAACTATTGCAATATTTTCGAAACATGATATTCAATTCAAAATATTTCAAAAAATCCTTCTACCTATCTATTCCTTTATCACACGTCTGCATATGTCATTTTCACTTCAACCACAAATTCTATTCCCATAAGGGGATGAGCTTATAACTGTAATTATGAATCGAAAGGTATGAGTGACGTTTTAAGTTCCTTGGGACTTTCCCATGAAGAAGCAGAAATTTACAGGGTTCTATTGGTCAGTGGTCAGCTTTCGGGTGGTGAAATTCGATCGATTACAGGCTTTGGGAGCTCTGCTGTCAATGATGCCCTTCAAACACTTGAAACAAAAAAGCTTGTACGACGCGTTCCGGGCTTGCAGGATCGTTTTGCTGCTCTATTGCCGGTCGATACGGCAATTGAAAAAGTGCAGGGTTCATTGGGGACAATCTCCACATTGGGGAGAGAATTCCAAGAAGAAAAAGAGAGAACCCTTGATGAAATAAAAAAAGAGTCCGAAAAACTACTCAGCGGTTTGGAGGGAACCCTTGAAACCGTCCGTCATGAAATCTCCGTAAAATCCGATGAAACTGCCAAAGGAATCAATGAAAATGCACAAACCGCAATGCAGGCACTGAATTCCAATAAAGACCAATATCTGGATGAGATTGGACAAAACAAGACTGATCTTGATAGACGAGCTACAGAATTGATCCAACACTTTACCAATAGGCTGGACTCAGCAAAAACCACATTGGACACAAAAATCTCCGAATCATTGCGGACATTTCTTGAATCTACTCAGATTACTCCACCCCAAATTTCAGTGGATTTGGAAACGGTTGAAGCAACCGCCAACTCAATCAAGGAAAGACTTGAAATCTTGAGAGAGAGCGAACGGGGACTGATTGGACGTCAATCAAATGTCAACAAATCCCAGATTGACAATATGAAGGGAATGGCAGAGGAAAATTATGAAAAGCTGATCCAACTATCACAAAAACATCATGGTGAATTCATGGACAGGACTGCGGGAATTAAGGAAAAGATAGACACATCCTTGGATCAAGCAAAAAAAACCCTTGATGATGCATCCTCCGGTCTAGAAACAAGTTCATCTGAGGTTGCCGAATCTTTGGGTCAGGGACTAGATATGCTTTCATCATCTAAGGAGTCATTACAGCAGAAATTGGATGAGGGAACCATCGGATTGCAGAATGCTCTGTCAACCGCCATTCAGGCTGGAAAAGATCAAATGTCTACAATCCATTCCTCTGGTACAACATTTGTCGAGAATACCAGCCAATCGGTTCTGGAACATTTCTCCCTTCTGGAAAATGATTTCAATTCAATCATCAAACAAAAGGAGGTGGAACTTAAACAGTCAATGGAACAGGAATTTGCCCGATTGCTCCAACAGGCACAGGAGACCATTGAAACTCTGAATACAACTCTCTCTGAAACCCTGAAACAAAAGCTTGATATTGCAAGAAACAAACAGGGAGAACTCCAATCACAGGCAATTGAGACCATCAATCAATTGAATGCACAAAAAAACCAAGAACTGGATAGTCTGCAACAACAACAGATCCAGAATCTTGAAGGCATCAAAACCAACCTGGCCGCACAAATGGAACAGGCGTTCGGCAATATAAATGCTCAAGTGACTGGTTTACAGCAAAAGATATCTGAATTGCTGAGTTCGACAAAAAATCATATTTCACAATCGACAGACTCTCTTGCCGAAAACAGGATACAAATAGACCAATCAATTGAACAATTCCTCCAAAACCTCAATGCCACTCTCCAAGCATTTCATGAATCATTGCAAGGCGAAAAGGAAGCATTTGTAAACCAGCTTACCGAACAAGGAACCCAAATAGATGCCCAATTAAATTCGATATTGACGGACATTGAACAGGACATTGGACATTCATTGGAAGATGTAGACTCAAGTTTCTCGATGTTGAAAAATCAAATCTCTACCAAGGTTGCTGAGACCAATTCAAGTTTAAATGACAAGGTGATTCAAATTACAGAATCCCTTTCTTCCCATCTGGAAAATCTAAAAAATGAATTTGAAGGCATCACGGAGACTGAAACACTTGCTCAAAAGAACTTGGTTGAAGCTTTCAAATCAGATCTTGATGGATTTTCCCAAAGACTCAAGGCTCTTTCGACCACTTTGGCAGAGGAAATGGCTACCGGAACCTCCCAATTGACCGATCTACTTATCTCAAAATTAAATGAACACAACGAGCAGATCAAGGAAAATGGCTTTGCCACTGTTGATAAAGTCAAGGACGTTGCTACAGGAGTCAGCACAGCCCATCTTGAAAGATCAAGGGCTCTTCTGGATCAATATGTCGGAAACTTTATTTCAAATTCCGATATGTTGGTTTCAAGCCTTCAAGGGCTCAATGAATCGCTGATGGGGTTCTCAAAACTGATTGACACAACAGAAACCCCCCAAATCAAAACCACAACGGTTGTGGGAAAACAGGCAATAATTGAATACATCAATGACATGTTGGGACGCATCAAAAGCAAGGCAACTATCTTGGTTCCTTCTGTTGATATGGTTAATGAACAGAGAATCCTTCAACTACCACGTACTGTTCAAGTCACCATTGTTTCATATATTGATGAAATCACTCACAAGGATTGGATTGAAAAAATGCATAATGCACCCGCAAACGTGACTTTGCGAGCAATTCAAAGAGGGGGGCTTGGAGGTACACTTCCCGATTTCATCGGTTGTGAACGGGAAGGGGAAGAGATTCTTCTTGGCACCATTGATGAAGGGAATAACGATTATGTAGCCATAGCAAGTGGTTCCGAATACTTCGTGAAAATTCTTGGAAACATCGTCATTTCTGATTACGCACGAGGAAAGAGCAGACAATTGCCAAAATGAATCCTTCTTCTTGTCGAAGATTGATCTTCTCTCAGTTAGGTAAAAAAGAAGGAAGGATCGACCTAACTTATGGTGTCCCGGATCATCGATGCCCACATGCACTGGCACGCACATGAAGAACTGGATCCCGAAATTTTGAAAATGATCAGGCATGAATTTCCATTTCTCTTTGAGGGAGTAATTGATTCTTCCGATCCAACTCCCCTCCTTCAAATGCTTGAACGCGATGGTGTCGAAAAAGGAGTAGTCATCAACTATGTCGCTCCTGAAGTCATGGGCTTCACCTTCAAGACCAACGATTGGGTAATCAATTTCTGTGACCAGAGTAATGGACGACTGATTCCCGTGGGTGGTGTGGACACCAAGGCAAATCCAAATGCTGGAGAACTTCTGAAACCTTACTTTGAAACGGAATCATTGAAAATGATCAAGGTGCATGGCCCCCACCAGCTTATCAATCCCAATGATTATCTGTCCGGAAATGAGGGCTTATACAATCTCTACTCCACTTGTGAAGAATTCGGCATACCTGTTCTCTTCCATACCGGCTCCAGTATTTTTCCCAAGGCACGATCCAGATACGGCAACCCTTTGATGCTGGAGGATGTTCTTATAGATTTCCCTGACCTCAAGGTCATCGTGGCACACGGAGGTCGTCCTTTCTGGACTCGAGAATTCGAATACCTCATGTTGAAATATCCAAAATTATACTTCGACATTTCCGGTGTCCCCCCCAAATTGGTCGGACAGTATTTTCCTAGATTGAAACGATATGCAAAAAGGATAATATTCGGTTCAGATTTCCCCTCACCTGGTGTCAAAGGTATCCGGAAGAATGCTGAATTACTCGAACAAGAGTTACTTTCCTTCGGTATTGCTCATGAATCCTTGGATTTGATATTCTACAAGAATGCTCTTGATGTAATCCTGAACTGAAGTTGGCTGATGACTTTTCCAACAATACTTATTATTCATTTTATGAAATCCTAGCACAGAATGAAAGTCCTCAGGCTAGTGGCAATCATATCCATCTTGGTAATGTTCCCCCTCCATTCCCAGTCCATTCTTGGACATGACCTTTCAATGGATCGGGAATTGATATTTACAACTGAATCCAATACCACCTATCTTTCTGTCAACTTAGAAAACGTGCCTTCCTCAGTGGATGATGGAAGTTCCCACAATATTTCGGTATCCATCCAAACTGATGATGTCAATGGTACTCTCATGAATCTCCTGCTTGAGACTACGGGAGGCGTTTTTGAAAACAACCAATCGACGGTTTCCTACCAATTTGCCGCCTCAAATACGACAATTTTTGTCCTTTGGACTGCTCCTGTCCTTTTCGAAACTGATGTCGATGTCACCATAACGGCGGTGGCCAGTCTGGATACTCTGGAAGCTACCGATTCGGCCTCGGTTCATGTAAATTTGGTGTATTTCAATCTGGATGTTGAATGGCTGGTTGAAGATACATATTTCCAAAATGAGACAGGAACCGTTGGTCTGACAGTTGTTGATCAGGATACAGCATTACCTGTGGATGGAGCTGAAGTTACCCTTTCCTTGGAAGTCGGAAAATTTTTGGAAACTGGAACCAATTCAATCGTCCTTCTTACCGATCAGGAAGGAAAAGTCAATGCAGATGTTGACTTCTCTGTTCAGGAGTTTCTTTTTGATGAAAATGACGTCCTTCTATCGGCAACCGTTTCAAAGCAGAAATACAACGATCTTCTTGTCAACACTACCTTACGGGTGATCAAGAGTCCTCCAATTCCTTCGGTTGTTGTTGACTTCCTTGTATCCCAGGAAAATACCTCCTTTGTAGCCATTTTCAGCTTCAATGCGACTCTGAGTGGTCGCCCATGGATCAATGCCACGTTCAAAGTCACTGCCACTGGAGGATCATTTTCAGATGGGGGAAGCTCGGCAATGGTCAAGACGGATGCATCCGGCTTTGCCTCTTTAGAATGGTCTTCAGAAGGAATACCGCAAACAAAGGATGATGTGATTGTATTCTTCACCGTTGAACTCCTGACACTGGATTACGGATTGGTTTTCGGTCCGAAACAGTACAATCTCACCATCCCCGGCATTGAATTGACCACTTCACTTCCAACAACTGTAGCCCAGTCCCCCATCTCTTTATTCCCGTTAATCTTGGCCATTCCCATCCTATGGAGGAAAAGAAAATGAAATTCGGAAATCGAAAATCAATTTCTCCCGTTGTTGCTACCATATTGTTGGTGGCACTCACGGTTGCGGCAGGTGCTACCGTCTATTTCTTGGTCACCAACGTATTCAATGAAGAAAAAACAATAACCATAACATCCACCCCCAATGGATTTGATCACAACAATGACGGGCTTGTTGATGCACTGAGATTGTCCGTCAAGAATACCGGTGACGGCTTCGAGATCAAATACATTGCTTTTGCTGATGAAACTGGGGTGAAAGTCTGGTATCTTGCACCTGATGAGAATACCACCTTCAACGCCGGCGAAGAACGGCTGATGACCCTGTTCACAAACTCATCAACCGATCAACTCTCTCCCAACTCCAATTCTGTGCTCTTCATGGGCTCTTCCTCTACTGATTATGGACAAGGAGAAATTGAGGTGGGATCTCCCACTGTTCCCGAACCTGTGAATGTTACGGTAACTGCAAGCGGCAATCCAGTAGTCGGTGTCCAAATCAGCTTCACCACCCCTTCAGGTGTTCCTGCAAGTGTACCTCCTCAATTGACTGATGGAACTGGAAGTGCCCAATTCTATCTTCTTCCCAACTACTACCTTGCAAAGACTTCAGACGGTCAGACCTCTGAGGTTTTCCATTCATTGCTGGTTAAATCCGTCTCGATTTCTGGCACTTCACAACAAATAAGCGTACGTGTGCTCGACACTGATGGAACTCCATTGTCCGGTACCAGTGTCTATACTGCGGACACAAGCCAGAATGATCTTGGAGGTTCTGCCCTTACCAATTCCTCAGGATATGCAGATTTCATCCTGACATCGGGAAGCTATCTGTTCAGGGTCACCTATCTTTCTCAAAATTATTGGTCCTCACAAGTTGATGTACCTTCCGATGTCAATGTCGTCACAATCCAGATCAATTCCGGCACCCTGAACGGATCCATCTACTTCGGTAAGGTCAAGATAGAGAAACGAATGTATCTCCGCCTTTACACTGCAACCAATGCCTCCATGAACTACGGACTCTGGACCAACAGTTCCGGTTACTTCTCCTTCACAAGGGGAGTTGTTGCAGGTGCCTACCGTCTTCGTCTCTATTTCAACGGTATGTATTATTGGAGCGGTGTCCTATCCACCAGCACTCCTGACCTTAAAGCGGACTTTGGTGGTGGCTATCTCCGCATCAATATCACTGTCGGAGGAGAACCCATAAGATACAGGGTTCTTTCACGTCTCTACACAGCTGCCAATCGTTCTGTCTACCTGTACTCCTATACCAATTCAACTGGAGGGGTTGATTTTGGCGCTGTTCCTGGTGGATCCTACAGGATCAGATTGGATTGGTTGAGAAGATATACCTTCTCCCCAGCCTTTACCCATACTGGAGATGCTTTTACCTTGGACTTCGAAGGTGGACGACTAGTGGCACAAATCCGACTCAACGATACGGTCATTCGTGAACGTGTCCTTATTCGTTTGTTTACCGATAACGACCTGTACACCTATTACTATGCATGGACAAATGCCACTGGCTACGTCGATTTCGGGGTCATCCTTGCCGGAAACTACAAGTTCAGAATCGATTGGCTCAGACAGTACAAATTCACTCCAGAATTCTATCATGATGGCTTGGGACCCAAGACCGTGGATATTGAAGGATACAAGATGGTCATTCAGATCAAGGTCGGTGGCGAACCCATCCGAGGAAGGGTTTTGACACGCCTCTTCACCGGCAATGATCTCTATACCTATTATTATGCCTATACCAATGATTCTGGCTATGTAAGCTATGGCGGCATCCTTGCAGGCACATATAAGCTCAGGATCGATTGGATGCGCCAGTATACACTTTCCTCACCCTTCAACCATACAAGTTCCAATGTAACAACTGTCCAAATGAATGGTGGAAGACTTCTGGTTCAGGTGAACATCGATGGACAACCTATACGAGAACGAGTTCTCACACGGTTGTTCAATGGCAACCTCTATACCTACTATTATGCCTACACCAACGCCACCGGCTGGGTGGACTATGGTACCATCCTGAATGGAACCTACAAACTCAGAATCGATTGGCTCAGGCAATATGTATTCTCCGGAGAATTCGATCACCAGAATTCGACCACCAAGAACGTGGTCCTACCGGGTGGAAGGTTGTTGGTGCACATCACCACCGATGGGGAAAATCTCCCCAACCGGGTACTGACTCGCCTCTTCCTGAACTCATCAAACGCATACACCTATTACTATGCCTACACCAATGCCACCGGCTGGGTGGACTACGGCATCATCCTGAATGCCACCTATAAGCTAAGAATCGATTGGCTCAGGCAATACCAGTTCACTGATCCATTTGTCCATGCTGACTCATTGCCCAAGACTCTTGACATGGATGGCGGTAACCTGACGGTGCAGGTCAAGGTGGGTGGCGAACCGTTGACTCGAAGAACCCTGATCCGCCTCTTCACAAATTCCCTGCAATATACATACCGTTATGCCTACACCAACAGTTCCGGTTACGTCAATTTTGGACCTGTACTGGCCGCCAACTATACTCTCAGGATTGATGCCCTCCGCCAGTATGTCTATACCACCTATTTTGTCCATAATAACAGCCAGGTTCAATCCGCCTCCCATGCCGGAACCGCTAACCTCTACGTGAGGATATTGGATGGCGCCAATTCAAATGCCCCCGTCGGAAAGAACCAGCTCATCCGACTCTTCCTCGATTCCGGAAATACCTATACGTACCTGTACGCCTATACCAACGATTCCGGAATTGCCCTGTTCCAATTTGTTCTCAACAATACCTACAAGGTACGGTGGGACAATCCCAATCCGGACATCTATTCGGCGCCATTTGCTGTGAACGATACCGCCACCGCAACCATTGATCTGGTACTTTCCCCATCAACCGGTTTGCAAGGTGCAGTCAGTCCCTTTGCAGGAACTGCAACAACAGATGCACAACGGTGGAACCCTTCCAGAAAGAGGTGATCTTGTGAAGAAAAAGACGTTATTCCTGACATTGCTGCTGCTCCCATTTTTCATGGCCAATCCAGTAGCTTCTATCGTAGGTTCCCTTTCTGGATCCGTTCTGACCGTTCCCTCTTCCGTTGAACCGGAAGGAACTGCTTCAATGCTTGTATATGTGGGAAATGCCACGGATCCTGTTGCAGGCGCTACAGTTACCCTGTCCGTGACCAACGGTTCGTTTACTGCTTTGGTTTCTGGAATTCCTGCTGTTCCCTTTGTCCCTGGAGACATCGTTGAGGCAGAAACAAATTCAACGGGATATGTGGAGGTGACATGGCAGGCTCCTGTCCTCGGCTTCCAAATCCCATCCATATCTGTTATGGTCACTGCGGACATATTCTATGCACCTGAAGAACTGGCGCTGACACTTCAGGATACGGTCACCGTTGAGCATTCCGGATTGGAGGACCTCTCACAAATCAATGCCAACATTTCTTCGACCGTGCTGGCAGGGACTGAAGTTCCCATCGAGGTATTTGTCGGCGATTCTCTTGGAAATCCCACCCCCAATGCCCAAGTGACATTGCAGATCCCTGATGGGAATTTTTCCCAATCTGGCTCCGATCAGATCCAAGGCTTCACAAATTCCGAAGGCAAATTTGTGGCACTCTGGAAAGCTCCGCTTCTTCCCCCAGAAACACCTGTGGTCAACTCATCATTGACCGTACTCGCTGAACTTTCTCCTTTGCTGAACAGGACGGTCTCATTCCCATTTGATATTGTCCTCTCCGATTCCGAATCTCTGTTCGTGTCCTATCTTGGTCCAGGGGAAGTGGATGAGGAAACCGTATCACAGCTCGTCTTCAATGTCCAAAATTCCAACGGTTCCGTAGATGGCGCTGAACTTCTCATTACCTCCACCCGAGGCTTCTTCCTCCAGAATGGCTCATTTCTGGATACTGAAATCCTTTCTATTGCCAACTCCTCAGGATATGCAGAAGTGACTTGGAAAGCACCAACCCTTGACGGCAATGTGCCTGAAACAGCAACAATAAACGTTCTTCTTCAGTTGGGATTTAATTCCAAAGAATTCTCCTTTGATATCAATATAGACCCGGTTCTGATGAAAGTCCAAGTCAATTGGACATCCTCTCTTGAGGGCTGGCTCCAGAACGAGACGATCCCCGTTCAGGTCAGGGTCACCGAAGTGAACTCCTCGACCCCTGTAGAAGGAGTTTCAATCCTATTTTCAACCGATACGGGTGAATGGAATACCACCTCTTCAGATGCCATGACCGCCGTCACGGATGAAGGAGGAAATGCCAAGGCTTTCCTTGATGTTTCAAATGTCATCTTTGAGTTCGAGTTCAATGAAATCAATGTACTCGCAACCGTTTCCGGAAGCAAGGTGGAAGATACAGGTGCCAATGCCACATTAATCGTCCAGCGTGTCCTGACTCTTCCGACCGGAAATTCCTCGATTTCCTCCGCAATCGTGAAGGCAGGAGAAAACGTCTCCATCGAAGTTGAGGCTCTCCTGAACGGTATTCCCTCTGCCGGTTTGACAATAGAGCTCATCGCAACAGGAGGAAGCTTCCCCGCTTCTGCCTCCGGCATTCCTGAAGTCCTGAGACTGCTGACCGATACGGATGGCAAGGCCAAGGCTCTGTGGGTTGCACCTCAAACCTCATCGAACTCAACAGTGTTCATCACCGTCAACATTGTCTATAATGGAGAAACCGTAAGGGTAAATCTTCACGAAATTACCGTGGTCGGTTCTTCTACTGTCGAGGAAACATCACCCTCAGCCACCCTTGACCTTTCAGATACATCCAACAGGCAGACCCAGCTTGTAGGTGCCCTTGCAGGAACTGCCGCAATCATCGGTGGAGCAACGGCCGTCATCATAGTCATAAGAAAATCAAAGAAATAGGTTTTTGCTCACTAGATCAATAACGCAGGAATTCACCGATAACCCTTTAATTGGTTGTTTTTTCAGAAGAATTGGAGAGATTACGTGAAGTTACAGCAGAGGTTATTCTTCTACACAATGATCATTCTGGGGGTTACCTTCATCATCCTCGGA
>CAZYCQ010000029.1:0-41417 GCA_964645535.1 uncultured archaeon | reverse complement strand
AGGGGAACTAGTTCAAATCAAGATTCCAAACCCGAGGGAAGGAATGCTGTTGGGTATTGGCATGGTCTATCAACATTTTCAATTGGTGGAACCCCTGACAGTGGCTGAAAACATCACCCTAGGTAACGAGATCACAGGCAAATGGTTTATTGACAGGGAACAAACAAATGAGACAATACGGAATCTAGGGAAAAGGTATGGAATGGAAATCAATCCGGAACAAAAGGTGGAGGATCTTCCAGTCGGTTTGAAACAACGGGTGGAAATACTTAAGCAACTTTACAGAAAGGCTGATCTTCTAATCCTTGATGAACCAACTGCCGTGCTCACCCCTCTTGAAGTCGAGGAGCTTTTTGAAACAATGAAGGAATTGAAGAAGGATGGAAAATCCATGATCTTCATTTCTCACAAACTTAAGGAACCCTTGCATATTGCAGATCGAATCGTAGTGATGAGAAAAGGAAGGGTTGTTGGGGAAACCATTCCCGCAGAGACCAATGAACAGGAACTTGCCAATCTAGTAGTTGGGAAGAAAGTTGGATCACGACTGGAACGCCCACCTGCAAAGGTTCAAAGAGATTTATTGGTTGTGGAAAACCTGACCCTCGAACATCCCGAATCGGAAAAGCCACTAATTGATAATGTTTCTTTCACTGTGAGGACACATGAAATTCTGGGCGTTGCAGGAGTTGAAGGGAATGGCCAGACAGAGCTTATCGACCTTCTTGTGGGATTGAGAAAACCGTCCCATGGCAAAATCCTCTTCCACCCTTCACCGGAGGAAACCAAAGATTTCGCACACAGCTCAACAGAGGCCATCCTGACATCAGGAGTGGCATATATCCCCGAAGATCGAGGGACGCAAGGCCTTGTCAAAGATTTCTCCATCACGGAAAACGTCTGGCTTGCCTTCCATGCTGACCCAAAGCCAATCAATAATGGAGAGACAAGACCAACAGACAAGATATTTCTGCCTCTGCGGATAATGAAAGCAATAGCAAACAAGGTTGTTCAAACATTCAATGTCAAGGCTTCATCGATCAACCAACCAGTGAAAGACCTCAGCGGAGGAAACCAGCAGAAAGTCATTCTTGGGAGGGAATTCGCCAAAAATCCACAATTGGTCATCGCAAGTCAGCCAACACGGGGAGTAGACATTGGAGTTATGGAACAGGTACATACCAATCTTATTGATTTAAGAAATCGCAATGCAGGAATTCTCCTGGTATCCGCAGACTTGGATGAGGTCCTTAAGCTCTCAGATCGGTTAATTGTCATGTACGAAGGAAAAGTGGTTGGAGAGATGAATAGGGAAGAAGTTGACATTGAAAGACTTTCAAGACTCATGATTTCTGGCGAAGATGTCAAAAAGGAGGTGGTACAATGATTGCAGAAGATTTGGAAAAATGGCGGAAAAGGGTTCTAAATCCATTCAATGAGACCCTTGCCATCACAATTCTGTCCGCCCTATTTGCAGGAGTATCAATCTTGGTTTTATTGATCATTCTTGGAATTGCAGGGCACAGGTTCAGCTTTTCTGATGTATTTGAGTATGGCTTCCGAGAAATTGTTACAAGTCCACAAGGTATTCTTGAGATTTTGTATTGGGCAACTCCATTAATTTTTACCGGCTTGGCGGTAGGAATTGCTTTCAAGGCAGGACTGTTCAACATTGGAGGTCAGGGGCAATTGATCATGGGAGCCCTCGTTTCTGCCATCTGGGCGGCAAGCATTGTTCCAAACACTCCAGCACTGAGGTTTCTAATGACCAATAAGATCAACATCCTAGTTACTATGCTGGTGGGAACTCTTGTCGGTGCCCTTTGGGCCTTGCTACCCGGATTGCTCAAGGCATATTATGGTGCCCATGAGGTTATTACGACAATTCTAATGAATCTGGTGTCCATCAACATGGTACTCTATCTTGTCGGATCAAAAACCTACTCGCCTTTCATAAATCGATCAAAGGGGGATGCATATGGCCAAACAGAGGTCATCGTATCATCTGCAAAGATAGATCCGGTATTTCCCGAACTGTCACAATTGTTCAATTATTCCATTTTCATCGCCATCATTGTTGCCATTGCCATGCATTTTCTGATCTATCGAACCAGTTTCGGTTACAGAGTTCGAGCTACAGGTTTGAATGAAACTGCGGCCCAAGCAGCAGGCATCAATACCAAACGAGTGATCGTTTGGACCATGGTCCTTTCAGGAGCTGTTGCAGGAATGGGAGGTGCCCTATTGGTTCAAGGAACTTTCCCCTACAGGTACAACCAACAGATGGAAAGCACATTGGGTTTTGAAGGGATTGCAGTTGCCTTGATCGGACAGAATGCTCCGATCGCCATTATTGCCGCGGCAGTGGTTTTCGGCTTCTTGCATGCAAGCAAATTGAATATTGACATCAATACAGACATCCCCGCAGACATGATTTTTGTGTTTCAGGCACTCATCATCCTTTTTGTTTCAGCACCCCTGATTTCAAGGATTGTGTACAGAAAGTTGATGGTTGCCATTTTCGGAAAAGAACTTCTCAATCCTGAGATCAAGGAGGAAGAAAAAGAATGAGCATCAACGTTCTGGAACGGATAAAGGAAGTAAAATTCCCCCAAGTATTCGAATCAAAAAGAAAGCAACTCATTTTCAAATGGATCGTGCAAATAGTCGTCATTCTTCAAATCTACGCTATTGTGCTTTATTTCATGACCAGATCTTTCGCGGCACAGGCAGGCGAGACGGTACCAAGCTTTGCAGATTTCAATGCCGAAATTTGGAGGGGGTTCCTTTCTACAACGACTTTCAAAGAAACATTGATTTGGGCATTTCCCATCCTCATGACTGCTATGGGGGCAACTTTCAACGAACGAGCCGGAGTGATCAATATTGGACTTGAAGGGATCATGATTTTTGCTTCATGGGCCGGAATCTTCTTCACGTATAGTTTCGGGAATTATTGGCTGGGACTGCTGGGAGCTATTGTTTTTGGAACACTCCTCGCGTTGGTGCATGCAATTATGACCATCACATTCAAAGCAGATCAGATTGTCATAGGTGTTGCAATCAATCTGTTTGCCCTTGGTCTGACCAGCGTACTGACGGCCCTTATTTGGAGACCTGGAAGATCAGACGAGGTTCAGAAAATTGACAAGGTCAACTTCTTTGAGGCACCCATCATAGGTCCTGTACTGAAAGCACTGAGGTTCAAGAACTTCTATGATGTCCCTGTTTTGGGAGATATCCTTCAATTCATTCCTGATCCGATTGGAATCTTCAACAAACAGAACTATCTCCTCTTCATTGGTCTGCTGTTGATACCGGTCTGCCATGTGGTTCTTTTCAGAACCCCCTTTGGACTACGTATTCGGGCAATAGGAGAAAATCCACAAGCGGCTGCAACTGCAGGGATTCCCGTTCATCGATACCAATATTATGCGGTTCTGATCTCAGGGATGCTGGCTTCTATCGGCGGGGCATTCATGACTATGCGTTTCGGGCTCTTCACAGAAGGAACGGTGCAAGGTGAAGGCTTCATTGCCTTGGTGGCTATGATCTTCGGAAAATGGACGATCATCGGATCGGTGTTGGCTGCACTCTTCTTTGGATACTTCATTTTCCTGAGTTCTGGCCTCAAACTTTATGGGAGAGTAAGCCAAGCGATCCCAGACCCATTGCTTAAGATCTTCCCATATTTCATTGCAATGATCGCATTGGCGCTGATTGGAAAATCAAAGGCACCGAAACATATTGGAAAGCCATATGAGCCAGCAGAAGATTAGTTCTCAATAATCGTCCATTCACGACCATCCTTTTTGATGAATTCCTTTGCTATTTTTGGACCTTGTGTCCCCGCAGGATATTGTGGAAGCTTCTCCCCTTTAGTTTCCAGCTTCTTGTTTTCTTCCTGCCACCCCCTGATGATAGGGTCGACGATTTTCCACATTTCCCGGATCTCATCGTAACGGATGAAAAGAGTGGAATCTCCTCTCATGGCATCCAAAAGCAGGCGTTCATATGCTTTTGGTTCCTTCAGCATAGCCTTACCCCCAATCGTCAAAGAGGTAGGCTCAACTTCGGTCAGCAGACCCGGAGGCTTCCACCCCATCTGAATCTCAACACCTGCCCGAGGTTGGATCTCCATACGGATGGTATTGGGGATTGGTTTCTGCTTTTGGAGAACCATAGGCATGACCTCATCCGCCACCTGTTTCAATTGGATGAAAATTTCCGTCTTGCGGCTGGCCATCCGTTTCCCGGTTCGGATGTAAAAAGGAACTCCGCGCCATCTGAAATTGTCGATGTAAAGCTTCATTGCAACATAAGTCTCAACCTTTGAATTTTCCGGAACACCAGGTTCCTCAAGATAACCGGGCACCAATTCGAAATTGACCACACCTTCAGAATATTGACCCCTGACCGTCATTTCGGTCACATCTTCGGGACGAACACGCCGGATGGATCGGAACAGCCGTACCTTCTCATCACGGATTTCCTCGGGATCAAGGGAAGAAGGATGTTCCATTGTGAGAAAAGCAAGGATCTGAAGGGCATGGCTTTGAATCATGTCCCTAATGGCACCAGTCTGCTCAAAAAATTCCACCCGACCTTCAACACCGATAGTTTCCGCGATGGTGATTTGGACGTGGTCAATATATTCTCGGTTCCAAAGTGGTTGAAACAGAATGTTCGACATCCTGAAGATTAGAATGTTTTGAACAGCTTCTTTGCCAAGGAAATGGTCAATACGGAAAATTTGGTTTTCATCATAGAATTTGTTGAGTAGCAGGTTCAATCGATCTGCGCTTTTCAGATCCAACCCAAATGGCTTCTCAACCACAATTCGACTCCACTTCCCGTCTTCTTCCGTATTGAGCCCGAATTGAGCGATCTTTTCACCCAACAACTCGAAATGGCTCGGAGATGTTGAAAAGTAGAAAAGTTTGTTGGCGATCCTTCCCCATTCAGTTTCAGTTTCCTTGATCATTTCCTTCAGGCGTTCAAAGGTGACATCTTCATAATAATCGGCCTTCATTGAAAAAAGGGACTGCTCGATCGGTCTCCAGAAGCGATCCTCCATCTTGTGTGAACAATATTGAATGACACGATGCTTCATTTTGAGACGGAATTCATCAATCTCAGGAATGCGCCTCCCCAACCCTATGATTTTGAAATGGGAAGGAAGCAAGCCTTCCCGAGAAAGATGGTACAGGGCAGGCATTAGTTTTCTTCGGGCAAGATCACCAGAAGCGCCAAAAATGACCAATACGGTTCCATCCGGAATACCCGGTGTTTCTAATTCTTCGGTCAAGCCTAGATCATGTTGCCTCTGCATTTTGAAGTATTGAAAATTTTCTACTGGATCAATAAAAAAAAGCAAAAGGGGAGTCACTCAGACGTCCATTAAATTTTCAAAATTCAGAGCCTATGAAAAGAAAGCTTGATAATAGACAAGGTTTTTGAGTGAACAGTGAAAAATTTTCGGGTTGGCAATTATTGGTTCAGCGCCCTCCATGATCTGGAAAGAATATCCGCTTTCGTGAAGGACAGGATGGTTCAAAAAATCACAAAAACAATTGAAGAAAGAGGGAATTTTCTGTTGGCTCTTTCAGGAGGACAAACGCCGAAGAGACTTTATGAATTGCTGAATCAAGATGACCGAATCGACTGGTCAAAGGTTTATGTCATTCAGGTCGATGAAAGGTGGGTACCCATTGACCATGAAGAGAGTAATGCAAGAATGATCAAAAGTATTCTGACCAAGATGGAAAATTTCATCCCAGTCCCACGAGAAAGATCCCCGGAATTTGCAGCAACCATGTACAACAATGAATTAACGGACATCTTCAATCGACTGGAACGATTAAGTTATGATTTAGCAATTTTGGGAATGGGAGAAGATACCCATACTGCATCCCTTTTTCCAGAAAGCTTTGAACTTGATCATGAGGAATACGTCAAGGCATTCAAAGTTGAGAAACTCAATGCTTTCAGGATCAGCATGACACCAAAAACCTTGCAGAATGGAAAAGAAAACTATGTACTTTTTACAGGTAAATCAAAAGCGGAAGCCTTTGTAAACGCACATGGAGTGATCAATCCGTTCCAGCATCCAATAGTCCTCTTACCTGAGGAAAAGACACGTTTCATTGTCGATTACGAAGCAGCAGAAATCATCAAAGGACAATAGTCGTCATTGTGTTGAGGATTCCGTCAATATGACGAATTGCCTTCGTAATCAATTCTTTCAACTCACGAGACGTTTTTGCCTCCACAATAAGTAGAATATTATATGTTCCGTAAACAATATGGGCTTCTTTGACACCCGGAATCGCCCTTACCTTCTCCATCGTTTGATCTTCGTCTGAGGTTGTAATGAAGACATATGCCTTAACCATTGAATCGCCTCTTTCAAAACCATTTATTGTGGTCACCTTATAACTTCTTCGAGACCGAAGCATCGATTCGAAAATTTTTGAGACAGGGGAATTTCAAACAAACCTATTTTTACAGGGAATCCCATGGAAGGATATGTCCATTTCCGACAATGAAAAATGCCTTCTGACAATTCTTGCCCGAGCTTCAAGGGAAATGAGTACGGCAGAATTGATTGAGGCAATGGACGAGTTTCCTGATCTTTGCAAGGGGTGCAAATCAGGAACCTATCTTATTCGCACAGCGATGAATCTTGTTCGAAAGGGAATGGTCAAACGAAAAGCAGGAAAGGGTGGTTTTTATTGGAATCTGGTGAAGAAGGTTTCCCCATAACCAAATATTTTACGATGAATATCGATGAAGACCTCATCGTTCGCGCAGTTTGTATGAAGATGGGGGACGCAATAGTGATTTTCGCGTATCAGGGAGAACCGAAAATGGGAGCAATGGTCATGAAACCCTATTCCCAATTTCCAGATCCGCCACTCATTCTCTTTGAAGGAAGGAATGTAGAAACATCGATTGCTTTAGCAAATCTTCTTTCCGGACTTTTGAAAAGAGGGGTATTTGTTTCTTCCAACCTTGATCCATCAAAGGTACCCATACAGACGCTTGCAAAAGATCTTTCGCGATTTATTATCGATAATTTCGATTTTTGACGGCAACAATCAGAAACGATGAAACATAGAGAAAGACACAATCAGACAATAACGAAAATTAAGAGACAAAAACAGGCAAAACACAATATCATCGATGATCATCGATAATAATGACAGAAAACAAGAATATCGGAAATATCGATAATATTGATACATAACAAAATTATCGATAACGCCACAAACACAAACAACAGGACTAACAAAAACAAAACCAAGATTATCGATAATTTCGATTTTTAGAGATTTGTCAATTTTATTTTTGATTCAAGGGGAATACGGGAGGGAGCATAATGTGGATCTTTAATCCTTTTCGCGATCTCCATCATCGCGATTGAAGCGTGTTCTCTTCCATTCTCTATGAAAACGGCATTGGTATATTTGCCAAAACCTACAGAACCAACAAGAAACAACCCGTCTCTGCTGGATTCATATGCAGTTGTCAAAGAAGCCACACCATTGGTATCCAGATCCAGATCCAATGCCTTCAGCATTTTGATGTTCGGACGAAAACCAGTCAACACAAACACATGGTCTGCTGGAACTTTTCGAGTTCCTTCAGGAGTAGTGACAACAACATGATCCAAATGAATTTCAACAACTTCAGCAGGCATAAGAGCCTTGATAGAACCTTCAGCAATTCGGTTCATCAGATCGGGAGCAACCCAATACTTTATTGTTTCCCGGGGCTTGGGATGTCGATGAATGAGGGTGACATTGGCACCATGCCTATAAAGTTCCAATGCAGCTTCGGCACCGGAATTACCGGCTCCAACCACAACCACATCCAAGCCGTAATATGGGTGAGGGTCATCATAGTAGTGAGAGACATTTGGGCCATCTTCACCGGGGATTCCTCCTAAACCAACAGGATTGTCAAAATACCCAGTTGCCATAACGACATATTTTGCCCGGATCTCAAAGGGTGTTTCACGATGGTATCGGATGTTCATACCAGAGATGCGAAAATTACCTTCATTTCCGTCTATAGAGTCAACACGATGCAACAACCAGACATTAAGCCCCTCATTCTTGACAATAAGTCGATAATAGTCAAGAGCCATCTGCCGAGTCGGTTTACGCCCAGTAGATGGGAAAGGATGACCACCTATTTCCAGGAGTTCAGCCGTTGTGAAAAAAACCATATTGGAGGGAAAATGATAGATGGAATTTGCAATGATACCTTTTTCCAAAACAACATATGAAAGACCTTGGCGTTTTGCAGCAATGGCTGCTGAAAGACCGACAGGACCAGCACCAATGATGGCGACATCGAATTCATCCATATGTGAGCACTGTTGTCTTGAATTATATTGATTTCATTCTTACCAATTCTTTTTTTCTTAACTGACCTTTATAATAATGTGAGTTCCAACTATGACAATGGAGATTCTCGAAAAGGTAGTCTTGAAGCCCTATATTTCGGACGGATTGGTAGATTATGAAAAGCTCAAGCAGGACAGTACCTTATGGGATTTGTTAGAGGCAATTGAAGAGATGGATCTCAGCAATTTATCAACCAAGGCCAAGCTCGCCTTTTGGATGAATGCCTACAATTTAGTTGTCTTGAAGGCAGTAGTGAAACGATTGGAAAAGAATCCGAATTGGAAAGGCAATCTTTCTTTGTGGGACAAGATCAAGTTCTTCTTCTTGGAACGGCATCGGATTGCAGGGAGAAAAATGAACTTGCTTACCCTAGAGAACAAGATCATTCGTAAGTTTGGAGACCCAAGAATCCATTTTGCCATCAATTGCGGTTCAATCAGCTGTCCGAGGTTACCTCACGACACCTTTAATGAAGAAAACCTCGATGATCTTTTGGATTTCTTGACGACGGAATTCATCAATTCCAGTGAGGTCAATTATGATGGTTCAACCAATACCCTATATGTCAGCAGGATTTTCAAATGGTACGGCAAGGATTTTGGAGGGAAGCAGGGGATCATTCAGTTCATTTCCAAATATGCAGACCGCCAGATCCCCGACGATGCAGAAGTAATTTTCAAGGACTATGATTGGACATTGAATTCAATTAATTTGGGTATCGAATACGGAAAACACTCTCAAAAAGCTTAATTAAAGGATTGTCAAATAGTAACAAGGATTAAATGGATTATTCGGCAGTCAGGGAGTTTTTCAAGGGAGAGTTTGATGTTAAGACGTTATTGCAGACAGTTTACGGGCTAAATTATGTGGAGATGCAGACTTTCGAAATTCTCCTGAAAGTCAAGCGGGCAGATGTAAGCCAGCTGATGGATGAGCTTAAGCGAAAGGACAGGGTTTTGGTCAACAGGTGCTTGACTACGTTGAGGAAGAATGGACTTGTGAAACGGGAGAAGGAGAGCATTGGGGGGAAACGCGGATATTGGTATGTCTATTCGGTCATAGATGTGGGAGAGTTGAAATCGAATCTGATTGAGAAACTTGATGCATGGTACAAAAGAGCATTAAGTGAGATAGAGAATTTTGAGGAATTTTTCTTGCCAAAAGAAGAGCCAGTAGAAGAGGAAATTGAGGATCAATCTTCTTCCTGAAGCAGGGTGACTGAGCCACCCGCAGCTTCAACTTTGGAAATGGCACCTTCTGTTGCCATTGCAACAGTGATTTTCATGGGTTTAGTGATTTCCCCTTGTGCGAGGAGTTTTTTGATTCCCATTTCCTCAAGATTGACGACGTAGGTTTCACCTTCCTTGGTCGCTTTGCCTTGTGCGACAAGTGAGTCCACGGAAGCGTTCAGATGAGAGACATTAATGACGGGATATTTCTTCAGATATTGTTGGGGACGAATGAAACCGTATTTTCCGGTGATATTCTTACGGCGTTCCTTTTTGGCCTCCTTGATGGCCTGAAGCCATCTATGGCTGAAGAGTCCAGCCTTTCCAGCACCACCGGACATCCCCTTTCCCTTGTGATCTTTAACCACACCATATCCGTGGGATCTGCTACCTCTTTGTTTTCTTACTTTGCGTGATTTTCGGACTGTCATGATTACGCCATCCTCATTATCAGGTTTTTCATGTTTTCCCCACGGAAGCCAAGGTCACCCTTGTCGTTATAGGAATGCTTCAGGGACTTGAAGCCTTTCCGTGGCGGGGATAGCCGGAATACGGGTTTCAGATCGGGAATGTCGGTCAGTTTGGCCTTTCCATCGAAGACCGCGTCAACGAATTCCTCAATGGAACCGTATTCGGTGTTCTCTTTGATGTACTCATCAGTCAATTTCCTCTTGCCGATCAATTCACCCCTCTTTCTCAGAAGATGGACAAGAGTCGGTTTATCGACGGTACCCCAAGTGATTTTGTCCTTTGCCTTGAACAGCATACCTTCGAGGCTTGAGGTTTTGGGATAAACGACGGCATGATTTACCTTGTGCAGCCTCAGAAGTGAGAGTGTCTTCCTGATGGAGTGATGGGTATCAGGTTCACCCCTGAGCCTGACGATTGCATAGATTTCTTGTTCTGCCATTTTTCACATCACCTTACCATTCAGTTGGAGGCAACACCTTGTAGGTATTCTTCAAAGCCTCGAATGTGGCAATTGCGTAGTTGCTGGTGGTTGAAGTCTGTCCGGATGTCCTGGACCAGATGTCATGAATCCCTGCAAGGGAAAGGACAACCTTTGCCACTTCACCAGCGGCCAATCCAAGTCCACGAGGGGCGGGGATCAATTCCACGCGGACGGATCCACAACTGCCCCGGGTCTTGAAGGGAATGCTGTGATTTCCACCGCAGTTGCATTCCCATGATCCGCAGCCTCTCCGAACAGGAGCAATGTTCAATTTTGCATTCAAGATGGCTTTCCTGATGGCAGGACCTGCCTCCTTGAGTTTAGCCTCGCCAACGCCGACATAGCCTCCGCGGTTGCCCACCACAGCGGTGGCACGGAATTGTCTTTTGCGTCCAGCCCGACTCATTTTCTGAACCAGTTTGATTTGAAGGATGTGATCTTCGATGTTAGGCAACAGCATGTCAACGATTTGCCATTCCCGGATGACCCTTCCTTGCTTGAAGATCTCTTCGATGCTGGTGATCTTGCCTTCCATCACTTCTTTTCCAAGTCGGGTTCTTGGTTCCCAATCATCCAATATTGGTCTACTCATAATCAATCACCTATGCAAATGCCTTGTCGATAGCCTCGACAGTTTTATCAAAGAAAGACTCGATTTTCTCCGGATTTTGCTTTGCTTTGAGATAGCCGGCAAACCGTTGTTTGTAAAGATCCTTGTCTTCTTTCTTGAGTCTTTCACTGTAATTCTTGATGTGTTCACCCCGGATGATGTTTTCTTCAGGGAAAATCCCTTCACCTGCGGGAACCTCAACGCCTGCGTCAATGACACCTTTGAGAGTGGCATAAAGCCTTGTACCCCTTTGGGGAACCTGAGTACCCAGATCAAGGATGGCATATTCGACGCCATTTTTCAGAGCCATTTTTCCAGCCAAGTAGCCGGTCAGGTAAGCTGCCGGGATGTTTCCGCCATTGATCTTCCAGCCATAGTCCGCAAGCTTCATGCTGGTGGTAGCCACCAAGATCTTGTCACCATCTGCAATGGATTCCACAAACTGAACGGTGATGTTCTTGGTAGATTTCCTGACAACTAGGCGGATGCTACCGGATTTCAGGAGCTCCCGTCTTTTGTAGTAATTTGTTTTTCCCATTCTTCTTCGTCGAAGTGGGACCCTATATCTTGGACCTGTCGCCATAGTATTCACCTCTTAAAGGGAGGGAGCTTCTTTTCTGCAAGATCCCTTTCAGCGATGTAGTTGTGCAGATACCGCACACTCCTGAAAAGGTTCCCTTTTGCTTGCAGGTACAATTTTCGATAGGTATGGGGAGTGAGATAACCCTCATCCCTCAGCTTGCGAAGGTACTTCCTTTGGGCACGGATCTTGTTGATCCAAACGCGTTTTTGGCTTTCCCTTGCGTTTTTGGTACCTTTTCTTGAACCGGGACCGCGTCTCTGCCCTCTCTTGTACTTTGCATGGCGTTCACGGGATCGTCTGCGGCTGGTACCCTTGATTCGTCTCTTGGTGATGGCACCGCGGCTGATGAGTTTTCCAACATCTTCACGGGTCAGTGCCAATGCAACCTGTCCCAAAAATTTTTCCTTGATCAGAACGCGGTTAACGCCAACCTTCATGAGTTCGGCGGCAATTCTCCGTTGTGCCCTTACATCACTCATTCATCAGTCTCCTCCGTTTCTTCTTCTTCATCCAAAGCCTCGGAAAGATCCACGTCCTCATCCTCATCTTCCTCGAGGAGTGCGAAGTCCTCTTCGGTGTAGACATCTTCTTCCTCTTCAAGTGCATGTTCCTTGCGTCTGATCTGTGGGTTGATGATATGGATTTCCAGATCCTCGGCCTTTTCAATGATTTCCAAACGTTTCCTGGTGCCCACCGTGCTTGCGATCTGTGCCACTTGGGTTTCGGGATTGACATTCTCAAGATCTGCAACATTGAAGACCCTGACAATCTCGAAACCGGATGGGTGGAGTCCTCGAACTTCCTTGGGGTTCCTGTAACCGGTCATCGGCATCTTTCTCTTGCCTTTGAGCTTGTGGCGCATCTTGTTGTCGATGCCCTTGGGTCGCCTCCAAGAAGTCCTCAGTCGCTTGAGCCGGTGCCACTCCGATCTTAGGAACTTCGGCCGTCTTCTGTTCTTCTCGGCCTTGATTCTAAGTAATCGTTCTTTTCTGTCACTCATGCTGATTACATCCTACCGTCGTTTCAACCTTTAATCGACCGTTTGCTAGAAGAAGAGACTAGGGGGTATCCTATGCTCATCGCCGTTGATTGCCGCAGTGGGCAAAGGAAACGGTCGATTAAAGTGGTTCCAAACTCGTGAAACCTACTGAAGACAATTGACTTTTCGCATTTCAGTTAAAAAGGAATATGATATGTCGCGCAAGTAAGGGTGTTGGAAGAGGTCATTTTTTCCAATGGAGTTCAAATAGTGAATAAGGTCAAAAGTAAACACAAGTACCAACCTGATTTTCATTGAAAAATAATAATCGGTCAAAGTCAGGCAGGAAGCTGCTTTTCAATCGGAGGGATAAGCGCAATGCTTGAAAGATCATAATTTATATAATGAATGCTGGCATAGAAAAAAAGATATGATGGAATAATATTTGTCAAAAATATTATTTCAACCATGAAGATGGCATCATGGAATTATAGGTTGCCACTCAGTCGGTAAAGTCTTCATTTTCTCATAGGCAAGTCGAGCTACAACACTATTTCCAGGTATGTCCATTCCATAAACACCATTTATTCCAACATCATTGTAATTTTGTAAAAGATATGATTGTTAAAAGGAAAGTTTTTGGTTTTGGATGAAAATTCAAAAATTGAAGGATAATTGATGACAGGGAAGTTTTCACAGTGTCTGAATACGTTCAAGAGGGATTGTTTGGGAGATTCTTTCAGTCTGTGTTAGTAACAGCATTAACCTTATCCTCCATCCGCCGATCCTTATCCCTTCTGTCATCGATCTTCAAGGTAGTGACTACCCGTTTTGCACCTGCTTTGAAGATGGCTTCATGAGCAAGCTTTGTCACTTCCAGAACCTGATCAACACTGTCTGCCTCGACAACAGTACCCATGGGATGGTGGAGAACCCGAATGCCGGGATAATTGTCAATTTCCTTGATTGCTTCCTTGACAAATTTGCTGAGGCTTACGCCCTCTCCGACAGGAGAGGTAACTATTTCGGCAATTACTTTCATAGGTTTTGGTTGAAATTAGAGGTATTATTACTTTTCAATTAAGGAAGGGGTTGACGTAAAAGAGAGAAAAGGAAATTCGGGAGTCTGTAGATGATGGTGAATCAGCACAGCTTTCGTATGAATTGTAGGAAGAAGTCATTTGTGTTTTTGATAGGTCAATGCATTCAAGTGGAAAAGGAGGGGGAAGAAAATTTCTTGCTGACTAGATTCAAAGGATTTGCAAACTTCAATGTTTTGATTTTGAAAATTGGTGAATAGGTTAAAACCTAGTTGGCAAGTTCTGTTTTCTTTTGATGGTGGTTTTTGCCAACGCTACGATAAGTAAAGCAATTATCATTCCACTTGATAAGAAGGGACTTTCTTGCACTGTTGTCGAATTTGGTTGAGTTGAAGCGAGAAGTATTGGAAAACCATTGCTCACAAATCTAGTAAGTTTAATCCAAATTGTAACAGGTTCCTCTGCATAAAACAGTAAATGGAAGGGAGTTGCATCAACCGGAGTTGTCCAATTGTAGGAATGATAAACGGATGCATAAGGATTTTTATAAAAGCCAAGAACAAAGAAAAAGGGATGATCCAAGAAAATAGTTTTACCTTCCATAGTTAGGTTAATCGTTCGAACCAAAGAAAGTCCGGTACTATCGTTGTAGGCAACGGAATTTTTCGAATTGATACCGTCGTAAGTGAAAGGATTGGTCATGAAATCCTCGGGAACCATCTCCGAAGTGACGTTCTTGGTGGTCCAGACAACTGTTAGGTTGGAATTCAGACCAGTTTCATCCACCAAACCCATACTCAGGTTCATCGGAACACGCTTGTCTACAAAATCCAGAATAGTGGGAGAAGATGTATTTAAGGAGAGTTCCCTATAATTTATGATGTCTACAGTACCTGGATTTCTCAAATACACATTGAGCTTTGCAGTTTCGGTTCCGTTGTAATATAGCACCATTTT
Source organism: uncultured archaeon (assembly GCA_964645535.1). Taxonomy (GTDB): domain Archaea; phylum Asgardarchaeota; class Heimdallarchaeia; order Heimdallarchaeales; family Kariarchaeaceae; genus WAKA01. Next base: position 26,653 of record CAZYCQ010000029.1, on the reverse strand, counting down.
CCATTCAGGAGTCAGATTAAGCTCTTTGATGTGGTTCCAATCGGTTGTGACAATGAAGGGATTGACTCCTTCTCCAGCAATAGGAATTTCCCTATAAGCAATAATCTCTCTGTTAGGCTGTTCATAGTAGCTGACACCGTCAAGTTCATAGAGAAAGGTTGCGTTGGACGGAATTGTTGTAAGATCAAGCTCTTCATCAGAAAGGAAGAAGATGCGAAGCAGCCCGTCTCCGAGAGATTGGTTGAGGAAAACCTGCGTATCACTATGTCGATCATTGTTGAAAGGTATTATCGCCTCATAGGAAGAATTGTTCTCAAGAGTCACTTCATAATTGGTATGGAAATAAAAAACAGGTCTTCCAGGTGATTGACCGTTGATTGGAATGGTCAGAGAAATTGTCATCATCAAAAACAACAGATAAGCACGTTTCACAATAATCACCTCAGTAGAAACAGAAGGAAAACGCCATTCATATTCTTTAGGATAACCATTTTTTCTTTTTTTAACCTTTTGGAGATCATAATAAAAAGGAACAAACCAAAAAATAATCCTTGCAATGGAAGTGGATCGATTTGACTGGAATCAATAGTAGACATTTGATTAGAGTTTAATAGTGTAGGAATTCCATCATCAAGAAAAGTGGTTAGCCGTATCCATATAGTGACAGAAACTGTTGAAAAGAATAATAAATGGAATGGAGTGGCCTCATAAGGTTTATTCCATGAATATTCGCTTGTCCTAACAAAATATGGGTGATCCAAAAAGACTTTGCTACCATTTATTGATGGGATTATGTTTTTGACAAGTGAAATACCGGAACTGTTGTTGTAAGCTACAGAATTTCCGGTAAAGTCACTGTCATAAAAAAATGGATTTTCCATGAAATTCTTGGGGGTCATATCCGAAGTGATGTTCATGGTGGTCCAAACGATTGTAAGATTTGAATTCAAGGAATCAGGTTCTGTCAATCCAATAGTTAGATTTAAAGGGTTTCTTTTACCAATAAAATTTAAGACAGTTGGATTATCCGAGGTTAAATGAAGCACGTCATATGTGATCAAGTCAATTTGATTCAATGGAACCATTTCAAAATTAAATGTGGCAGTTCCCTCACCTAAATACCGGACAATCATCTTGTAATGAACATAGATATCCGCTGAATCGATGTAAGTGAATTTCCCATTGTTTTTACGGATTACTTTAAAGGAGTATTTATCGCGGGAAGTATTGAACTCATGAATAGCCACATACTCATCTTCAGTTCCTTGAAAATATTTTGTTCCGTCAAATTCATAGAGAAATGTTGAACTATTCATCTCTACATCTGAAAAATTAGCTTGTTCATCGGTAAGGAAAGTAAACTGCACAATCCCATTTCCAGAAATATTGTTAACATATACTTCCATATTTTCCACAGTTTCAAGGAAGTTGAATTCTGGAAAGGACAAATAAGCCTCAAATACAGAGCCATTTTGTAAAGTTAATGATTGTTCTTCGAAAAAGTTAAGGACAGGTATGTCAAGAGAAGGAGAAGCCTTTAGAGGGATTATAACAGATAAACAAAGAAGAATGATTAGACTATGCGTTTTCATTTCATTTCACCTCAGAAATAGAAACAAGTGGTAGTTCCACAACCAGATCCACTTCCAGGATCACCACCAATAGGACGGAAGTATGCTCTACCATTTATGTATGCCGAATAGAGATTGATGTGCCCATGACCAAGCTGAAAGTTCCAATTGTTGGGGTTTTGGCTTGATGTTTTTAGAATGGAGTATAATTCATCCACAGTTGGATCGCGCCGTATTCCAATGTAAAGAGAAGCCTCCCTATTAAATCCATATATTGCAATCAGAGCTACAGCAACAACCATATAGGTAAAGGCAGGATCGGTACCATTAGGGTCGGCAACTTCTGTGCCAGGAGTTCCCAGCATAATGGGAAATGAAGATACCTGCCTTTGCTGAACAAAGGGGATCTGTTGAAACACCAATAAAGTCAGAAGCATGATTGCACACAACTTTTGCGTGGGCATGAATTGTAGAAAAAAAAAACTACTTAAGCTTTTTGATTACGCAGTGATTAAAGAACACGCAGAGAGAACAAAAGGAGGTTATAGGCATCGAAGTCTCAGACATGGATTCTTAGAACGAACAGGCTTCAACAGCCCTATTCAGGTTTATTTTGCAATTTAAGGTAAGGAATGGAGGGCAGGGAGAGGAGCGTGATGCTTCATCATATTTAAAAAAGTTGGCATCAACATTGATGTGTAAGGTGAGTCTATTCTAGGCTTACTTTTCGTCTACAGAAAACCTGCGTAGACTGAATTTATGATTCAGGAGCAGGAGGTGACAAACAATCGATCGAAAAGCAATCAAGGAAGCAGTTCAGAAAGCAAAGCAAGCTGCTAAAGAAAGAAAATTCACGGAAAGCATTGACCTCTCAATCGGTCTGAAGAACATTAATCTGAAAGACCCTTCAAAGAGGTTCCGTGCAGAGATTGTCCTTCCGCACCGTCCAAACAAACCGGTGAGGCTGGCAGTTGTCGGTCCGGATGATGTTTTGGACAAGGCCAAGGAGTATGGGGTTGCCTATACCCTTACCAAGGATCAATTGGAGGCGTTGGCGAAGGATCCCAAGGAGGCGAAGAAATTCGCCAAGAGTGTCGATTATGTGTTGGCTGTCCCTCAGATGATGGCAGAGGTCGGTAAGAATCTTGGTCGATATCTGGGTCCTTTGGGCAAGAGCCCCAGTGTTCTTCCTCCCAATGCAGATCTTGGTACAATGATCGACAGGTACTCACGGACCACGAAATTCAGGTTGAGACAGAATCCGGTCATCCATGCTCGTGTTGCGACAAGAGACATGAATGACGATGAGATTGCCGAGAATATTGAGGTCGTGCTCAGGGACATTGAGAATCGTCTTGAGCAGGGGGCACAGAACATCAAGCATGTGCATGTCAAGACAACAATGGGTCCTGCCGTTGAGATCGGAGGTGCAGAAGCATGAGCGTCGTCATATCGCAGAAGAAGTCAAGCCGTCCCAAAAAGGCGGTTACGCTCGACTATCTTGTTGAGAATTTGAAGAAATACTCGGTCATCGGCATTGTCAAGATGGAACCCATGAGTGAGACCTCAGTCCACCAAATCAGGAGGGATTTGAGGGAAAGGGGTTCTTCCTTGAAGATGGCAAAGAACACGCTCATGAAGCTGGCCATTGATCGGGTCAAGGACGATGTTGAAAACGTTCAGGCTCTGAAAGAGTACATTTCGGGAAATGCGGCCTTTTTGTTCGCCAATGGCAGTCCATTTGAGATTGCACAATATTTAGCAAAGAATAAGGTTCCTGCCGCAGCTCGTCCGGGACAGATTGCACCCAAAGATGTCCTGGTTCCAAAGATGAACACAGGTGTTCCTCCGGGCACCTTCATCAGTGAGCTGAATGCCGTAGGTCTTCCCACCCGTATAGAGAGGGGAACCATCGCCATTCCAAACGACACGGTTGTTGTTAAGGAAGGCGAAAGGGTCAACAAGGCCTTGGCAGTCATTCTCAACAGGCTAGGTCTGACACCTTTCGAGGTCGGTCTGGAACTGGAGGTGGCCTTGAGCGGTGGAATCCTGATTGACAAGGAAGAACTGGCAAAGGACTATCCCGGCATGTTGGCAACTGCGCACCGACAGGCTCTCAATTTGGCGGCAGAAATCGGCTATGTTACCCCAGATACAGCCGAAAGCGTGCTTGCCTCTGCACAGGCGAAAGTTCTCGCTTTGGCACGTGTCTTGGTGGGTATTGACGAGAATACCCTATCTGATGAGCTTAAGGAAATGGCAAGTGCAGTCGCAGTCACTGCAACGGAGAATACTGCTTCCGAAACCGAGGCTGAAGAGGCCGAGGAAGAGGAAGAAGAGGAAGAGATTGATGAGGCCGATCTTGGTCTTGGCAGTCTCTTCGGTTAAATCATAGGAGAGATATCAAAATGGAATACCTATATGCTGCTTTACTTCTACACAAAGCTGGAAAAGAAATCAGTGAAGAGAATCTGACTGCTGTCCTTGAGGCTGCAGGTGTCAGTGTTGACGCAAACAGAGTCAAGTCCCTTGTGGCTGCTCTGATGGGCGTTGATATTGATGAGGCACTCGCATCAGCTGCAATGGTTGCTGCTGCACCTGCTGCGGCAGGCGGTGCCACCACCGAAACTGCCGAAGAGGAAAAGCAGGAAGAGGAAGAGGAAGAAGAGGAAATCGACGAAGCAGACCTTGGATTGGGAAGTCTGTTCGGTTAAATCATTCAATATCAATATCAGTCAACTTTTAGTGAGTTTTTGACCAAAACTTTTCTTTAGGTTCAATTTTTCTTCAGGTTAAATGCCTTCTGACGTAAGAATAGCAACCATTGCATCGCATTCTGCCCTACAGATACTTAAAGGAGCTAAGGATGAAGGGTTCGAGACCATAGCGATTTGCAGGAAGGGAAATGAGAAGCCATATCGACAGTTCAAGGTGGCTGACAAAATAATATCAGTAGACAGTTTGGAAGAGTTTGAGGGATTGGAGCAGGAACTGATAGATCTGAATGCAGTTTTGGTCCCCCATGGATCGTTTATTGCCTATATGGGCGTGGAAAGGGTCAAAAAGCTCAGAGTGCCATATTTCGGACATAAGGCAATCTTAGATTGGGAATCGGATCGTCAGATGGAAAGAGAATGGTTACAGAAGGCAGGCTTACGGATGCCAATCACTTTTGAATCTCCGGACAAGATTGATAGACCTGTAATTGTCAAGTTTTTTGGTGCAGGAGGTGGCAAGGGATATTTTTTTGCCAAGTCGGAAGAGGAATTCCATCGGAAGTACGACAATCAGGCAAGCCAAGTCGGAGATACACGGTTTGTCATTCAGGAATATATCATGGGCAATCCACTGTACATACATTACTTCCATTCCATCCTGAATGATGAAACTGAACTCATGAGCTTTGACAGGCGGTATGAGACCAACGTGGATGCGCTTGGCAGGATTCCGTCATCAGATCAGATGGAAATGAGGATATCACCGTCATATCTTGTTATGGGAAACATTCCCTTGGTGGTCAGGGAATCTTATCTACCACGCATTCTTGAAATGGGAGAAAAGGTTGTGGAAGCTAGCAGAGAGATAACGTCCCGTGGACTTTATGGTCCATTCTGTCTTGAGACGATTGTGACAGATGAGGGGGAAATCGTCACTTTTGAAATTTCTGCAAGGATTGTGGCAGGCACCAATCCATACATCAATGGAAGCCCGTACACTTGGTTACGGTATGACGTGCCGATGTCAACGGGAAGAAGAATTGCTTTGGAGATACGCGAAGCTTTGGAGCAGGGAAGGTTTGAAGAGGTGGTTGAATGATTGATGAAAAGAGAATAAAGGAAATTCTGGAAAACTACAACCAAGAAGATTTAACTATCGCGGTTCTTGGAGGCCATTCTGCATTGGATGTATGCAGAGGAGCAAAACGCAGAGGGTTTCGTACCTTGGTAGTTGCTCAAAAGGGAAGAGAGAAGACCTATAGCAAATACTACAGGAGACGGAGCGGAAAGGGAATTGTGGATGAAGTGATTGTTCTGGACAGATTTGCGGATGTCGTGAATGAAGAAGTCCAAGAAAAGCTGAGAGAACTGAATGCCTTGTTTGTGCATAATCGTTACTTTTGGGTTTACTGTGATTTCAATAAGATTGAAAATGAGTTTGCCGTACCCATTATTGGCTCTCGATCCATGTTGAAGCTTGAGGAACGGGATCTGCCATATAACCAATATCATCTTCTACAGGAAGCAGAGATCAGAATCCCCAAAATTTTTGAGGATCCACGAAAGATTGATCGTCTTTGTATCGTCAAGGCAAACGAGGCATTGAGGGGCTATGAACGGGCATTTTTTTATGTGCATGATTATGAAAGCTATCAGACGAAGAGCAAGGAAATGATGGAGAAGGGGATTATTACTGAGAAAGCATTGCAGGAGGCAGTAATAGAGGAATTTGTATTGGGTGCACAGGTGAATTTCAATTATTTTTATTCACCGATTTCTGATGAATTGGAGTTCATGGGAACGGACACACGTAGACAGACAAATCTGGATGGAATACTGAGGTTACCTGCAGAGCAGCAGCTTCAGATTAAGGGCATGATTCGACCAAAGATCATTGAAACTGGGCATTACACAGTTACCATCAAGGAGAGTATCATAGAGAAGGCAATGGCCATGGGGGAGAAGTTCGTAGCAGCAACCAAGAAACTTGATGGAAGGGGGATCATCGGACCTTTCGGATTACAAGGAGCGGTGGTTCCTGAAGAGGGGAAAGAGGATATTGTTATCTTTGACGCATCCTTAAGGATACCAGGTTCGCCAGGAACTCAATTCACCCCCTATACAGGGTATCTCTATTTGGAAAGTATTAGCTATGGAGACAGAATTGCGATGGAAGTTGAAGATGCGGTTCGAACTGACAAGCTAGATTTAATTTGCACATAGGTGACGAAATGAAGATAGGTGAAATTTCGGAGCGGGAATGGATAAAAAAGGCAAGGAAGTTCGTAGATCCGGCAGACTTACTTTCGACAGATGATGATTCATTTGCGGTATCAGTGGAAAAGGGGGTTCTTGTATCCAATATCGATGGCTTCATTCCAGATAGTGACAGACCTCCAGACATGCCATGGTTTTGGGTGGGATATAAGGCCTGTGTGGCGGCGATGAGCGATGTCATTGCCAAAGGAGCCACACCCATCCAAACGATTGTGTCATTTACCTTTCCGCGGAATTTCTTAGTGGAAGATTCTCTTCAGATTCTTGAAGGCATATCTAGAGCATGCAGGGATGCAGGAGCTAAGTTTCATGGAGGGGATCTCAATGTAGGAGGAACTGTTGTGATTGATGTGGCAGTCAATGGTTTTGCCAAGGATAAAGTGATACCGAGGCATTCGGCAGAATTACGGAAAGGGGACAAGGTATATTGGTTGGGGCCCCCTTTTGGAAGCTCTGCTGTTGCCCTGAAAAAATTGCTAAGAAAAAACCATTCAGAAAAGGAATTAAAGGACTTAATTGAGCCATATTTTTATCAACTGAAACCTCAGCTTGATTTTGTGTCGATACATCGAAAAAGACACATCAAGGCAAGCATGGATTGTAGTGATGGATTAGCACTCACATTATGTTCTTTGGTGGAGGGAACAGGCTTGGGAGTAGAAATTGATGCCAAGGCAGTTCGAACGAATGCGATTGAAACCGAGAACTTTCTTGAAGAGGTGTTCTATGGGGGAGAGGAATATGGAATTGTCTTCATTTCAGAAGAGGACATAGGGGAGGCGTTGACCATTGGCAAGCTTGTGGAAGGGAAAACTGTTTTTGATGGCATATCTTTGGATTGTAGGGGATGGGATCATTTTAAGTCTCATAATAAATTGGAATCTCAATAAAATTGACATTCACAAAGGTTCCATCTGGAATGGCATTTAAGGAATAAGTCAGGAGAGGATCAGTTGTATGTGTTGCAGTCTGATTGATTCGTAAGCCATTGACATCAGCTTGAATGACTCTGGAAGTGATGGTGGGATCACCTCTCCTAAGTCTGAGAACCCATTGCGATTGCAAGAGTGGGAAATCTGTTGGATCAGCCATAATTCGGTAAACGAAGATATTCAGAGAGTAGGTGCCGCCCAACTGCACCAAGTCAATTTTGCCGCGGAAATATTGCCAATAGGTGGCATTTCCAATCTCGATATCTACCTTTGAGACGCCGAAGACGAAATTTTCAACAGAATCGTTGATAAACATGGTATTTTCTTCGATCCCGTCTTCAAGGTAATGACTTGTGGATACGCTTTGATATTGCTTATCTAGGCTTGCCTTGAACATTCCGAAGGGAGTTGCAAAAACAGTATTGTTTCGTCCAGTAATTCCGATGGATACATTTTTTCCATCGATGACATCGTATACCGCCCCTCTGGAAAGGATATCAACAGTGGCGATACTTCCTGGAGGGAGGGTGGCAAGTCTTGTCACCTGAGTTTCGATATTGAGGAAAATGAATTCTTGATTATTTGCGTTGGTTTCAGCCTCATAGCCGATAAGAGATGGAGATATTCTTGAGTAGAGAAGAGACATTGCAACGACCATCATTGTGAAAATCAGCATGGTTGCCACAATGTTCGATGCCGATTGTCTGCTACGGAATAGTTTCACTTCAAATGATTAGGTGGAAATCAAGAATATATGACTTACTTCTGATGTGCGTGAAATTAAATTATACTTCAAAGATTTTTGCCGCTTCAGGGTTGGCTTTGATTGCCTTGGCAACCTCATCATCTGAAGCTTCAGGCTTGATATCGATTTTGACAGGAGTCGGTTCGATATGGTTGATGTTGGCTCTCCTTCTTTTTACTTTGGAGAGACCAGCACCTGTGATCAAAGCAAAGTTCTTGTCAATGAATTTGATAATTACGGCGGGTTTACCAGCTTCCCTGCCAGCAACTTTTCTTACTACTCTTCCTACGCTTACTGCCATAGTTATTACCATCCTTCTCGCCCCTGCACAAGTGCAGGCGATGATATGCTACCTTTCGCATTTTCCTTTAAAAAGATGAAGAAACTTTCGCCTATTTTGGGTAAAGGTCTTGATCGATAATCACGGAGTCAATTTTGAAGACTTCCTTGTTTCCTTCCATTTGATTGGGATCAACCAAGAGTGTTCCCAAACCGATCAATTCTCCCTTGGCGGTTTTGGCAGCAACGAGAGTTCCTTTGGAAATGCCTGCGGAATAGCCCAAGATGCCGGTTGCTCCAAGCTTGACACCATGACAGACGTTCCAGACGGCAGAATTCCGGACAATGAGTTCAGGAAGATGGGAGGTTCCGATTTCGACAGGAAGAATCACATCTCTCAAGGCATGATCATCCCCTTCTTCCTTGTAATCCATATATGCATCGAACAGATTGTGTAATGTTTTCCTAGTTTCTTCCGTAAAGGAACCAGTTCGGATTCTCCTCAGTTCCTTCATATGGGCACCCACTCCAGCAGCTCTTCCCAGATCCTCGCAAAGGGTTCGGATATAGGTACCCGCTTCACATTCAACAGTGAAGAGAACTTCGGAAGCAGTAGTTTCAAGTAATTCCATTTTGAAAATAGTTCGTTTTCGGAGACGTCGTTTGACGTTGGATTCAAGGGGAGGGAATTGATAGATCTGACCAGTAAATTCTTCGAGATAATCCTCCCAAGGTATCTCCTTGCTTCGGTCATGAACCTCCATGTTGCATACATAGACTTTAGGGATCATATGAAAGGTATGGAGTAGTTTTGTAGCCTTCATCAAACCTATAGGGAGGATTCCACTTACATTTGGATCCAAGGTTCCGGAATGCCCTGCCTTGCTTATGCCCAAGATACGTTTGACTGTTGCCACCACTTCATGAGAGGTTGGACCAGCTGGTTTATCTAAATTGATAAGTCCGGCATTCAAAAGATCCTTTGTAGGTCTTTCTTTCGGGAAATGGCCGACAGATTCTTCCCTGTTCTCTTCGAAGGCATGTTCGTTCAGCCAGATGAGTTCGGAGAAGAAGCCAATATCATTCATTTGTTTACCTTTCTTCAACAGCGATTTCTACATGTGTAAGGACATTGTTCTTTGGTGATGAGGATCGAAAAGCCCTATAAAAGACCCTCTTGAGTTGCCTTCCTTTTTGGCTTGCAGCGTGGATGATTTGAAGCCGGTCTATTTCAAGTCCCTTGTACTCGGCATTCTTCTCGACATTATCAAGAATTTCGAGAATTTTGGTAGCTGCCTTGACCGGATATCGACCGGTGTGCCAACCAACAAGATCTGACCGGTGACCCACCTTTTTATGGTGACGTTTGAACGGGACGGATCTTTCGAGCCGAATAACCTTTTCGAGGTATTCCTTTGCTTCATCAAGGAACATTCCTTTAATGGTGTTGCAGATTTCGCGGGCATGTTTATGGGAAATATCTAATTCCCTTCCAGATGCAATTGCGGTCTTGTCAGGATCCAGACCGATAACAGAATAACCAAATCTTCTTGCCATAATATCTCACCCATTTATTTGAGGGGAACAAACATTGAGGATCGGGTTGCACCGATACCGGGGGCGGAGTGCTTGACCACTTTACGTGAATGGGCATATTCTGCGAAGTAATCTCCGACCTTATCCAATGTAAGTTCAACAGGGACGAATTCCTTGCCATTGTGAATTTCGACAGTCAATCCCACGAATTCAGGTAGAATAATGAAATCACGGAGATGGGTTTTCACAACAACCTTCTGTCCCTTTTCCATAGCCTTCTTGGCTTCCCTCAGATCCTTCAGGAGTTTCTTGCGTTCATGGTTCCAGTATTGAGGCCTTGTCAAGCTTCTTCTCTGTCTGGCGGGAAGCAGTTCGACTACTTCGTCCAAGCTCATCTGTTGGAGCTCTTTGAGAGTTTTTCCTCTGTAAGTAGTAATACGCTTGCTCATCTGTACAAGATTGACTACAATCTTGCTTTATTTTAAATTAACTAAAGGTTGCACCACAGGTGAGCAGTGCCTGAAGCATCATGTCGCGGTTGACTTTTCCTTTTTCGTGACTAATGTTATTCCCATGACTATGAGAGCAAAAGAAATGAGGTACCAGAAAGAAAAATTTTCGCCCAAAATAAGGACAGAAGCGATGATTCCGAACAGGGGAACCATATTCACAAAAATTGAGGTTCGAGAAGGTCCAATTCGTTTAATTCCTATCGAAAAAATGGTATTGGCCACTGCCGCTGAAAGAATACCAAGATAAAGAAGAATACCCCAAGAAGTAGTTGATGGAGTGATATCCCAAGGATCTTCCATCAGAGCAAATATACCAAGAACCATCCAACCATATAAAGTGACCCATGCTTGAAACCTTAATGGAGGGACTTTTTGGTATATTGGACGTGAAAAGGCAGAATAGGTTGCCCAAACCAAGGCAGCCAAGAAAATAATAACGTTTCCCAAAATTCGGTTCTCTACTTCATAGTTAGGAGAAAATTGAAAGATAAGAAATTCACCAATAAAGGCAATTACAAACCCCACAATTTTCCGTAAGTTGAGTCTTTCATCAACATAAAGGATGGATGCAATAATTGCTGTGAGGAGAGGATTGATTGCAATCATTAGGGAAGCGTCTGAAGCACTTGTAAACCGCAAACCAGAAAGATAGAAAAAGTTGTAGAGGGCAATTTGCAAGATTCCGAAAATAAAAAGGTAAAGATGGAGCTTTCTTTCCACACGTAACGATCCTGTGATAAGCCAAGCGAAAAGAAATAGAAACGGAACAGCAAACGAAAATCTAAGGAAGGCAGCAGTAATTACCTTGCTACCGAATTCAATGGCAATGAATCGACCGGCGGGCCAGCTCAATCCCCAAATCATTGCAACAGACACAAGTCCGGCATATGCGGCCATATCAGAAGAAGATGTAGGTTCCATCATGTTCCCTCGTAAATATTCCATCATTCACTCTAGATTTAAGAAGCCTCCTCTTTGACTAGCTTCTTATGTTCTTCGAAATATTGAATTTTTAGAACTATGTCAAATAATATTCAATTTTTTTATTTCGACCTTTTTAGGTTTTTTCAATTTTTATGGGTTTTCCAATCGAATTTTCGAGTTCATCCATAAATTCAAGGAATTTTTTGGAAGAAATACGAAACAGTTTCCATTTTCCTTCATCTGTGATAATTTCCACCTTCCCTTCAGGGGAACTTTCTTCGGCAATCATGGTTATTACGAGACTTAGCAAATCTGTTCCAGTAAAATTAACATGGGGATAAAAGATGATTTTTTGGATTTGGCTCAATAAAATTTCCTTTTTCGACAATCCAATTTTCCCAGACAATTGATATCCTGAAAGTTTCACCCAGCTCCTTCCAATCAAAAAAGACCATATGGCCAATGCAATGGAAATAACAAGAAAGGTTGCAACAATTGTCCATTTAATCAATGGAGGAGGGGCATCAGCGCTCTCTTTGATCCCGAGAACCCAGAACATGAATCCACCTAGGAGGAGGAAAATGATAGGACCTAAATCAGTTATTAAAGAGTTTGGGCGAAGAATAAATGATTCCCGATCAGAGTCCATAATGAACAGGGGATGTTGGAAAAAAAAAGATTGCGACCTAAATGAGGATTGGTGTCAGTTTTCCATTAGATATGGTTTGAAGAACTCCTCATCAATAAAATCAGAGGACTGTGAGATCTTCTTTCTTTCATCCATCCATTTTGCAAGGCGGATCATATAATTCTCCATATTTGCCAAAGTAGGGATGATTAGTAGGGGTAGGAGAAAGAAGACAGAGCCGATATAGGGATAGAGAGGGACATACAAAGAGAGATAAATTAAAAGGGAAAAGAAATATCTCCATTGCATCATCACGAATAAAAAAGCAACTGAAAAAACGATATAACCATAACGATAGAAGGATTCAGGAAATGTAAGTATCACATAAGATGAAATGTACCAACTGATGAAGGCAATTGCAACTTCAGCCCTTGAAATCGGTTGCTCTAAATAACCTAACTGCATCTTGAAGAGATACCTGCTCTCATTGGCAAGAGGTATCCTCCTTTTCATAGATCATTTGCAGATGATGCCATAATAAATCTATTTACTGTCGGATATTTCAGAGGAAACCACCTGCTTGAGGTCGCCATGCAGATAGGCCCTTGCAAGATCATTCTTAGGGTGATCAAGTACTGATTTGATATCTCCATATTCAACTAATCTGGAATCTATGATGATGCCGATTTTATCACCAATTCTTTTAGCTTGCAGTAGATCATGAGTGGTGAAGACAATAGGTATTCCCTCTGCTTTCTTTTCAAGTATCTTTTCTTCGAACCAAAGAATCGAGGTCGGATCCAAGGACGCTGTAGGCTCATCCAAAATCAAGAAATCAGGGTCATGGATGACTGCCCTCAGAAAAGAAACCTTCTGCATCTCTCCCCCAGACAACTTCCTTGGATTTTGATACAGTAGATCTTTCAGTCCGAATTCAGTAGCCAATTGATCAATTTTATGTTTTCGTTCCTCTTTTGGTACTCCCTGCATCGTTAGTGGCATTTCGACATTTCTTGCCACATTACCTGTAAGAAACACGGGTTTCTGCCAGACAAATCCTATTCTCCTCCGGTAATTTTCGGGTGGTTTGAGGAATTCAGAATCACGGAAGATTTCCTCTTCATTCCAGAATATGCTTCCCTGCTGTGGCCTGAAGAGGAGTCCCAACACACGATTGATCAAAGATTTGCCAGAACCGTTGGGGCCGTAGGTGACAAGGATCTCTCCACTTTTGACAGAAAATGAGATGTTTTTGAGGAGGGTCAATCCGTCAATTTCAAGAAAAATTTTGCGGAGAGTGATTTTTTCCAAAACGACCATCTTCCTTATATGAATAAGGCTAGGCCAACTATTAATGTATGGCTATAGATCACCACAAGAAAAAGAGGTCATGGTGAAACGCAGATTATGGTCATGGTTTCGATAACTTCAGGAATTGTTCTGATCTTTGATGTAACTATTGGCCGGAGCATCTTGCTGTTTTGTACCTCAATTGTACAGACAAAGTCAAAAGCCTCCATCAGCCTAGTACAGGAAGTGATTTCAGGGATGGCCTGTATTTGCTTCTTGACAGGTTCAAAGTCACCCGCCATGCATTTGATGAAGATATAAGCTTTTACCATATTCCATACCCTATACAGTATTTTCCTAATAAAGGATTCCTACTCATTTCGTCAATCTAATCTGCAAAAATGTGACGGTACCAGTCAGGATTAAGCTGATCGAGAAAAGAAGGGTTCCCAATGCCAAGGAGACACCATAGTTTCCTTTGGAGGTTTCTGTAACGATTGCGGTGGTCAGTATTCTAGTATATCCTTTGAGATTTCCACCAACAATCAACACAGCGCCTACTTCAGAGAAGGCTCTTCCCAAAGCGGTGATTACCCCGATGATAATGCCAGCACGTGCCTCTTTCCATATTTCTGCGCGTAATTGCACTTGGCTTGCACCTAGGGTTTTTAGAAGCGCGGGAAGCTCTTCAGGAAGATTCGCGATGGCTGATTTGGTAAGTCCTACCACGATGGGCAAAGTCAAAACGAATTGGGCGATGACCATTGCCATTGGAGTGAAGATCAATTGTAAGCTTCCCAACGGTCCTTCAGAAGCGAGAATCAAAAACACAACCAATCCGATAAGCACAGGAGGTAGCCCCATCAAGGTATTCAGCACAGTTGTCGGGATGATTCCGTTCATTCTTCGGGATCGACCCATCCAAATTCCGAGTGGGATGCCAATGAGTGACGCCAATGAAACAGCAGTTCCTGAGACAATTATGCTTAGCAGGGCAATTCCCCAAATTTCAGGGTCACCCGTGAAAATGCGCTGCAATCCATTTAAAAAATCCGAAAGTACCATTCAGGCACCTCCTTTCAACGGATGGAAAAGAACAACCCCATTAGCGGTATAATTCTGCACCAATTCCGATGAGTTGATCAGGAACTTCAGAAAATCCAATGCTCGATCAGTGTTTCTATGGGGATGAACAGCAGGATTGACTACGATAAAGGAATAGGGGTTGTAAAGTTCGGGAACCTCTGCCTCAAAGACGATTTCCAAATTCAAGTTGGCGTTGGTTTTGAGTTGAAGGAATGTCCCTAGATCCGAAAGGGTGTATCCTCCCAATTCCGCAGTAGTCACAAGTGTTCGAGCCATACCCGTTCCTGTTTCCAAATACCAAGCTTTTCCAGTTGGATCAATACCAAGCTTTGCCCAAAGCTCCCTCTCTCTGAAATGTGTGCCCGATTCGTCACCTCTAGAGATGAATATTGAGGAAGTTGCCGCGATTCTTTGAAGGGCTTCGCCAATACTTGAGGAATTGGCAATTCCTGCGGGGTCTTCCTTTGGACCAACCATAACAAAATAATTGTACCACAGGGTTGTTCTGTTTATCCCAAAACCTTCATTCATGAATTCCAATTCCTTTTTTTCTGCGTGGACAAGAACAGCATCAGCATTTCCATCCTTTGCAATCTGCAAAGCCGCACCTGTTCCTTTAGCTGCGACATAGATTTTCAGATGAGGACGGGATTCAAGGTAATGATCAATCAACATCTGTAAGAGACCTGAATTATCAACCGACGTGGTTGTGGCAAGCAGGAGAACCTCATCGTTTTCCACCGTTACCACGATGCTGGTTGTCAGCATGATCATGGAAATGAGGAAGAGCCCTATGAAGGATTTGGGAACCATCAGGTACACATCTATACTATTATTCGGAAGCATTAATAAATTGAGGAAATGTACGGGAAGAAACCACGGGTTTTGACGCAGAAGTTATAAGTTGCAAGAAAGCATTAAGTTTGAGAATGCCATCAAAGGGAGAGTTAGTAGAATTCAAACCGGGATTATTTGGTATCCAAGCACCGAATAATTTTGGGATTTTTGTCAGAAGCAGTAAAAGGAAGAAAGGAGTCATCATTACACTTTATACCCTTAGAGGAATGCAAGAGCTCAAGCAGAGCAATGTCTACAAATCTACTTTTGGAAGATCTGTACAATTGAAGAACGGTCAGCTTCCACCTGAAAAAGAAATGAGACAAAGGCTCAATCAATGGATCAAGGAGATTGCAAAAGAAAGGGGAGAATCCGGATCCGCAACGGGAGGGCAACTGACCGAGAAGAGGCTTTGGCAACTTCTGATTAAGGAAGGTAAGACCGAATTCACAATTGAGGAAATCGCGAAGGTATGGTATGGTAAGGAAGAGGTCTCAAAAAACAAGGTGAAAAAGATAAAAGAAGTTCTCAATCCCGTTGCCTCACCAGCGATTGGTCATCTGTATTTAGTGGACACCAAAAGACAGATCTGGAAGATTCTGACCGAGGAGGAGAAGAAGGCAATCAATAGAGAGATTGGGGATCTGGGACGTATCAGAAACAAGATGTTCCACTATGTTGAAGAGGAAACTGAAGATGGAGAAACCATAACCGTCAGAAAACCATTACCTTGGCATAAAATAAGGTTCACTGAGGAAGAGGAAGAGTTGGTCAAGAAGATACAGTCGATGATGGATCATTTTGTGGAATATGATACTTGGCCTCCAATTGGATTAGGAAATACACGAGTTACCGAAATAGAGGATTTCTCAATTCACAAATTTATCACCTATCTCGCAGAAGATTGGATTGATGAAGGGAGAACCACAGTAGCAGATTCCTTTGTGAAATTCCTCATCCGAACCGGATATTGGGGAGAGAATGATGCGCTTCTCAAGATTTCCAAACGAGCGATCAACCTAGCTCCTGACTTTGAATGGGAAACACCGGAGGAGATAGAGGAGTATGCCCAACGGTTCAAAGAACCTAAAGAAACGCCAGAAGTCTTTGAAGGGCGGTTGGATCTGCAACAGATGGAGGCATATACCATTGACCCACCCACGGCAAAAGACTTTGATGATGCTGTCTCTGTAATTGAAAAGGAAGATGGATACGAGCTGTGGGTTCACATTGCAGATGTGGCACATTATGTGGAAAAGCATTCAAGGTTGGATCTGCATGCCCAAAAACGGGCAACCAGCGTTTACCTGCCCACTGCGGTTCTTCCAATGCTTCCAAAGAGGCTTTCTGATGATTTATGTTCTCTTAGGGAACAGGTGCCTCGGTTGGCGATGTCTGTGGAAATTCATTTCGATAAGAACGGCAAGAAGGTGGAAGGAAGTGAAAAGGTTCACAATTCAGTAATTTTGGTGAAGAAAAATCTTTCTTATGATTATGTCAATGAGGCGATAGAGAGAGGAGAACAACCGTTTGTCACCTACCACAAGTTGGCAACCTTGATTGACCAGCACCGGAGAAGCCTCCATCTGGAAACTCCTGAAGTGAAGTTGGCATTGGGCAAGAAAATGTCGATATCAATCAAGGAATCATCTCCATCCACCAAGATGATTGAAACATTCATGGTTTCTGCAAATGAAGCAATAGGAGAAATCTTTCATAGGGCAAAGGTTCCTGCCATCTATCGTGACCATCCACTTCCTGAAAAGGAAAATGCAGTTAAATTCAATGGACAGATGAAAGTGATTGGTCTCCCTCTTGAAATTGATTTTCCTGAAAAGCTGTTCGAAGAGGAAGAAGAGGAGGAAGAGGAAGACGGGGAAGCTCTGCTTGAGATGCTAAAACAGCAGGGAGGAGGTTCAAAGGGACCGATTACCTTTTCTTTCGGGGGAGGGGCTTCATTTGGGGACATCATCAAAGGTTCAATTGAAGAGGAGGATGAGGAAGAAGAAGTGGATTTAGGGACACCCTTGGCAAAAGGGCTCGCCCAACTTCCCTTTGAAAAGCAACAGGAGGTCCTCGAACCATTTATCAAGGTGTTGGACAAGATTGCAAACCTTGATGAGGAGGATATTCAACGGCTGTCCTACCTTTTAGTGCTTCGAGTTTTCCCCCAAGCATTCTATTCGGCAGCCAATATCGGTCATTTCGGTTTGGGAAGCATAAGGTATGTACATTTCACATCACCCATACGGAGATATCCGGACATCATCGCCCATAGAATCTGCAAGCAATTGATTGCAGAAGGTCGAAACGATGGAAACTGGCATAAGGAAGAGGAAAAACCAGATTACGTATATATGGCCGAAGAAATCGAGAATTTGGCAGATCATTCGACAGAACAGTCTGTACTGGCATCAAAAATTGAAAAGCAGATTGTGGCGGCAGGGTACTCTTTCATCGCCAAAAACGAAAGCCTACAGAACAGACTGGGAATTGTGTCATCCATTTTCTCTGGAGGGGTCAATGTCCTGTTGCCGAATGGAATTGAAGCACGGATTCCATTGCGAAGGTTCACGGATAGACCCACATTTGTCGATGATTTTGAAAGTATGTGTTTTGTTGGTTCTCGCTCCAAATTTGACATGAACACCGAAATCACACCGGAGAACTACAAGGAACTTCTAAAGACATCTTCAGATGATAAGGAGGAGCCTATCGAAATCATTGTTGAATTAGGAGACAAAATCGCGGTGACATTCACGCAATTCAACCATGTTGAAGGAGAGATTGTGGCAGCTCCATTAAAAATCATACGGAGAGGAGAGATCATCAGAGATTTTGAATTGGAAGAAAGCCAACAGACGCAATAAATTTCAATTTTGCAAATGAATGAACTGAAATTTATGGAGGAAATTCCGACAGGAGGTCGTGACTCGAGAGCAAAAAGAGACGGATTTTCACCGATAAGGAGCAAGTGTAAGATTAAGAAAATAATGAATCGGCAAAAGAAGCAAGAATACTGCATAAAGTAATTTTGAGCGTCGGGTCCATTCAATAGCTTTCAGAAAAGCTAAAAGACCAATAAAGTGCAACATTACGAAGCTGACCCAGAGGATGGAAATCCAGGACTCACCGAGAAAGTTTCGAAGATCAGGAGGAACCATTTCAATCAATCTAAATATTGCAGCAATTGGTATGAAGAGAATAGACCAATAAAGTGCCTGTTTCAACTGCCTTTCGTTCCAATTTCGGTCTTGAAGAAAGTAAATCGCCAATGGCACTATTGCATATTGTAGCCAAAAGACTTTGTTAAACAGGAAAAACAGGATGAAAAATCTAATGACAAAAGGAAGAATTTGATGGGGATCTGTTTTTCTTTGGCCTAGCCTGAACACCTCAATGGATGTGTATACCAAAGTCCAAAGTAAAACTCCTGTACTGACGAAGATCAATACATTGACGAGTACGGAGCCTGGAAAAAGGAAGTTAAACGCACCATACAACATGCCCGTCAAAGAAAAGCCGTTTGGAGGACGTGAAACATGGTAAAGAATTGCATGCGAGATCATTCCATCCAGATCAATTAATGCAAATGGCAGGAGGACTGCAACTAAAGTCACCAATGCTGCCCCAGCCATACGCAAAGCCTGTTTCGGTTGATGAGGCAAGAGAAAAACAAAGACAAAAAAAGGGAGAAAGCCACCATGAATTTTTAGAAGAAAAGCAATGCTCGCCCAAAATCCTGATTTCAAATAAGCCCCCTGTGTTAATGCCCTCCAGTGCATGACTACACAGATTGCCACTAGCACATCGAACTGTCCCTTGATTGCACTTATATAGATAAGCAAGGGGTTAAACAACATTAGCTGTTCGATATGAGGATTGTTACCTGAATACTTGTACAATAACCAAGCAAGAACCAGATCTCCCAAAATAAAAGGAATTTTCAGAAATAGTCGTTGGAGCATAAGATTATTGAGGTTGAGGAAAAAATAGAGAAACGGACCAATCAAGATTGGAAAGAATGCGAGGGGAAAATAATTGAATAGTGCATGAAAACCCGTGTCTGTATAGAAAGGAGTGCCAAAGATCAAGATATCTTCTGCTGTCTCTAAAAACACATATGTATCTACATAGTCTCGAAAAAGCATTGCAAAAACAATGTGAATAAATAATGAGATCGAGTATGACACCCTACGATCCATAGCTTGACAAAAGATCTACTGTTTTTAGTCATTGGGTTGCAATGCTATTGAATTGTTCCATAATTGAGAAAATAATCTGGCATATCAGGGAATAAAACTTCAAGAATATCCAAAATTGCCACCCAAGGCTAAAATACTAAAATTTTCACCAACAGGTAATGGTATTCGATGAGAAGCACCGACGACGGCTAATTGCGATTGGTGAGGCATTTCTAGGAATTCCCCCAGAAGATTTGGGAGAGGATTTCGTCCAAGAAATGGATAGGTATGTAGGACTTTTGGACGATTTCCTTATTAAGGACATCAAAACATTGATCTCGCTTTTCGGATCTCCGATTATGGTCTTTCTGAGGACAGGGAGGTTCAAGTCCTTTGAAAACCTGTCTCTTGATCAGAGAGTCAGGTACGCAAAAGGCTGGGGCACAAGCAAAATCCCCCTGCTCAGAACAGGGTTCACAGCCCTAAGATCCCTTTGTGGATGGACCTATTATTCCAATGAGGAACATGGAGCAGAGGTCGGGCATCTTGGAAAAACGTTGGGAAGGGAGAAAGAGACACCTACATTGCTTTCCAAGACATTTTATCCAGATTCACCGCTTGCAGGAGGTGAAACGGCGTGATTACAACTCCTGAAAATTTTGATGGAACAACAGAGATTTCTGCGGATGTAATAATCATAGGGTCTGGGTGCGGAGGAGCAATCACTGCTGCTAAACTTTCAGCTCAAGGATACTCCGTCGTTATTCTTGAAGAGGGAGAATATGTTACGAAAGAGGATTTCAACCAGAATCCCCGAGAACTGGTGCCGCGTCTCTATCGACAGAATGCCTCTTTGGGAACTGATGATCAGTCACTCCGGATCCTGCAAGGCAAGACATTCGGTGGATCCACCACAATCAATTGGATGACATCCCTCCGTACACCGGATTGGGTGCTCAAAGAGTGGGCTGATCGGTTCGGTCTTGAGGAATACCTGCCAGAAAACATGCAATCTCATTTCGATACAGTCGAGAAAAGGTTGAATGTTCATAAAGTACCGGACTATGCCGTCAGTCCAGCCAATCGAATCATACTCGAAGGAGCAAAAGCCCTCAAGATGCATCATGACATTCTTCCAAATAACTCAAAGGACTGCATCGGGTGTGGAGGATGCGGTCTTGGATGCCCTTATGACGCAAAACAGGATATGCGTCTTACATATCTGAAGGATGCCATCGATCAGGGAACCCATGCCTATACATCTACCCGTGCCTACAGAATCGTTACCGATGCCAAGGACAGGCATACCGTCAAGGCAACCATGAAAGGGCAAACATTGAGGTTCAATGCAAAGAGAGTTGTCGTCAGCGGAAGTGCAATAATGTCTCCACTCCTCCTTCAAGAATCAGGATTGACCAAAGGGGGACAGGTTGGGAAAAATCTTTCAGTCCATCCAGTTACAGCGACAATCGGGTTGTTTGAATCTGACATTCATCCTACATATGGAATTCCCCAAAGCGCAACGGCAGAATATTTTGATGAAACAGGATATGGCTACTGGCTCGAATCACCTGATCTGGAAGTGTTCCTTGCAGGAGTGAACTATCCGGCCATTGGGTCAGAACGAAGAGAAGGTCTCAAAAAGCTCTACAAGAGCTCGGCCATTATCGTCTTGGTGAGAGACGGAGCAGACGGTAAAACCAATGGAGAGGTCAGATGGAGAAGAGGAATCAACACACAGAACGGGAGAATAACTTTCAAGAAGGTGCCTTCCATTCGTTACCGATTATCGCCGACAGATCTCAAACACATGAGAATGGGGCTTGAAGCAGCTGTCAGAATCATGTTCAAAACCGGTGCCAAAGAGGTAAGACCCTTCGTCAATCCATCCCTAAAACTGACGAACATCCAGGAGGCAAGCATCATCAAAGAAATTCCTTTCCAACCAAATAGGGTTTCCCTTTTCAGTGCACATCCCCTAGGAACCTGTAGAATGGCAAAACAAAACGGAGTAGTGGATGAAACAGGACAGATGCACCATTACAAAGGCGTCTATGTTCTTGATGGAAGCATCCTGCCAACGGCTGTAGGTGTAAATCCAATGATTTCCATCCTTGCAACCGTTTCGCGTGCCATCGAATTAGGAAACCTTGATTTATGAAGAACCATAAACCTTCCGTTTAAATGAAAGAGTTCCAATCGTAGCCAAAATCAACCCTATGCACCCAATGTAGGGGTTGACAGGCACTGTAGACCGAAGGATATGGATGAAGGGATGACACGATGATGAAACATCTGACAAAGAGCATGACAATGAAGCCATATGTGTGGACGAGGAGGATCAATTTTCACACCCACCCACCATTAATTTCCATCAATCAGAAAACGGAAAGCCTTGGATCTTCAGAAGACGAGTGCCAAAGGGATAATAACGACGAACACCCAAATGGCTACGAACACGATAGTCAAAATGCCAACTGTTTGCATCAAAAGGATTTTCATACAGAGGAGGAAAATGCACCTCATTCCCCGTCCGAAGATAGACACAATATGCCTTCAACAAATCCAAGCAGGGAGAAACCAATTTTGCGTGCCCGAACCTCTCCACCTCGTCAACCATCTGCATAAAACCAATTTCATCCCCTACACCAAAAAGATGAAGAGTCTCCAAAATCAATACGTCAATGTAGGCATGAGGAGAATACTGAATGCCTGCCTTCAAAAAATCAACCTTTTCACCATCAAAGGAGCCACCTTTCAAAACATCCAACCGAAATGCCTTGTAATAAAGCAACACAAGATGATCTCGATTGCTTTCCACAATGTCAGTGACTCCTGGAGGACAGCCAACCTCCAAAAGAAGATCAAAAATGTCATAATAATAGGTCCAAAACGATGAAGACATATCAAAACCACCACCAGCACCAACCAATCGATCAAGCATCTCCAAAAGAAGATGACGCAAACGATCCATGTTCGGTTCCGATTGAAGATATTGATTCAATTCCTCCTCGTATATCTCAAGAAAATCCGTCAGAAGAAGAAGGCGAAAAACATGAGGGGATTCATCAAGAGGAACATCCAACATCAAAGATCCCGAAATTTCAGCCAACTCCGAAAATTTCTCCATGAAAAGCCCCTTCAGGTACACAATATACTTCAATACACCCTCCCAGCCATGACCAAATCGAGAAACCAACCCGGAGGGCCAACGATCACCAAAAATCCTCAAAAGATTGTGCATGAAGGCAAACTGATTCCACATCGGAAACAAATACTGCCGATAAACAGATAACGGATCCTCTGAAAAAACTACCAGCACCCCAAAATCAATACGCTCCAGAAAATTCAGATATTCATCCCCATAAAAAAATGCCGAAGAAGCCCAAGAAATCAACTCAGAATATTCAACTGAATCCAACATCAAAATACATTCAATATAGACACCCATCGAAATCGTTAGAAAATAACGAAAATCATTTACCTCATCAAAACGACGATCTGCTATCAAACCCTCAACATCAATCCATGGAACCCAATCAGGAAGACCAACAAGAACACTCGAAAGAATATTCGCACCACCAAACAAACGCCAACCAGGATTCGTACGACCAAAAGAAGAAATCAAAAGTACCAAATGATAAACCTGCAACAACAAACGGGAACGAAGAACAGAATCATCAACTCGATTTACCAAATCATTCACTCGAGGAAGAAGATGGAAAAAAAAATCAAGCTTCTCCGATACCGAAATCAAATCTGATAAAGAATACACCCGAATCAAATCACGAAAACGAATCAACAAATCTGAAACAACACCAGAATCCCCAAATCGCAACGAAATTGAAATCTGACGCAAACAATTCTCAATCCCAGCAACTCCTGAAAAAACCATGAATCACTATCCATAAACCAAAATTTGAACCTTGCCATCAACTGAAATGCCACAACACGCGAAACAATCCAAAACCATAAAAAAATCAAATCAATTGAAAATATTGAACGGCGAGGTACCCAAGCCTGGTCCAAGGGGCTGGTCTTGAAAATTCCTGCAAAAACAGGAACCTTGAAAACCAGTGTGCTTCCGCACTCGCGGGTTCAAATCCCGTCCTCGCCATCCGGGTTTTTTCACCCTCGTGTGCTAGGGGGAGATACATTTGATTGGGAGGGTTTTGCAATAATCGGTCTTCAGATTTTGTTATTGATGAATTGAGCAAGTTTTTCAATTCCATATTTTATATCGTTTGGTTTCAGGGAGCTATAGCTTAGTCTGGCGTATCCAGTTGGTTTTTTGTTTATGAGAAAAGCTTCACCAGGTACATAGCTGAGGTTGCATTCTTTGATTACTTCATCAAGGATATTTTTTGTATTTTGAATTCCGAGGTTAGCCCATACGAAGAATCCGCCTTTTGGGTTTGAGTGGTTTGTACCTATTTCTTTATTGAGTGCGGATATCATTGCGTTTCGTTGTTTTTGGTATATTTTTCTGATTTTTGGGATTATGTTATCGATATGGTTCCGATAGTATTTTGCGGCCATATGTTGATCTATGGAGCTTGTGCAGAGATCCATATATCCTTTAAGTTTGATGATCATTTCATTGATATGGTCTGGTATGACGGAATATCCTATTCTCAGGACAGCGGCTTCTTTAGAGGTTGTGCAGAGATATATTACGTTTTCATTTTCTTTGTCGATTGATTTGATGGGTTTGGTTTTTTCATTGAATGTTATTTCCTTGTAGGCGTTATCTTCAATAATGATGATTTTGTGTGAGACGGCGAAGTTGTAGATATCAGTTTTGTTTTTCCAGCTGGGGGTATATCCGGTAGGGTTATCGGCAAAAGATGACATGTATATGGCGACGGGTTTTTTGTGGTATTTGGCGAGAGAGTGGTTGTATGCATGGGTAAGATCATCGATGGAGATTCCCCACGGGTTTATCGGGACGGTTATGATGCGGATTCCTAGGATGGTGCATGGTCCGATGAAACCGAGATATGTAGGAGTGGGTGCAATGACTACATCACCGGGGTTTGCAATGGTTTTGAGGACTGAGTAAATTGTCTGTTGTGATCCTGTTGTGATGAGTACATTTCCGGTAACTCCTTCATTTTTCATGAGTCGTTCCTGCAGGATTTTTCGGAGTTCCAGTATTCCTTCGGTGGGGCCATAATTGAGGAGGTGGTTTCCATTTTCGGATTGAAGTTCTTCGGCAATCTGTTTGAAGATGGTGGAGAAGCATTTGAGGGGAAGATTTCCGGGTTTTCCTCCCGCCATGTAATATTTTGTTTGGACTCTGAGGAGTCTTCTGATTTCAGATTCTGCGATGTTTTCAGTCCATGATGCAAG
Organism: uncultured archaeon; assembly: GCA_964645535.1. Taxonomy (GTDB): domain Archaea; phylum Asgardarchaeota; class Heimdallarchaeia; order Heimdallarchaeales; family Kariarchaeaceae; genus WAKA01. Next base: position 1,783 of record CAZYCQ010000029.1, on the reverse strand, counting down.
TTTTGTGGTCATTGCTTTTCCTCCATCTGAAGCCTGAAGTTTTCTTTCAGGATTCTCAGAACCACGTTAGAGGAGGTTCTTCGGATGTGATCAGTTTCAAGAATTCTATGGATCACAGCATCAAGGTGTCTTCTTGATCGTACTCTTGCAATTGCGGTGATGTCGAACTCTCCAGTGATGTTGTAGATTGCGACCAATTCAGGGATACCGGAGAGATGTTCATTGACAGTATCCAGAAATTTGACATCGATCTGTATATTTATGAGGACGGTGAGGTCGAATCCGATCTTTTCGGGATCTACAAGAACAGTCCAATGTTTGATTATTCCAAGGTCTTGAAGTCGTTGTATTCTGTTTGACACAGTACCGAGTGATTTTCCAGTTAGTTCAACAAGTTTCCGATACTGAATTCTTGAATCCTGCATAAGTTGCTGAATGATCATGGTGTCAAGTTCGTCAAGGTTCTCCATTCTGATTCCATTCAAAATATCGTATATAAAAACCCAATTGGTTCATTATAAACAAATTTTTTTGAACAATTTTCAATTTATTGGACGATGAACTGAACCACTCCCGACATCTATGCAATTGGATTTGTGGTGGAATGTTCAGGAGACATACAAATCCGAATTTGTTCAGATGCAAAAGTTCGGGTGTTGGTGGAATCATCGGGAAGGTTTCAGGGGAGTCATCATAGGCACTTCCTTCAGTCATCCACTCCAATGCAGTTTTTTATGGATCGAAGTCCATGTTTAACAATGGAGGGGTACAGTTTTAGTCAAATCATCAATTTATTAACATCCCGGATGACAAGCAATACAGTGACGGATCTCTATGAACTGATGAAAAATCGACGGACAACACGGCATTATTCCACGGAGTGCATCGATCCCCTTAAGGTGGAGAGAATTATTCAAGCGGGTATATATGCCCCTTCCGGTTCAAACAAATCCCCTTACCTCATTGCGGTGGTCACGAACCCTCAACTCAAATCAGAGATCCGGAAACGGGCAGAATCGGTTGAACGGGAATTCTACCGGAACAAGAGGAAATCCAAGGACAATGAGTTTTTGAAATGGGTGCAGAAGAAAGACATCCGTATAACCAAGAGTTTTCTCACGGATGCGCCAGTCCTGTTGGTGGTGTTTGAAAATTCAGAGTGGGCGGATCGTCATTCACTTGAAAGTACTTGGATATCCATTGGCTACATGATTCTTGCGGCTGAATATGAGGGATTGTCGACAGTCACCTACACGCCAGAACCCAAAACCTTTCTAAATGAGATTCTAGAGATTCCAGAGGTATTCAGACCACAGGTTATCTTACCTTTAGGGTATGCAAAGGATTCAGTTAAGAAGAAGGGAATAAGACCAGAATTATCAAAACGTATATTGACCTTCACATGATTTTTAAGGGAATAAAAAAGGGCACATGGTCTTGGGAAAAGAAAGCAACAAATAATGAAACTTATTCAAACATACCGCAGGATTATCATTTTTATCACTTTGGGATCAATCCTCAGAAGCAAGTAAGGGAAGAATTGAAGCCATTCAGTTAGCCTTAACGAAGTTTTGACCAATGAGCACGTTTGTTGATTATCATGCCTTTCAATATCGAGGACAACAAGGTTCATAGAACTTATGAAAGGAGAAGTCTGCGTGAAAATGCAAATGAACGTTTTAGAAGGTGTTTGTTATCCCAGAAGTTTTTTCAGCATGTTTTTTTGCTCAGTAGTGAGTTCTGCCAAAATATTTTCCAATCCAACCTCTTCAATCACTTGGGA
>CAZYCQ010000028.1:19811-42359 GCA_964645535.1 uncultured archaeon | reverse complement strand
AATCGTCTTTGTTCATAAATGGATATTTCCTAAATTCTCTCATAATTTTTAATCGATTTCCATATTTCAATATCATCTGTTATTCTTGTGATTCTTGTAGGTTGTTGTAATTGTTGTAAATTGTTGTGATTTATTGTGATTGAACCCCTTTATTTCTCATGGAAAATATGGAAAAATACAAATATATTTGTTTGTGGCCTTTATTCTCCTGTGATTCTTTGTTGTTGGCCTTGTCCCATAAGAAATCATCATTTCAAACTAAAATGAACCCCTTTATTTCCAATGGATGTGATTCTTTGTGATTCCATTTTCTTGATTTAGTCTTTCTTTGTGCCTTCTCATCAACATCCGAAAATTCAAACCCTTTTTTCATTCGAAATTATCTTTCTTTCTCTTCACTTAGTGGAAAATATTGAAATACATCCAAACTTGAATGTTATTCGTGGCGACTTTCTCTGTCGGAAAAATTTTTATCATTGCCTTGCTCCTTACTTCCTTTTCAGTTTCTGTGAATTCTGAACCAAAAGTGACTCAGGGTTATATCCCACTATGGATCGCAGACCCTGCCTTTTATGAGGTGGTTACTACTCAAATTTTTCCTCTTCCAGATCTAACAAACAATGATCTTCTTTCTTTCAGCAGAGCAATGGTGGCTTGGAATGTCCGTTTTCAAAATCAGATAATTCCCATGTATACCATCATTGAAGATGGAAAATTTTCTGATATTACTGCTCTTGATTCCTATTTAACAGTTTATTGGCAGAATTTTGGTTCAGAGGTCCTTGTTGTTGGAACTTCCTTTAATAATACCACAATAAAATGGATTTCTCCAGATCATGTTGCTTTAACAACAGAGATTCCAAATGTTACTGCAAACCATTCCGCCTCTTTCAATCCAGAAATAGGTGGATGGGATATATTTTTCCAAAATTCAACGGGATCATATCTTTTGGTTTGGGACGGCTTTTCTTCAACTATGGTTTCTGTTAATTACACGGTCATCGATTCTTGGCAAATATTTAAGTTAATTAGGGATCATTCTGATAATTCCACCTATATCTATGTTGGCGAAAACAAGATCTCTATTCCCCTAAATTCTTCAAATCTTAAGATGTTCTCATTAGGAATCCTTGAAGATTTCCCATATTTGGATTTGGCTGTTTATGATTTCACTGACAATGGGTACTTCAAAGTAAGCGATAATCAGATTCATCAATTTCCATTTTCTGGTAGGGCTTCAATTCACCGGAATATATTTCCATCAACCTATTTCGTAAATGATTCAGGTGCAGTTTTTACTTTTGATGGTGAAAGTTGGATCAATATACTTGAACTATCTGAAACCCCGTCTGCAATAGGCAGCGTGAATCCAACACTTTCAATAGTTACTGTCCTCTCTTCTGGAGTTTGGTTTCAATTTTTAGGCTCTGATTTTGATGGGGATTTTCTTCCAGATGAGATTGAATTGGCCTTTGAATCTTCTCCCATCTCTTCAGATACCGATGGTGATGGATTATCTGATCTTTTTGAATATGCATATTCATTGAATCCTAACAATGACGATTCAAATCAAGATCTAGATGGAGATGGTCTAACAAATCTAGAAGAAATGCAATTGGGTCTTGATCCAACAAGGGAAGATTCTGATTGGGGTGGTGCAATTGACGGATGGGAGGTCTCTAATGGATTTGATCCAAAAAATCGATTAGATGATCTTGAAGACAGTGATGATGATGGTCTTCCAAATTATCTTGAAAATTTGGCGGGAACTGATCCATGGGAATCTGATACTGATTTGGATGGTATTCCAGATTCTTGGGAATACTTCAATACATTGGATCCATTAGATCCAAATGATGCCAATAAAGACTATGATTTTGATGGATTGACCAACATGGAGGAATATCTTAGAAATTCCCATCCTTATGTTCCAGATAATCCTTTCCCCATAAAACGCTATCTTATTACCCTTTCTTTCACCATAATTCCCATGTTCCTTTTTTCTTATTATCTAATAAAGAAAAACAGACTATTATATCTCTGATTCCAATAGTGGATACATTGCATCTCCTACATCCATATCAAGAACAACAAAGTTTCCATTGGTTAAATGAACCTTTCTGATTAAATCCTCTCGGATTTCCTTTTGCAGAAATTTGTTTGTGTCTTCCAAAAATTCTTTAATGGTTTCCGCCTTTATTATTCCGGCAAATATTGCTCCACATTGGCAAATGGCACCGATACTCTGCATCTTTTGTTCACTCAAAACTACTTTCATTTTCCATCGCTGTTGACATTGTTTGCATTCCACCGGAAAAAAATATTCCACATTTAGGGAGTCACAAAGTCAATCATAAGCCTTTCCTTCAGTTCAACCAATGGAATCAATGTTTAAAACCTTGAAATCAATCTAATCCTCATGCATGACTACGATCATGATCCCTCAACATACAAAATCATAGAAATAGTTGGAACATCAACCATTAGTTGGGAAGATGCCGCTCAAAACGCAGTAACACAGGCTGCAAAATCGCTCCGTGACCTTAGGATCGTCAGGGTTGTTGAAATGGATGCAAAAATCGAAAACGGAAAAATTGTTCTTTACAGAACTAGGGTCAAAATCAGTTTTAAGTTTGAAAACTAACTTAGAAGTTTTGTAATCAGCGTCATCCAACCTTTCAATTTGTTTACATCTTCTTGGTTTCCCACTCCCCCTTGCTTCCAGGTCATCACAACAACACAGAGAATCCCCTTGAACATTTTGGCTCTGATCCCTAATTCTTTTGTAAAGACAAATTCTGGAAAAAATTCACTGCTAAGCTGCTTTGAATTCATCCATCCAATAATGTGGGCCTTTACTCTATCAAGAATAATCTTGCTGATTTTTTCTGAAGGAACCTTGCCTAACTCGGATTGTGATTCATCCAAAATTAGAATTCCAATCTCATCTTTTTCTAATCTGGAGGATATTGACTGGATTTTTGAAATTAACTTCAGAGCAATTGAATCTGTTTGTTTTTCTCTTTTCGGTGATATTTCTGTTAATCCCTTCATAAACTCTTCTAGCTCCTGAAGCAGATCACTTAAGTAAAATTTCAATGTCTCATCATCTAGGAGGCTAATGTCGATCCGATCCGATTGATTAAGCAGGTCAATGGAAATTTTCATTTTTTCGATGATCTGCAATAATTTTGTATTTATCAAGTCTTCCTTGTCTCCATTGATGACCAGAATTCCAATCTCTCCAAATGGTTTTATATGGAGCATCTTATCTTCCATTTCAACTGAAGTGATTTCCTTCCCTGTAAATTCCGTGGAAAATAGTGTTAAAGCTCCAATTAAAGTTCCAATTAAGGACTCATTGATGCCTGATGGGTTTATGATATATGACCAAATAGGAATTCCATCCCTTGTGAACAGCCATGCCTCATCAATCACTAATTTTTGTGTGCATTTCTCCCATATAAGTTTGCTAACAATTCCATCCTCAGATTAAACCACTTTGATAATTCAGGTAACGTACTTCCGATACCATAGTGAAAAAAAAATTTCTTGGAATCAGTTCCTCTTAGTGCTTTCCAAACAGATTCTCATATTTGACACAATCGTTTGTCATTCCATTTCTCATCCTTGAAAGGATGTTCATGCGGATTTCAAAGATTGGTATCTACCGTACAATATTAAAAGAAATGAACATTAGATATAATTGGTCAAATAATATACCGAATCCCAAAAGGAGTGGTAACCAATGGTAATGAATGGTCAACCCGTAATTATTCTAAAAGAAAACACTGAAAGGAACACTGGTAGAGAAGCACAGAAAAATAATATCGCAGCCGCATCCGCAATTGCTGAAGCGGTACGCTCCACTCTTGGTCCTTTGGGTATGGATAAAATGCTTGTCGACAGCTTGGGTGATGTTATCATCACAAATGATGGTGCAACAATCCTTGAAGAACTCGATGTAGAACACCCAGCTGCAAAACTCATTATTCAAGTTGCAAAATCACAAGACAAAGAAGTTGGTGACGGCACTACATCTGCTGTTGTCATTGCTGGAGAACTTCTCAAAAAGGGAGATGAACTTCTCGAGAAGAAGGTTCATGGAACCACCATTGTGGACGGCTACAAGATTGCCGCAGAAGAAGCCATCAAGGCACTTGATTCCATCGCAAAGGAAGTTTCAATCGACAAGGAAAGCCTTCTTCCCATTGCTTTGACTTCCTTGAACAGCAAGAGTGTCCATACTGCAAAACAACACATCGCTGAATTGGCAATCGATGCAGTCTTACACATTAAGGAAGAAAAGGAAGATGGCTCCTTTGTTGCAGACTTGGACAACGTCAAAATTCTCCAGAAACAAGGTAAATCATTGGAGGAATCCTCTCTCATTAAGGGAATCGCGATCGACAAAGAATTCCTCCATCCCGCCATGCCCAAAGAAATTACTGATGCAAAAATCGCTCTCATCAATCAAAATATTGAAGTGAATAAAACTGAATTCGACGCAGAAATAAGGATAACTGATCCAACACAGGTTCAAATGTTCCTTGACAATGAACAACGCATGATTGAGGAAATGGTCGAAAAAATTGCTGCTACCGGAGCAAATGTTGTCATCTGTCAGAAAGGAATTGATGACATGGCACAATATTTCATGGCCAAGAAGGGAATTGCTGCTGTCAGAAGGGTTAAGAAAAGTGATATGGAAAAGATTGCGAAGGCAACTGGCGGCAACATTGTTACTTCCCTTGATGAATTGACCGAAAAAGATCTTGGTAAGGCCGGAAAGGTGTTCCAAACAAAGTTGGGTGATGATGACTATATTTTCATCGAAGAATGCGCTTCTCCCTTGGCTGTGACCATTCTTCTACGAGGTTCATCGAAATACGCCACCGATGAAGCAGAAAGAGCACTTACTGACGCACTTTCTGTTGTCAGGAACGTGGTCGAGGACAGGATGATTGTTCCTGGAGGAGGTGCAGTTGAAGTACACCTCAATCAAGTAATTGAGAAATTGGCTAAAAAGACCCCTGGTAAAGAAAGATTGGCAATACAGGCTTTCGCTGATGCCCTCCTCATTATTCCTGCAACCCTTTCTGAAAATGCCGGTCTTGATCCCATAGAAATAGAAGCTGAACTTATCTCAGCCTATGGACCAAAGAAGAAAGGTTGGGGAATTGACGTTGAAGAGGGCAAAGTTGCCAACATGTTTGAAAAAGGTGTTGTTGAACCCATCAGGGTTAAAAGACAAGCCATTAAATCTGCTGCCGAGGCAGCTGAAATGATACTGAGGATTGATGATGTCATCGCAACCAAGAAAGAAGAGAATTCTGAAGGTCAGCCTGGTATGGGAGGTATGCCTGGAGGCATGGGAGGTATGCCCGGCGGTATGCCTGGAATGATGTAATCAACTCTCGATAAATTTCCTGAACCTTTGTTTAACAAATAAATGCATATCCATTTCAAAATTATTGTCTCCAATTGAAAAGTCAATATCTTTATAAAATAGATTTACAAATTCCAAAGTTGCAAGAACTGCCTTTTTCAACTCTTCATTCGGATTCCTCCCAATCACAGCTACACAAAATTCTTCCTTGCTCTCCACAAGAATGGACAGACTACCATGATCAACAACTATTGATGGATTACTTTCCTGATTGAATATCTCTTGCGAGAAATTGTTTATTGCTGAAATGAACATTGACACAAGGCTCTCATCCACATGAATTTTAGATGTTTCTGGAACATAGGAAAACACTCCTTTCCCTGATGAATCAATTATGATTATAATTTGAATTTCACATCGCCGTTCTGCAATGGTGCTAGAAAATGAAGATGTCTGCTTGAAACCTTCTTTGCCTCCAAAAATTTTGTCCAACATTATGCAATAACATGATTCTTTACTTATTTAAAGTCAGAAAATATATTTGAAAAGAACCAAAACCTTTCCAAAACCTATTATATCAAATTTAAGGGAATCTACCTGATGAGCAGAACAAATGAAATACTCCGATGGTATGGTCATCTTAATCCTGGTGTTAGAGGAAATATCAGGAAGATGCTGGAAACAGGAAAACTCGCTGGAACAGGAAAAATGGTCATTCTTCCTGTAGATCAAGGATTTGAACATGGTCCTGCAAGATCATTCGCACCAAACCCTGCTGGATATGATCCTCTTTATCACATAGAACTTGCAATTGAGGCGGGGCTAAATGCCTATGCAGCTCCATTGGGCTTTATACAGATGGCTGCAAACGAATATCCTGGTCAAATTCCTCTGATTTTAAAGGTCAACAACAACAACTCACTCTACAAAACCAAAAACCCTAAGTCTGCCTTGACTTCTAGCATCCAAGACGCTCTAGAATTGGGTTGCTCCGCAGTGGGATTCACAATCTATCCAGGAACTGCCTATACCAATGATCTGTTTCATGAATTACGGGACTTCATTAGGGACGCCCATGATGTTGGACTTGCTGCTGTTGTATGGTCATATCCAAGAGGCGAAAACCTTACAAAAAAGGATGAGACAGCTTTGGATGTAGTTGCCTATGCTGCCCAAATAGCTGCCCAAATGGGTGCAGACCTGATTAAAGTCAAACCTCCCTCTTCACACATCGCACTAAAAGAGGCACAGCCATACTATGAATCCATTCCCAAAGACTCACTTTCCGATCGAGTTTCACATGTTATCCAATCTGCATTTGATGGAAAAAGAATAGTCATCTTTTCTGGAGGACCAGCTAAAGGTGTCGATGCAATCTTGGAAGAAATCTCCCAAATCCATGAGGGAGGTGGCTTCGGATCCATTATTGGACGCAATAGCTTCCAGAGAAAGAAGGATGAAGCAATTGATCTCTTAAATAAAATCATGGAAATTTACAAGTCATAGAACTTCCCCAAAAGAGAATCCAACACAAATATTAATTGACCTGAAATGATTAGCCATATGAAATGAAGGATAAACTCGAGGAATTGATAAATCAATATCTCCAGGAAATTATTGGAAACACAAAACCCATTAAACTTGAAAAAACAATCAAATCCTTATCTGATAAGGCGGATTATGCCTTTATTATCAATCCGATAGCAAAAACAAATGATCCAATTGCTTTTGCTGAAAACCTTGGATCCCAACTTATCCAATCAATTCCCATGCTAGAATCATTCTTTGTCACTGAAAATCAAAAGGGTAAGCACACATTGGTCTTTCTTAATTTGAAAGTTGATCCAGCCAAACAAACTCAATTTTTGGCGGAAGAAATGAAACAAACCATTGAAAAGATTTTATCGAATTCTTTCGGAAGATATGAAACTCACAAAGGCAAGACCGTCATCGTTGAACATACATCTGCAAATCCTATTGCTCCACTTCATGTTGGGAACCTAAGAAATTCAATTCAAGGAGATACATTTGCTCGTCTTCTTCAAGCAACAGGTTATGATGTTAGACGTCATTTTTATGTCAATGATGTAGGTCTTCAGATTGGATTTACAATAATCGGATATGAGATTCTCAAAAAGAAAGAAATTTATCCCGATATTAAGTTCGACCATTGGATAGGGAAAGTATATGCGATTATGAATGCCTTCTACACCATTCAATCCATCAAAACAAAGGCCAAAAAAGAAGGAATCCCTGTAACAGCAGAAGATTACTCCCAAATGTATATGTTTACACCTCAAGATATTGAGAAAATACAAATGCACTATGAAAATAAAATTCAACAACTGGAAAACGAAATAATCCAACTGGAAGCATCAAAACAGAAAAAGAAAATCGTTCAATTAAACCGTACCATTGTAAAACTAAAGGAGGAAGCCAATGAAGCCAATAAATATCAAAATACTCTGATATCCCTGAAAAATCGTTTTCCAGACCTTTTTGAACCTCTCAATAATGAAATATCTAAATTTGACTTAATCGAAAAAACTTCTGCCTACTTAGAAAAATATGAAAGGGGAGATGATGAACATGTCAATTCTTTATTCCGAGAAGTTGCCAATTGGGCACTTTCTTCATTTAAATGGACATTGAAACGGTTCAACATTGAATTTGATCAATTTGATTTTGAATCCGACATTACTTGGAGTGGTTTACCGAAACAATTGGTCAAGAAGATGCAGAAATTCAGCAACACAAAGATATTGGATGACGGGAGCACCCGTTTCACCTATCCTTCTGACCTTCTGAACAAGATGTATAAGGAACTAAAAATCAACAAAAAATCAATTCCCTTTAAATCAGGTGTTCCTGATCTTCAACTAACACGTAGCGATGGAACTGCTCTGTACCCTATGAAAGATATAGCTTACTCCATCAGAAAATTCGAGAAACACAAACCAGAAAAGGTCTTCAATGTCATTAGTGATGAACAGGCCCTTCCGCAATTCCAAATGTTACTTCCACTCTATCAATTGGGATACAAAAACATCGCCAAAAACCTCATTCATTACAGCTATGGACTTGTTGAACTCCTTGGGAGGAAAATGAGTGGACGACAAGCAATCTATATCACCGCAGATGAATATTATGATGAAACCAAGGTTCGTGCAAGACTGGCTAAAAAAGCCTCATCACGTCAATTGCAAGATGAAAGTTGGGAAGAAGAAGAAGAAATTTTGACTGCTGTGACACTGGCAAGTACCCGTTTTCCTCTTGTTGAGACAGATCCAAACAAAAAAATTGTCTTGGATCTTGACAGAGAACTTGATTTCAAAAGAAATTCTGGACCATTTGTGCTTTATGCACATGCTCGAGCTTCCGGCATCCTTAGAAAGGCGGAAATTACCCCTTCCATAGAAAAAGTGAACTTCTTGGAACTTGCAAAAAACAAAGATGTATCTGACCTTATTGAAACGCTTTCATCTTTCAAAGAAAAAGTGCATGAAGCTGTTGAACTTATGAATCCATCTAAAATTGCAAATTGGTGTGTTCTTCTTTCTCAGCAGTTTATGAAATTCTATGAGAAAAACCCCATTCTAAAGGCAGACAATGAAATGAAAAATAATTTTCTTGTCGTGGTTGCTGCAGTAAAAAAGGGTCTTTCCAAAGGTCTTGAACTTCTTGGAATTCCCTCAGTTGAAAGAATCTAAAGAGATTTGAGTATGGACACTGGTTTATCGGAAACTATCTCTTCAAATTCCTGACTTCCAAGAATTTTCCCAATCCTTTCCTTTGTCCATTTTTGAGATCTAATCACCGTGATATGCCCATGAAAGGCCTTCACTTCCTCTTTGTAGTAATTGACACCTATTTCCTCAAAATTTAATTCCGACGTGTGTTGGCTAACAGGAAAAACTTCCAAAATTCCATATGGTATCATTCCATAAACTGGATTAAAAACAACCAGCTTCTTAACAAGCTCTTCATCTAAACCTTTCAATTCTGATTCAGGAAGTTTTCTGAATGATGATTTGTCAGGATCAAGAAAGATAATGATGGGATCAATGATGTTTCTTTCAGAAAGATATCCTTCAATCCAACTTCTCACCTTATACACTTCAGGTCTCATTAAATCTTCATTTCTAAAAATTTTAATTGCATAAGGTTTTGATATTGGTGTTCCATCAAGAATTAATTTTCTCAACTCTTCATCTTCAAGATACAATTGAAATGCAAGCTTTGTTGCTTTTCCAAGGTTAGGGACAGAATTGGCTCGTTCCCAAACTAAATCCCACATAGTCCCTCTGCTTATGGCAAGATGAATTTTTTTGATCTCGTCTTGTGTAATCCATAAGTTATGTTCAGCTAGCAATCTTATTCGTTCATCCTTCTGCTTTGACTTGAATTCTTTAGCGTCTATTGAGCTGCATACTGGACAAACACACGGAAGAACCTCTAATTCTTCAAGTTGGTATGTTCTTTGGCTTGTCATATACCTATTATCCTTTGCCATCAGACTATAGGCTGCAGAATCAAAAGTATCACATCCAAGAAATACTGCCAATGCAAACATTGCAGGATGACCTGCTCCAAATAGATGTAATGGCTTGTTCACAGGCAATTTCTTCCTAGCAGCAATGATCATTTTGACCATGGTTGGATAGTCTTGGTTGATCATGACTTGAACCACACTTCCTAAAGCAAAAAAATCAAACTTTTCATAGACCTCCTTGTTTCCAATATGTTCGATATATTCTCCAATCAATCCATCAAATTTTCCTCCTTGGATTGGCAGGGTCCAAATGGGATCATTGTTCCCCATCGAATCCATTGCCTCTTGCACCCTTTCAATTGTTGTTGCCACTCGCTGTTGCGCTTCTTGATAACTTACATCATAACCAATGGGATAGTCAAGGATTACTCCTATATCTGCCCCAACTTTTCTTTGAAGTTCCATGGAAGTTTGTTGGTCTAATTCAACATCTCCGTAAACCATGAGCTGATACGCACCAGAATCCATCATAATTACTCCATCAAATTCAAGATAATCATGGATACGGTTTACTGATGTTCCTTTATCCATTTTTTTCTTTAACAGGTATGCAGAAGTGATAATCTGGTTGAAACCAAACTCCTTCTTAAGTCTCGAAGGTTTAATTGATTGAAAAACCGGATGTACGACTGGAAATATTGCAGGGGTGTTGATTGATTTTTCTCCTACTTTGAATATCCCTGATTTTGCGATACCATCCCACTTTCTGATTTCAAAAGACACAAGTTGCTATCTGAAATTTTCCTAATAATTATTCCTAAGCCGCGCAAATCCAAATATCTTCCTTCAATCCTGTCTGTTCTTTTTTAAAAAACTTAAGAAACCCTGATCGTTTTTTCAGTTATGAGTCAATCTTCCCGTACATTTCTTACGGAAATGAGAAGTCTTTTCAACAAAAAGGTTGTTGTAAAAACAAAAGATGGTCATACATTCACTGGAATTCTTCGTGGTATCAACGAGGATTTTTCTTTGGTTCTGAACGATGCCATCAGTGAGGAAAATAAGAAATTTTTCAAGATTTTCATATCTGGTGATATTGTTGCCTTCATAACTTTGGGTGAAGTTCCTTTTGATATTTTTGGACTTGCACAAGAATTGTCCAAAGTATTCCGCCCTGAAAACGTTAAGCTGTATGAGGATTCACACACTATCATGGTTATGGATCGATTTAAAGTCAATGAAGATGGCGTTACTGGTGAAGGCATTGTTGCAGACCGAATCAAGGCGATTTGGGAATCCTTTAAGGAACAGCAAAAAAAAGCTGCACCTTAAAACCTGAATCCATCAGGACATAAATAAAGCCCTATTCTCAAATCATGTCAAGATATGACCACAAAAACTGTTCACGCATATGGAAATTATTCAAAAGAACTAATCCAGCTTTTTTCAAACTTAAACGTTAAGGTTGGAGACCACCTCCTGATAGAAACTACGGATGCAAGAATCGAAGGGAATCTTCTCCCTCAAACAGAAATGGGGGATCCCGACGTAATAATCCTTAAACAAAAAAATGGTTATAATGTAGGAATCAAATATTCAAAGGATTTGAAGATTCAAACTGGTGGTGAATCCTTTCGACTTGAAAAATTTCCAAAAATCCGCTTGAAACAAAAGGAAGACCTTCCCCAAATCTCGCTTCTAGCAACTGGCGGAACAATCGCGAGTAGAATTGATTACCTTACTGGAGGCGTGTTTATGGCCAGTAAACCTGAAGAGGTTTTTGCTAGCCTTCCAGAACTATTCGATGAAGTGGCTTTTAAATCAATAATCCCTCTTTTTCAAATGGCTAGCGAAGATATCGGTTACAAACAATGGCAAGTCATTGCAGAAGCAGCAGCAAAAGAATTCGAAGAAGAAACTGATGGGATTGTAATTATGCATGGAACAGATATGATGGGATATACCTCGGCTGCACTTAGCTTTATGTTACAGAACCTTCCTGCTCCAATTGCAATGACTGGAGGCCAACGATCGTCTGACAGAGGTTCATTTGATGGTGCGCTTAATCTCATTTCTGCTGCACGAGTCGCTGGAAAGGCAGATTTTGCCAAAGTCTGTGTTGTCATGCACGAAACCACTGATGATAATACTTGTCTTGTATCTCCTGGAACAAGGGTTCGAAAGATGCACACTTCAAGAAGGGATGCATTCAAAACAATTGGAGATATCCCCTATGCAAAAGTATTGGAAGATGGGAAAATAACTATGCTTCGAAATGATCTTCCCAAAAGAAAAGAGAGAGAAGTTCAACTGAATACAAATTACGATCCAAACGTGGCCCTCATTAAGATCTTTCCAGGAATCTCTCCTGAAATCCTAGATTGGTATATCGATAAAGGTATCAAAGGATTCATTATTGAAGGAACTGGGTTGGGTCACACTCCAACCTATCCTCCTGAGGATGAAAAAGAACGGTCTTGGGCTGAACCCCTGAAAAGAGCAATTGATGATGGTGCCTTTGTTGGCATGACCAGTCAATGCATATATGGACGAACACATCCTTTCGTTTATCGAGCACTTCGAACGAATTATAAGGCAGGCGTTACATATTTAAGTGACATGATTTCTGAAACTGCTCTCGTTAAATTGGGTTGGGTTTTAGGAAATACACAAAATATGGAAGAGGTCAAGAAATTGATGACAACCAATATTGCCGGAGAAATTACAGAGAAAACCAATTTCGGAGGTTATTTCAAATGAATGTTAATCAGAAGGCTCCAGAAACAATTGATTTTGAAAAAGAAGGTCTGATGGTGGGTCTTGAATTCCACCAGCAACTTTATGCACCTTATTATGGTGAAAATTCATCTTTTCTTGAAAAGAAACATGGCTCAAAGCTTTTCTGTCCCTGTCCAGCTCTCATCAGGGAAGATGATCCAGACTTCGAAATTGAAAGGGAATTGAGAGCTGTCAGTGGAGAAACAGGAAAAATCGATGTGGCTGCAGAATTTGAGAAGAAAAAAAGTCAAAAAATCTTCTATCAGGGCAACTTTGACACAACCTGTCTTGTCGAACTTGATGAAGAACCGATCTTTCCAATTAATCCTGTAGCATTGTTTCGATCAATTGCTATTGCTAAGAATCTGTTCAATCTAAATATATTCGATGAGATCCTAGTTTGCAGAAAGACGATTATTGATGGAAGTAACACAAGTGGTTTCCAACGAACCGCTCAAATTGCCTTCGGTGGAGAAAATTCCTTTATCACGGTAGGTGATAAAAAAATCCATATTTATCAAGCCAACCTCGAAGAAGATTCTGCAAAAAATGTCGGACGATCGGAAAAAGGTCGATACTTTAGGCTGGACAGGTTAGGAATTCCATTGATTGAAATTGCAACTGGTCCGGATATGAATTCTCCAGAAGAGGTTTACCAGACAGCTTATAGAATTGGAACTCTTTTGAGAACCACAGGATTTGTAAAAAGAGGACTTGGCACAATCAGACAGGACATCAATGTGTCAATTAAGAGAGGTACAAGAATTGAAATCAAGGGTGTCCAAAACTTGGATATCCTTCCTGCTTATGTGAAAAACGAAGCTATACGACAATCACGCATGCTTGAATTTTTGGAACTGCTCAAAGAACGAGGATTTACAAAAAGAACAGTTGCCTCAATAAAGGCTATTGATGTGACTGAAGTTTTCCGTAACTGCAAAGCAAAATTCATCGCAAATGCAATCAAGAAAAAAAACAAGGTAATTGGCGCAAGAATGCCAAAAATGGATCAGTTGCTCGGTTTTGAGCTCCAACCTGACTATCGTATTGGATCAGAACTTTCAGAAATTGCCAAAGTAACTTCCTCGGCTGGTGGAATACTTCATAGTGATGAACTTCCAAAATTCGGGATTTCACAGGAAGAAAAAGACAAAGTGGCAAAGATACTCAATGTGAAAAATGGTGATGGTTTCATTCTTATTGTTGGATCTGAAAACATAGGTAGAAACTCTATTGACAATATCAAAAGAATAATTAAAATATGGCTAGATTCAGACCCCTTACCACCAGAAGTTCGGGCTCCTCGACCAGATGGAACAACTGGTTTCCTTCGCCCTCTCCCAGGACAAGCACGGATGTATCCCGAAACCGACGCTCCTCCCATCCATATAGATGAGAAATTCATCGAAAAAGTGGATGAAATTAAATTCGAAATGCCTGAAGAACGATTAAAACGATATATTGAGGTTCTAAAACTCCCCGAAGACATTGCAAAACAACTGTACAATCATCCGCAAAATTCATTGTTCGAAGAAATAATCAATAAGACTGGAGTTCGACCCACTCTTGTTGCGACAACTCTCCTTCAAGATCTAGTGGACTTGAGACGCAAAGGATTTCAAACCAATAAAATAACAGAAGATCACATTATGGAAATTTTCCGACAAATTGGTGAAAAGAAAATCACAAAGGCTTCAATTCTCCCTATTCTCCAAGGAATCGCTGAAGCCAAAAAATCCCTTTCCCCACAAGAAGCAGTGGAAAAGTTCAGCATTAAACCCATTGACCAAAATGAAATTGAAAAGGTCGTTGATGAGATCATTCAACAAAATCTTGATCTTGTCAAATCAAAAGGCCTTGGAGCAATGGGTCTCATTATCGGTAGAACTATGGCCAAATTCCAAGGAAAGGCAGATGGTAAGGTGGTCTCTGCAATAGTCAAGAAAAAATTGTCTTAAGTTAATTCTTCTCCAAACAATTCATGATAAAGCTCTTTGAAGACTTTTTTGGTTTCTTCAATCAATTTCTCTCCTTTAGGTGTAATTTGGTAGTATTTTCTGTTGGGAAAAGGGTTTTGTGTAATGGTTTCAACATATCCTTCCCTGTTTAGCTTGTACAGAACAGCATAGGAGGTGACCGTGGCTGGTGCAAATCCAAATCTTTCCTTTATCTCATTCTTCAATTCATAGGCATATTTTTTTTCCTCTTGCAACAGAATGAGAATCCAGATATATAGATTCTCTACCATCAATTTTTTTCTGAGTCGTTCCAAGGGCTTGAATCTCTCAGTATCGTCCTCATTCATAACACTTCTAATCTTAAGTTTGGTATAAATTTATAAAGAACACACTCTTATTACAATTTTCGACCAAACTTTTGATGATTTTCTATCTTCAATCAGGCAAAGGTTAATTCCCTGCTTTCCCAAAAGTTAATTGTGACTGTTTCCTACGGACTTCCCATTGATTTCCATGATGATGGAACACCAATTTTCAATCGAGGAGATTTCATTCGAGACCCAATTCCCCTTAATGGGGATAATCAACCTCTCTTATATGAAAACCTTATTCTTCCAGAACATAGGCACTTTATGCCTGAAATCAAGTTCAACCTGATTGTGCTTCCTCCTGCAAAGGAAAATCCCACAACGGCATTTCTAAATGAAAGAAATCAATGGGGCAGAGTCATTCAAGCTCTTGATCCAAATTGTTCCGCCTTAATCCAACAAAGAATAGACAAAACCAAGGTACGGCGTTTTTTTCTTTATCATATGAAGCCTATGCAATTCATTCTTCCTCCACCTGAATATGAAAGCCAATTGGTCAACAACTCAAAAGAAAAACCGGCAAAATATTTTGAAATCAATGCTAAGGAGGAAAGACGTGATCTACATGACCTTCTTGCCCTTAATGGTTTTGGATACCGTATGACTATGCAGGCAACGCTTGATCCAAATCCAAACTATGATGAACTTCCAATTCCAGAAATCCGTCAAGGATTAGAACAATTTAAATTTTTAACCAATCGTCCACTCTATACCTTATTCGTGAATTTTCCACATGGGTTTTCATTTATAGATCCACCGAATGTTCAATTTTTTAGTGGAGCGGTGTGATCATCAATTCAAGGGAAAATGTCAAATTTCTTAAGACAACATCTAGCCTTTAATTGTGAAAAAGTACAAAATTGATGAAATAATTGAGGGAAAACATCGTTTACCCCTCGAAAAACAGCTTAGATTGGATTTGAAACCTGATACCATTCCTCCACTCCCAAAAGGGGAGGATGCCCTTAAACCTACCACAAAAGCTGGATGGCCTACTGAAGCCGTTAAAAGGGCAATTTTGAATAATCTTCATAACGGTTCAGATTGGGAGACACTTTATATTTATGGAGGATCTGGTCGTGTAGCAAGAAATTGGAAGGCACTGTACAGAACCTTGGAACTCCTTGAAACGCTTGAACCTAATGAGACCTTGTTTTTGCAATCTGGTGTCCCTTATGGAAAAACCCTGACTCATGAATGGGCTCCTAGGGTAGTCATTACCAATAGCCTAATTGTACCTAAATGGGTTGACAACTTCAATGAATTCGTCAAGGCTGGTCTAACCGTTTATGGACAAATGACTGCCGGATCCTTCATCTTTATTGGTCTCCAAGGTATAATTCAAGGAACTTATGAAACTGTGATGGAGGCCATCCGCCAAGCCGAAGGAAAGAACCCCTCCCTTTCAGAATTTGAGAAGAGATTGGTAGTTACAGCAGGCTTGGGTCTAATGAGTGGTGCACAACCACTTGCGATCAAAATGGCTGGTAAAATAGCCATTATAGCCGAGGTGAATGAAAAGCAGATTGACAGAATTTACAATCTAGGAAGAGATAGGGGAACTCCTTATTTAGATTACAAAACCAAGACTCCTGAAGAAGCCATCAACCTCGCAAAAGAATTTGCAGAAAAAGGCGAAGCAGTTTCCATTGGGGTTCATTGTAACGCAACCGAGTTACTCAAATATCTCGTAGACAACAATATTACTCCTCTGGTTCTTACTGACCAGACTTCTGCCCACGATATGCTGTATGGATATTTCCCAGATTCTCTAACATATGATGAAGCTATCCGAATGCGTGAAGAAGACCCTGAACATTATGTCCAACTTTCATACCAGACTGTCAAAAGGCATGTAGAACTTATGTTGGAACTTCAAAAAAGAGGGGCAGAAACATTTGACTACGGCAACAATATCAGGACTCAAGCTTACAAGGCAGGTGTTAAGAATGCCTACGATTTTGAAGGTTTTGTTATCAAATACATCAGAAACCTCTTTTCCATTGGAAAAGGACCATTCCGATGGGTGGCTCTTTCAAATGATCCAAAGGATATTAAAACAACTGATCATTATGCAAAACTCTTGTTCAGTGATGACAAGCAACTTGTGAACTGGATCAATTTAGCCGACAAATACATCCCCTTCGAAAAGGGTCTGCCTGCTCGCGTTTTTTGGGCTGGATTTTGGGGTCGAGCTGCTTTTGGAATGTTAATTAACAAACTCGTACATGAAGGGAAAATCAAGGCTCCTATAATCATCGGAAGAGATCATTTGGATGGTGGCTCAGTAGCTTCCCCATTCAGAGAAACTGAAGGCATGAAAGATGGAAGTGATGCAATTGCTGATTATCCTGTCCTTAACCTTATGGGGAATGCTCTTTCAGGTGCAACTTGGGTAAGCCTTCATGGTGGTGGAGGTGTGGGTGTAGGTTACTCCGTTCATGCTGGTCAAGTGATATTGGCAGATGGAACCCAATTGTCTCAAGAAAAGCTGTTCCGGGTTCTGTTTTGGGATCCCCTTTCAGCTGTCCTTCGACATGATGCATCTGGTTATGATATGGCTCACCTGTTAGTGGAGAAATTCAAAATCCCTACTGGAAACAATGATTTCAACTCTTTTGATTACCTTGACTTTTATTACAAAACCATTGAATGGGTAAAGGAAAAAACAGGCATTGAACTGTTCAAACCTATGAAAGAATACCAAATGAAACTCATCTAAACTAAAAACTTTGTTGAAATCAAAATGGGCAGATCTGTTCCTGATAATACCAAATACATTGGTATCAAAGTAATATTACCCAACAGGTGATGGTATGAAGGTACTACACAAAACACTACTTATGATTTTCATCTTATCATTGTCTTTCTTTTTGGTCAACTCTGTGCCAATTGGAACTTCTAATACCCAGATGAATTCTCCTGTCTTCCACTTAATGGACGATGACAACTCAACTGATGATGGCTTCGATGATTCTGACGGAGATGGAATAGACGATGATATTGAACATGCCTATGAAAGGGAAATAGAATATGAAAGTGAAGTTGACAGATTCAAATCAAAATCTACTCTGAAAAACGGAACCACCAAAGATGTTTTTGAAGTAGAATTTGATGTGCAGTCTGATAACGCTGCTGAAATTAAGTTTAAGTTCTCCAATTCAGTTGCTATCAACTCAAGTGCAAACAATGAATCTGAACTCAGCTATAAGGTAAAATTTGACAAAATTGTTGAATTTATCGATAGTGGTGAACCAGGTTATCAAAACGAAACCATTGTTTCTTTTTATGAAATCGGTAATGCAGGTTGGAATGATTTACAAGTCCATTATAACACCACCCTTGGTTATCTTCAAATCAACGCAACCACTCAAGATGGCCTCTTTACTCTTGTTATGATGCTCACCAGTGGTTTTCTAAATAGAGATAACGTAACAATTACTCCGAATTCCCTTAAAATTGATGTTTACATCAACAACTATAACTTAACAAGTTCTGATACAAAACTTGCAATCAAGACACATATTAAAACAGAAGCTCAATTACAGATTGAACAAGAATCTGAAGAAGAACTTGAAGGTTTCGCTTCGAATGAAACACAAGTGGAAATCTCTATGGCCAATACAACTGGTTACTTTTCTTGGGCTGAATTTGCTGAAGCAATGGGATCCAGCATTGATGTAATTGCATCAACATTAGAAAATTCAACAGACGAAGAAGGTGAAACTTCACAGAAAACATACTTTACGTTTGATGCTGTCAATGTCTCCTCAATTTATTGGGATCCAAAGATGGGTGTGGTCAGCCAAGCAGCAAAACAGAATGTCCAACAGCCTCCCATAGCAACCGAACCTGTCCCCACAACTCCCATTTCTTCCGAAAATTCCACCACCTTGGTTTCCCCTACCACATCAGACCTTAAAACAGATCTACCACGGGAATCAACTCCTGCTTCATCTGTTGAAGCCCCATTCTCTTTGATATTTGCAATTTTGCCTCTGTTTGCAATACCTCTATTAAAACGACGACAATAGTAAATACTCAACAAACAATGGAAACGGCTTTGCAATAAAGAGCTATTATTTGTCCTCTTCCAATTCACTAACTTTTTGATAATTCTGAGAAATACAACTTTAAGACTTCCTTTGCTCCAACAATATTCTTGATCCGAACTCTTTCATTCTGTGAATGTGCACCATCACTATTTTGCCCAATTCCAATTGCTATTGCAGGAGCGTCAAACAGTTTCTCCATGAATGGGATGATGGGAATGGAGCCTCCTGATCTTGTTAGGGTAGGTTCAATTCCCCAATATTCTTTGAGAATCTTTCTTGCCTTGGAATAGAGAAAGCTATTTGGATCTCCATACCACCAATCCCCTGTTCCATAAGTATACACCTTTAATTTGTTTGGAGATTTCAATTCTTCAAAAAGTTGCTCAACATATTCAGTGAAAAGTTTGGCAATTTTGGAAGGATCCTGATTGGGTACTAATCTCATTGACACCTTACCTATAACCTTTCCGGGAATTACTGTTTTTGCCCCTGGTTCATAAAATGCTCCTTCAATGCCATGAATAGAAAGACAGGGGTTTCTCCAGTTATCCATCAGAATCGTTTTCTTATCATCGGAAAGTAGTGAAGGGATCCCATTTGCTTTCTTGAACTCATCAATATCAAAATCAATGTTTTCATAAAACTGTTCTTCTTCGGGAGTGACCGGAACAACATCATTATAGAATCCCGGAATTGTTGCCTTGTGGTTTTCATCATGCAATTGTGCGAGAATTTTGACAAGATCTGTCATAGGTTCCCGGATAATTCCTCCAGCAAGTCCACTATGGATATCTTTCTTTGGTCCTTGAATTTCAATTCCCATATAGGCAAGTCCTCTAAACCCATAATCCATTCCTGGTGCATTATCCGAAAACCATGCTGTATCAAGAATCATGATTCCATCGATTTTTCCAAGGAAATCTGCATGCTTGGACAAGGTTTTTTCAAAGCCTCCTGAACCCGATTCTTCCTCTCCCTCATAGATAAATCTAAAATTTACTGGAAGGTCCCCAGAAGAGACAATTTCTTCAACTGCGGTCAATGTTGCAGCAATCGGACCTTTGTCGTCACTTGCTCCTCTTCCATAAATATATCCATCCTTTTCTATAGGTTCAAAAGGTTCTGTTGCCCATCCATCAGATTTTAAGGCTGGCTGGACATCATAATGGGAATATATGGCAACTGTAAATTTGTCGGGATTATTTCCAAGTTTCCCAAGTAGCAGAGGATTGAGTCCCTCAACTTCATTTTCTACTATCGCAGTTTCCGCTCCCAACTTCTTGAGTTTGTTTTCGATAAATTCTGCTGTTTTCCTTGCATCCTGCCTACGATTTGGATCTGCACTTACTGAAGGAATTTTTATCAGTTCTTTGAGTAATGATATCGGGTCTGCCATGCTTCATCAGCAAATGAAAAAGTTACAAAGGTTTGTAACCTTTCTTGAATAGATGCTCAATTCCTCCTATCACTCGAAAACCTAAAGTGTTCCGCTGTTTTCTTTTACTTGTGCAAATAATGGGTATTCTCAATCTATCCCCAGATAGCCCTGTCAAACATTCCGTAGTAAAGCCGGAAGCTATTTTGGAACGTGCAGAGAAAATGATTGATGAGGGTGCTGAAATAATTGAGATTGGAGGAAATTCATCATCATCGAGAGCCAGATCAATTTCTGCTGAAGAGGAACTACATCTTGTCATTCCTTATGTCAAGATTCTAGCTGATATGGGATTCAAAATTTCTGTGGATACTTGGCGATCCAATGTGGCAGAAGCCGCGATTGATGCAGGTGCATGGATGATTAACGACATTAATTGGGGAAGAGAGAAAGGCATGCTTGAAGCAGTATCACAATCAAATGTTCGATATTGCATGATGTATTTACGAGGTGAACCAAAGAAACATTATCTAGTTGACCAATCTTTTACCAATCCAATTGAAGAAATCAAGCAACATCTTTACAAAGTCGCAGATCGATTGCATGCCTTGGGAAAACCAAATGATCGTATTTTCATTGATCCAGGTTTTGGATTTGGAAAAAGTCCCCAAACTAATATGGAAATACTTCAAAAACTTCATCAATTGAATCGATATCCTCTCTTGATATCAGCTTCAAGGAAAAAATTCCTTTCATATTATTTCAAAACAGATTACCATGATCAATCAAATCCTGAACTTTACGAGGCAACAATTGTGTTCAATACATTGGCAATGCTCAAAAATCCTGCAATTCTTCGAGTTCATGATGTGAGAGCCATTTCTATTGCAAGAGATATAATGTTTCACTATTTGGAAACGGAAGACAATTAAGTTTTCTTTATTCTAGAAGTCCATAGTGACTACCTATCACTTTATTCGCCACTTGGATGCTCGTAGCATCCCAATTGATGATTTTCCAAAAATACACCTTGTTGTTACTTCTCCTCCTTATCCTATGATTCAAATGTGGGATGACATATTTTGCGAAATGAACCCTCAAATAAAGGATGAATTGAAAAAAAACCCAATTATGGCCTTTGAACTCATGCATCTTGAACTTGACCAAGTTTGGAAGACAATTGACCCCTTATTGGTAGACGGTGGTATAGTCTGCATCAATATAGGGGATGCCACTCGAAAATTTGATGGGAATTTTCAATTATTTCCTTCACATGCCCGAATAATCAAGACATTTATGGAAATGGGGTATCTCAACCTCCCTAGTATCATTTGGAAAAAACCAACAAATTCTCCCACCAAATTTATGGGATCTGGAACTCTCCCTCCAAACGCATATGTTACCTTGGAACATGAGCACATTCTAATCTTCAGGAAAGGGGGAATGAGAAAGAACATAAACATCGCTCAACGAAAAAGTTCATCCTTTTTTTGGGAAGAACGTAACCAATGGTTTTCAGATATATGGGAATTGACTGGAACAAGACAACCAATGGCAGAGGGATCTAGGACACGATCAGCAGCTTTTCCATTTGAGGTTCCCTACCGTTTAATCCAGATGTATTCTATCAAAAATGATTGGGTTTTAGATCCATTTTTGGGAACCGGAACCACAACAATGGCTGCCATTGCATCAGAACGAAATAGCATCGGCTTTGAACTTGATTTGGAATTGGTGGAAAGCATATCAAAACGAATCGTTTCTATCGCCCCTATGCTCAATGATTATATAAAATCTCGACTGAAAACCCACGAGGAATTTATCAGGAAATACTCCGAAAAAAAACAGCCAAAGTATCAAAATTCCGCTGGCTTTCCTGTGATTACCAAACAAGAAATCGAGCTAAAACTGAACTTGATCAAATCCATAAATAGAGACAACAATAAAATTGTAGTTGATTATCTCTAGCGATCCCTCAAAAGAATTCCTCTTTCAATTTGTTCTTTTTATCATCACTCTCTTTCCCATTTACTCCAAAAAATTCTGATTTAAGTGCAAGAAGCTCTTGTACATAGTTATTTGCCTTTTCAAAAATTTCCTCACATTTGCTTCTGAATTCGCTGAAGTCAGGAA
>CAZYCQ010000028.1:19595-19801 GCA_964645535.1 uncultured archaeon | reverse complement strand
ACCATAATCTATACATTGCTGAATAATTTCATTGTTGCCAGATTCAAACTCTTCTTTAATATTGCTCATCATTCCATTTGCATGTTTTTTAATAATCTTTCCAGTGCTAATAATCGCATAGGTTAATGGAAATTTCCGAGATGACTGCAAAAAGATCTGAAATTCTTGCAATTCTAACTCTTCAAGCTTTTTTTCTGTTATTTCAA
>CAZYCQ010000028.1:0-19585 GCA_964645535.1 uncultured archaeon | reverse complement strand
TTTCAATAGTTAATGCCTGAAGGGCTGTCAATAAACCAGTCAACAAAGTTGCATCACTAAATTGCTTTTTTGACAAGAATTCAAAAATAGGAATTCCGGAACTGCTGAACACGAGAAGACCCACGTATTGGGTATTTTCCATTGAAAAACTATAATTTCATTTTCTTAAATATATATGCATATTCCAATCCCAAATCGTCTGATTTTTCACTTTGTTTTTTTTATAACAAGAATTGTTATGGCAATCATGATCAAGAAAATAAAAACCATAATCACATCTGCTTCAGTCGAGGTATTTCCTTCCCCCTCATGTCCAAGTACTTGGATTGGGCAAATCATCAATAGTGCAGAAAATGTTATTTTCATTCGCTCTTCAACAACTTAAATAATCCTTCATAGGCACGAATGTCAACCCGAATGGTTAGAAATAAAAGTAAGGCTGTAAGTAGAAAACTAGAATTCATTACTAGGTTGTGATTTTCCCCAATTCCCAAATCAAAAAGCCATTTTGGCAATTCAAAAAAATCTGTTGCATTATCAATGGTTGCCAAAACTCGTACAATCGCAAAAAGAAAGAAAATAATGATCAAGGCTGTTTGGATACCTCTTGCCTGCCTCCAAGATGATTCAACTTTACTTCCGTGCAATATTTTCAGCAGTTTGTTCGTTTGCAGAACCACAAAGATCATGATTGCCAGTGCAATGGCTATTATTGTTACTTCTATGGAAACTCTAAGCAGTGATGCCATAAAATCAAATTTCGTACCTATATTTAAGGAATTACTATTTTTGGAAGAAAAATGAAGGTTTAAGATCTTGGATTGTATTTACAAAGTCTTCTATTTTGAAGGAAGACTTTCTAACCTACTTTTAAATTCAGATGCTTTCTTCATTCTTATAAAATTGGCAAATCATTGTGCTTGGAGAAAACGTGTTTTTGGTCTTATCTAATCTCAAATTCCATTTAACATTTCTTGTAATGGATTTTCTTGCTCAAATCAAACATTGAAACCTTTCCGATAATCTAAAAGCAAATTTACACATAAGAACGATCAATTGTTTTTTGATTTCTGTGCAAAATATGGATATTGAACGTTGAATTAAAAAGGGGTGTAATAGATCATTATCTTCCTTAAGTAGGAGGATCAAAAATGAAAGGAAAAATATTAGAGAATTTTGATACAACGGATCGATTGGTAGTTTTAAATCCATCTGATGGAGACCCTAGGGATCCGACAACAATGATGGCACAAGTAAGTGTTGCCCAGAAACGGCTTCTTGTAAATGTTGTCTTCTCTGAAACCCTTGTTCAGAAAGGAGAAATTGGGTTTCCTCCTACCCTTGCAAAGCAATTGGGCGTAAAGAAAAGAAAGCCTGTAAGTATAGCCCCTCGTGCCCGTCCAAAAAGTGTTGATGTCATAATGAAGAAATATGACCGTCATGTTTGGTCAGGAGATGATATTAGAGTAATTCTAGATGACATCTACAATGAGAACCTTACTGACCTTGAAATGGCTGCATTTACCCTTGCCATCCAATATGAAAATCTGAGTGATGAGGAAACGGTAAACCTTACCAAAGGTTTTGCCTATCATGGAACACAACTTTCTTTCAATGAACCTGTTTATGATAAACATTCTGTTGGAGGAATTGCTGGAAACAAGGTGTCGCTTGTAATCGTTCCGATTGTTGCTGCCGCAGGACTTCTTATTCCGAAAACAAGTAGCAGGGCGATCACTTCCCCATCAGGAACTGCCGACACTATGGAAGTGCTTGCAAATGTTGATTTCACCGCAGAGGAAATACAGGAAATTGCACCAAAAACAAGAGGCATGATTGTTTGGGGTGGTCATTTGAACTTAGCTCCCGTAGATTCAAAAATTATTTCAAGAATTGAACGACCATTGGGACTAGATCCTGAATCCATCATTATTGCTTCCATTCTTTCAAAGAAATTGGCAACTGGTGTTAAACATCTAGTACTTGACATGCCCACTGGTCCTGGAACCAAACTTGAAACAAGAACCACCGCAAAGGCTCTTGCTCATAAGTTTGTGGAGATTGGTCGAAAGGTTGGAATAGAGGTTGATTGTGCTCTTACTTATGCTGATCAACCTGTAGGTCATGCAATAGGGCCTGCTCTTGAGGCAAAAGAAGCATTGGAAACTCTTATGGGAAATGGACCGAGAAGTGTTCATGAAAAATCTGTTGAGCTTGCTGGAATTCTTCTTGAAATGGCAAAACTTGTACCAAAAGGGGAAGGTGCGCGGATGGCCGATGACATCCTGAGAAGTGGAAAAGCTCTTGCAAAGATGCGGGAAATCATTGATGCTCAAGGCGGCAACGCCAAAGTAATGCCTGAAGACATAGAAATAGGGCAATACACTGCTGAAGTGAAAGCTTATGCTGATGGATATATATCCCATATTTCCAATACTGCAATCAAGAAGATTGCAAGAGAACTTGGCTGCCCTGTTAACAAGAAAGCTGGAATGTATCTACTCCACAAGGCCGGTGAATTTGTAACTAAGGGAACTCCCTTACTCCGTATCCATGCAACAAAGGAATCTCATCTTGAACGAGCCTTGAATGTTGCCAATAATTCACAGATGTATAAGCTTGAGGGAATGGTAATTGAAAGGGTTTCTGCTTCACCTATAGAGTAGTTTCCTCAACCATGAACGGATACTTTTCCTTTACCAATTTATATACCAATTCTGGGGCAAAAATGCCTTGTTCCGTAATTAATCCATCAATATAGTCTCTTGAAACGGATTCAAAGGCAGGATTCAATATTGTCAGATTTTTCGGAGCGTTCTCCCAATCCTTGGTGATTTCAATGATATCTCTTTCTTCAATCTCGGTTCTTTTTCCAAACATTGTATCACTGTCAAATTTCAAGAGGGATCCCGAAACGAAGAAAGGTACATCTGCCTCTTTGGCTGCAAGGGCAAGAAGTCTAGAGCCAATCTTATTGATGACTGTCCCTAACGAGGTTACTGCATCCATTCCGATAATGACCATATCCACATTCATTTTCCTCATTACCCACCTCATGGCAGAATCCACTACTTGCGTTGTAGGAATCCCTGCTTCACTCAGTTCAACTGCTGTTTTTCTCCCCTGATATCTTGGACGTGTTTCTGTTGCGATAGCTCTAATGTCCTTCCCATCCTTAAATGCTTTAATGATTGTTTCTGAAGAAAGTGATGAATGACAATGGGTCATTACTGTATATCCGTCTTGAATTAGGCTTGCCCCATAGTTAATAATCTGTTGTTTGGTTGACTTCAATAATGAAATGTAATATTCTGCTGCTTCTGAAATCGCCATTTGCAACATTTCTGTTCCATTCCCCGTATTTCTTTTCAACTCATACTCCAGTAACTTTAGACCATTTTGCATGGCTGGTTCCGTTGGCCGTGTCTTTCGAATAATCTGTTCGGCTTCCTTTATTTTTGCGATAAATTCATCTTCTGAAAGGTTGGAAGGCAAAGAATTTCCATAATCAACAACTGCTTTTACTCCCTCTATTGCAATATTCGTTGCTCCCTGAATGGTAAGCGAAATAATGTCATCTGCAACTTTTCTCAATGATTCCATAACATTCGATTTAGAAGGAGGGAAATATATGTTGTCGTTTTTGTTCGTAGTTAATGCACCGAAAAAGGCTTTCTGAAATAGACTAATGCAGAAAGGATACTGACACCCAAAACAACCCCAACTCCTATGCCAACTATCAAGAACCAATCTACTTCTCCTACCTCAAATTTTGGATAATAGAGGTCATCATCTGTCTTATCTTCTGGAGGGAAAAATTCCAAGGAGATACGGTTTCCATTGGCTGTATGTGGATCTCCCCAATGATCAAGGTAGTCGACCTGAAGACTATCTATGTCAAAAACCTTGTCCCTTGTTGCATTGATGGAGTAAACAAATGCAATTCCAGATCCATTTA
Source organism: uncultured archaeon (assembly GCA_964645535.1). GTDB lineage: Archaea > Asgardarchaeota > Heimdallarchaeia > Heimdallarchaeales > Kariarchaeaceae > WAKA01. Next base: position 15,627 of record CAZYCQ010000028.1, on the reverse strand, counting down.
TCAAGGAATCGAAATTGAAAGTGAAATAAGAACGATTTGCATATCCTGAATTTATCCTAAGGATTTCCCCTGTAGGCATTTCAATATCTGTTGGTTCTGTTATATTAATCTCTGAGTTAACGCTTCCGAATGGTGAAAGGACAAGTTCAAGATCTTCTGGAAGGGATTGGCTGATGTTGACATTTCTCATTGTATCGTTGGAGAAATTTTTGACCAAAACAGTTACATTTACCAATATCCCTGGAACAAGTTCCCTACCAAGGGTCTTCCCGTCATGAATTGATATGACTGATACTTTAGTCGGATCGGTCTCAAATGCATTGATTGAGGTTAAGGACAAGCACAAGATAAAAATTAGAAGTGTAATGGTTTTGCCTTTCACAGTCGCGTATCTCCTAATTACCTGATTTCCGGATTTTTCATGTTTATTTAATGCTAGCGATCGCTAGCTTTGAAATTTTCAAATAAAAAATAGAATCGGATTGGAGCGTGAAGGAACAACCATTTAGAAAAACGTATTAAAGGGTAAAGGGAAAAACAGGTTGGGGTAGATCGACATACTTCCAGAAGATGATTACTGGGCCAGATTAGCTATCGAAGCCGATGAAATGAAAAGAGAGGAACCAAGTTTTGAACCAATTGACAATGATATTACAAGATGGAAGGGATTTATTATTGGAACGGGTCTATACAGTGATGGGGTATTTGTGTTTGAGATCCAAATTCCTAGAGAATACCCATTCAAACCCCCTATTGTAAAAACAAAGACACAAATATTCCATCCGAATTTCTTCAAGGATCGAATTTGCATTGGGATCCTAGGCAAAGATTGGACTCCTGCCAACAATTTGGTTGATGTAGTCGAAAGCCTTAGATTTTTGTTGAGTAATCCTAATCCTGACGACCCTCTTCATTCAGGAGCTGCCAAAATGATGAAAGAAGATCCAGAAGGTTTCAAACAGAAGGTTCGCCAATGGGTTGAACAATATGCCACTTGGGATCAACCGGAACTCTAATTATTCCATTAAGTTTCGCACAAAATTATAAGGTGCTGTTGCCATATTGGATGAAGATGAACCTGTTCGGCATTCGGTTAAACTTCTTTCGCAGAAAAAAGCCTGTATTCAAACAACCAAGAAAAAAAGTAGAAATGGAACTCCAATCCACTAAAGATCGATTCACCGAATTGGCAATCCAAATTGAACAGATACTTGACAATGAGCCACTCGTAGGGTCATTTGCATCTTCTATTTGGTCAGAAGTTAATTTCATAGAAGATTCACAAATCCATGGTGCAATCAAAGACCACATTACAAAAATTTCAACACCATTCGTTGAGGAAAATGACATTAGTCTTTGGTTATTGGAGTACTATGAGGATCTTGTCATCAAAATGGAGAGCATCCTTGAACTGGAGGGAACCAAATGATTAGTCTTTGCTTACTTACCTCCTTAAAAGAAGGAACCTCTAATCTTGAAAATCTAGGTGATTATTCCGTCTTATGGAAAGGGGAGAGGGATCAGATGTTTACATCGGTTGTTGAGGAATGGATTTCCGACACAACAAATTTTGATCCTTGGGAAGACCATGGCACCCTATTCATCAACAAACGTCGTATCTTTTTCTTCGGTTGGAAGGTGGAAATGCAAGGTGGTGTTTTCCTATCAATTCCAATCATTGAAGATGATGAAAACAGGAAACGGTTCATTGTAACTATCTGGAATTTCTTGCACAGCACTTCCAAATATTGGGATGAACTTGTTGAAGAATTGCTTAACTTTTCTCCAACGGAAGAAATCGATCCTGATAACTATTCAATCATGGACTTTTCTTTTCCAAAAGCAGCTCTTTCATTTGAAACCTTTTCTGAACTTGCCAACTATCTATGGAATTTGATTGCATTTAATCCTCTTGCTCTACTCAATGCTTCACGCACAAAGATTACCTATAATACCTTGGAAATCGAATTCAAGAGTGAACAGATTCCAATTAAGGGACTTCAGCAAGTACTCACCTCTTCCATACCTTCATTGTCAAGAATTGGATTTTACCTTCTCGACTACCTTAGTTCTTTTGCAGAAACTGAAAGGCAACAAAGATATCAAGACTTCATTCCAATGCTGAATGAATTGGAAAACTTCGAAAATGAAATGCCGAATATGAACTTTATCGCCAAATACTCTGAACAGCTATCCCTTTTAGGTTCTGATCTTCTCCAATTTCTCACAAAAGATGCAATAAATGATTTCATGACGATTCGAACGGAATTTTCCCAAGAGGAACTTGTCAACCTTGTCAATCTTGCCGACCTTTTGTACTCCCAAAATGAAAAAGAAATTGCCCTTATGGTCATTGGTTCAGTTATCGAAATTGTTATCGAGCAACGTCTCTTTCAAATCATAAAAAAAATTGGGAACAAAATTTCCAAATGGGGAAGTCAACAGATTCTAAGCTTCATCGAAATACTTACTGTTAATTTCCCAAATCCAGAAAATGAAATCCGTGATATCCTTGCTGAAATTTACCTTGACTTCGTGGACATTGCAAAAACCAAGGATGAGAAGGTATCTCTTGCTAATGCACTAGCCACGGTTGGACTTGTAGAAGATGCTCTTACTCTACGATTGCATGAATTTGATAACATAGATGAGGAGATTCACAGCCTCGAAATTTTTGAAATTTTGCTATGGGCTACCTCCCTTCCTACAACCAATGAAAAGGGTCTTGCAGATATGCTGACCCCCTATTTAGTCAATGCCCTAGAAGTTGCTCCCGCTGGTCCGATTCTTATCGAGCAGATTCAAAATCTCTTCACAAAATTGACACAAGAAAAACGAAAACGTTTGATTCTTTCTTTTACGGTTGCCATTACCAAAAATATCGAAAAGGTTCCCATTCTTGAACAGGTTCAGGTTCTCAAGATAATTAAAGAGCATTTGATCCATTTCGAAGAGTTTCAAGACTTGATTGCAATCATCAATGCAAGGCTTCTTGATCTCATCTTTGAAGAAGAAGAAGATGATCCTTCCCTTATTGATGATCTGATGGAGTATCTACGAGAACATCGTAATGATGCAGACCGTGTTTCACCCATAATTGAAAAGTTACTAATCACTGCTGGAAAATACGGTAAGTATTCCCTTTATCTTCAATTACTTGATTTTGCCGCAAATTTTCTGAATTACACTCAGCATCGACACCAAATTCTAAAAGCAATGGCCAGATCCGCATTAAATGCTGTTAATAAGGAAATTCTAATTAAAGAAAGACGGTTTTCCATACAAATATTCTATGATATTACTGAAATGAGCGTCTTAAACGAAGATCTTGATCTACTCTCCGAAATTATGGATCAAGCGATTGATGTGGCTCTTGAAGTCAGAGATATCGAATCTTTGGTTACATTTTACCGAATGTTTTTCACCATTCGACAGATGGCTGAAATTCCATGGGTAGACAAACTTCTTCACCTCCAAAAAACTCTTATTGAAATGAATATGGCTCCAATTGCGCATGAATTGGTTCAAATTTCTCTTGACCTGAATACAGACCTTGACATTAAGGAAAGAATACTTAAATCCCAGCTTGCAATGGAAGAAAGCCATCAAGGATACCTTAATCCTGAACAAATTGTACAAATCAAACAGGATCTAATTGAAATCTACAAAAGCCAGAACCGTGTTGACGATGTTCTGAGCGAACTCAAAACCGGCCATCATGAACTCTTACAAAAAGGAGAAGGTGAATTGGCTTATCATCTCGCCATCGAAGGAATTGAATTGATCCGCGATTCAGGAAAAGAAAATGATCAGATCAAACAATTTTCCGAAATGGTGATCGATGCATTCCTTCGAATGGTGGAAAATTATGAAAGTAATCCTACTCCCGCAAATGCCGCAACCTTTATCCAATATGCCCCAAAAATTATTGAGTCCACAAAAGCCCTTCCAAAAGAAAGAGTACTTGAAATGATTGAACTTGCCATAGATGAACTTATTATTGCTTATATCCGAACGAAAGAAAGGAAACATATTGAATACGCCCAAATCCTCATTATTACTTTTGGTAAAAATATCCCGGAAAACCGCCCCCAGTTTCAGCGTATATTCAATAAAATAATTAATTCAAAACAGAAATTTGAAGCGAAATATTCCATCCATGCACGATTTAGGGATTGGATGCGTTTTTATCAGGCCTTGGATATGGTTACTGAGGGATACCATGAATTGCGATCCCTCCTCCAAACCTTAAAACGAAAGGCCTCAAAAGCAAACCAACTCTCATCAGAACTGCTCACAGGCCTCTATGCCATTGGGCTTTTTTATTACCTCATGGATTGTGAATTCAATGAAAATTGCAAGAATGATATAAGTTCAATTGCCTTGGACTACCTACAAACAATCATCAATCTTTCCGACTCAAATTCTGCTTTCTTGGAAAAAGCCACAAATCTTTATTCAATGCTTGAACAAAATCCTTCTGAAGTCAGAACCTTGGTATTCCATATAGATTCTCTGATCAAAGAACTCGGAAGTCCTTCAATTTTTGTCTCCCATTAAATACCTCTTACAAATTCCTCTATTTTGCGAAGTCCTTCCTCCAACACTCTTGGGTCTGTTGCAAAGGAAACTCTGAACCATCCCTCTCCATGTGGACCAAAACCGATACCCGGTGTCACAGCTACCCCTTTTTCCGATAGGAGTTGTTGCGCCCATTTTGCACTTTCCACCTTTCCATCCAATTGGAACCACCCATACATGGCTCCTTGAGGAGGAAGGAGCTTGAACCCCTCCAGCTCCTCATCCAACTCAATCAATCTTTTCAAACGGGGCTTCATAATTGTTTGAATCCTTTCTCTCATGTCATCAATATGCTCCAAACCAGAAATCCCAGCTAGTTGAGCAAAGGGTGATGCACAACTTGCTGTCAATTGCATTACCTTGTTGATTTCCTTGGCAATCACTTCGTTGGATAATGTATAACCTAATCTGAAACCAGTCATCGAAAAAGTCTTGGAAAATCCATTGACAATTACTCCATGCTCTTTCCAATTCTTAATGCTACCCAACGAGGTAAACTTTTTCGATCCAAAGACGTATTCATTGTAGATTTCATCGCTGACCAAAAGAATCTCGTTGGAGGCACAAAGTTCAAAAATCCTCTGAAATTGAGTTTGACCAATTATCTGCCCTGTCGGATTTGAAGGGGTGTTTACGATGACTGCTTTTGTCCTTCCATCGATTTTCCTTATCAAATCTTCTTCGTCAAAAACAAAATCCGGACCTGTTTCAACGTAACGAGGTTCACATCCCAAGGACTTAACAATGGAACCATAAGATACCCAAGAAGGATCAAGGATAACAACATTGTCTCCTGGATTGCACACTGTCCAGATCGATGCAAAAATCCCCATTTTTGCACCTGTCGTAATGACTACTTCGTTTTCAACATCAAGGGGAAGACCATAATAATCTGTTACTGCTTTTCTAAGTTCATAAATTCCTTTACTTTCAGCATACCGAACGTTGCCTTCAAGTATCGCTCTGGAAGCAGTGGACAACACCTCGTTAGGTGGTAGGAAATCTGGTTGTCCAATTGCTAAGTTGATTATGGATTTTCCTTGCCTTTGCAATAGTTTAGCTTGGGCAAAAATCTCTGCCGTCACCGATCCAACAACTGAACCAAGAAATTGTGAAACTCTCCTTTCCTGCAAAACAAAATAGGCTTCCTCCATTAGTTAATAAAGCAAATGACTGGAAACAGGAACGCTCTCAATTTTCCTTGAAAATTGACGCGCGACAATGTCGCGCGTCTATCGCGAGAATCGAACATTCAATCATCATTTCGGAATCCCAAAATGTACTAGTATATATTCTTTGGTAATATTTTTTCACCACAATCGCCCTCCAATTTTGGAGCCAAATTCAAAAATTTGGCGGTACACGCGAACAAACCCCAAAACTGCTGAATTAAAAGGTCATTCTCAACAATGGCATAATGTTTATAGAGAAGATTGGGCTAAGATAATTCAGAAAAACAAACGATGAACTATCATCGATTTGGCAAGAGGTTGTAGTATGAAACTGAAAGAAATTGCTGCTAGAGCTATTGAAATAATCAAACAAAAAGGCGAAGAAGGTATCAACAATGCAGAGCTTGCAGAAATTATTGGGACACCCAAAAGACGGGTGTACGATGTCATTGCCATCCTGAAGGCAGCAAACCTTATCACAACTGAACGAGAAGGAGGGGGAACCAGAATCTTTTGGACAGATGACCAAACGATACCACCCCAAGGGAATGAATCCGGAACATCCTTCTTTGCCTCAAAAATCAGGGTGTCCACTGAAGGATCCATCTATAATGTCGCAAATCGTGGATCTGAAGTTGTAATTGAACTTGATGATCAAGCTAAACTATCAATTGAACCTTTCAGTGATTGAATTATTGCATGGTTCCACTTCTATCAAATGTAAAAATACCGTCCATGAAAGTTTTTGGTGACTTACGGCGTTTGCCACGAAGCCTAGTCAGCTCTTGAATGTTGGCACATGTCTGACCAACTTTTTCCTTGTCAATGCCGCTGACATAGACGTTTTCTCCGTCCACTTCAACCTTAACTCCAGGAAGCACTTTTGCATATCGGGGCTTCCGACCTCCATACAGGTTTTCGATTTTAACCTGCGAACCTTCTGGAATCACCTTGATTGGAAAGTGGGAGAAAACAATTTTCATACTGTATTTATAGCCTTTTGTGACCCCATGGATCATGTTCTTCACGTGGGATTCAACGGCACCAAGGAGGGCTTTCTCCTTTCGTTTAGGGAAAAGGACTGAAATGACCAATTCATCTCCTTTCCTTTCAAAGATTAATCCACTAAAGGAAAAATCACGTGTCAATTCACCCAATGGGCCTTTGACCGTGATTACTGACCCCTCAAGCTTGAAATCCACATCTTCAGGGATGGTTACGGTTTTCTGCAATCTACCGAACATTTCAATCACCTAATAGACATACGCCAGCAATCTTCCACCGACATGGTTCTCAATGGCTTCCCTTTGTGTCATTACGCCCAATGGGGTTGTCAGAACAAGGATCCCAAAGTTAACTGCTGGAAGAAACCTTTTCTCGAATTCATCGATTTCTGTGACCTTTGTCGGTTGTCTTGGTTTGATCACCGCACATTTGTTGATACGTCCAAGAAGCTGCACACGGAATTGTCCTCCCTGTGCGTCTTCAACACGCTCAAATTCTCCAATATAACCGGCCTTCTGAAGGGTGGCGAGCACGTCTTGGATCAGGTTGCTTGTCGGTCTGATGAAAACCTCCTTCTTTCCGGCCCGATCGTAAGTGTCAATCTTGGATAATGCATCTGCCAATGGATCGAACTGCATGCATCAACCACCTCTGTCTCCTGTTGTTTGGAAGCCCAGTTGACCGGCAACTTCCCTGAAGCATCGTCTGCATATCAAAAGGTCGGCCCTTCTGATTATGCCACGGTGTGTTCCGCACCTGCGACAAGAACGAGTGCCCTTGCCGACAGACCTTACTTTCTTTTCACCTTTAATAATACATCATCTCCTTATGGTAGTTCAGGTCGACTTTTGTCACCTTTACTGCAGGATTAATTCAATTTATGATCCATGGTTTTAAAATCTAGACATCAATTACGCGGGCTGTCTCTAATCCTTGGCAAAATCCTGTAGCCATTGACGTATGGTTTTTGAACAACCAAGGCCACAACGGATTGATGCAGATATCCAATAGAGTTGGCTCCATGAAATATGCAATAAGGGATGTCCAGCAGGTCGCTAATCAAATGCAAAAAGAAGGTCATGAAATTCTCTTCTTCAATATAGGTGACCCAAACAAGTTCGACTTCAATGTCCCACAGACTATGCAGAATGCTCTCAGGGACAACCTCAACCGGGGATACTACTCCCAATCAGAAGGTGACGAATTCGTCAGAACTAAAATTGCTGAATATGAAAATGCCAAATACTCCAATGGTGTACATCCTGATGATGTGATTTTCACTCAGGGTGTCAGTGAAGGAATTCTCTATCTGTTTCTTGCCTTCCTGAATCCTGGTGATAAGGTTCTCGTTCCCGCCCCCACCTATCCCGCATATCAAAGCATTGCAACGGTATCTCAAGCAAAACTCGAAGCCTACCGTTGTTCTGAAGAGCTGGGTTGGGCTCCTGACCTTGATGATATCCGTTCAAAAATCGACAACACCACAAAACTTGTGGTCGTCATCAATCCCAACAATCCCACTGGTGCAGTCTATCCTGAAGCAACCTTAAGGAAACTGAAGGACATTGTCGGAGAATACGACGCTGCAATTGTGGCAGATGAAATCTACGACAGGATGTTGCTTGATGGTGATCCCTTTACCTCGATGTCGACCATCTCCAAAGATGTTCCGGTGGTGGTATTCAATGGATTTTCCAAAAATTACCTTGCACCCGGCTGGAGGGCTGCATATATGTATGCCATCGATCCAGAAGGTAGAATTGAAGAACCTTATGAAGGGGTAAGAAAACTGTGCAGAACACGACTCTCCCCAAACACTCCCATCTCCTATGCCTCCGTAATGGGTCTTGATCTCAATCCCCCCCACCTCCCTGAACTAATTAGAAAAGTTCGAGAACGCAGAGATCTTGTGGTTCGAAGATTCAATGAGATGGAGACAATCACCACCCAGATTCCCAAAGCGGCCTTCTACATTTTTCCAAAATTGCATCTTGACATGCTCAACTTCTCCTCCGACCAAGACGTCATCATCAACCTACTTAAGGAAGAAAAGGTTCTTATGGTCCATGGGTCTGGTTTTGGAGTCCCTGACCATTTCAGAATGGTTTATCTCTCAACCCCTGATATTCTGGAAGAAGGTCTAACTAGAATGGATCGGTTCCTTAAACGACATATGGTGTGACTACAAAATAAATTCCGGAATTTCCTTTACCCGAACGATCGGTACATAGGCAATTTGGGGATTTTCGCCTACTGAAGATACAAATTTCCATGTCTCCCCGCTTCCCCCTAGATTAACATATTCGTAGGCTATAAATGGACCCGATGGTTCCTTTTTGCTTCGAGCAAAGATCGTCACTGGCAATCCTCTTAATTCAAACCAATTGGGAACCAAGTGGTTGACGAAATAATACCATTCTCCATCTCGATTACCAACATAAATATGGCCTCCTCGATGCTGGGAATTTGCCACAACCAGTCGAATTAACTCTTCTACACTTTCAAGTTCAAATATCTCGGCCTTTGAAACCATATCTAAAATATTTCTGCACCGGTTAAAAAGAGTAAGTTCCTGCCTAAGACCTAAACCTATTGTACAAAAGGATGAGGACAATTGCTCCGGTAATTCCACCCAAGAAGATCAAAATCCCTCGAGTAACTGCTTCTGGATTTGATTCACCTCTTATGACAAAAGTGGCATTGGAAAGGGAGTAAATATTGTCACGGATCGCCTCGCTTCCTCCTGATACCTCAAAAAATATTGAAACATTGTAGATGCCGGGATCAAAATCGACTTTGACAAGCATTGCATATGTAAAGGTCTCATTGACATTGACTTCCTGCCTGTCCTCGGGGATGGTTTCCGAGGCATTCAACAACAGCTTCTGCGCCCCACGACCAATGACGAAAGAAACGTTCATGGAATGTACCTTTACATTCCCTTCTGTGTTATTGTTGAAGAAGGATCCTCCAAACCAGACCTTCGACCCCTTCAGAACGGACTGGCTTTCAACGTACCCTCCAAAGCCGATATATGTCTCGCCATTAGCTGACGCAAGTCCAAAGAATAGGAAGGCAACCAAGAAAAAACCAGCCAATCGCCGCATAAGACCCACCTTAAGCCAAAGCCCGCATAATCGCGATGCGCAAGTCGTCGTACTGACGTTCAATCCTTGATTCAAAAGTATTGTCCACCCAGACGCTGCCATCTTTTGCGGAAACTTTCAACCCACCCATGGTCTTCAAGGAACGATCTGCCAATTCTATTGTCGTTGGTGTACCTGTTTCCTTTTCTATCTTCTTTGCAAGTTCTGCCAACTTTTCCTTCGGAAAAAGGGGTTTATCCTCATCCCTCAATTGAAGTACCAAATCTCCTCCTCCAATGGCAAGGGCACCTTCCATGAAGAAGCTTTCCAATGTTTCTGCATATTTCTTGTCTTTGGTGTACTTCTGCAATTCCGTGCGCAGATCTGTCATCAGACTTTCAATCACCTGTTCACGAGTCTCCAGAACCTCCATCTTCCCTTGGAGTCGTTTCTTGGAAATCTCTTTCTGCAGAATCTGTTTGGCCATGGCCTCTTGCTCCTTGAGTAAGGAAGACTTGAGTTTCTCAGCCTCCTCCTTGGCATTTTTCAAGATTGCTTCTGCTTCTGCTTTAGCTTCCTTGATCACTATGGCAGCTTTGGACTTGGCTTCTTCTTCAATGCTCTTCTTGATCAGGGCAAGTCCCTCTGTAACATTATGTGTGGTTGAATCGCTGTCCGTCATATTCCTTGACCCTAGAACAATGCTCCATCTTTTAATAGTTGTGAACGATACCGCCAAATTTAAACAAAATTCCCGCACTACTGGTGTGCACTAATTCCTCACAAAACTTCAGAATTTGTTATGAAAATATGTGGATTACTATACCTAATATCGGAATAATGACAAACAAACAATAAAATATATAGCAAAATTTCAACACTTGGTGCGATCTTTTAATATGCATGATTGCCTATTTCTATATGGAGGTGAAGAAAACCTCCAGGAGGCTCAATCATTGAGCGAAAACAATAACAAACTCGAACCCATATTCTTCCTCGTGACGAGGATTATGCTCGCGGGAATTTTCCTGTGGGCAGCTCTTGACAAAACCTTCGGACTCAGATACACAACTGCTCCCGAAGACAAATGGCTATTTGGATTCGGCGACGGATCACCAACATTCGGGTTCCTCAAATTCGGAACGGCCAACAGCCCACTTAAGGGGATGTTCGAAGCAATGGCCGGAAATGTGCTTGTAGATTGGCTGTTCATGCTCGCCCTTTATGGTATTGGTATTTCACTCCTCCTAGGCATTGGAAGAAAAATTGCAGGGTACGGCGGTGCCCTACTCATGTTCCTCATGTGGATCGCAGTTGCCCCGTGGGCAGCAATCGATGAATCCCACAACCCCATCTTCGATGACCACCTCGTATATGGTGCATTCCTCCTCCTCTTCGCAAATGCCAAGAACATTGGACCAAAACTCCCGCAATGGGATCCGATTGTGGAAAAATATCCATTCCTTGATTGATAAAATCAAACAACAGTACTTGAAAACCCTCCACCATATCAATTCCGAATCCCGGAATACACCAAAGACTATTTATCTCTTGGAATAACCTGAAGGTTAGTTGAATACAATTCGCCCCGCGGGGGCATATTATGAGAACATATCTCCTAACAAGCCCATAGCCCACCCAAAAAACAAAACTGATACTCGAACTTCATTCCAAAACTTCCAATTTCATGAAAGTGTGAATATAGCAATCAAAAAAATGGGTTTCAGTCTGCCAACAGATATTCAGGAAAAATCAATTCCACACATCCTCATCAAGAAGGACGTGCTCGGAACTGCCAAGACCGGATCCGGAAAAACCGCTGCCTTTCTCCTCCCGATCATCAACAACCTGATGGAAAGGGAAACCCCCAAAAGGACACCCATCAAAACTCTCATCGTTGCACCAACCAGGGAACTAGCAATCCAGATCGGTGACACCTTCCACAAACTCGCACGATACACCAATCTCAAACATATCACCATCTATGGAGGTGTCAATCAATTTCCCCAAGTCAAGGCACTCCGAAAAAACAATGTGGCCGTACTCATTGCCACACCCGGAAGACTGCTGGATCTCATCAACCAAGGCCATATCTCCCTTGACAAGGTGGATACCCTCGTACTTGATGAAGCTGACAGAATGCTTGACATGGGTTTCCTCCCGGATATCAAACGAATCTTCAGACTTCTTCCTCCACAAAGACAATCGCTCATGTTTTCGGCCACCATGCCTCCACAAATTGAAAACCTTGTTCGTCAATTCTTCAGGAAAGATTTCGTTACCATTGAAGGAACAAAGGAATCTGTTCCCTTGGACAAGATATCCCAGAACATCTACTTCGTCGAAAAATCACTCAAATGGGACACTCTCAAGAAATTGCTCAAAAACCCTCAGATGAAGAAAGCAATCGTGTTCTCCCGAACCAAACACGGGGCTGACAAAATCGTCCGTAAATTGAGAAAAGCCTTCTTTTCAGCTGAAGCTATGCATGGAAACAAGTCCCAGAACGCAAGGCAGAAAACACTCCTCAATTTCAAGCACTCAAAAACCCAAATCCTCGTCGCAACAGACGTTGCCGCAAGAGGCCTTGACGTGGATGATATTTCACACGTTATCAATTACGACCTCCCTGAAGAGGCAGAAACCTACCTCCACCGAATTGGAAGAACTGCAAGAGCCGGAAAGGAAGGGATCGCCATCTCACTCTGCTCAAACGATGAACGAAAATATTTCAAGAGAATCGAACGACTCGTCGGCAGAAACCAAATAACCAAACATTAACATCAAACAATCAACTATGTCCCCCCAATTGCCGAAAAAATATTAAAGGAAAATTTCTCCTGGCTGTGGGGATCGGAATTTACAGGCTTGTCACCCACCACTTTTTGGAATTCCTTGACGAAACATTGAAGGATACTCGCCCACAAAAGGTATGGATAATTTCCGCATTCGTAACGATGGATGGAGCACAAACTGTCAAGGATTGGACACATGACGAAACGGACGTTAGAATAATAACCGGAACCTTCTGGATTTCTCCGATCCAGATGCAATTGCATACCTCAAAACAAAGTACAATCTCCGAATAATTGAGGATAAACCACTTCATGCAAAGGTATACTACTTCAAGATGAACAATGACAAATCCATTGTAATCGCGGGTTCATCTAACCTAACAACAACAGGACTCCAAAGAAACATCGAATGGAATTCCGTTTGGACTGAAGCCCAAGAGGAAACCCATGATTTTGAAAATAGATTTCTTGAACTCTGGAAGGAGGCAAAAGTTCCCGAAGATGAATGGATTAACGAGTACAGATTACGTTACCGAAGATCTACCGCTTTCTATAGAGAAAGGCAACAAAAGGCAAAAAGGGAATTGATTCCCAGACCTGCGCAGAAAGATGCCCTTATGCAACTTGAAGCACTTCGAAACCGAGGTGAGGATAAGGCCCTAGTGGTAATGCCAACCGGCTTGGGTAAAACCCATTTGGCTGCCTTCGATTCCGCAAAGTATCAAAAGGTGCTCTTCCTTGCCCATAGAACGGAGATCCTACGACAGGCACGAAACGTGTTCGAAGAAGTCCGGGGATTCGGAAACCAATTGCTATTCTCCGATGGATGGTACACCAAGGATCTTGCAAACTGCCTTTTTGCATCTGTTCAGAAGATGTCCAGACAAAATGTCCTTGAAAGATTTGAAAAGGACTTCTTTGACTACATTATTATCGATGAATTCCATCATTCAAAAGCTAGCAGTTACGAAAAAGTGATACGGCACTTTGAACCTCAATTCCTCCTAGGCCTGACAGCAACCCCCTACAGGATGGACAACAAGGACATCCTCGAACTTTGCGACAGAAATGTCCCATACATCTGTACCCTTCCTGAAGCCATCGAAAACAATTGGCTGGTTCCATTTGAATATCATGGCATCAAAGATGATATCATCGACTATACTCAAATCACCTAGAAAAGAAATAAAGGGTACGATACAACGGAATTGACCTCTGTCTTGGCACGTGAGGAATGGGCCTCCGCAGTTCTCGAACAGTATCGTAAACTCGGCCAAAAACCTGCAATTGCGTTCTGTGTATCTATTGAACATGCAGACTACATGACCGACTTCTTCAACAGTAACGACATTCCAGCAATTGCCGTCCATTCCAAAGGTTTCGATCCCGGATTGGCAAAGGCCAAGATGGTAAACTCCCAAATCGAGATCATTTTCGCCGTTGATGTATTCAATGAAGGAATCGACGTCCCTGACATCCGATCCATTATGTTCCTTCGACCTACCCAATCAATGGTCATCTTTCTTCAGCAACTGGGAAGAGGCCTCCGAACAGCCCCCAACAAGAAAAAACCACTGTCATCGATATCATCGGCAACTACAAGAACTCCTACGTTATTCCCTCACTTCTTCTAGGTGGTTTCTACTCTCATCTTGGTTCGGAATACATCAACCTCATCTTGCAGGATATCAAAAAAACAACTTTGGATCCCTCACTCAATCCAAAATTCAGACCTCCAAAAGGGTGCAAAATCAATTTTGACCTCAGACTCATCGAAGACATGCTGGAACGACTCAAGGCAGTGAACCCAATCCGACAACAGATCATCAATGAGTATATCCAACGCAAATCCGGAACCGAACGGCTCAAAATTGAACAGATCTTGGAATTTGTCCCCTACAGAACCCTCATAACCGCCTTTACCTCAATTCTGGACTTCTACAAGGCTGTCGGAGACTTGACTCCTGAAGAAGAACTCCTCAATCCCACAGAACTCCGCCTCCTAAAAGAACTTGAACATACCAATCTCACCTCCCTCCAAATCCAACTTCTCACGGAAATCCTCCTCGATGAACCCCTCTGGATCGATGAAGAACAACTCGAAACCCCCCATCACAGGGAGGACATTCAGACCATCTGCAAAGTATTGAAGGGAACCCTGAAAAATCGCCTACTGAAATTCAAAGACGGAACCATCATCAAAAACGAAACAATCAATTGGAACTTACTCCATGACGAAATCAAGAAAAGAACAGACATCCTGCTAAATGAAACACCCAAAAATGAATTCAGATTTCTCCACCTCTCCACCCGAAAAGACGTCGCCAAAATATTCCGCCAGCTTGGAGCAACACAAAAAGAGATCAATACCATAACTGGCCAGTCCGGACTCATCAACATCAGAAGCCAAAAGAAACTTCTCATGTTCGTAACCTTGGACAAGGGTGAAGATTACAAAGACACCATGTATAGGGATCACTTCATCGATCACACTACGTTCCAATGGGAATCACAAAACAGCACAACCCGCAAAAGTGAAAACGGAAAAATCATCTGCGAAGACCCAGAATACAAAAACTACAAAAAATTACTCTTTGTACGACTAAAGAAAAATGACAAGCTTGTCAAATACAACTACTTCTATATCGGATCTGTCACCCTTATCGCCCATTCAGGGGAAAAACCAATATCTGTTCAATGGAGACTTGACCAACCCCTCCCTGAATATCTCCTCAACTACTTCATTGATGCAACATTCAGGATACGTGAACTGCCTGAAAAAATCGAGATGCTCGAGGACGTTGATTATGGATCCTAAAATCGGAACTTGAAGGGTGTCCAATATATAATTCGATCCTTAAGGTTTTTGGGAACGTCTATTTGTGACCTCAATTTTGAGTTTGTTCTGATCTTCAGCAAAGGAAGTTCTTCCAACCACTCAGGTAACTTTTCAATCTTTGTATCAACCAAATTCAGAAATTCGAGTTT
>CAZYCQ010000027.1:0-42561 GCA_964645535.1 uncultured archaeon | reverse complement strand
GATTGGTATCCTCCTTAAATCTTCAATTGAAGGATTCAAAGGATTGTCTGAAGGAAGGGTACAGAAGGAACAACCTCCGTGTTTTGCTCTTGCATATTTGCAAGCCCTAGTTGGCAATACCATTGCAATTGCATTGACCTGACGACCATCCGGAAGATAATGTCTATCAATCCATGAAATAATTTTGGAATGTTCCTTTCTTTGCTGGTCTGAAAGAACCCGGAGCCTTCCGATTTCAACAGTGAAGGATTTTGCCTTTGATGGATCTGCTCGCATTTCATTTCACCTCAATTTTCTTTCTGATTTTTATCCCTGCCCCAGAGCTTGCTTTGTTCATTGTAGAACCGCTTACCAAGGCATCCCCCACTCCAATTGGTTCATTTTCTGTGTTCAAGATGATTACTTCATCACCCGGTGAAATTTCGGAAGAGGCCTCTTGTATTCCTGGAATAAACAACGAAGACCCATTGAGTTCATTTCCGTCAAATCTCGCCCAAGAAACTGTCTTGAGATTTGAATCCAAGATTGCTTGCGGAAATAATCTTAACTGTCCATTTTCAATGTCCCACGTTGCATAGTGCTGATTATTCTTTTGGATGGCAATTGGTCGTGGTGGTTTTCCTTTAAATCTCCACCCTTCTGTATCCAACTCAAATTCTTTTCCATGTTGCCATTTTGCTTGAACAATTGCCATGTCGATCCAATGCTGAATCAATGCCTTGTTTGAGAAAAAAATACGTTCTGAAGGCCTAATTTCACGTAGTGTTTTTTCTAAATGATTCAGTGCCGTGCGTGATGCTGGTTTTTCATCTGCCCAAGAAACATTCAGTTCGTGCTTTTTCTGAATCTCTTCAATGATGGGTCTGTAACCGCTTGAAACATGTGCAATTACTGGAATGCCTGTAGGGAGATTGTTCAATAGGTCATTCAAAATGTTGACTGTTGCAGAGATTTCCTCAGCTGACCAATCTCCGCTGACAGGAATATCATATGTTCTTGCAGGGTAAAGTGTTTCAAGTTCTCTTGGGACAACACCTAATGGTGAAGTCAATGACCATATCTCCACAAGTCTACCCAGTCCTTTGAATCCATTGTTGATTGACTTTTCAAACAATTTATGTGATCGAGACCTATGATAGGGTTTCTTTGCAGAGCAAGGGAGAAGTACAACCACCCTTTTACCTTTTGGAATTGCATATCTTTTTCGAAGCCGATCTTGAAATGCCAATACTTCTGGATGTTTAAGTGCTTCATCTCCAATGAACATAACATTATTGGATTGGTTAAAACCCCACTTGGAATAATCAAATTTGATCTTTTGAAGGTGCTTTACATAGGAGGCTACTGTGGGAGAAACATGCATTTCCCTGTAAAGCCGTTGCCATATCGTATTATGTTCGATGCTTTCTCGTATTGCCTTGAAATCATTGGAGATATGCTTGAGATTTTCTTCAATCAGATCTTTTAATTCCATGTCTCTGACTTCTGCAAAACCATCCTGAAACGAAATTCTTTCCAAGCTTACCAAATATGCTTCAACATTGTCGATAATGTCAATTCCCATTGCAATGAGTAAAGTGTTCAAACCTTTATACCCTGTTCTGGGAAGATAGACTGCAATGTCTGGAGGAATGGCCTGACGTATTTCATAGATGTTCTTGATCCATTCTTTTGGGCTGGACTTACTTAAAGGAGGTGTTCTTAATGAAATAATTGAAGGCTTGAGATCCAAAGCAGCCTCCAATTGTTCTTCACTCTGCTTTTTTGGATCAAAAGTCAATCCAAATAACCCTTCCGGTTTGAAATCAACCAATCTGTCCAAGAAAAGGTCATACTCATATTCATTCGATTCCAAAAATTCTTCGTCGGGTGTGAGAAGGGGTGTATAAATGGGGATTGTTCCATGTGGCATACTTTCTCTCGTAAGGTTTTGATCGACTGTTATTGGCACAATCTCTTGCTCTCCAACCATCAACCTTCCAGAAACAACTTCCAACAACCATGGCGTGGTGGGAAGCTTATAGGGTTTTTTTGCACTTAAAGATCTTATGAACCCCTGTTCTTTAACTACTTGGAATTGTGTCACTAAACAAAATACCTTTCTGGACAATAAACCTTTCCGATAGTGTAGCTTGGGATCCCATTCCCAACATGAACAAATTCAATCTTCATGCTCTTTTCCCCAACAGAATACGAAAATAGTTAAAAAAGAAAAGGGGTAATTCTTATTAGAAGTTTCAAACCTGAAGCGATTGGTGAATACGATGGCAGAATATTATAAGGTGCAGGAAGACGGTACTCTTCAACCCTCTTCAGATTTCGGTCAGGAACCTGACCAAGTTTATATTGTAATTGATCACGATAAACGGAACCTCTTTTTGTGGAAAGGATCGGATGCCGGTGTCCGTTTGAAATTCATTGGATCTCGTGCTATGAGTGAAAAACGACAGGATTTGGGGTTCCATTACCAAATTCATGTCCTTGATCAAGGTGAAGAAACAGAATTGTTCTTGGCAGTCTTGGAAGGAAAAGAAGTTCCCTCAGCAGTTCCAAAACGGAAGGTGTATGAGATTGAACCAGAAGCTCCACCCAACCTTGAAGAATTGGCAAAACAGCAAGGTATCTCAGTTGAGGAAGCAACCAAGGAATTTCAAGAAACAATGGGCGAAGTGGGAGACAAATTTGGTAAGATGGGCGGATTGACCACCCGACCCAAGAAAACCCTTCTCACAGAACTCTCTTCAGCTAAATCCTCTGCAACAGCTCCCGTACCACAGACCCAGGCTAGATCCTCTGCAACTCCCCCCTCGCCAACAGTATCAACAACTCCTAGGAAATCTCAGAAAAATCTAATTGATGAAGCGACGGAATTGTTGAAAGAACTTGGAGATCCAAAAGGATACACCAGAGAAATGGTCGTTGTAGGAGACCAAGTCTATCGTGTCAAGGATCAGTATCAGCTTGAAGAATTGGATACTCCTTTGGAAGGTATTTTTAGGGTTGATGAATTCACTCCTCGTCTGATATGTGAATCGGGCAAAGTCAAAGTAATTGAATTGCTCAAACGAACTGGTTTAGAAGAAGATATGGATGAAACACTTACCCAAAACCTGTCTGACCTTACAAGCATGTTCATGATCGAAATCGAATAGAATTTCAGTATTGATCTTCAGGAATTACACTCAATATTTCATCTATGTTTGGTGAATGCTGAACTAAAACCGATGCACTGGTTGTAAACGTTTCTATGTTTCTGGCGCCAGCAACCAAGATAAACCTCCCAAGATTCCTCAAAATCAGAAAACCGCTTTTACACCGAACCATGATATCTGTGGTCTCTCCGAAACCTACCCTTGAGACGGCAAGGTTGGCGGCATTTTGAAGAGAAGCACTAATTGCAGAAAATTCTGAAGGATCTGCTGTTGATTTCGTGAAGAAGGCTACTCGTGCACCAGTAGTTGTGATAATTGCCAACGTATCAACCTTCGCTTCTTGGGTTATTGCCCTTAATTCTTTTGCCAATTTCGCTGCGGTATTCTTGTCAACCCTGACGGACATGTTTAATTCCTCAACCCTACTTGAAATTGAAGTATATTAATCTAATAGAAACCATTCCAAACAAAATTCAAATTTAGTTCTTTAGTCGGAACAGATGACTATTCCCAATTTCTAACATTCTACTAGAGTTTGCAAATTAATATTGCCTTAGGCAAAAATCTTCTTAATCCCCACTTAGAAAGTGAACTAAATATCCATTTGAGGCACCATGATGGAAGAAAGTACTGTTCAAGCAAAGAAAAAAAACATCCCTGAAGTTCAAGTTATAAGCGATCCTGAGGTCATTAAAATCCTTCTCAATCCAACTCGGAGGGAAATCCTTAGGGTATTGAGAAAAGGCTACTATAGGGACGGATCCTCAAAAATCTCCTATGACATGAGTGTAGGTGAAATTGCGGAAATCCTAGAAACCACCCCTCAACGTTTATATCATCATATTGACAAATTGATCGAAGCTGGACTGGTTGAAAAATCCAGAGAAGTGAAAAAAGTTCGTTCTGTTATCACTTTTTACAGAAGGACTGCAAGAAACTTCATCATTGCCTACGAAGCAGACGAAACAGGTCAAATGTATGAGGAACAAGGAAAGAATTTGGCTAAAACCTTGGATGAAACCTTTGATCTTAGTCTATCTGATACCGAAAAAGAGAAAGTTGCCAACCTACTGACAAAAATTTCCCGTAATTCCTCATTTTACTTTTCGCAGCTTGCAGAGAAGTTATCTCCTAATTACCAAGGAAAAGATGTCCATTGGGCCATGGACATTGTTCGCCGAGCATTCCAGATTGATGACCCAACTTACATCAAATGCATGAAAGATCTAAAGCAGTTATTGGAAACCAAAATTGACGTGGTGCAAAAAGCGAAAGAATGATATCTTTAAAACAAAATGCCATCTATAGATTGTGTTGAAGGTTACCATAAAGTTGCAATGAGGAAGTGCTTTTATTCCTTAATGTACAAATAAAGTTGTAGAGAGATTGCTTCTGAATTTTTGCAGGACTTGGGTGAACTAAATGGAAGAATATAATGAATCGGATATTCAAGTATTGGAAGGTACGGAAGGGGTTCGACATCGACCCTCAATGTATATCGGTGACGTCGGATCACGAGGTCTCCATCACTTGGTTTATGAGGTAATTGATAATAGTGTGGATGAGGCCATGGCAGGAAGATGCAGCATGGCTCGGGTAATCTTGCATCAGGATGGCTCAGTCTCCATTAGGGATGATGGGGCAGGCATTCCTTCAGATATCCATCCGAAATATGGTGTCTCCACATTGGAGGTCATATTGACCAAACTCCATTCTGGCGGAAAATTCGGAAAAAAGGCCTATTCCGTTTCCGGAGGACTCCATGGTGTCGGTTTATCCGTAGTTTGCGCGCTCAGCATAGAGTTCTATGTGGAAGTTGTTCGTGAGAAAAAAGTTTATTGGCAAGAATATAGCCGAGGTAAAAAACTGTATGATGTACAAACGCGGGAACGAAAACCGGAGGATAAAAGAGGTACTCTCATTCGTTTCAAACCCGATCCAGAGATTTTCAATACAACTGAGTTCAACTTCGATATTCTTGCCGGTCGTTTCAAGGAATTGGCTTACCTGACGGAAGGTTTTACCATTGAATTTATTGATGAACGCCAAATTGTGGAGACAGAGGACGGAAAACCTGAACCCAAGAAAGTTGTTTACCACTTTGAGGGAGGGATAGTTCAATTTGTCCAAGATACCATCCAAAATCGGAAGAAACTTGATCCGGATGCTCCAGTTTTCCGAGCAACAGGTGAGGCACAAGGAGTCAAGGTAGATATAGCTTTGGCTTATACGGATTCCTTTCAAGAATTGATTAAAGGGTTTGTCAATAATATCGACACCAGAGAGGGGGGTACACATGTTTCAGGATTCAAAACTGCATTGACACGTACTTTAAACGATTTTGCACGTACGAATAAGCTATTGAAGGACAAAGAGGAAAATCTCAGAGGTGATGATACCAGGGAAGGATTGGTGGCAATTATTTCCGTCAAGGTTCCCGAGCCCCAATTTGAAGGGCAAACAAAAACAAAACTCGGAAATGGTGAAGTAGACGGTATCGTTCAAGGAATTTTTGGCAAGCAGTTCAAGGAATTTCTCCAAACCTATCCTACCTATGCAAAAACGATCATCCAAAAGGCAGTTCTCTCTCGTAGAGCCAGACTTGCAGCACAGAAAGCTAGGGAATTGATCCGGAAATCAGGCTCCAGCCGTGTTTCTCTCCCTGGAAAACTTTACGCATCCCGAGAAAAAGACCCTATGAAAAGAGAACTGTTCCTCGTTGAGGGTCAATCTGCCGGTGGTACGGCTGTAAAGGCACGTGATGCCCAGAACCAAGAAATTCTGTTCCTTCGAGGAAAGGTACTCAATGTTGAAAAGGCACGTTTAAGCAAAATCCTGGATAATGCGGAAATCAGAAACATCATTACCGCAGTGGGAACAGGAATTGATGATGATTTTGACATCTCTAAACTAAGATACGGAAAAATCGTAATTCTGACAGATGCCGATGTTGATGGACTTCATATAGCAACATTACTCCTTACTCTGTTTTATCGACATATGCGACCACTCATAGAAGAAGGGTATGTCTATATGGCAAGACCTCCTCTCTATAAAGTCCAATTCTCTCCCAAATCCATTAAACTATCTGGAAAACCCTATGTGTATTTGACTTCCGACAGGGATTTGGAAGCTCTCAAGATTGCCCTCAATGATATGAACCTTTCAACAAAGGACATTGTGGTCTCTCGCTTCAAGGGTCTTGGTGAAATGAATGCGGATCAATTGGAAGAAACTGTAATGAACCCAATGACGCGGCGTATTGAACGAGTGATCATCGCAGACAGTGCTAAAACTGAAAGGTGGATTACCAAGTTGATGGGGGATGATATCGCGGGAAGAAAGAAATTCATCAATGAAGAAGTGTTCTCTGAAGAAGAAGAGCATAGATTTGGTGAATTCTATACTCTTGCATTTGAAGAAGAAAAAAATGGTGATTTGGATCTTGATGAGGTGGAAGAGGACTTGGAAACTGATCAAGCGATCCTCGCAGCTGATTTGATCTCTCAGCTAGAGGATTGGACTCATGAACCTCAATTTTAAGGATGGGATTTGATAGATGACAACGGCTGAAGATTTTATTAGAGAAAGCACATTAACCAATGAACTCAAACATGGTTTTGGAGAATATTCTAGATATGTTATCTCTGATCGGGCGCTTCCCGATGCAAGAGACGGACTGAAACCTGTCCATAGAAGAATAATCTATGCAATGTACGGCTTAGGCCTGACCCATCGCTCAAGCTTCAAGAAATGTGCAAGAATTGTTGGGGAAGTAACTGGCAAATATCATCCTCATGCAGGAGGAACATACGAAAGTTTGGTAAGATTGGCTCAAGATTGGTCATTACGTTATCCACTGGTTGAAGGGCAGGGTAACTTTGGAAGCATTGACGGTTTTCCACCAGCTGCCATGAGGTATACTGAAGCTCGACTTGAAAAGATTTCCCAGGAATTGTTGGCTGATCTATCTCCAAAGGTTGTCAAATTTGTGGATAATTTTGATGGCGAGGAAAGAGAACCAACGGTTCTTCCTGTTCGTGTTCCACATCTCTTGCTAAATGGGGCAAAAGGAATCGCTGTGGGAATGTCATCAAATATCCCTCCCCATCAGCTTGGTGAATTGATTGATGGGGCTGTGGCTATCATTGACAACCCAATGATTACCATTGATGAATTAATGACTTATGTCAAAGGTCCTGACTTCCCAACAGGTGGCCTGATCGTTGGGACAAAGGGTATTGAGAATCTCTATAGGACTGGAAAAGGGAGCATCAGATTACGATCCCGTATCCACGTTGAGAGACCAGACACGCACAAAGTTAAGGAACCTATGCTTGTGGTTGATGAAATTCCCTATTTCGTTAATAAGACTTCATTGATTGAAGAGATTGCCGAACTCATCAACTCTGGAAAAATCAGGGGAATTACCAATGTCCGGGATTTATCGAAAGATAAGATACGTATCGAGATTGTTGTGGAAGAAGGATATAGTGATGATGAATCTTTAAGGACTGTTCAAGCCCAACTTTTCAAGAGGACCAATCTAGAAACAATGTTCCATGGTCGTATCCTTGCCTTTGTCTATGGAAGACCCAGAACCCTGAATCTAAAGCAGGCTCTTTCAATTTTTCTGGATTTCAGAGAAGATGTCGTTCTGAAAAGATCAGAAGAAGAATTAGAGAAGGTAATGGCTCGTCTGCATATCCTTGAAGGTCTGATAAAGGCATCCCAGCATATTGATGAAATCATAGCCATGATACGGGCATCTGAAAACCGTTCAGAGGCACAACAAAATCTGATGAACTCTTTCGATCTCTCAGATAAACAGGCCAAGGCAGTTTTGGATATGACTCTTGCACGTTTGGCAAGGGTTGAACAGGATGACTTACAGAAAGAAGCGGAAGCTAGAACAGAAAGAGCTTTGTTCCTCCAAGAAATCATCAATAACAGAACTCGTAGACTTGAGGTGATCAAGGAAGAACTTCTTCAGATTAAACAAACTTACAATGATTCCAGACGGACAACCATCCTCGAACACGATGAGATTGACCTCACTAACGATAGGGAATTGCTCCATGAAAGGAAACTTTTGATAACTTCAACCAGTGAAGGCTATCTCCGATCTATTGATTTCGAGAAATTCAAAGTGCAGGGTAGGGCTGGTGTTGGTGTGATCGGAGTCCCCTTAAATGAAAATGAACAACTACTTGATTTCACTATTGCCAGCAATAAGGATGATCTCCTCTTGATTACCGAAGAAGGAATTGTTCACAAGATCCCTGCTTTTGAAGTGATCGAAGTAAGTAAAAGAACCCAAAAGGGACGAAAATTGAATACCTATCTCCCAGTTTCCTCCCGTGTAAAGAAGATTGTTCCTATAAAAGAAGACGAGTTTACCAATGAGAAAGTATTGGTGACGGTAACCAAACATGGTATTATCAAAAGAACCACATTGGACAAATTCAGGAATATCCGTAAGAACGGTATAAAATGTCTCCTTTTCAAAGAAGAAGATGATTCCGTCGCGGATGCCTTCATTACTGATGGCGATTCCTACATCTTCATGGCCACTAAGTTCGGCCATGCCTGTGTGTTTGAAGAAAAATTGGCACGATTGACGGGAAGAGTGGCTCAAGGTGTAATAGGTGTTTCCATCAAGGAACCGGGTGATGAGGTGATTTCTTCCTTTGCTGTCCCCAAAGATAAATTTGAAACGGCAACAGTCCTAACTCTAACAGAAAAGGGTTATGGCAAAAGAACATATCTTTCTAAATACAGAATCACCAAAAGAGGGGCAAAAGGAGTAAAAAACATCAAGATTACAAACAAAAACGGATATGTAACTGCTTCTCTTTATGTCCCTGATGTTGAAGGAGTTATCCCAATTTCTCTAATCAGCAGTTCTGGAAAAATCATCAAGGTTAATGTCAATACCATTCGTATTATGGGAAGAAATACTCAGGGGGTAAGAGTAATGAGATTGACCCAAAAGGAGAAATTGGTTTTTGCCTCCCTAATTGTCGATGATTCAGAAATTGAAGAGGTAGAAGAAGCAGAAGTTGATGATTCTGATGTTGAAATAACTGATGATGTAGACGAAGAAATAGATGATGAAACAGAAGAGCACGATTAATTGAAGGAATTATTAGTCTACCTAATAGAAAGGAACAAAAAGACATTCTTATATTCGGTTTCAATGGGCATCTCAATAGATGATTGGATTACTCCCAAAAGGCTTTATGACGCACATCTTCATATTTTCAATTATAAAGGGATGGAGAAACGGGCAAACCGAATGGGATTTACTTCCCTTGACCAATTGGTGGATTATATGTCAGATAGGGTGGGTCAATCCTTCGTTCTTCCACCAAAGAACGATTTGGAATTATTGAAAATGTGGATAGATGAACTTAACAAGAACAATGTTGACAAGGCTCTCATTCTTCCAGATTGGAATGATGATTCAATTGTTACGCTAGCTGCAGAACACTATCCAGATAGATTTATTCGTTTCCTCATGATCAATCCGACATTGGAAAACTCTCTTGCTTTCGTTGAAAATGTCCATTCAAAAGTTGGAATTCATGGAATCAAACTCTATCCACCCAGCCATTATTACCATGCATATGACGAAAGACTGACTCCTCTTTACGAATTCTGCGAAGACAATGGTTTATTGGTTACTTATCATATGGGTGTTTCAATTGGGAAGTATGCGGATCTTCGTTTCATGAATCCAACTGACGTGTCTCCAGTTGCTAGGAATTTTCCAAAATTGGATATCCTGTTTGCCCATTTTGCGACTGGCTATTTCCGAGAACTCCTCTTTTTGATGTATCATGTAGACAATGTCTATGCTGAAAGTAGCAGTAGCAACAAATGGATTCATTACCTCCCTTACAAAATTGAATTGAAGGATGTCTTCGAAAAAATCATTTCTTTGAAAGGTGCACAAAAAATCATTTTTGGAACAGATTCCACCATGTTCCCGAGAGGTTGGAGATCTGCAATCTTTAAAACTCAACTTGCTGTTTGCAACGATCTGAACCTGAACCAACAACAAATTGATCAAATTTTCTATAAAAATCTTGAAAATCTTCTTCCTAAAGTTTAATTGCTTTAATTGCAGTGCCAATAATCCCAACTGCTTCATCAAGCTGCTCTTCTTGGACATTCAATGCAGGACGGAAACGAATTGACTGTACACCCGATTTGAGAATCAACACCCCATCCTTAAAAAGCTGTTTTTGAAGTTGATCACGGCTTTCCATATGAGGGAGATCGAAAGCTGCAAAAAGCCCCTTCCTTCTTACATTGGAAATAATTCCTTCATGCGTTTCTGAAAGCTCATGCAACAATTTGTCAAGATATTCTCCTTGTTTTTTCACATTTGCCAAAATATTTTCGTTTTCAATAACTCTCAAATAATATTTTGATCTTACCATATCCACAAGATTTCCTCCCCATGTAGAATTGATTCGAGATGATTCTTCAAAGACATGTCCTTCTACTTCTTCAATCCTCTTATTTGAGAAAAAGCCGCACACTTGCGTTTTCTTACCGAATGAGACCAAATCTGGTTGAATCGGTAAATGATTGAGGTACCACATTTCTCCTGTCAACCCAAGCCCTGTCTGAACCTCATCAAAAATGAGCATTGTTTCTGCTTCATCTGCAATTCTTCTAAGTTCAACAAAAAATTCATCTCTGAAGTGATTGTCTCCGCCTTCTCCTTGAATAGGTTCGATTATGATCGAAGCGATATCGTCCCCCCTTTGTTCTATGGCTGTCTGAATTTGATCTAGTGCTTTCCTTTCAAGTTTACGAACCTCTTCTATATTTTCTTCCAATGGGAAGGTTATCTTGGGATTGATGACTCGTGGCCAATCAAATTTTGGGAAATACATGTATTTTCTTGGGTCTGCCGTATTGGTTAACGAAAGTGTGTATCCTGACCTGCCGTGGAAGGCCTCCTTAAAATGAATGACCTGGTGACCAATTTCTCCCTTCCCATTGCCGAGATTCTTTCGTACTTTCCAATCAAACGCCGCTTTCAATGCGTTTTCAACGGCCAGTGCTCCTCCAGAAATAAAAAACATATGTGGGAAGGAAGATGGAACTGCAATTTTAGCGAATGTCTCAACAAAGTCGATATAGCTTTCAGTGTAGAAATCACTGTTTGATATTTTATTTTTTGCAGCAAGAAGAAGCTCATGCCTTGCCTCAGGTTCATTAAAAATCGGATGATTCATACCAAGTGGCATTGACGCATAGAAGGACATCATATCCAAAAACCGACGGCCTGAAGAATCATAGAGCTCTGATCCAAAAGATTTTTCCAAATCCAGAATGAAGGGATAGCCATCCACAAGGATATGTTTCTTTAGATGTTCTAAACCTGACTTCGCTAAACTTGTTTCCATACAGAGATTCTTTGATTTAGGCGTTTTAAAATTAATCATGTTGCAAGAATCTTTCATCCCCCATATCTCTTAGAGTGAGCAATGAATCAGATTCTGGACAAATGCGTAATCATTGTAACATTTTCATCTCAAATTTGTAATAATAATAACATGCTATTTCAAGGCTTCACGGGCAATCACTAGTCTCATGATTTCTGAAGTTCCCTCATAGATTTCTGTTATCCTTGCATCTCTATAATACCGTTCCACCTCAAAATCTTTTAGGAAACCAGCCCCTCCATGGATCTGGATGGCTCGGTGAGTGACAAATGTGGCCGATTCTGAAGCATATAGCTTGGCGATTGCTGCTTCCTTCACATAATTTTTTCCATTATCAACAAGAAGTGCTGCTTTTTGATAAAGGGTTCTTCCTGCTTCTATTCGTGTTGCCATATCTGCAATCATGAATTGTATCGCTTGGAAATTTGAAATGGGTTGATTGAACTGTGTTCGTTCTTTTGCATATTTAATTGAATCTTCATAAGCTGCCTGAGCAATTCCCACTGCTTGAGCGGCTACTGCAATTCTTCCCTTATCAAGTATCGACAAAGCCATTCTGATCCCCTTGCCCTCTTCACCCAAAAGATTCTCCTTTGGAATTCTGACATCTTCAAATGTCATTGCACTTGTAACACTCGCTTTGATTCCAAGTTTTTTTTCAGGAGGCATCACAGTTATCCCCGGTGTTTCAGCAGGGACAATAAATGCAGATACCCCTCGATGACCTGGTTGATCATTTGACCTTGCAAAGACTATAAAGACAGTTGCCTCTTTTGCATTTGTGATATAGAATTTTGAACCATTGATTAGCCATTCATCCCCTTCCAATCTTGCACGAGTGCTAAGGGATGCCGGATCTGATCCTGCGTGAGGTTCTGACAGACAGAATGCACCTAAACCTCCTTCTTCCGCAAACTTGGGAAGGAACCTCTCTTTCTGTTCTTCATTTCCATAAGTAAGTATTGGAGATATTCCTAGAGAATTGTTTCCCGCAAAAATTGTGGCGGTTGCAGCACAACCTCTTGCAATCTCTTCACAGGTTGTTGCATATGTCAACATGTCCGCGCCAATCCCTCCATATTTTTCAGGAAGAGTCATGTAGAGAAATCCAGTTTCCCTCAGATCCTTGATGTTTTCTTCGGGAAATACTTCCTTCTCATCATACATCCGAGCTCTAGGTTTGATTTTGTCGTTAACCAGTTCACGGATCGAATCCCTGATCATTTTTTGGTCTTCATTTAATATCATCAATTGATCAAATGAAAGAGGGATAAAAAATACTCAGCCATCAAAATGGATTCAAGATGTCTCTTGTCAAAATTCTTCACGATATGAAATGTTGGTGAATATAAACACAGAGAAATTACCAATCACGACTAAAAACCTTGAAATACTCTGAATAGTTAAGAAGATATGAGGGTTAAACTGTGAGTATCCCATTGCCGAATGTTTCAAAGGATAAGGATGAAAATTTCAAGTCTGAATGTGAACTTTACGATGGAAACAAGGAATCTGCCGGTCTTTGCTATGGATGGGTTACCAAAACAGGAAAATGCATGAGAAGGGATGATGACATCGCCAAACGCTGTGATGGATTTGGTAACATCGCAAAAGACTAAGCACAGGTTTCTATCCTCTTGATTGCCTTTGTGGACAAAAAAATGGCAAGTTCAGACAATCTATCCATTGTAACGATGTGAACATTTTCTTTAGAACGTTCCACTGTTTCACGAGCTACATGGGATACCTTGCTTGCCACTAAAATGATTGAATCGAGATTTAACCAATCTTTCACTCGCATCACCTTATGTATCACCGAAATTGTGATAGGTCGTTTCCATTTGGTAACAACTATTCCCACGTTAATCTGAGGTAGAAGATAAGTCAACCCGATAAAACCTTTCCCCACCTTGAAATTCTTTTCCATTTGTAGATGATGAAATTGAATCCATTCTTCAATGATGTCTTCGGGGAAACCTTCATCATATGAGCACATCAATTGGAGATTACGTTTGTTGTCTCATAAGGAAAGGTAATCTCTCTATGTTATCTCAGGACGTTCAAATGGAAATGATTTTATCTTCTCCCTTCTTACCCACATAAAATGGATATATGGATTTATAATGGTGATATCGAAAAACCTCTAGAAATCAGTCAACTCAAGGAAGAACTCATTGAAAATCCTTCTGTCTTAGCATTTTTTGACTCAGAATATCTGATCTGCAAAGAACAACTGCTGAATGCCATTCTTCTAACGCATCTTGCATATGAAACAAAAACGAATTTCTCATCCACATTCGGAATTGAACTTCTTCTCAAACTTTCTGGGGAAACACAAATCAAGAATGCTCTGTCTTATTTTGAGCTGAAAGAAACCTCAAAAACGGTTGTCATTGTCTCAACAAAACCCTTGGAGTTGGATTCCATGAGAATTACTGGTGGACTTCCATTTCTTACCCCAAATGACAATGTAAAACATTTTTACAAAAAGATGAACCCTACAAATCAAGACGAGTTATGTGATTTTGCCATTGCCAAATCTGTTGAATCTTTGATAAAATAATTGGGAACTCAAGATGGTAACCTTTATTTTCAAGGAATCCAAGATTTTTCCGGTGACCTCTCTCTTTCAGCTTGTAAAGGATTATACGCGGTTTTTTCAGACCGATGAAATTCCCGATTATGACTTCCTCAAACTCTCAACAACGCATCGAAAATTTGATGCATTGATGAGAAGATTCTGGGACGCATTTCACCCACTTACAAAAGATATCTTCACAAGTTTTGTCTTTGAGATTTCAACCCTTTTGGATACATTGGAAGAGCTGAAAAAAGAGGTATCCATAAAAGAACGAGAGGTTCAGAAAGTCACGAAAGAGCTGAACGAGAGAAGGGAATACATTGCAAACCTCCTTGAAAAACTAGAACGGGATGTTGCCACTCAACTTTCACTTACTGAAGAGGAGATAAAGGCTCTTGAAGAAGAATCAAAAGCAAAAACTGAAATGGTGGAGAAACTTCAACAAGAGGTCATGATGCTTAAAAGTGAATTGAACTCACAATCTACTCTCTCTTCAGATGCAGTAACCGAAGCGGTTCTTTTAGATCAGAAATTAAGTGCCTATGAACAGGAAATTGAAGATCAAAAAGAAGTGATTGAAAAACTGACTTTTGATAATGTTCAACTCATGGAACAGAATATATCTCTCCAACGGAATTCGGAAACGTTGATGAAAAGAGTAGAGGAATTGGAGCTTAAGTTGGGACAGGCCAATTCAAGAATTGAATTTCTCGAAAAGGATCTTCTATCTAAAGAGAAAATGAATGATGAATTAAGGAAGGAGATTGTAAATCTAAAGGCCAACAAAATTTCAGAAGGATTGCCTGAGAAGGAAAAAGACACATTTGAGGAAATGATGGGGAAATCTGATATACTTGATCTCAAAAAAGATATGATGACCTTAACCAGGGTTATAAAAGAAGATCTATCAACCCAACCGGCAGTAGAACGATCGCAAGATACCATTGAGGAACTGAAAAAACATCTTACATCACTTTTTAACGCAATTAGAACAAAAGACCCCACTGTTGATCTCTATAATCTTAAGGAAGAAATAAAGGAAGTTGCTAACAAAGATCCTTATGGTTTGCTTCCGATAATAGAAGACCTTCTTTCCATTGCATTAGGTAATCTCATGGAAACCAAACTGGAAGAAATAAAAAGAGAGTTCCTGATTGAGAAAATTCAACTTCAATCAGAAATTGTCCAATTGAGAAATAGATTGATTGACCTTACTGGATCCATGGAAGAGCCACTAAAAATCAAGAAAGAATTGGATGAAATGTTCGAAAAAGAAACAGAAGCACCCCAACTTAATCAGAAACTAGATCTTGATCAAGAACCACAATCTACCACTCTTGACTTAACTAACGAATTTGTCCAGGTGAATGAAGAGAGCAATGATACCCCAAATAGTTTTGCAATTGAGGAAAGTGAACCTACTCTCCAATTAAAAGAGGAAAAGAGCCTAAAAGATGCACTTTTGGAACAGCTTGAAATGAAGGAAGCTCCTAAACAATTCGAAACTCACGAAATTTCTGAAATGCCTGAAGAAGACATACACACAAAATCCGAAAAAATGGAGAAAAAGGAAACCCAACAAAAGGACATTGATGAAAAATCAGTTGGATCATTATTGGAACGATTTGAAAAGAAACTCAATTCATCTCAAAAATGGTTGGCTGATGAGGATCAGGAAATGTAGTTGAATCCTTTCCGATTTTCCCACCAAATCCCTAATTTCGTGAAAATTGAAATATGATCTTTTCGTATCAATTCTATATTTGGCTCATAGGTGAGAATATAATCAATCAGTTCCAATTTGTGCTCTTTTGAACCATTTTCCTCTTTCATGGTGATGGTGTTGTTTTCTCGGTCAACCTTTTCAAGAACTCCTGGGATAAGAATATCATAATTTTCTTTTGAATAAATTCCAATCTTTTTACCAATATTGGATTCCAGAATATTGAAATCTTCCTCTGTTTTTTCTTTCTTGAATTCAACTCCAATGGGTGAGAATCCTACAATAAACTCTTCCCCATTTTCCCATTCATCACCTAGTTGAATTTTGAATCTACTCCATTTCTCTTGAATCTCCATTGCGTTCAGCTTAACCAACCGAGATTTTCCTTTCTCATAAAGAAAGACGTTTCTGCCAACCAAATTTTGTAATTCTTCTACAGGAAGCCCAAGGTCTTTGAACCTGACCTCCATTTTTTGGTTTCCTTTCTTTCCTTGAACGATAACCCCTTCTTCTTCATCTAAACGATATGATTCCGGATAGAAAATTTCTCCGTTTTTGCAAATCGTTGGTTGATCAAGATTCAAAATTTTGATTGCGTGATCTCCTGAGGGGAAATGTTTTCCATTCACGATGAAAGCAATGGGATTTGTCACTGATTTTACCTTTTCAAGTTTTTCCAATACTCCTTCAGTGACATCACCTGAAAGCAGATTTACCAACAACACATTCTTACCAACATAAAATTTGTACTCTTCTTCGAAAGGTAGAATTTCAAATAATCGTTCAAATGCTGTTTCCCCAAAATCCTCTACAAAGGTAGAATCCAAGATTTCCCTTGTCTGCTCATGAGCTGATCTTAGAATTTCTATCGGTCCTTTCCTCCTAAACCACACCAGTCGATAAGGAAGGAATGCTGCCTTTGCTGGGGTGATTTTATCAGTGACTAGTGCCGCGATTCTATAGCTGGTTCGAGGATGCGATACGAAAATATTTGAAAATGCAGCCCCTCTTGTTGGTTGGATCGTCTCCCTGTATATTCTTCTTCCTGCCAACGCTTCAAATCGCTCTTTTTCCTCTTTTGTATATTTTTTGTCAGTCAGGAGATTGACTGAAATTCCAAAATCTGCGGCCACTCCTTGGTAAAAACCTTCCAACCTATACAGTGCCTTGCTTAAGTCCTCACCATAGCCTACATCCTTTGTTACCTTATCTGCATGACCCTCAAGGGCTCGGACAAAGATGTAAAGAAATATCACCAATCCGTAGCTAATAATAATATATGTTACAAAATCAACAGTCAGCCCCTCACTAAAAACTGCATAATCTAATTGGGTCGCGGGAAGCAATAGGGCTTTTTTCAAGGCCAATTCGAAAATGGAAAGCCCAAGCAGAAGCAAGACATGGTTCTTTGCAGTATGGGCAAGTTCATGTCCTACGATCCCGTTTAGATCTGATTCAGTGAAATCTTCTAAGTTGCTACTGATGAATGCAATCCGTTTGTCAAAAAATGGACCATAGGCAAAAGCATTAAGGATGGGGGCACGAACATAACCAACCTTCACCTTTCCTTTGATTCCCAATTTAGAGGCAATTTCACTCACCTTTGAAAGAATGAACTCGTCCTCTACATTTTTCACTCCAAATAATACATGCAACAGCCATCCCGAAATCATGTACATCAAAACCATGACGATAGCAAGGATTTCGTAAACTCCAAATGAAAGAAAGAGGACATGTCTCGCGATTTCCTTAGGGACTGTATCTAAGTAGAATAATTCTCTTAATTCCTTCAATCTTGTTGCAATTGCAAAATATATGACCCCGAAAAGAAGAAGGTAAACAATCTGTGGAGAAGAAAACCTAGAAACCAAGATGAACTTTTTCCCGAAGAAGATAAATGAAACAATCAGGAAAACAAAAAATGCTGAAGAGAATGCAATCGCAAAAATTCTTTCATCGCTTTCAGGTGCCCCAGTCACGGCATTGAAGATCATCTGCGCAATCTTCCCGACTAGAATGGTTAGATATGACGCCGTAGTCGCCAACATCAGTTTTCCCCAAACAGGTACATCTCTTAAAGAATAGGTCTGTTGGATCATCAAGACACTGATTCCAAAAAAGAAGCCCAATGCAATGTCGTCAAATCCGAACGTTGTCATTCCTGTCAAAAATGCTGAAAGCCAAAACCAAAGCATTTCTTCACTTGAATTATGCCGAAAATAAACCCGAAGTTCTGAAATCAAGAAAAACAACGATATGATTGCTATCCCTAAACCGACAGCTCTTATCCCATTAAGAGAGATCCAATCAATCAATTGGGTGATCATTGACCCCTCTCTGATTTAACCCTTTAATTTATGATCGATTGGTATATGTTTTTTACTCAATTTCAATGGTAGGAAGCTCACTCAATAAAGGTTAAATATGGAAAAATCAATGAAGAACCATAATCAATAAACCTAAAAATGACTTGAATGCAAGTCAATTGAAGCCACTGAAAGAGTGTGAAAATCATGGTTAAGATTGGAAAATATGAAGTAAACTTAGATTACTACTATTATGATACCTACATTTGGATTAATAGAGAAAGCGACAATGAAGTCGAGATTGGCTTGACTGATTATGGACAGCAAGAACTAAAAGACATCATCGATATTGAACTTCCTCAAAAATCTCAAAGATTTGCTGAAGGAACACCTTTCATTAAAATTGAATCCATCTCAAAAGACTATGTCCTGAAATCCCCAATGTCATTGGTGGTGAATGAAGTTAACTTTGCAGTGGCTGATAATCCTGAAATTTTGAATGAAAAGCCATTCCAGACATGGATTGTTCGCGCTGAAGTTCTTGACCTTTCTGATTTTGACAAACTTATGGATGGAGATGACATGGCAGATCTCATTGCCGATGAGGTCGGCGAAACTGCTGAAGAACTGTCTTTTGATGAAGATGCAGACTTTGATTACGAAAATGATCTTAATTTTGATTCTGGGGACGACTATTATAGTGAATATGACGATGAGTTTTTCCTTTATGATGATGACGACTACTAAAAGCTATTAATTGATTATAAACCAATACTAAAAGGATGATCTTGGAAACTGTTACAACCGTTGCGTCATGGAATGAGGAAAAGAACCTGATTGCCGAATTAAGAAAATACAAGCTTTTTGCTTGCGCGCAGAGTAAGGAAATTCAATCAACTTACTTTTGGAAGGGGAAGTGGATCACTGAAAATGAAATTGAAATCACTTTCAAGCACTCAGTCAATTCCAAAGAGAAACTCTTAACCTATCTTAAGAAATTCCATCCTTATGATTTACCTCAAATTTTGACTTATGAAGTAAGTTCCACAGCAGAATATGAAAAATGGGTGGAAGAAACAATCCAAGAACAATAGGTATCTAGCCCTTGATTTTTTTAATCAGGTTTGATTGATACATCATGGAAATCAAACCGACATTTATAATGTCTGATAAGTAGAAATGATGTGATAGATCCCAACCCCTTGAAACATTTTGTGCTTTCTGGAGATATTCTTCCTCTTTTCAATGGTTCCAAATAGCCATTTGATCCCATTGCAGTTGACGGCAATTCAAAAATGAAAGGACTTCTGGATTTCCTTCTCTTCTTCGCGAACAAAGTTGCCATATCTAGCTGTTCTCCGAACTGTTCTTCTTGAAAAATTTTAATAATTGTAAAATCAAGGAACAATCGGAACAGGCGACAACCTGAGCTTAGACCCGATGGTGTAATGGTAACATTGGGGATTGTGGTGGAGTAATCCACAAATCTCCCTAGCTGTGGGTTCGATAGAAGAAAATCTGCGGAACTCTTCCGAAAGTCCCACTCGGGTCATTCGCCTGTTCCATTTTTATTTTGTCCATTTCCTTCAATTTTTAGGGAATGGGGATTAGCATATCCTGTGGTAACCTTACGTTTTGAATTCATGAAAAGCTCTCATCTGGTTGGGCTTTCAACATTCCAATTCCTTGCTTTCTTTCGAAGGGCTATTTTCTATACTTTCGTCATTGTCTACCTAAGGGAAAATATGGGTCTAACAACGACTCAGGTGACCCTTCTTGGCACGATTGGAATGATTGCCAATACTGCAACTCAAACCCTCATCTGGGGACGTCTTCTAGATCGTTTCCATAAGCCATCTTGGTTTATTTCCATTGGAGAGGGTCTTGCAGGCGTAGGCCATATCCTAGTGTATTTTTGGCATAAATCTGAAATCATGAACCACAATCTTTTGTTAGGAGGTTTCTCAATAATTTTTGGATTGGCGGGAATCGAAGTTTTTTGGAGCATGTCAAATGTTGGATGGTCTGCTATCATTTCGGATCTTACCAAAGAGGAGGAGAGATCGCAGCTTATGGCTCTTCTTTCCTTCATTGGGGGGATTGGGGGCTTGGTTGGCGCATCAATTGGCGGCTTTCTTTTCCTCGATGGAAAAGGCTTCTCTGAAGGTCTTTTGTTCTATATTCCTGCCTTAATCATGGTTCTTTCAGGATTGTTGGTTGCAATTTCAATAAAACAAAAAGACGTTGATCAAGCAATGGAGGTAATTAATGGAAAGAATCAAATGTCGACGGGAGAGGTTCCTGAACTTTACAAACGATTCAAGGAAATTCCAAATCATCGCCTTATCACAATGTTTCTCATAGCTTTGATCCTTATAAACTTCGGTCGAAATTCTGTTATTTTGATCACCCAGTTATACCTTGCTTCAGACAATGGATTCAATGTTGGTGGAGAAGGTTTAGGATTGTTTCGTAATATCTCTTCAATTGCAGTTATGTTCTGGAGCTTCTTGTTGAATACAAAAGCATTGAAAAAGAAAGAACCTCAAATGTTCATTCTGGGAGTCATCTCTGCGATGGTTGGTTTCTTTTGGCTGATATTTGCTCCTTCTTTTGAACTCTCTCTTATCAGTGCGTTCCTGATTGGAACTGCCCAGATCGTGATTCAAGTCACTAGCTATTCTCTAATCTCATCACTGATCCCTCCTGATTGGAGAGGACGGATATTTTCATGGTATAATGCCACCTTTATGCTCTCATTTGGAATTGCAGGAACCCTGATAACTGGCCCAATCAGCGATTACATGATTTACAGTATTGGAACTACTGATCTTCAGGCTTATAGGGTTGCATTTATGGCTGCAATAATTATTGTAATGGTTGGATTGGTATTTTATTTTCCTCTTGGAAGGATTTTTGACAATAGAAACACTCCAGACAAAAAACCGATATTCAACTAATCGTAAATTTTCCTTTTACGAGGTAAATTTCTATAAAGGCAATCAAAATTATGGGTATGGGCTTTGTATTAACAATTGATCAGGGAACTTCAAGCACAAGATCACTGGTCATGGATGAAAGTGGAAACATACGGTCTTCTTTCCAATTGGAACATGAGCAAATTTTCCCCAATCCTGCGTGGGTAGAGCATAATCCTTTGGAAATAATTGAAAATGTACGACATACCTCCGCAAAGGCATTACAAAATGTCAATCTTGATTGGGGGGATGTTGATGTCATTGGAATTACCAATCAAAGAGAAACGGTGATCGCTTGGGACAAACAAACAGGAAAACCATTATACAATGCCATTGTGTGGCAATGCAGGAGAACTGCCCCAATTGTTCAAAACCTCAAAGAAGAAAGATTTGATGAAGTTTTCCTGAAAAAAACCGGTCTTGTTCTTGATGCATATTTTTCAGGAACTAAAATGAAATGGATGATCGAGAATGTCCCAAAAGTGAAGACTGCTTTAGGTAAAGGCACCCTTCAATTCGGAACCATTGATTCTTGGTTAATCTATTCACTTACTGGTTCCCACACGACAGATGCCTCCAATGCCAGCCGTACCTTGCTTTATAACATCCATTCCGGTGATTGGGATGAGGAACTTTGCGAAATCTTAGGAGTACCAATTGAAACACTTCCTAAGGTTGTTCCAAACAAATCTGAAAGTTTTGGGATCTTGGAACAGAATGGTTCCCAAGTGCCGATAACTGGGGTGTTGGGCGATCAACAGGCGGCCCTTTTTGGACATGGGGCATTCGAAACCGGGAATATCAAATGCACGTACGGAACTGGCAATTTTGTTTTGATGAATACTGGTTCAACCCCTGTTTCATCCAATAAAGGTCTCTTGACCACTGTCGGCTGGCAGATTGAAAACAAGCTTACCTATGCATTGGAAGGAAGTGTTTTTGTTACAGGTGCAGCTCTTCTTTGGTTGAGAGACAAATTGGGATTGATCAAAGACTATTCGGAAATTGATGGCCTTGCAGAGGGTGCCAATAAAAATGGGTCGGTATTTTTTGTTCCGGCTTTTGTTGGTCTTGGTGCACCCCATTGGGATTCAACAGCACGAGGTATGATCATTGGTCTTACAAGAGATAGCGGAAAAGAAGACATTGTTTATTCTACACTTGAAAGCATTGCCTACCAGACTGACGATCTTTTGAAAATTATGGCTGAAGAAGCAAAAATCAACCTCAACGAACTTAGAGTGGATGGAGGAATCACCAATTCCAACCTTTTAATGCAAAGGCAAGCGGATATCAGCAGGCTCGATGTCGTTATCCCAAGCAACTTGGAAACCACTGCTTTTGGAGCAGGATTGATGGCCGGTTTGGGACATTTGTGGGATAGTATTGATGAAATAAGGAAATTGAACCCAGCTGAGAAAAGATACAAACCAAAATCGAAACTTGAAGATGAAGAGGCAAGAAAAATTTTCTGGAAAAAAGCAGTTGAGAAATCACAAAATTGGATAGAGTTCTAAAGACATTAATGTATCCCCTCTAGAATTATTCTTAAATCAACCTTCAAAATCATCTTATGCAGAAACGGCAAATTCTTAATAGGCTAGGTATATCCATTTTATCTGTTCTCCTTGTCCTTTCAGTAACCGCTTACCTTGTGGTAAACAACACAACTGACGATTTTTCCGAAATCAAATCTCCTTACTTGAAAGATACTGTCAAGGTTTACAGGGACGAAATGGGTGCACCAACAATTATTGGATCTAATATCCAAGACGTTCTTTACGCCCAAGGTTATGAATATGCAAGAGATCGTCTGTGGCAACTTGAATTTTATCGATCCGTGGCAAATGGTGAACTTTCTCGATTATTTGGTTCTAGTCAATTGGAAAATGATATGGCACTCCGTAAATTGGGAATTCATAGAGCGGCTGTAGCGGCAGCAGAACGACTTCCTCAACAATACAAGTCTTATATCGAAAATTATATTGCCGGAGTCAATGATTATATTCGATCACACCGAAATGCATTGCCATTTGAACTTGAATTGCTAGGGGTTCAACCAAAGGAATGGACTGTGGTTGACACGCTTTCAATTCAAGGTGTTATGGCATTTGATTTGGCTTATGGTGGACTTTCTGCTGAATTGAGAAGATTGGAACTTGTCCAGGCTGTCGGTGGAGAAAAATCTTTGGAAGTACTTCCTGTTGTATATGCCCCTGCTGGGGAATACATCAAAACAGTCAATGTCAGTGAAATCGGTGCATTGGGTTCTGATTTCTCAAACCATCCACTGAATACAATGTTTGGAGGACTTGACAAGTTAGCTTTGGGAGTAGGGTCAAATAATTGGGTAATTAGTGGTAATCTGACCGAAAGTGGTTTCCCGATTTTGGCCAACGATATGCATCTTGGGCTTTCTACCCCTGGAATATGGTATCAGGTGCATTTGATCGCAACAGATGGGTCAATAAATGTTCAGGGCTTCTCTCTACCGGGGGCTCCATTTATTATCGTAGGACACAATGAACATATTACTTGGGGCTTTACAAATACAGGTCTTGATGCTATAGACTTATTCTATCTGAAGAGAAATGAGACCCATTATCTTGTTGACAATACCCAATGGGTTCCATTCAATAAAGTCACAGAAACTATTCCTGTCAAAAACCAAGCCCCTGTTGAATTTACCTATGAATTATCGCAGTTTGGCGTAATGGATACCATTGATGGAACCGAATATGCAGTTCGTTGGACTTTAACCGAAGGATACGAAAGGGATCAGATATTCCGGGCAATTTATGAACTTAATGTCGCAGAAAATGTTGATCAAATTCATTCTGCATTGGAATATTTTGCAGTTCCCGGTCAGAATGTTGTCTTTGCTACTGTGGATGGTGACATAGGTTATCAATTTACAGGTCTCATACCAACAAGAACTAATGGTTTTGGTGTCCTTCCTCAAAATGGAAGCAATGGACTCAATGACTGGAATGGAACAATCCCCTATGAAGATCAACTGTTTGTTGTTAATCCATCAAAGGGCTTCTTTGGAACTGCAAACCAAGAAATTGATGATCGCCATCTCTTCTACATCGCTGAAAATTATGCAGTTCAATATCGAGGTGCACGAATCAACCAAATTCTTGCCAACAGAACTAATTTTGAAATGGATGGATCCAAATTTGATGAATTTGATATCATGAGAATGCATGGCGACGTGTATTCTCTAGCGGTCGACGATATTCTTATACCGGTAATGGAAGGTCTGAAATCCTATGATTTTACCAAAATCGAAAATTCGGATCCCAACCTTATTCAAGAAGCCTTGGGTCTTTTGGATACATGGGATCATAGAATGGTTTCATCTTCCCCTGAGGCTTCCATTTTTGTGACATTTCGAATCAATTTTGTTCATTCCACCTTTGTGGATGAATTGGGTTACAATCTTACAAAATCAATCAATTATGCAGCTCACCGTTCATTAGTCAATTTCCTAAAACATCCGCAAGGTGTTTCTTGGTTTGATGATGTACGAACAAGCCAAAACGAAAGTTATATTGATACTGCCGCAATTGCATTTTCCAATGCAATTAATTTCCTGAAAAACAAGGTTGGGAATTCAATTAATGATAAATGGGAATGGGGAAACTTGCACCAAGCGACCTTCAAACACGTAATGGGTGAAGTTTTTCCTTTCTTGAATGTAGGTCCTGCTCCTGCCAATGGAACCACCTTTACCATAAATGCAGGTGGCGGAAGAGGTGGCGATGTTGAAAATCTAAGTTTCGAACAGTCACATGGCCCTTCTGAAAGATTGATTGTAAGAGTTGAACCTAAGTGGGAAGTGGTTTACGGCTTGACTCCCCCTGGAATAAAGGGCGACCCGTTCTCAAAACATTATGATGATGCCTTCGATAATTGGAGATTAATAAGATATTCAAAATGGACATTTTCTACAGATGATGTCATTTCAGGCCAAACATTGGTCACAACATATCATAAGGAGGAATGAAAATGGAAGGCAAAATTGTACTGAACTTTGTATTTTCTGTCTTGGGATTCTTCACCATTCTTACTGCAACCAACACAGATCTTATTGCAAATCTCTTCTTGATGGGTGGTTTCCTTTTATTGGCAATTGACCGCTTGATCCTCCTATCTTTGCTTCAATTGAAAAGATTGTCACTGACGCAAGTTAATCTACAAAGATGGACACTTGCTGTTTTCCTTGTTGCAATCACTCTTGGATTGCTATTCGGAAAGATACTTGCTGGTGATACGTTTATTCCGTTACCGTTCGGATATTTCATCCAACTTTCACTTTCCTATGTTGTTTGCTTGATTACTGGTGCTTACCAATTTAGAAATCATTCTCAACTTGTCTCAACTTGATGGAGGATCGTCTCTACTCTTTTTGGCTTATCTGTGATGATACCATCTACTCCTAATTTAATCATCCTCTTGATCCATTTGTCACGATTAACGGTCCAAGGATGTATTTTGATTCCATGTCTATGCATTCTATCAACATGTTTCTTTCGCAATAAAAGAAAGAGCGGGTTGACTGAATACAATCCTTTGAGTTTGCGATTCAGTTGTTCCCATTTTTTTAAGTTTGGGCGCAATGAAAGGTAAGAAAGCTTGACATCCTTTGAGGCAGTCCTGGCGCCGATCAGTCCCTTGTAATTGAAGGAAGAGAGATTATACCTTTCTTCTGAAAGACGATTGCTTAGAAACTTCTGTAGACTTTGACCCAATGTTCTTGGGTCATCATGGTTTCTTGGTACTTTGAGCTCAATGTTGAGTTTCAATTCTTTTATCTCAATGACCTCTTCCAAAAGGGGGGGTCTTTCATCATCCGAAAACAAATTCTTGATTTGACTGTATGTTGAACTTTCAACTTCCAAGCCTTCAACTTCAAAATCATGGATTACAACCCATTGATTGTCTATTGTGCGGTGAACATCTAATTCCACATATGGGAATCCCGCCTCGATTGCCTTTCTGAATGCTTGTAATGTATTTTCAGGCTTGTCCAATCCCCTATGGGCAATTATTTCCATATGCCGTTCATCCATTCTTGCCTTATTATTTATTCTGAGGTTAATTGAACCATCCGCTCAAACTGCAATGAATAATAGCAGCAATAAAGCAAAAACAACCACCAAGGAAAATGTCGGATATGCTTTGTAAATTTCTTTTGCTACAGTTGCCAATCCACGAAAACCATATTTCAGTTGCTTTTCAAGGTTAAGGTTATTCCGAGAGAAAATTACTTTGTCTTTTACTTTTATTTCTGGAATGAACTTCGTGATTATCCAAAGCAAAAAGAACGGAAAACCTACCAAGAGAAAGACTGCAATTATCCAGGCAAGATTGTTGCTTTTCCCCATCCATCTGAAAATGAAAAAAGAAGAGATATATAAAATCAAAAGAAATACCCACTTTTCATATTTCTTCCAAAACCTCTTTAATAGTTTTTCGGGATTGTCTGCAATATCTCCCATAAAATTTCCCATGTTTTCGATTTTTGATCTTGCCTTATCAACAAAAGATTTCGATGATGACTCCTTTTCATTCATTGACTATCCGTGCATTGCCTTCCTAATTAATTTGATGATTTTAAGAGCTATTCTCGCAAAATATTCTTTTATATTTTCTGTAATGATAATTCATCCCAAAGCAATTGTTTATATTTTTGAATCAAAATTGGAAACAATGGAATTTTCTACATTCGGATTACTTGGTCTAACTCTACTTTTGGGGATAAAACACAGCCTTGATGCAGATCATGTTGTGGCAATCTCATCTATTATCACAAGATCTCCAAGTTTGAAAAATACCCTTAAGCTCTCATTTTCATGGGCTATCGGACATATGGTAACGGCTGGCATCATCACCTTCATCTTATTCACTTTCAAAGAAGAGATACTGGTCAATTATCTAGCGAACTTTGAAGCATTAGTTGCAATCATGCTTATTTTAATTGGAGTGCTGACAATTCTTTGGGAATTTGATGTCATCAAATGGGGAAAACACACTCACGGTCATATCCATTACAAGGATGAAGGGATTGAAGTCCATCCTGAAGATCATCTCCATAGCCATGAAGATGACGTGGAAGAACTTGAACATGTCCATGTCTTTGTGGCAAAAAGGGAACATCAAGCAATTTTCGGAATTGGGATAATTCATGGCTTGGCATCAAACGATGAACTCCTTCTTCTGTTTACCCTGACATTGGGTATTAATAATTTCCTGTTCATATTTATTGGTCTTCTAATATTCAGTTTTGGAGTA
Source organism: uncultured archaeon (assembly GCA_964645535.1). Classification (GTDB taxonomy): domain Archaea; phylum Asgardarchaeota; class Heimdallarchaeia; order Heimdallarchaeales; family Kariarchaeaceae; genus WAKA01. The sequence goes on along the minus strand of CAZYCQ010000027.1, from coordinate 15,056 downwards.
GTACTTGGGATGTCTTTCTTCGGGACTGCAATAAACAGTATAAGCATCAAAACAAGAAGAGAAAAGATTATTCGAATAATGAATATTTCCATCGCCTTAATTGCCATTGGATATGCCGTTTATACCATCTCTGGAGGAGATACAATCAACCTATTGCCATTTATTGGTGAGTAGTCTCATTGAATAAAGGATAGTAATTATTGACATCATTTGCAATCCGTTTGATAGCTGAGAAAAACTCCTCATAATCAAGAGTTGGAAAAGGCAATTCAATTTTCGCATAGACCGTTTTGTTCTCAATCCCGAATCTTGTCAAAACTGTTGCATAATTGAGCTCCAGTATCTTTTCGTAGACCTCAACCGAAGGTTCCAAATCTTCCAGAAAAATTGTCTTGAATTCTACCCACCGGGGTGTTTCGATCTTGAATCTTATGTCCAACTCAATTTCGCCAAAATCAAGTTCAACTTTAATGACATATGTAAGGTATTTCTCCTCCTCGATAACCTTGATCGGTTTGATATTGAGCCTTTCGAGGTAATCATCGATTTTTTTCCTTGAAATTAAATCCTCACTCACTGTATTCCGAAAGAAGAAACTGGATAAAAACTTTCCAATCAATTCTCAGCTTGTTCGGAACGAGTACATAACGATTTTCCCCACCACAGGAAAACTATTAATTACAGTAAGAGAATAGTGTTGTGTAGGAATGGCGACACAACCCTCAAAACCATGGAGAAAAATCGATGATCTGATCAAAAAGGTTCGTGCATTTTACATTATCAATGACGCAGGTCTTCTTGAGCATTATGAATATTTTGTAGAAACTGATGAAGACCCTGATCTTCATAGTGCAATGTTCGCCACTGTCCATATGTATTCAAAACAATTGGGTGGGGGAGATATAGAGCTCATATCGTTGGAAAATCACAAATTTGCCTTTGCGAATTATGAAGGTAAATTGGTCGTCCTAAATGTAGATGTCGACATGAACTCTGAAGAAAGTCTTTGGCTAATTGAACAGATCATGGATCGATTCGAGACAATTGAACAGTTGAGACAGAAAAATCCCGAAGGTCGGTTACTCTTTAAATCCCTTTTTGAAGAATTGGGAAGGGCAATTGAATGGGAAACAATCAAATCAATTAGAGAAGGAGCTGTTCTTGAACAACTAAAGACTAAGGATATCGTGGAAACATCCAATATGACCAAGATCAATGTGAAGTCCAAAATTTGGATAAAAATCCGTCAAATTATCTCCAAGATTGTCAAAACCCATACCCAACTCCGAGCTGGAATGTTCATTGTCAAGAATAAAGGGCATATCAATTATATGTACAGTGGCAGGGATCCTCCTGAAGATTATGCAGATATTGCAACAAAATCAATGGAAGAACTTCAGGATCCTTTTGCCAACATCGATCAAGAACCAAAATTGGTACCAATCGCTAAGGGTAATGCAAGTATTTTCCCTGCATTTTGCTATGAAGGAGCCTTCCTTATTCTCATTTCGAACGATTTGTATGAACTCGAACGATTGACTTCACAGACCCAAAGGGTAGTTGCCGCAATAGAAAAATTGACCGTGGCTTAAGACGAACTTCTTAAGCAAAAATCTGTATGAAGAATTACCCTCAGAAACAACCTTATCGAGAGAGAGTTTATGGTTTCAACATTTGAATGCCCCTACTGTTCTGGAAATCTAGATCATAGTAAACGAAAGGGAATCGTTACCTTCTTTTGCGAAGAATGTGGCTTTTCCCACAAGGGAAAGCCTGGATTTTCTGCTGAAGAAACATTCCATCTTTTGCAGAAAAAAATGCGGAGAACCCATGCTTCTCCCGCAACTCGTCATGGTTTCAAAACCAAGAGATCCCTTGATGAAGGTTGGATCAAAAAGGGAAAGAAACTAAGGGTTGACCCAAAAATCGAGCAAAATGCCATAAGGGCAATCCAAAAATTACCTCAGAATATCCCTGAAGTTGTCAAAAAAATTGCTTCTGATCGATCCTATTATCTCGTCAATTACGATTATCTTAAACCAAATCCTCCAAAAGAAGGGGATCCAGTTGAGGATGTCATTCTCTTTAATGGACTTCATAACGTCCTGAAAAACAAAGGAATCTCTAACCTTTATGAATATCAACAACAGGCATATTATGCAATTTCATCAGGTCACTCTGTCATCATCACTGCACCAACCGGAATGGGAAAAACTGAATCCTTTCTCCTTCCAATAATCGAAAGAATTGTCTCCGAAAATCCAAATCCTTTTGATCGAAAAGGTCCTCAAGCCATTTTCATATACCCAACCAAGGCACTTGCAAAGGATCAACTCTTTAAGATAATAGAATACGCTTCAACCATTGGGGTCTCTGTCAAAAAGTTTGATGGGGATACCTCAAAAACGGAACGAGATTCAATTTACCAGAATCCTCCCGATATCCTTATCACTAATCCAGATATGATACATTACCACCTCCGATCCAATTTTTCATTTCAGGGAATGGTTCGAAATCTGAAATTCTTGGTCATTGATGAAATCCATCTTTGTGTTGGTTCCTATGGTTCAAATGTTCTCTGGCTGATACGACGGCTCAAACGGTTTGCACCAAAAATGCAGTTGATCGGAGCAAGTGCAACTGTTTCAAATGCCAAAGGATTCGCGGAAACGATGTTCGAACGAGAAGTCATCCATATTGGAATTAAAACCGCACGGAAATCACCTATGCATTTAACCATGGTCTATCCGAAGGAATCGTCAAACCTATCAACCATGGCTAGAATCATAAGCTATCTCGTCCGTGAAAGGAAAAAGACTTTGGCCTTTGCAAATAGCCATTTGACTGCTGAAGCCTTAAATCTGATTCTCAAAAACAGTTCAATCAATTCTGAGGTTCATAGGGCAGGGCTTGAATACTCCCACCGGTCATCTGTGGAGAAAGCATTTCGTACTGGAAAACTTGAAGCCCTTGTCTCAACCCCGACATTGGAGTTGGGAATTGATATAGGTGATTTGGATGCTGTAGTCACGATGCTGACAGGATTGACTAATTTCATCCAACGTGTCGGCAGAGCTGGAAGACGTGGAGATGAAAGTATTTCTGCACTTGTTTTCCGTGGAGATGACCCAATCTCTGCCTATTATGCACGAAATCCAAATGAATACCTTACTGAAATCGATCCTGTATTTGTTGAACCAAACAATGATCTGGTCGGAACCATGCAAATTCTCGCAATGGCTTTTGAACTGCCTCTAACTGAAGCGGAGGCTGACAAGTATTCTGCTTTTGCAGAACCTCTTCTGAAAAGAGGAATTCTAGTGAAGAGAAACGGAAGAATCCGGGTCAAAGATAAATACAAGGTTTCCCAATTATTGCAGAATTTCTCAATCAGAGGTATTGGGGCCGCAATTGACATTTATAACGGCAACAAAAAGGTGGGGCAAAGATCCCTGCCCATGGCTCTTTCAGAACTCCATCCCGGTGCCATCTACCTTCACGGAGGAAAAACGTATGAAGTTATAGGCTTTGATGGCAAGAAAAAAGTAGCCAGAATTCGTGAGACTGACAAACGAGGAGAAAAAACCCAAGCAGAAAGAACAATGTGGCCAACTGTTGTTGAAATAGACAAGGAGGTAGACATTGACGGGCTTTCTGCTGCTTACCTTACATTGGAATTGACTGAGACTGTAACGGGATATTATCGTTCAAACATTTTCACTGACCGAATTATCGGAAAATATAGTTTAGAAAAACCTCTGCAATATAAATTCAAAACGAAAGGATTTGCCATCCAATTCCCTAAACCTGAAAACGTGTTGGAACAGACTTCTGAGGAAAAAATTCAGGATGTTCTAGGTGGGACTTTCCACGCAATCGAACATGTTTTAATTGAATCCGGTAATTCGTTGACAGGAGGCGGTGCAAATCAGATAGGTGGATTGTCAATGGGAGATACTGGGCTCGTTTTCGTGTATGATGGTTCGCCGGGAGGTTCAGGTCTCTCAAAGCTTCTTTTTGAGCGAATGGAGAAAGGGATTTCCCGAACCTTGAAAATTTTGAATGATTGTCCATGTGGGAGGATTGATGGATGTCCAAGATGCACTTACTCATATCAGTGCGGAAATAACAATCAACCCCTCCATAGAATTGGTGCAATAGATGCATTGCAAAAATTCGGGACCATGTCAACAGAGCTAGATTTCAATTTTGAAGGAGTTGAAACATTTATTGCGTCCCCTATTCACGGTGACTTTCGCTTTTCCAAATCCTAAAAAAACAACCTAAAATTGACATTAATTCATTGCAATTGGAATTTCCATAAAAAAATGCAAATCAAATGATGGTATTTTATGGCAATATAATGCATTTTGCTTTGCACATACATAAAATTATATGATTGTGTATTGTGGAATACAGTTGTTAACCATTCTATTGAGGTATTGCTGATGCAAGAACATACATCAAAAACAGCAAAAGTGGAATTCACTGAGCAAGATGTCCTTAATTACCATTCAAATAACTTTCCCGGCAATGGTAAGGTGGAGATCGTTTCGAAAACATCGGTCAAATCTATTCTGGATTTGACTTTGGCTTATTCTCCAGGAGTTGCAGTAGCATGCAATGAAATTCTGAAAAATCCTAAGGAAAATCTACATAAATACACCAATGTAGGCAATTCGGTTGCAGTTATTTCCAATGGAACAAGGATACTTGGTTTGGGCGACATCGGGATAGCTGGATTGCCGGTAATGGAAGGCAAATCAATTCTGTTCAAGGTTCTCGGGGGTGTGGATGCATATCCGTTTGTCCTTAACGAAAAGGATCCTGATCAGTTCATTAGCCATGTAAAAGCCATGGCTCAAAATTTTGGTGGGATTAACCTAGAAGATATCCGAAAACCTGATTGTTTTTACATTGAGAGAACTCTTGATAAGGAACTTGATATCCCCGTTTTCCACGATGATCAATGGGGAACTGCTATTGTGACAATTGCAGGTCTCTATAACGCACTTAAACTGGTTGACAAGAAAATGGAAGAAATCAAGGTTGTTGTAAACGGTGCAGGTGCTGCAGGCATTGCTATCGCATCCATGCTTTTGGATGCAGGTGTGAAAGGGGAAAATCTATTGCTTTTCGATCGTGTGGGATCAGTTTATTCCGGAAGAGAAGAAGGTATGGATCCTTACAAGGAAGAAATCTCTCATCGTTTTAACCCCAAAAAAATTTCAGAACCGCTGGATGTGGCAGTAGATGGTGCAGATGTTCTGATAGGAGTTTCTCACGAAGGTGCATTCAAACCGGATCATGTTAGGAAAATGGCAGACGATGCAATTGTTTTTGGTCTGGCAAACCCTGTTCCAGAAATCCTTCCAAAGGATGCAATTGAAGCTGGAGCAAAAATTGTAGCCACCGGCAGGAGTGATTTTGCCAATCAAATCAATAATGTTCTAGGATTTCCTGCTATATTCAGGGGTGCTCTTGATGTGAAAGCAAAAAGAATTACTGAGAACATGAAGGTTGCCGCTGCTAAGGCAATCGCTAATGCTCTTCCTGAAGAAAGACTTGATGTAAACCACATCATTGTTAAGCCAACAGACCCGTTGGTTATGCCTCTGGAAGCCAAGGCTGTTGCTGAAGCTGCCATTAAAGATGGAGTTGCACAAAATTCAATGACTCCTGATGAAGTTTTCGATCTGACTCTGAAAAGACTGGAATTTTACAATAAATATATCGCGTCAGTAGTGCCTTTAAGAAAGAACCCTGAGTTTTAGGAATTCTTGATTTCTGCAATTACTTCCTTGAACTGTTTAAGGGTGGTTTCAGCATTATTGAAAGGCCACCTTTTGTCCTCGGTGTTTATTACATAATCTGCTAAGGCAATTAGGTTTCCCAAACCATAGCTCAATTCTTTGTTGTCCCTTAAATCAAACCTACTGATGTCATTGGCCATGGCAATATCTTCGGTCAACTTGCCTTCACCTTGGGCTTTGGATGCTTCCATTCGATCTTTGTTCTGCAAACGACCATGTCTTGTTTCCCTTGATGCATGGAAAGAAACAATAAAGACATTTTTGTCTCCTAGTTTGTTTTTCAAAAGGTCAACCTCACTCTTTGCTTTGACACCTGAAAGAAAAACAACGGGTCGATCATTGTAATTCTCTTCAATATATTCAAGTGCCCTTTCCGTAAAATATGAATCTGATTGAGCCTTACATTCTCCTGCAACCTTGACAATATTTTCGGGAGTTGCTTCCAACCCTCTTTCCTCAACAGCCTTGTACACAAAGGTTCCAGTTTCAACGAGAGGAATATTTTCCTCTTTTTCCAAAATCCGTGCATGGGTTGATTTACCTGAAAGCGGTAGACCTACTAAAATTATGACCTTCAACGTTTTGCTTTCCATAATTGTATCTTTTAAATTATCTCTATAGTTCAAAAAAAATGGAAATTCTGAAATCTAAAAATTAACGCAGTTGCGAAGCAATAGATATTGATTTTAAGTTTCAGAGAATGAGGAAAGTATGAAGGTCCATGTTCCATCCAGAGCGAAAGAAGCTATGCGATTGATCGAAGATGCCGGTTTTACCGCGTTTATAGTCGGTGGAACAGTCAGGGATCTTCTACTTGCAGAACTCTATAATTTTGAATTGAACCTGAAGGACTTTGATATAGATATCGCAACGAACGCACGACCTGATGAAATCAAAAAAATATTCAAAGGATACAAGCAATTTTATGCCGGAATTAGGCATGGGACTGTGGGTGTTTATTTCAAGGGAGTGAAGATCGATATAACTACCTTCCGAGTTGAAGGATCATATTCTGATGGAAGAAGACCTGACAATGTTGAATTTGTCTCTGATCTTAAGGCGGATTTGGCAAGAAGAGACTTTACAATCAATGCAATGGCTGCTGATTCCGATGGAAATGTCCATGACCCCTTTAATGGGTTGGAGGATTTAAAAAACAAAACCATTAGAGCAGTAGGGGTTCCTCAAGAACGTTTCGAAGAAGATTCCCTAAGAATCATACGGGCCATAAGATTCGCATCCAAGTTAAATTTTGAAATAGAAAACCAAACGCTCAATGCAATTAAGCATTCCGCTTCGTTATTGAAAAAACATAATGTCTCTCTTGAACGAATTTACGTTGAACTGAAGAAAACCTTTGAAGCCCGTCCTTCCATTGGGATCAAGTATCTGAACCAAACCGGTCTTTCCGATGTCCTTTTTCCTGAATCCAGCGATTGGTGTAAATCGCTCGAAAAGAAATACCATTCAATTCTTAATATGCTCGATATTGAAACCACTTTTGCCTTGATTTATTTGAGGGGCCTGTTCAATCATCTCAAAATCGATGAAAATTTCTCGGAAAAGAATATCGATAAAATAAGCAAATTTTTCCTCAAACGATACCCTGGTATGGGAAAATGGCAATGTTTGAGAATTGCAGTCAAACTTATTCTTCTGGATGGGGCTTTTCATCTATCTGATCAACAAACAAGTAATGGGGAAATTCGACGATGGATTTTCAAACCAGCATATTACTTCTCCATGAGACAAAAGAATTTTGCCCTCCCGCTCCTTGAAGAAACCAAAAAAACATTGTCTCTGATGGGCGAACTTGACAATTCATCATATACCCAACTTCAAGCAGAACTGGAAAAGTTCAAACAAGGCTACATGATTCTTCCTAAACCATTGAACGGTGACGATCTAAAGAAAATTGGATTGAAAGGACGTGTCATTAAAGAAACCTTGAGGATAACTTCCATGTTGGACTTTATTTCCTTAGGAAATTTTGATTCCGCCAAATTCATGGAAGAACTGTCAAATTCCTCGACAAAGAGATTGTCCACTTTTAGGCACTTCATTTGCCAATCTAATCCTACCTACTCCCCTGATGAAGATTTCTCAATACTCGAATGGTTGAAAACTGAAAGTAGAATTCGAATGGAACTTGGATCAACGCTTACCTTGATAATCGAAAATGAAGAAGCCAAAAGAATGAATTTTGCCAATATGCTTAAAAAATCTCTTCTTTCTCGGAATGAAGGAGGAATTAAGTTGTTTCTTGAAACAAATTTTTTCTGAATTCAATGAAAATTTGACAGATATATTCATAGCAAATTAATTATATAAATAATCATTTCGTTGGAAATTAATATTGTTAATTGATAAATGTACAATAGATAACCTTTAATTACAGAGAACAACTATTAGGATGATGTGCATTGGCGATAACTCTAATGTCATCGCCAAATTATGAGCTGAAATAATGCTTGCACATTGCAAGAATAGGGGTTAAGAAATTGGCTACCGAGCAGACACCAAAGAAACCTAAGACCATCTCAAAAGAAAAAATTGTCACTAAGCAAACACCCTCAAAGAAAATTAAAAGATCAGATTCAAAGGCTCGTTCAGCAAGTGCAGCTGTCTTCTTCAATGACAACAAAAGCATAGCCGGTTTTGGGAATCCTTTGAGGGCTGTCTTTACATCAATTCGTGAACTTGTGGAAAACGCGTTAGATGCCGCAGAAAAACGCAATGTAACCCCTAATATATTCCTGAGACTCAGACGAATGACCGTTGAAGAAGTCTCCAATCTCATGGATATGGATTCAACGCGTTTGGGCAACAAGAAATTGGACTTCCTTCAACTTACATGTCGTGACAATGGTGTCGGTGTTCCCCGCGAATTGATTCCGCAATTGTTCGGAACCGTACTTGCAGGTACAAAATATGGCGCTCAACAAACCCGTGGACGTTTTGGTCTCGGTTCAAAGATGGTTCTTCTTTACTCAATGTCTACTCTGGATCTCCCCATCCAAATTACTACAAGACCTATTGGATCTGATGTCACATATCGAGTGAAGTTGAAGATTAATTTGGAACAAAACAAGCCAATAATCATCTCTGATGAAGTGATTCATCCAGAAGACCCCGATTATTTCGAAGATTTCGGAACAGAAGTTACGGTCTCATTTACTGGAAACTGGGGTCAAGCAAAGAATTACGTGAGAGAATACTTCAAACAATTGGCAATTATTACCCCTTATGCAGACATGCATATTTTCCTTCCTGGCGATGAACCAGGAACTGAAGACGAACTGATTTTCAAAAGGGTCGTTGATGATCTGCCTAAACCTCCTGAGGTTGTCCCTGTTCACCCTTGGGGAACCGACATTACCACATTCCGAAGAGAGATTGCACAGGCTGACCCAAATGACACAGTCGTTGAGTTTCTTTCAAAAAACTTCATGGGCGTAAGTCTTCAAGCCGCACAATCATTTTTTGAGGAAGTAGGTGTTGATCCAACAAAAAAACCTTCGGAGCTGACTGAAAAGGATATTAGGCGGATTGTTCATGATGGATTTCAAAGAGCTTTCCGTGAGGCAAAAGAAGTAAAAAGAAAAAGAGATAGGATTTTCAAATTTGATGAGCCCAAAGGGGATGCTCTTTCTCCATTGGGCGCAGACAGATTGCGTAAAGGTATTGAGAAAGAATTAGAACCGATTTTCGTTGAAGCAGTCACCAGACCGCCAAAAGCTTATGAAGGACATCCTTTTATTATTGAGGCTGCAATAGGCTATGGTGGAGGGGTCAATAAGGCAACCGCATCAAAAGGGGCAACAATTATCGACAACAAGGTAATCTATAGATATGCCAACCGTATTCCCTTGATTTTCGGTGCAGGAAATGATGTGATTAAACATGTCATAGATTCGATTAAGTGGAATGAATATGGTCTGACACGCCAATCTGATCCTTTGGCAATCGCGGTCTCCCTCGTATCGACCAAAATTCCCTTCCCGGAAACATCAAAAGAATACATTGACAAAGTGGATGAGATTGCAGAAGAAATAAAATTGGCATTGTTGCAACTCGGTCGAAAGTTAAAATCATTCCTTAACCGTTCTAGACGAAAACAACGTGAAAGACAGAGACGATCACGTTTTGAACGATATGCTCCTCAGACTGCGAATAATTTACTCGAAATTCTGAAGCGAGCAAATCGGTGGGATCCTGATGTGGGACTCAAACCTGAACGGCTTATTGCAGCACTTTCGTCAGGGGAGCCACGAATTGGAAGATTTGACCTTCCAAAGGGAAGATCAATTTTCATCGAACCTATTTGGATTCCTGAAAAATGGAAACTGAAACTTCAATCAAACAATATATTTACAACGGAAGAATTCCTCAGAACCGAAAATGCACGGCTTGCAAAATTATTGAGGATTAAAGCAGAACGAATTGACTATTACAAACGAAAAACAATCTTGATCCATGGAACCTATGGAAATATTCCTTCCCTTCCAATTGATTTGCTTGTTCCACCGGAAATTGAAAGAAGATTCCATTCACGTGATGCTGAAGTTCAACTGCCCCATCTTTCCAAAGCACTTCCTAGAAGATGGATTCAAACATCTTGGGACTATCTTGTAACTCCACCATATTTATTGGATAAGGTTCAAGGACTATTACCGAAATTAATTGAAGAGTTAAAACTTGTTCTTCTTTACGAAATCCAGCAATACAATGAAAGACTTTCAACAAATGAAACCTTGATCTCAGATCTTGAATCTCTTGATTTCAGTTCTGCCCAATCACTAGCTGAAGAAACCATGGTCGGTGAGGATGAATTAAGCGAAGAAGACAAAGTTTCCCTTCAAGAATTTCTTGATCCTTCAACAGCAAAATCTGAAATTGATCTAAATAAAGAAGAGATTGACCTTCAAAGATTGCTTGATCCCAAAAATCTCCTCCCAGACCTTGACCAATTATTGAAATTCCCAGAAATTCGCAAAAGAAAGGTTGCCAACCATATCGAATTTCTAATAGAAACAACACACCCATCAAACCCAATCAATTCAGAAAACATTGGTCCAGATCTTATCCAGACATATCTGGAAAAATTGAATAACATTGGAAATGAAACCCCCTCTGTCCTTGAAGTACGTATTGACAATCCCCAACCTTTTTTTGATGGGTACACGAGGAATGCATTCAAACGAAGAAAATTGCAGACAGTCAAGGATCTCTTATCTACGCCTTCTGAAGTGGTCAATGAAATCAGGGAACTGCAACGGTTCCTTTTTACACACCTCATGGAAACTTTAATGGGTTATTCGACACCTTTGGATCCCTACACTATGGCATCTGAAACAAGTGCCAAATTTATTCCCCTCCTCCAAAAATTGGGAATTGAAACTCTTGAAGAATTGGCAAACCTCAATTCGCACAAAATGAGCAAGCACAAAAAAATCGATGAACTGAGAATATTATTGTTCGAAGACAGTAAGAATCGTGTCATCGATAGTTTGATGCAAATCAATGAAGTAAGCCCCTTAGATGAAATCAAGGTGATCGAGCCTGGACTGGAAGATTACATAAACGAAAACCATTTGGAAGAACTTTTTGAATTCTTGGCAACGCCGATTGATGAAAATGAATACAAAGAAGATCTGCAAAATCTGAAAAAGAAATACGGCTATAAACTTGACTTGATTGGAAAAAGAAATGCTAAAATCCTCAATAAGGTCGGAATTTTTACTTTGGAAGAGTTTTATTACAACTTTGATCGTGTCTACCAAAGAATCGAAAGTGAAACAGATAAATCACTGTTGGCCGAACTTTTCATGCTGTTGGCTGAATCTGTTCATCTCCTGTCTGATGAATTGATTCCCTCAATGAATTTTCTCATTGATGCAGGAATAAATACAATTGGAAAGTTCTTGATCTGGCCAAAAGATGAAATATCAAGGATAACCGGTCTGTCTGAAGAATGGCTTGAATTACTCCAAGAAGGGTTTAATCTCAAACAGATCAAAAAAGCCAAAGCACAGGATCCTGCAATTGAAACAATTACATTTCTTAATTCTTCAGAAATAGAAGCTACAAAGTTTTTCAACATTCTTACCGTCGGTCAACTTGTTTCCATTCTCTGGAAGGATAGACTGCCTGATTCAATGGCAGGCAAAAAAATCGTGAAACATAACCTCATAAATTCCGCCCTTTTCAGTCCTCTACCCGAAATTACGGGATTTTTCAAGGATGAAAAGCTTGAGAAGGTTTTCCAGCAAGGATTGAAGAAGCTTCAGGCAAAAGGTGTTAGGAATTTCCTTCAGCTACTTACTTCCCCCAAATCCAAAATCTCCTCAATGGTGACTGGGAAAAAAGCCTCTGAGGCTGTAAATCTCTTTCTCTATCTGATTGATCATCCTGATGAAAAGGAGGTAAACCCTGAAAACCTGTATTTCAGAGTTGCTCAGGTATTCAATGCAAAACGAAAGCTCGATCTTTCACTTGTCCATCTAAGTGAATTTTCAAGCTCTGAAATTGATACATTAGGCAAGCATGGCATTAAAAGAATATACCAATTGTTTTTGTCTCCGACAACTCGAATCGCCAATATCCTTGGAAAGTCCAAGAAACGGATACAAGACAAAATTGAAAAATCTTCCCTGAAACTCCGAGGAACACCAATCGCAGTTGAGGTGTCCAAAGGGAAGTATAGGGGTGTCTTTGAATTTGAGGTAGATAATGTACCTCACTTCACTTCCAATGAAATCCAATCTTTGATTGAATCTGGATATGATACGATTGAGAAACTCTACTATCTGACAGAGGTCAAAACGTTTGAGGTTTATGGACTAACATGGCCTGTTATCTCCCAAATGAAATCTCTTCTTCGTTCCCCTGCTGTCCTTCTATCATGGAAAGAGGAAATTCCACTCCCAGAAAAGAATCCTGAGGCTGACGAAAAAGAACAGATTAAACAATTCAAATACATAACCTTGGAAGCAGATGAATTAAAGAAACTATCCAAAGCAAAACTTACCCGTGTTTTTGACTTTCTGACCACTCCGGCAGAAGAACTTTCAGAAATCCTTGGCTGGCCGATTGAACAGACTAAGACCAGACAGACTACTGTAATTCTTCAGGAAGTTGGAATTGACTTGGAATCACTTAACCTTTTCAGACCCATTCAAATCACCCATCTGAAGGCAAATGATCTTCTTACGTTGGAGGATCTCTATTTCTCCACATTCGAGGAGAGTTGGGATTCCTATCTTGTTCCATGGGAGGCCATAAGCTCAATCAAACAACTTCTCCAACTCCCTGTCAAATTTGCCGAAGAGGAACTTGGTGAAGAGATCATTAGCACCCTGACAAAAAGTGGAATTCAGACCATCATTGACTTTCTGCTGACTGGCGACAAAATTCTTGAACAAAAAACCAGATTGCCTGCTGAACGGTTTGAAAATCTAAAGCACGCTCTTGAGTTTTCATCACTTGTCGAAGCATATGACAAAACGGTTTTCTTTACTCCCAACCTTCGATATTTCCACGCGAAGAAATTACATGAAAGTGGAATCAAAAGCATATTGAACCTTCTTCTGACTCCAATTAATAAAACCTCTAAAATCACTGGACTTTCCAAACCTGAAATCAAGTTCATATTGGACAACATTTCTCGTGAAACAGTGGCTGAGGCAGAACAGGAGAATGGTATTCCACTCAAAGACATCAACATTTTCAGAAAAGCTGAGATTAGGTCAATAACAAAATCAGGTGTATTCGAATGTAGCGATATCGATACACTTCAAGAACTTAAATATCAATTGAGTTCTGATTCTTTCATTAATGACCCTGCTTTGGCCACCCTTATCAAACATACACAAATGGTTTTGGATTTGCCATTGTCTGAATTTCCTTCTGTAACAGAAGAAGAACTTGATTTACTCAATGGAAAAGGTATTCTTACATTAGCGGATCTTTTATTCGTTTCTGAAGAAGATTTGTCTGATGACGATGCTGAACTTGATACCTTGGTAACTCGATTGACTAATCGTTTCATTGATTTTAGACCTTTTGTTGCAATGGCAAAAATCCCTGCCACTGCCATCTCACAAACACCTGTCGATGGATCCATTCTAGAAAACTGGATCAATTCACCGGATAAAGTAGATAAACAAGCACTTAGAAGATTGCCATCTTTGTTGATGCTTGAATTAAGACAATCTGCCTTTGCTCCTTTCATTGTTCCACCACATGAAGATATATTAGACGAAAAAGTAGCTGAAATATTGATTCGGTATTCTCCCGATCATGATGATTGGCTACTGCCTCTATTTGAGGCTTTCAACACTCCTGGTTTCCTCATTGAATTAAGTCAAAGCGGCAATACCCCCATTACCCTTCTTGATATCGATCCAGCAAGCTTTAGGGCACTGATGAATGCAAATTTGGCAACAATTGAGGAATTGATATTAAGAGACCCCTATGAGCTTTCTGATAAGACTGGTCTCTCGTTGAAATTCTTCCGTGAATTGAAGGATACATTTTCCACAGAAAAATATAGAATCCTCCTTTCCTCAAAAGGAATCCCCATAGAGGTTCTACCCGATAATGAACTGATTAAATCACTAAAGGAAAACGGCATTGAATTTCTAGATCAAGTAATTCCATTCGTCAAATCCTCAGTCCCAGAAATTGCTGATTTGAAGCGTTTTCTGTTCAGCAATATCATCCATTTGACGGCATTTCCTGGAGAAATGGAATTTGCCCAAGAACAAGGTGCTGAGAATATCATTGAGGCAATTTTGGTTTTCAGGCAAAATGATCTGGACACTTCCACTATGAAAGATATCCTCCATCTTGGATGGTATTCTTGGACCAATTGTTCAATTCCCATTCCATTCAGGCTTGATTGGTTGGACGTCAAAGATATCAGAACTGTCCAAGATTTGGCAATGATTGGTGCAAAAGAAATGCACCTTCCCAAAAAACTTAATGATTTTCTTTTGCCATTCCTTGAAAGTCCTCTGTTCCTGAATCTAGATGGAAGACTTCTTGCAGAGATTGTCGACCTTTATCGATCCCAGAGCATTTTGCACATGCTTTCCAACCCCTTAGTTATCCCCCTTCTACCAGATCAGTTGTTAGGAGAATTAAGATCTGATAAGATTTCCTTAGTGAAAGAAGTAAAGATCCCCATAAGTATACTCAAGTACCTTTCTTCGTCTGTTTGGAGAACATTTGAAAGTGATT
>CAZYCQ010000026.1:7113-42814 GCA_964645535.1 uncultured archaeon | reverse complement strand
GGATATTGACCTTGGGGATATTGGCCTTGGGGATACTGACCCGGTGGATATTGGCCTTGGGGATATTGGCCTTGGGGATACTGACCCGGTGGATATTGGCCTTGAGGATATTGACCTTGAGTGAACGGTTCTTGCGTGGTGGGTTGGTTAGGTACTTGATCGGTAACTGCTGAATCTTGCATTGCAGTATTGTCATCTGTTTCCTTTTGATGGTTTTCTAGTGGCTTTGCTGGTTGTTCTTCTCTGATTATTTGGTTTCCGCAATTGGTGCAGAATTTGACACCGGTTACATCTGCACCGCAAACCGAACAATACTCTAGGGGCATAATTCAACTAACTCAAATCGATTTTTAAAGATTCAACTTTTCGGTTATTCCTACGATCAATTGTGGTGAAAAATTAGGCAATGGCTAGCATTACTCCTATGAATTCTATGATCAATGCCACTGAGCCAATGGTTGCTGCATCAAATGGTCTCCATAATGAGAAATCATAAAATACTTTTATTCTTAGAAGGAGGAAATATAGAAAAAGTAGAGGGGTTATTCTCGAAAGATAGAATAAAGGCAGGTAAATGAACGTCAAAATGGGTGAGGTATAGACTAGAATGAAAGGAATTGCTCCTAAACTTACAGTCAGCATTAATTTCAAATAATCTAGGAAGTTGTAACTTGCATAACCACTTAGTTTAAGGCCATAGGCAAAAACCACACTGGAAACTAAATGAGCGAAATAAAAACCCCAAATAACTCTTATGTTTGAATTTCTTATACCGCCGTCAAAGGAATTGTATAGATATGTAATCAGGATTATGATTGCCAAAATACTCAGATGTATTTTGATGACAAATTTCCAATTCTTTCTTTCGATTATGCCTTTGAGAATTCCATGGTCTGCAAGCAATACTCCAAAAATTTCTTCCTTAAGAGACCTTTTTCCGCTAGAACTGAACTTTTTTTTTGTTTTAGAAAGATAGGTGGTAGGTGTGGATGTGGGTCTTCCAATCAGTGTAGAGAGATAATCCTTAGATAATTTGGATCCACACGATTCACAATAATTCTTGCCTGCGGTTTCATTTCCACATACCTGACATCGCATTAAGCTCACGCTCTGATGTCAACATATGAAAGGGATTGACGAAGTTGAGATAATCTTTGCAATGAACGGTTAAGTGAATCTATTAGCTTTTCAAAACTTTCAATTGCTTTTCCAATATCCTGAAACGTGGAAGTCAGTGTTTCAATTTCTTCAATAACCATGGAACTAGTTCCTAATCCTTCAACTTCAAGTGATCCACCGACATTACTGATTTCCTCACTCAATCTTTTGGTTTGTTCAGCTAATTTCTGTACATTGCTTGCGACCACTTCAAATCCTTTACCAAGTTCACCTACCTTTACTGCTTCAATTTCTGCATTCAATGAAAGGATTTTGTTCTGCTTGGCAATTGAATTCAATGAGGTGGAAAATTCACCGATTCTCAAGGAGTTTTCTGAAACGAGTTCCTCAAACTTAGAAATGTTTGCTGCTGTTTCGTTCAATGTATCATTCAGGGTTTGCTGAAAGTCTCCGATCGTTTTTCTCAAAGCGATATAATCTCCAATGAGAGTGTTTATTCTTGAGATTTCGTAGTCGATTTTTTCGTATGTGGCTTCAAGTTCGGCCTGATAACTTCTTCGAACTTCCTTTGTCCTTTGGAGTTGGGAGGAAAGGAGATCCAGATTTTCCTCTATTCCAATGAATTCCAAGGGCGCTAGTCCTGGTCTGATTGCACGGTTCGTGTTTGATCGTAAATCTTCAAGTTTTTCTTCAATGTATGTCGTGTATGGTTTATAATTCCTGAAATAATATAGTGCGACATCCACTGCAAATCCTATTGTCAGGAAATGAAGGAAGAAGATATAGATGGGATTGCCTAGATAATAGGATCCCAATGTCAAGATACTGAACACACCCGTCAGAATCGCTTCTAGTGAAAGTCTGTTTTCCTTTAACTTTCTGAAGAATTCCTTCAAATCGAACTCAAATTCATTTTGGGAATCCTGAACATTTTCTTCAAGCATCTACAACCATTCAAAGAAACAGGTATAGATTAAGCTTGCGAGAAAAGGATAAATTTTCTCATGCAATTTGCTAAGGATTGAATGGATATTCAATAACTGATGCAGTATAATCCACAGCTTCCTCACCAAAGAATTTGTAGACCAAGTAAAGTGCCAGATCAATTCCACAGCTGACCCCTCCAGCACTGACCACCGTGTCATTTTCGAAGTATCTATATCCTTCTACAATCTTGATGTCTGGAAACTTATCCTTGAATTCCTCTCTTCTCAATTGATGAGTTAGCAACCTCTCTCCTGCTCGATCTCCCGACATCGCATAAATCCAACTTCCTGTGCAAACTGTGGCAATTTGTTCTACATTCGGTTCTATACCTCTGATAAAGTTTATCTCAGGTTCATCACCTTTCATTTTTCGAGCGCCTTCTCCTCCTGGAATCAGCAATATGTCCAGTTGTTGCACCTCGTCAAAACTCTTGTCAGGTATTACCTTCAACCCGCCTTTGACTGTAATTGGTTCTTTGGTTCTTGCAATGGTGAATGCATTGAATAGCCTTACATCACGCTGTTGAGGTGAAGGGCGGGCAACATAGAACACTTCCAAAGGTCCCGCAAAATCAAGGAGTTCAATACCATCAAAAATCAGTATCCCAACATCAAGTTGCATGCCTCTTATTGGAAAGAAAACGGACTTTAGCTTATGCATTCATCTTTAGTAGATTGAGGAATATTTCATCCAATCCGAATATACCGGACCTCTCTCAGTCAATTCAAAGCCATTGTTTCCCAAATAGGATTCAAGGAAATCCCATTTTGGCCAAGGACTTGTATAGTTCACGTAATCAATTGTGACTGGGGAAATTCCCCCTAGATCGTTTGCACCTGCCTTGATCCCCTCGATTATTGGAAATTCCGTTAGATTTGGAGGAAATTGGATGTTGATTTCCGGTGGAAGGGTAACTCTGGAAAACGCAATTGTTTCTATCAACAGATTTGCAGAAGCCTGTGGCTTGTTTCTCCATGGTGAATTCGGTAGTGGATGAAAGGGTTGAACAATTATTTCTTGGAGCGTTTCATACTCCATAGAGAATCTGCGCAATTCATGGATTGTGGCTTCCCTTTCTGCTTGTGTTTCACCGATCCCTATCAGAATTCCCGATGTGAATGGAATTTTGAGCTCCAAGGCATCTTCTATGCACTTGATTCGTACTGACGGAATCTTGTCTGGAGAGGCATGATGTGCCATTCCTTTTTCTGTCAACCGTTCAGAGATATTTTCCAGCATGAGACCTGCCGAAGCAATGACCGGTTTCAATTGTTCCCATTCCTCATAGGAAATGACCCCAAGATTCACGTGAGGTTCAAGTCCTTTGCGCAGGGTTTCCCTGCAAGCCCATTCCACATAGTCAACTGAAGTTTCAAATCCATGTTCCCGAAAAAATTTCGCCACTTTTTTGTTGATCTGTTCCGGTCGATCGCCTAATACAAACAGAGCCTCTCTACAATTGGCTTGTTTTGCGATTTCCAATTGTGTCAAAACTGTTTCGGGTTCCATGACCATTTCGGAAAATCTCTTCCTTTCAGCACTTTTTCTTGAAAATCCGCAATATAAGCAAGAATTTCGGCAATATTTGACCAAAGGAAAGAAGTAATTCCTTGAAGCTGAAATTTTCTTCCCGTATCTTTCTTCCCTGATCCTATTGGCTTCCGTCAGCAGATCTGATTTTGAGGAAGGGAAGTTTTCTGGCAAATGGATCATCATGTCTCTAGACGGAATTGGATATTTTTGATGTATTTTTACTCCAAAAGAATATTCATTCTTTCTTTCCAAAATATCTTTCAATTGTCTGGATGGCTTCTTTGAAGACCATTTCATCAAAAGACCCAATTTTTTCTGACATCTCCTGTGTTTGTTCAAAATAGTTTTCGATCACATTTTCTTCACTTTCAATATATGAAGATTCCAAAATTAATGAATCCAAAGTCATCCCAAAATCATCTATGAGATCTTCAACAGGTATGTTTAACCGACTTGCCGTTTCCATCATGACTTTTAATGCAAGCCTTGACCGATCCAAAATCCGCTTGATGATTATTTCGTTCTTCCATGCATCCTGATCCATCAGATCATTGTATGGATCTGGTGTTGAAACAACAAGGACAATGTCTTCGCTTACTTTCTCAAAAAAGAAACGTTCATTTTCAAACCCTATATCCTTTAGTGTACCTTCAAGATTAACCTTGGAGAACATGTCGATTGCCGAAAGAAAGCCCGCAAGAAGCGCAGTTTTTGTATTGTCGAATTGTTCAAGCTTGGAACTGTACCTTCGTGCAAAAAGGGGTGTCCCAGATGCATACATAACGATAAACGCATGGATAGGTACAGAATTCTCCATAGCAAACAGATAATGACAATTCCCTTTAAAAATTAATCAAAACTTTCTCGCCCAATAGAACCCTACTTAATTAATCATATCACCAAGAATTGCTTATGATAAAGCAGATTCATCACTTGGTGATATATGTTTCGGACATGGAAAAGGCAAAGCAGTTTTACACCTCTGTTTTGAACATGGAGATGGGTTATACAAGTGCCTTTTGGACAGAAGTCTCCGTTCCTGGATCAAATACCTATATAGGACTTCACTTGACTGAAGATTCCATTGGCAAGGGAACGGAAATATCCTTTTTGGTTGAAAATTTGGAGGAAGCTATTGAATCCCTTAAGTCAAAGGGGGTGAAATTCACTTCAGAAATCGTCGATATTGGCTCAAGCAAACGAGTCATTCATTTTGAGGATCCTGATGGCAATCCATTTTCATTGTACGAAGAGAATCGCGTATAGCGTCAATTATACGAAAAAAAAGCATTTCCAATTACCTTCAATTGATCCAATATTGAAAGGAGAAATCAGCCATGCTCAAAAAGGATTAAAAACCTTCTGGATTATCTGGACAAAATGAGTCTGGATTGGTTAGATGAGGTTGATGGCCTACTGATAGACCTTGATGGAACAGTCTATGAACATGGTAAACCCTTTGAAGGGGTCCAAGAAGTCATTGATGGGCTACTGAATCGCTACAATGTCCTCTTCCTCACAAATACTGACAGTAAAAACAAACAAAGCCTAATGGATTACTACTACAGGATCGGTCTCAATCTTCCTGAAGAGAAAGTATATTCCGTTCCTGAATTTGCCAAAAAATATTTGCTTGAAAACAACCTTTCCGCATATTTTGTTGTTACAGAAGAATTGGAAGACTATTTCCACGAAGTAAAGAAGGATGATTTCACACCGGATGTGGTTATTGTGGGAGATATAAGGGGTCGCTCCGATCTCCAGGATCGATTGAATAAAGCTCTCCGGTGTTTGAAAAGAGGAGCGGAGCTATATGTTCTTCAAAAAGGGATAACCTATGTATCTTCATCGGGATTGGCTCTTGATTCTGGATCCTATGGAATGTTACTTGAAAATGCCTCTGGAAAAAAATTGAAGGTGATGGGCAAACCCAATAAGGATTTCATCCTAGATGGTTGCAAAAAGTTGGGAATCGAACCTGATCATGCCTGCCTTATTGGAGATGATATAGAGGCAGATATTTTGGGTGCCAAGTCCATTGGTGCAAAGGGAGTTCTTGTCAAAACCGGTCGGTATGATCCGGAAATAGTGGAAAGTTATGAAGAAAATGGTGTAGTTCCTGATGCAACCATTGAAAACTTTCTGAAGATCGTGGATCTCTTCCCTATCGATTGATATTTTTACCAACGGTACGATTTCCGATTTATAAAGCTAACATTTTCTTTATTTTCGATGACCATTTCAACACTTAACGGAACATTATCATTGGAGCAAACTGAATTTTTCGGAGAAACTGAGATGTCTCCTGAAGAATTCCAGAAACTTCTTGAACAATTCACCCCAGAAAATGGATTTCAGGTGAAAAAACTGAGGAATTACTACTTCATTGAGAATTTTGGCGAACCTTTTGCAGTCATTCGTTATTTCAAGGGTAAAATCCGTTTAATTGAGAATTTCATGAGGATTTGAATTGAAAAATATTTTTTATTTCAACAATTAGACTTAATTAATCCAAGTTAATCCGATATCATATGGTAAGCCCACCGGTACTTGCAATTGGGGGTATTGGAATTCTCCTGCTTCTCGGACTTCTTTCAGATCGTATCAGTGACGGGAACAATAATTTTCCTCGTCTCCTCGCCCTCATGGCCAGTGGGTTCTTGTTAGGACAGTTGGTTCTTATTCTTCCTTTTGAACCTATTACTGAAGCGATTACATATTTGGAGCAACCTGAACTTGTTGGCTTCCTAGCGGAACTTGCATTGGCTCTTGTGCTCTTCAGAGAAGGATTGGAGCTCAATTTCAAGGCATTCTTGCAGAACTTAAGGCCAATTCTCATTCTTGCCTTTTTTGGAGTCTTCATTTCTACTTTCCTGTTCTCGCAGGTAATCACGTTGATTTTTGGTTTTCCACTCCTTATTTCCCTCTTGATCGCGGGAATGCTTGTTCCTACTGATCCGGCAGCCACATTTTCGATGTTCAAGGGAAATTTGAGACTTAAGGCTCGAGTACAGGAAATTATTGGTGGTGAAAGTGCCATCAATGATGCGGTGGCTATCGCCCTTGTAACGGAATTTATTCTGATCTCCTTTCTGGAGGGAGACACCCAACTCTCTTTTTCGACCCACGTGATCCGTGCTCTTCTTATTTCATTTTTTGGAGGAATACTACTGGGCTATTTGCTCGGATTAATCTTTTTGAAGATAAATACCAAGTTGAATTCTTCAGAACAAACCGATTTTCTTTCTTTGGCTCTTGTCATCTTGGCTTTTTTCATTGCAATTGTCTTGCATTCATTCAACCTTCCGATATCTTCGGCAATCACCGCATTGACAAGTGGCGTGGTTTTTGGAAACCCCACTAGTTTCAGGTTTTCCCGATTTTCCCTTGCTGAAGTGGATGAATTCCACACCAACATTTCCGAATTGGGTGAACTGATTGCCTTTACTGCTCTTGGAACCATTATCCGATTGGATAAGGTCGTGATTATGGTGGAGATTTCCTTATTCCTTGCTATTGCCAGTATCATGATACGGATGCTTGTCGTGTTTGTTCTTCTTAGGTCAACCACATCTCTTTCAGGCAAGGAATCCATCTTCATTGGATGGGGTGGTCTAAGAGGGTTGGCAACAGGTGTTCTTGCAACGGTTGCATTCTATCAGATTTCAGAACGGCCAGATCTCATTGGCAACCTTTCGTTTACACCTCAGGAATTTCTATCGATGGTTCTTGTCACTCTCTTCTTTTCAACAATCATTCAAGGGCTTCCCATGAAATATGTGGCAAAGAAAACAGAAACCATTATTCTTATGGATAGAATTGAGGAACTTGAGTTGAAAAAAAGGATATTGACTCTTCAGTTGACCTACCTCCAAGATCAGAAAACTAGGGGGATTCTTACAACAAGTGAATATCACCTTCAATCCATTCCCATACGAGATAAGCTGACACAGGTTCTCCATGATCTTGAAGTGGAATATCGAGAAGAATGGCGGAGAATCAATTCATATCTCCTGCAATATGAAATGGTCAATTATGTGCTTGCTAATTTGGGGGTTCAGAAAGCGGATTTTGAAGACAACCCTGAAATTGATAAGCTTGTGCAGGAGGAAGAGGATCTGACCAAGAAATTGGTATCTGAAATTGAACGATTGGGATTGAGGCTTGAAACAGAGAAAGAACAAATCTCAAGTAAGGAAGAAAAGGAAATAGAAATCCTTATCTCAATCTATGAAAAACTCTGTGAAATCCGTGAAAAATATGATTCCACCCATGTCAACGAAGTGTTGTCCAAGTTGCAGAGATTTGATTTCATCAAATCCGAAGAAGCGATGGAGGAACCAATCTCAGTTTCTCAGGGGTCTTAAACCGATGCTTTGAGCAATGGTATTGTACTGAAACACTAAATCCTTGACCTTTTCGGAATCTCCAGTGGCTTTTGCTTCATCTATCTTGGAGGACAGTTTCTTTAATTTGGCCGCCTTCTGTCTCAGACAGATTTCACAATGATTATGTTCTACAATTGGGTTATTCCCACACATTATACACATGTCCATATCCTAGTATACTGTGAAACAAGTTATTAAGTGATACTCCTGAATTTCCAACGAAATGGGTATATAAAGCATGGTTCAGATTTTCCAAACTTAGGACTAATGTGGAGGGGGTTGAAACACTATCAGTATGCAAAAAGCTCTCGCTTTATTTTCAATCCTGTTGATGATTTTGGGATCCCAAACATTGGTGACTTTTGGTCAAAATACCGATGAATGTTTGGTTCCATGTTCTGAAATCCTCAATGGCGGTCCAGGAATTGATGGCATTCCTTCAATTGATGAACCGGCCTACATTTCCAAAACCGAAGCAGATCAGATCTTTCAAGATACTGATCTTGTTGCAGGTATTGTGATTGACGGTGTTCCAAGGGCATATCCCTATCTGATCATGAATTGGCATGAAATCGTCAATGATGAGATAAATGGAAGGAAACTCGCCCTTACGTATTGTCCATTAACGGGTTCTGCCCTTCTTTTTGATCGTGATCAAGCAATTGGCGGGGCTGAGTTCGGAGTGTCAGGTAGGCTTTACCAAAACAATTTAGTCATGTATGATAGGGCTACAATGACATACTATAGCCAAATGTATCATGTAGGAATAAAGGGAAAGGATCTTGGAAAGTTGATTGAACCCCTTCCAATCATTGAGACTACTTGGCGGGCTTGGAAATCCCTTTATCCAAATACTGTGGTTCTTTCAACCGAAACCGGGCATTCAAGAGACTATTCTAGAAGTCCTTATGGAAACTATGATGAAGAAAAGTCCATCTATTTTCCTTCTAGATATGATCCCTCCAAAGAACCATTTTCCAAATATCATCCTAAACATAAGAGTGTAGTCATTCAAGAAGGTCCTGAAACTCATGTCATCCCGTTTGATACACTGGAAGCAATTCCTGCTTATGTGGTTGAGGGTAAAAATCATTCCTATGTAATCTTCTATCATTCAGAGGATAAACTCGCGGTCACTTTTGAATTTGATCAAGCAATTACAGGCAAATCATTCCAAAAAACATCCACGATTGATTCATCAACAAATCTTCCTCTCTTTGAAGATGCAAATGGCAATTTATGGAATCTTAGGGGAGAATCCGAAACCGCTTCAGAAGGTCTGAAAAGAGTGGCGGCTTTCAACGCATTTTGGTTTGCTGCAACTTCTTTCTATCTCAATGCTTTCTATCACTTTTCTGATGGAATTGTTCAATACCAAACAGAAAATCCTCTAGGCAATCAAACCTTTGTTGGAAAGGTTGAAGAGGCTTCATTCCTTTCCTTACCTCTTGTAGCCGGGACTTTGGTTTTCGCAGTTGCAGTTTTTGGTCTTCACAGACGAAACAAGTCAAAAGTTAATTTTTAAAGGAAAGAAAAACATTTTTTAACTACACCCCCAACAATCAATTATGAATGTAGCTTGTCCTTCATGTGGTGCGATGAATGATTCCAATGCCAAATTCTGTTCCGAATGTGGCACACATTTGGCTCCTGCCAAAGGAGACGCTCCACCAAAATCAGCACCTACACAACCGCCACAACAGGTTATGCAACCACAACCCCCAATCACAAACAAAATTTACCGAACAAGGAACAATAAGGTGTTCTTAGGGGTCTGTGGAGGATTGGCCAAACATTTGAACATGGATCCTGATCTTGTCAGAATCCTTACAGTTCTCCTTTTCCTGTTTACAGGCGGATCTATTTTGATTGCTTACATCGTTGCTGCTTTACTAATTCCCTATGATCCAAATGAACTTCCACCACAGATGGTTTAAGTTGATCTTTTTGCAGGAAGAAGAACAATTCTTTCTATATCACTGGTTTGATTTTGTTCAATGATCAAGAGAAAAGCTTTCACAACAGCTTCGACATCAAGCATTCTGGATCTATCAACTTTTTTGCCATCAAACCAAGGTGTATCTACTGACCCTGGATTAACTGTTGCCACCTTGACATCCGAACCGACGAGTTCTTTTCGAAGGCATGAAACCATTGCCTGAATGGCGTGCTTTGTCGCAGCATAAATTGAAGCTCTTGGAGATGTTTCAATTCCTAGATTCGATGAAGTGATGACAATTTGTCCTTTATTTTGCCTTTTCAAATCAGGCAAGGTAACCTTGAGCCAATTGAAGACTCCCTTTACGTTTGTATCAAATTGAAGATCAAACTGTTCATGGGTTAGATCCTCTAAATTCCCAAAAAAACCCACTCCCGCATTGAGTATCACTACATCAGGAATCCCTATTTCTGACTTTATTGTATGATAGGACGACGTGACCTCTTCTGGAAGACGGACATCGCATTGATAAACTCGTGCCAGTTCTTTGTATTGATCTACCAAATCCGCAACTTTCCCTGGTTTTCTTCCAATGATTGCAACTTGATGACCTTGTGTAAGAAGATTCTCCGCCAAGGCTCTTCCGATGCCGGAAGTTCCTCCAGTAATCAGGAATTTCATGAATTATGCAAAGGGAAGAAGGATAAAAGCATGAGTTTTTGAGCAATATTTTTGTTGAATTCAGAAATTCTCAGTTTTTTTTTCTTTTCTGCCTGATATCATCCTTATAGTTTTTTTAATCTGCTTTTCGACATCAATGCATGGGAAAAGACACTGGTCCACCCAAACGGTATATGCAGATTAAGGAAAAATATCCTGAAGTCATTGGGGCTTATGAAAAGCTTGGCGATGCAATCAAGAATGCAGGCCCTCTTGATGAAAAAACCATCAGCTTAATAAAGATAGGAATTGCCATCGGAACTGGTTCTGAAGGAAGTCTTCATTCAAGTGTTCGCAAAGCATTGGGGCACGGAGCCACAGCCGATGAA
The DNA here is from genome assembly GCA_964645535.1 of uncultured archaeon. Classification (GTDB taxonomy): domain Archaea; phylum Asgardarchaeota; class Heimdallarchaeia; order Heimdallarchaeales; family Kariarchaeaceae; genus WAKA01. Next base: position 31,799 of record CAZYCQ010000026.1, on the reverse strand, counting down.
ATCCGCCATGCCATTTTTCTTTCGACGACCCAAGTTGGCTTTGCAAAAATGATGGCGGCTTTATCTTGGGCAGATGACATTCTTGAATCGTGATACGACAAATCTCAAAGCAAAGTTTAACAAGGACAAAAATCAAAGGAAAAAAAAGGTCATTTTAAAATATCTTGAGGTTCGAAGCATGACTTTGACTATAGCGGTTCATAGTTTACGTGGTGGAACAGGAAAAACACTTCTGTCCGTAAACCTCGCAGCTTATCTGGTACAGCAAGGATTTCGGGTTGTCATTCTGGATATGGACTTGGGCGCCCCGAGCTTGCAGACCTACATCGACGGGGAAGGAAAGAAAAGAATCAACGATTACTTTAGTGGTCAGGCACGTCCTGATGAATTTATCTTTGATGCAACCACTTTGATTGGACGAAATATTGAGGGAAAATTGTTCATGGGTCTAGCTGATGATAAGAGTGAAATCATTTCCAAGATTACCCAACAGACTAAGGAAGCCTCATTGGACAATTTATACAAACTGATCTCTCTAATTGACGATATCCTTCCCAAAGACCCATGGAACGCAGACTTCGTAATTCTTGACACATCACCCGGTTTTTCAGCGGATTCCTTGAATGCAGTTGCAGCGGCCAAGCATTTGATCCTCATGCTGAGGTTGATCAATGCAGACATTTCTGGAACTCGGCAGATGCTCGAAACGCTTTATTCTGGATTGAAACCAAGGACATCATTGATCTTGAATCAAGTTCCACATGCATTCCTTGAAGATGATGGTGAAGAATACACTAAGATGCTGGTCAGAAAGCATATCATTGAATTTGTTGACCCACAAAAAGTCAATGTCTGTGGCTTTATCCCAATTGATTTTGAGGTTATTGAGAAAGAAGCGGAATTTGCAATGTACTTTTTGGAAGGACTAAAGGCTCAACGTCCCATTCACGTAGTTGCCAATCCAAATGGAAATCTTGCAAAGAACATGCCCCAAATTGCAGATTGTTTTCTAAAATTGGCGTTTAAGAAGGAGGAAGACATGTGAGACCACACGCGGTTTATATCATTGCTGAAGATGGAAGAAACGCTTTTTCCAAGCGATTCTCAACCATTGCTCCGGATGAGGATCTTGTTTCTGCCATGATTGTTGCAATGCAGAATTTCATTAAAGAAGTAACAGGTACATATTTTTCAGAGCTAACCGCTGGACCGATTCAATTCTCCGCAGAACGTGCTGGACCATTCTATGTTGTACTGGTCTCTACACGATCTACCAAGGCAATCGAGAAAGTCAAACATCTTGGCATTTTGTTCATGAGAAGATATAAGACCTTGATTGAAAATTGGAAAGGAGAAACCATTGATTTTGAAGGGTTCAATGAAGATATTGACGAGGTGATCGGTCATGATCCACAAGACCTCAGGATTGATCCAAGAAATCCATTGGATGCAAAAACACTAATTTTTCTGGAACCGGAACTCCAAGATATAGCCAAATATCTATTGAGAAAAAAAGAGACAACGATCGGGAACATAGCAAGTGATCTGAATTTGGATACAGAATCCGTTTTACGTGTAGTAGAAACTCTTTTTGAGAGAGGTCATGTTGGAAAGGAAAAAATAGGTGGAACAACAAAATATTTTGTGGTCTAATAAGATCTGACAAATCCTTAAATGCGATCACAATTGTAGACAACTATGAAAGAAATCTTACGGGAACACGCTTTGAGTGCATATCAGACGATTGAACCATATTTCAAAAAAATATTGGAAGGCTTTCCAGAAGAAAAATTCCATGAAAAAATCGGAACCGCGCTTACTCCTTTTGAGTTGCTTCAACATGTAGTGGGAACCCCTGGATGGTGGATGAAACAGAGGGGAACACGGTTTCCCTTCAGTTCATCAATCAAGACAGTCGATCAGTTTTTCGAAGTTTTGCGTAAGCAGGAAGAATATTTTGCAAATGCACTGGAAGACGAAAAGGAGCTATATTGGAAATCCAAAGATGAAGAAAAACCCCGTCTGTCAATCCCATGGATTATGATACGATCCTTCAATCATGCGCTCCATCACGGAGCAATGCTTATCCACTATCGACACCTATATTCTCTTCCTCCCATTCAGTTCGAGAAGGGAATGCATTGGGGAAACATCGTGGATATTCCCGGAAATCTCTGGTACGGTAAAATGGATTGATGGCATCCCATTTTTCAGAAGTTCATGTTTTAATATATGCATGCCGTCATGATGGATGTGGACTTGTCTCAGCTATGGAACGTTGTTGGATTGCCGATAATTGGGATCACTGTTCCCTTGTTATTTTTGATCAGAAGACTACGTCAATCCGATTACTACATTGACTTACAAATGAAAAAGAAATTGTTCTTACGTTTTATCATTCTGTTTTTCTCCATGCTGTTCATCCTTATTTTCCTGACTGGTGGTATTGCTGAATTTTACTATCTTGAACCAGGAATTTTCATCAATTCCTATGAATTAAAATTTAATCTCACAACACACTGGGCAATAATCTTCATCTGGTTTCCTGGTACAACCTTCATTGCACTCTCATTGTTGATTGCCATAACCTATTCCGTTCATTTTACCCTCCCTCCGGTTTGTACCCTTCAACCCACAAAAACGGATAAACAGGTCAAAGGAACTACAGAAACGGCAACTTCTTCTTTCGGCGCCTTAATGTCTGCCTCAGCAAGTTTGGTTTCCTGCTGTACTCCAAGCCTTGTAGCGGTGATCAGCCCGGTTTTTTCATCAATCCTTGGATCATTCATTCCTCAGTTGCTGGTATTCTCAATGATCATGGTCAACTATTCCTTTTTCAAGATTGTCCTGCCAAGATTCCCCATTTCAAACTCATGATCAATAAATTAGACGAAAATTCCTGTTGAAGTTCAACCATTTCCAATTTTTTTTGGCCATTCATCTAAAGACTCCAAATTTCAAACTATTGCGACCCTTAGAAAAATGGATACTTATTTCATCTAAGATTTCGACCGAATCCTTTAAGTTGATGAAAAAAGAGTATCGAGCACTGAACAATAATGAGCAGCGATACCGTTCCAAACATTTCCATTATTGTATCAGGAAAGGTTGAAAGTCCTGTTTTGGAAATGTTGACAAAAGTGGAAGGAATCCATCTCAATATCATTTGCTCAAATTTACTGGATTATGAGATTGAAACGGAGAAGTTTCAACCAATTAAATTATTCCCTTGGGAACTTGTCACTGTACTTAAGCAGACAACGGAAAATGTACAAGAAGCCTTCCCCATCCCTTCAAAAATTAAGGAGGAACTTCTTTCAAGTTTGGCAGACGATAAGAAATTTGAAGAGGACGATTTACATATTCTCTATAACATAAATCAAATTGAAAGCGTCTCAAAAAACATTGAAAGCGCATATGAAGTCCTAGAAGGTCAGGTGGGAAAGAAACAGCTCAAGATATTTCCTTTATCCGACTTCAATCCGAACCTGATTGCAGTCAAGCAAAAACGTTGGTCTCCCCTGAGATATTACTCAGAAACAGGGGAACTGCTTTTTGATATCGCAAAATTGAATGGGGAAGAGGGAAAGAAAAAGAAGGGAAATAAAAGTTTGGAAATTGAGGGGATTGAAAAACTGGAATCAGTGAAACTCAATGATCGAGTCAAGGATGTACTTGGAGAATCAGATCTTGTGGTTTTCATTCCTACAGACATTCTGAGTCTGGAGGTTTTTCTGAGATCCAAATCCCTCTCACAACAAGTGAAAAAACTTTCTCCATTGAATAAAGCAGTTATTCTATGGAACCCCAAACTGGCAGCAGATAGTTCAGAAAGAGATGCTGAACTATCTCCTTTGCTCGGATTTGAGGACTTCGAATCCTTTGATTCTTATTTCTCGGAAATATTCGATTATGTTGTAATTGACAAGGATGCTTCTGAAGAAGAACTTCAGAGACTTTATGATGGCGAAATCAAAGTTATCAGAGAGATTATCCCAATGTTTGGTCAATCATACAAAGACTTCTCCGGAATTGCCAGGAATTTGGTTGAATCTCTTTTCAACATTGCAAATATAGAACTTAATGGTAAGGTTGAGATTCCAACAGTGAAAACTGAAGGCAATAGCTTGAAAACTGCCATTTCAATTGATGAAATACGGGAAGAGGATGATGAAACCTCTACAAGACTGAAATTGAAAGATGAACCCGTCAAGACAAAAAGTGTTGTTGAAGAAGAGAGTAAACCAGAAGAAGAGCAAAAAGAAATTGAGATCGAGGAGCAAGAGGAAGAAACATACAAACCCCCTAAGGATCTTTCTTTTGAGGATTCAATCAAGGTAACGATTGATGAGATCATTGAAAAAAGAAATGAGCAGGCACAATTATGGTTACAGAACGTTTGCAATCGTGATTCCGACCAAGAGGTTGTAGTTGCCTCGATTCTGATTTCAAAATGGATTGAAACAGAACCGATCGAAAAGAAACAGGAATTGGGGAACCTCATTAACCTCTTGTATTTGAACCACAAACAAAGCTATGAGCAGATTCTGACGCAAAGAATACTCAATAAAATCTCAAATCTTGATGAGGATTACATCACCAAGATTGCAAATAGTTTCAAATATCTGAGGGAAACCAATATTGAACTCTGCGAAAAAGTGGTTCAGAATGTTCTCCATCCGATTTCGGTTCCTAACCAAGACAATCCCGTCATCACGGAATTGGGAAAGGTGACTCTTCTTCAAATCGTCCTTGGATCCAAAAGATTGTCAAGAGTGGCAATTTCAGGTCTTTTGAACATTCTTGATGGAAAAGCAGATCCATCTCCAGAAATATGGAATATTTTGACTGCATTCAATGCCGCGATGGTGGGAATTGAATTGATCATCAATTTCTCCATTGATCGGGCAGAAGAACTGATAAGACGATCTCCCCTATTACGTTACAGCGGGTCTTTCATAACAACAATCAACAAGATCATGGTCTATTGGAAAGAAGGAGACAACAATGCAATAGCTAGGATTACCGGAAGCGTTCTGCCCCCTCAAATGGTTCGTAAACTTGAACGAATCGATCTTGCCAGAAAGATTAAGAAACTGCGGGTTGTCCCTCTAAGCACATTGGCTGAAACCCTAAACTTGGATCCGAAAAAGCTTGAGGTCATGATCGCTGAATTGGTTATGAAGGATGACTTGGATATCAAGATGGAAGTTCTTGATAACCGGATGGTGATTGTCTACCAAGGTACGGATTCTGATGAGAACTAATTCTTCCCAATAGAACTTTCTGGTTGAAAGACACCTGGAAAAATTGATCCAAAATCTGTCTTGACAACCTTTCGTTCTCCGTTGACAAGAAAAACCTCCAAATTTCTATCGCAGAATTCACTCAAGACTTGCCTGCAAACTCCACAAGGTGTGCAGAAATTCTTGTCATCAACTGCAACCACGATTTTCCGAAATTTCATTCTTCCTTCGCTAATTGCCTTGAAAATTGCAGTTCGTTCTGCACAGATGGTCGGTGAAAATGATATGTTTTCGATATTGCACCCTGTGTATATCTCGCCTGTTTCTGTCAAAAGTGCAGATCCAACCCTAAATTTTGAGTAAGGGGAATATGAGAAATTTTTTGCCATAATGGCTTTTTCTATCAATTCAATATCGGATTGGGGTAAATCATTGAGATCAATAGGTTGAAATCCCATTGAGGTGGATCAATACCACGAAAGAAAATCATTTTGCTAGTACAATGAATTTTCTATCTCTGAAAACCTTACCATAGTCAAAAAGTTATCTCTCCCATGAATTTCATTGATCCTATGCAATTCCCTTTCTGCTTGCATTCCGTGGACATTGTAGATGATAAGTCCTCCATCAAGGTTGGCATCAACAATCCCTCTTTCTGCCTTTTGAATCTTTGTGTATGAAAGAGATCGCTTTTCATCGAAATATATAACACCAAGGCTGATGCCATTTGGAAACTCAATCAGCAAGGGAATTATGATGGAATCTGAATTGTTCATGTCGGGATTGGTTTTTAATCCATGACTAGGTGTAATTCCTGACTGTTGCTGACAATATTCCATTATTTTTCTGAAACGAACTGGACTCTTAATTCCTGTGCCCTTGGTTTTGAATGAGTTGATTCTCTCTGCACCATTGTATTTTTCCAATCGTTGTCCGACCTCTTCTTCAAACCTTAAAGGAAATGTGAATGTTTGCTCATACTCTTTCACAAGATTTGCAGTCTCTGGCTTAATCGGATAATCATAAATCAATTCCGACATTTTGATCATATTGATCGAGGTTTCCCCTCTTTCATAGCTAATGCTATCATATCCATTCGAACCTAACATATTACCACCCTTTCGAGAGTATGCTTACATCGATTTACCCTATAAAAACTTCTCGTCAAAACTTCCGCAGTTTGTTCAAATTTTGGCGGCACCACCAAAAATAATACTCAGGTAATCCTAAGCTTAAAGTACCCTATTCATCAACAATTATCTTTTTGATATAGGAAGTATACTGAATTGGATTCTTTTGAAGAATCAATTTCTCCTCCTGGGGTTTGTAATCAATCTCAACGATTCGGTCTTCAACGAATTTCTTTGAGACAAAAATGTTGTATTTTTCTTCTCCATTTAATTCTGACACAATCTTGGAATCATAAAATGTCAGAAAATTGTCGTTCGAACCTTTCACCATATTTGAACATCACCTTGATCAAATAAAATACAATGGAGACAAAATTCAAAGTGAACATGATTTTGCATTTAACCCCATCTCTTATAGATAATCGATGGACTGATTTTCAGAACCAAATTTTGCTGTTTTTGAATCAGCTGGGGAGACTGTGTTCTGTTCAGTTTTCTCTGACTTGTGTAGGAACTACCACTGACTGTGGAACCAGGTCAGTCAGAAAATCAATCAGGAGTTGTGCTCGTTTCCTTAAGGAAGAGGTTTTCAGCAATTTTTTCTTGAAATCTGTCGTTATGGGGCTATAGCTTCCAAATTGTCCGATCAGATCTTCCAGATTCAGATCCTTCAAATTCCGGGATGAACACGCCTTGAAATTCAATGCATGCTGATATTCTTCTATCAGGTTGAACAGTTGGTTTTGCATTGATTGGTACTCTTCTTCTTCCAAATCGTTTATTTCTTCAATGAGGGTGATTCTTCCGAAATCGACAAGGTCTTCAGAATAGTCATAAACAATTTTTGAGGGGCTAATTCCGAGAACAAATCCGATCCATTTGTCTCCATTTTTTTGAAGATCAAGCATTTTGCAAATACTTCCGATGACCGTTTTTCCTGCCAACAGGTCTCTTTCATCCTCCTTTTGGATGCAAGCAAAAAGACGATGTGAATGTTGTTCCCCCATCACATGGTCAGCTACCTTCCTGAACTTCTCATTCACAAAAATTATTTTCATAAAGGCTCGCGGAAGAATAACTGATCCTTTGATTGAAACGATGGGGATTTCCACAAATCTAGTTTTGAGGCGATCATTATAACTATTTATTTATGACCTAACCTTCTTTCATGAATAAAGAATAACCTCATATAGTTTTTGCATAACAGAATCGTAGGTTTCTGCTGAGTTCTGGCTGATAAGGCTTAGCACCTTACTGATTCCTTCATTGACCCTATCTGTAGTCTCCTTGAATTTCATCAATGTGATGAACCTCAAGGCATCTGAAAGAGTGATCAAATCCGGTATTTCCATGTCTTCTCCAGCAAAGAATGGAAGCTGGTACTTAATTACCCATTTTGTGGTTTGCCGTTCAAGATGGATGTCAGGAAAATTCAACGCAGAATTCAAAAGATCTGAATTTTCAATATCCTCAACTCTTACCTCACCAAGCTGTAAAAATATTGCTCGGGTTTCCACAAATACCGGCGCATCATTGTCAATGTAGAGTTCTTCAACAGATTTGACAATGGTTGCTATCCGTTTATAGAATTCCTCAAGAATGCTGATTGCGTTTTCTCCCAGCAACATTTCAAATTCTTTCTTGCTTGATGCAGCTTTCTGTGTTTTCTCAACAATCTTGCTTTTTTTGTTGGATATGATCTGATCATATGCATCCTCAAGATAGATCTGGGGAGATTCTGCAAAAATGGAGAGCGAAAGTCCTAATTTGACATTTTCCAGTTCAACTTCAGAGAATTGGTGTGTTTTATGCAAAAGATTCTGTATTTTCTCACTGACAAAGTCCTTTGACGGCAATCTGCCGATAGATCCCTCTTCGAAGTTCAATATTGATTCAGCAGAAGTTTTGGGAATGTTGCGAATGATCTTCTGAAATGGCTTTAAAATATCTGAAATCAACTTTTCGGTTAATTTTGCCTCCTTGGTCAATGACTTTTCAAAATTTTTCAATTCCTTAAGAGTGTTCTTTTTGAGGGTAGACCAAGTTTTTCTGGTTTTGGAACTATAGTTGTTGACTTCCAATGAAATCGAATTCCAAACCAGCAGGAAATCCCTCGCAATTTTTTCCATTCGTTCTGGAAGATGTTCTAGGATTTCTCGGATCACGAATGGCAATCCTTCCAAAGATACCGTTTGATCCTTGAAAAATTCAAACTGCAACTGATTGAAAAGACTTTTGTCTTCAATTTTGTTCTTGCCGAAAAGCTTGTCTGCAACTTCCAATTCTGATTTGAAATTTTTGATCCATTCTTCCACCACATTGATCACAGAAAACCTGAACTTTCTGATTCCACTATTCAATGTTGCCTTGTACAAAATGTCAGGAGACTGAAGGAGCCCCAATAGCATTTCAGGTTCTATTGTACGCCATACATCGGTATAGATCTTTGAATTATAAGATACGTTATAGCTGTAGGAACCAAAAAACTTGTTGGGACTCATTTGTTCCTCATCTAGTCGGATGGTTCCATCTTTTGACAGAACTATCGGTTTTTCATCATGAAAGACTTCAACCTCTCCCTTTTCCATTGCCACCAAAAGAAAATCCTTGGGAAGGGGAACAAAAAAGCCAATTCCCAATGGATTTTCCTGCAAAACGGTAATCAGGTCTGTAATTACAGAAGAAACCTTGACAATGGGACCAATTTGCAGGTAGAGATCAATCATCGCTTCAAGCAGGTAACCAATGGAGGAATCAAAGGCTCTGATGAATTGATCATGTAACATTGAATTGAATGTCTCAAGGCTTGATTTGATTGCTGCATTCAATAACCGCTGGGATTCAATCAAGGACTGAACCTTGATGCTCTGTCCTTTTGGCTCGATGACCCGTTTGTCCAGTTCCTTCTTCCAGCGTCCATCAATCGAATAATCATCCAATGCAAGAATTTCTTTTCGGAGAGATTTGAGATCTGTAAATGCGGTTGCAAAGGTCACAAAAAAGTCATAGGTCGTTTGGCTTGCCTCCAGTCCTTTGAGTTCCTCCATGAAAAGATTGTAGAACTTCGTAATGAAACGGTGCTCTCTTGGATTAACCAATGGACGTAGGGCTTTTTCGAAATAACTTCCGACATTGATGGTTTTCACTTCTGGCAGTGCCTCATTGAATTTTTTCGAAATCTTGCTTTTTGAAAGATCTACCAAAAGTATCAAGGGGTGAACTTTCATGACATTCAATAATGCCCTACGAACGTATAGATTATAGAGAATCTCCTCTACATTATGCAAGGTTTTCAATTGGGCTTTGGCAATGGACTGTCCATATCCCTTCTTGATTTCTTTTGGAAGTTGCTCAATAATGAGATCCGAAGGGGAGGGTAAAAGGTCATCTATCTTCAATCTAACGATTTCTTCCAAGGTTCGGATCAGATCCTTCTTGTGGTCTGCAAATAGCAGGTTCATTGGATTGTTCCCAAGGGTCTGGTTGAGGATTCGGAGGGTTAATCTATTGATCAAGCCTTCTTTCAAGTGTCTTTTTAGCATGCCATCTTCCCAATAATCTGCTTTGATCTTCCATCCTTTTGTGGAAAAGAAACGATCATATTGGTCTATGATGAATTTCTTATCCTTGAGAAGGTTTGTTGCCTCATTTTTGAATTCTTGAACGAGGTTATTGTCAACTCTGGTGATTTTCAGATTCAATCTCGCCACGACAGCTGCTTTGAGAAATGCTCTAAGCATGACATCTTCGGGGATTTGCTTTCCACTTTCCGAATAGGCAGGAAGTTCTTTCAGATGCAAAAGTTCCCTTCCAAAGCTCCAAGTCAATTCAACTGCTCGTTCAACCGTCTGTTTGTTGACATGACCACGATCCTTTGAAAGAATGAAGATGGAAAATATCGTTACTTCTGGATTGTCAATTTTGGCAACGCCAAATGCGGCGTGTTCAGTAGCGCCTTCGAGGAATCGGGTTTCCGTTTTTGAAGCTTCTGTACTTACGAGGCTTTTCAATGAAAGCAGAAGTCCACCGACAAGGGATGCATCCGCTTCACCTGCAAGTTGTCCTATTGAGCCTAATGTAATCCCTGAATCAGTCTGAATACTAAACCACGCATATTCCTCAGGCACTAACCTTAAGGGGAAATAAGGGTTAAAAAGGTCATCCATTACCACTCAAAAAATTCATTATCTTTGCACACATTGAAAATTGAAGGCTCTTCCTCTATTTTTTCGAAATAAGGATTAATATACTCTTGAGCCATACCTTATTGGATGGCTATCAGTGATATCTTCATAATGGACAGAAATGGTCTTCCATATCTTGCACGTTGCTATGCAGGGAAATCCTGCAAGACCAATCCAGAACATACCTTGTTGACAGGTTTCTTTGCCGCAATTTCATCATTTTCCATTGAATTTGACCAAGAACATCTTGTAAGTGTCGAATTCGATTCCCTGAAGTTACTTTTCCATCATTTCGAAAACAAGATCGTTGTAGTAGGTGTGGAAAATACCAGTTATGAAGAACATGCAGTTCAACTGGCCAATGAAATACGAAACAAACTGAAACAAAACAGATATCGAGAATTGACCCTAAGGCATGAAACTCTTGATGACGAAAGCGAATTTATTGAATGGTTGGATGGAAAGGTTCAGAAAAATGCAATGGGAAACTTCACGGAAAAGCTTGTAAGGAGTAAACGAAGTTTGTTCCAGCGATTGAAGAATCTTTTCTAAGATGATCTTTTCATGATTTCCTCTATGTTTTCCATTAATTCCTTCAGTTCGGGGTATTCTCCCTCAGCCATTACGGCATTGAGGTAAACTTGCTTGATCAGATACGGGACGATTTCATCCTCAAGATTGGCTTCAATCCTTTTGATGATTTCATTCTCTGGATTCAATTGCAAAATACGACCTTTCAGAAGTTCGGTAGCATACTTGTTTCCAGACTGTGGTCCCTGCATCAAATGCAATGCCCTTTGAAGTCCAGAATCCAAGCCTCCTTTCGGAGTTGCCAATCTTGCAGCTGAAGTAACCAATCTATCTGAAATTTTGACATCCTGAACCCTATCGCCCAAGACATCCTTGAATTTCTTGATCAATTCACTGTGTGGGCCTTCATCCTTGGTTTCTTCGTCTTTCTCCTTTTCTTCCTTGCTTTCCTCTTTTGTTTCTTCCTCTTGATCTATGTTTTTGAATTTCTTTCCCTCATATTCCCTCAAATGCATCATGAGGAAATTATCAATGGGCTCAGGCAAAAGGAGAACCTCGTAACCATTTTTCTTGTAATATTCGAGATGAGGGCTGTTTCGCATGACATCAATATCCGATCCCAATAAATAATAGATTTCTTCTTGCTTTGGCTTCATCCGGACAAGATAATCGTCCAGACTGACGGCTGAAGTTCTTCCGTCAACACTGTCATCTGTCGAATAGAACCTCAACAGCTTGATGAGTTTATCCCTGTATTTGGATTGTTGGGCAATACCCTCCTTCAGAAGTGCGCTGTACTCCCTGTAGAAGACCAAGTACTTTTCTTTGTCTTCTTTTGCGAGTTTTTCCAGCTCTTCGATAAGCTTTTTCTCAAGATAGTTCTTTATGTTCCGGATGATCCGACCACTTTGGACAACTTCTCTTGATACATTGAGCGGAAGGTCTTCACTGTCAACAACACCTACAACGAATCTAAGGTATTCCGGCAACAGATCCTTGTTATGCTCTTGGATAAGGATCTTCTTACTATAAAGTCTTAGACCCCATTCCGCATCAGGAATGTATACACTTGATGTCTTGGTCGCGGGAATATACAGGATTGAGAAAAACTCAAGCGGGGTCTCCGTTCGCAAGTGGAGTTTGAGGAAGGGTTCGTCCCATTTTCCTGAAATTTGACGATAAAATTCAAGATATTGTTCATCGGTCACCTCTTTTGGATCCTTTCTCCAGATTGCCTCCATTGAATTGAGAATTTCAGGTTTCTTTTCTTCCTTCTCATCACCTTCCTTTTCATCTTCCTCCTCTTCTTTTTCTTCAATCAGGTAGATCGGGAATGAAACAAAATCGGAATATTTCTTGACCAGCTCTCTTAATTTATAGGGTCTAAGGAATTCCTCATCTTCTTCATTGAGGTGAAGAATGACTTCTGTTCCTCGATCCTCCTTTTCAATGCGATTCATTGAGAAACTGTCAATTCCATCTGACACCCATTCCCAGGCTTTTGCTTGGGGAATGTATGATCTTGTCCGAACAGTGACCTTGTCGGCAACCAAGAACGCGGAATAGAAGCCAACACCGAACTGCCCGATAAGCTCCGCCTTCTCATCAAGGTTTTCAATCTTTTCCAGAAATTCAAGAGTTCCTGATTTGGCGATTGTTCCAAGGTTCTCAATCAATTCCTCCTTGGTCATCCCAACTCCGGTATCCTTGATGGTCAGGGTTCTGTTCTTGGAATCGGGAATGAGTTCTATTTTCAATTCTGCGTCCTTTTGATATGCCTCCTCATTTGTCAAGGTCTTGATTTTCATTTTGCTGAGGGCATCGGAGGCGTTTGAAATCAATTCCCTCAGGAATACATCTTTATGCTGATAAAGGGACCTGATAATGATATCCAAAACGCGTTTCACATCAGTTTTGAATGGGATGGTCTCTACTTGTGCTGTCATCGGTCTAATTTTCGAAAAAATGATTTATATTTACTTTGATACCGTTCAACTTTTTTGATTTTCAATAAATGTTCCTGAATTTTTCAGTAATATTTGGCAATGAAATCGCTGAACTCATGAAGGAGATCCTTGATCGGGACCTGTTCGACCTTGGAGACGAAGTTGACAAGGTCATGGAAAATGAGGTTTCCAAATTCAAACTTCTTGGCCATGATGTTTCTGAAGGTGTTTGAATTGGTATATTTGTCCCAATTTCCAAATTTGCTTTCGCAGAAAATTTTGAAAAGGGCTGGAAAGTCAATGGCATCGGTCTTTTTGATGGTCGGGGTGGCAGTTACGCTCATACTCTATTATTTGACATGATCATTTATAAATGAATGCAAAAATGACATGAATTTTTGATTAAATTCACCAATAATTCAATAATTCGGCAAAAAATTGTACTATTGCATTACATTTATCTCCTAAAATCGAACCGAAAATCGCACGGGGGACGAAAATCGGACTGCTCCCCCTTCCCATTACGATTCCATTACCGCATACATTCATCCCGAAAACTAGAGATCATTTCTTAAACACAAGACCATATTCTCACCTATGAAGAAAATCAATGTTCTCATAATGGGTGCAGCTGGAAGGGATTTTCACAATTTCAACACTGTTTTTCGTGATGGTCCCAATGCTGATCTCTATGAGGTGAAGGCCTTTACTGCTGAACAGATCCCAGGAATTGATGACAAGAAATATCCTGCTGAATTGGCTGGACCCAAATATCCTGAAGGAATACCCATCCATCCCGCCAAAGATCTTGAAAAGTTGATCAAAGAGCTCGACATTGATCTTGTTGTGCTTGCATATTCAGATCTGAGTTATGAATACGTCATGACTCAATCAGCAAGAGCAAATGCTGCCGGTGCAGATTTCATGCTTATTGGACCAAAAGCCACCATGCTCAAATCAAACAAACCTGTCATTTCCATCTGCGCAGTCAGGACCGGATGTGGAAAGTCACAAACCACCAGAAGAGTATCTGAAATCCTTAAGGCCAGAGGAAAGAAAGTGGCGGCAATCAGGCATCCAATGCCATACGGAGATCTCGTGAAAATGCGGGTGCAACGATTTGCGACCTTTGAGGACATGATTGAGCAGAATTGTACGATAGAAGAGATGGAAGAATATGAACATCACATCAAATCAGGTAACATCGTCTTTGCAGGAGTTGATTATAAGGATATTCTCGAGGCGGCAGAAAAGGAGGTAGAAATCATCCTATGGGACGGTGGAAACAATGATTTCCCATTCTACGTTCCTGATCTTGAAATCGTGATTACCGATCCGTATCGAGTTGGTCATGAACTTCGATACTATCCTGGACAGGTGAACTTGATCAGGGGTGATGTGGTCATCATCAACAAGGCCGACTCTGCACCACCTGAAAACATTGAGCAACTGAAGGCAAACATCAGGAAATGGAACCCTGACGCCAAACTCATAGTGGCAGATAGTGAAATTACAGTCGACAATTCTGACTTGGTCAAAGGCAAGAAGGTCTTGGTCATCGAGGATGGTCCCACAGTCACACATGGTGAGGTCACGACCGGTGCAGGAACAATCGCTGCCCAGAGATTGGGATGCGAGATCATCAAGAACCCTGAACAGTTTGCCGTTCGATCAATCACAGAGACATATGAGAAATATCCACATCTCAAGGGATCTGGAATTCTTCCTGCAATGGGATATGGTAAAGACCAGATGAGGGATCTTGAAGAGACCATCAAGAATTCTGATGCAGAAGCAGTAATCATTGGAACTCCAATTGATCTCACAAGAATCATCAATATTGACAGACCAGCTGCAAGAGTCACCTATGCCCTGAAAGAGAAAGAAGGTGGCAATCTCGAAGAAATAATTGATGAATTCTTGAAAACACATAATCTTTGATTTCCCAAATAAACAAGCTTATTTTTGTTTAGATGTACATATCCATGAGTGATCCAAAATAATTAAAGAAATCTTTCTCCTTGACCATGGTTTTCCTGTTTTCCATTATCATGTAGAAACGAGGGAAATCAATTCAGAGAAGGCAATTTTGGAAAGTGGTTTTCTGTCTGCAATTTCTGCTTTTGCGGAGGACGCACGCAATAGTCAAATCAAAAAATTTGAATTGGAAAATGAAGTCATCTTCTTTGAAAAGCTGAAGAACCTTGACCTAATTGGAATTTTTGACAAAACCACTAACGATACCATTGCAAAATTGATGATGCAAAGTATTCGGTCATCATTTCTTAAAATTGATGAACAGGAAGACCTTGCAAAGATCGGGGATACAATGACAAGGAAGGCTGTTGAAGAATTTGAAATCCTGCTCAATACAGGTCTTTCAGAACAGTTCCTTGTTCAAAATGCATTAACCATAAGTGAAAACATCAAATTCAATTACCTTACCATATATGACCACAAGCAAAGAAAGGAAATTTTTAGCTTATCCAAGCCAAAAATCCTATCAAAAAAGAATGTAGAAGTTGACATTAATCTTCTACTTACCTCTTTTGAGAAATTCACCCAGAAGAGCTTGCAGTTTAATCCTCAATCAACAATTGCAATAATCAAGAATGGAGAGAAATTTGTTGCAACTTTCTTTACCTCTCCTCTCTCAGCAACTCTCGCTGTTCCAGAGGTTACCGATGAGAAACCTATCATTCTTTGTACCTTGGAACTTCTTCGACAATACCATCCCTTATTCTTGGATGGTCTTGTTCCCTCAGAAATTCCGAAGATGAAATTTGAAATCAACACAGAAACCGCCTCTTTAAAATTCTCCGATGTTGATCCGCGGGATCCCATCACTGAGATGGCAATCATCTCCATTATTGAAGGAGCCAAGAATATAATGACAAAACTTCATAATCGATTTCCACAAACCATCCAAATTAGATCACTGAACGATCAAGACAAAGGTCTCCTACTGGAGTTAACCTTCCAAAAAAATGATCTAGTTTCTGGAACAGTTAGTGATTGTCTAGAAGAGGAAAATTTTAATCGGATAGTGTCTTGAATTGAATGTGGAAAATGCACCAAAAGAAGCTGTTCAACTATATTATGCAATTTTCGAAGCATACCTTGACGTAGGAACAGAACTGATCGGCGAAAATGTTATTGAAGAACAAATTGTACCTAGAATGAAATATTACATAGATGCTTTTCTTCCTGAAATGGGTTTGACTACAGATGAAGCGACTTTGTTTCTTTTGGATTTCAAAGATTTCCTTGAAAAAGCCATCTTCGATGATACAGAAACCATAACCTATGAAGACGTATGGAAATTACGAGCCATCATTTTCGGCTTTGAAAATGCTTTTTTGGAAATTCTCGGAGAGGGGGCGGTAAAGAAATATGTCCTTTCTAAGATTGGTGATTATTTAGTATCCTATCTTCCAGAAATTTTCGCGTCCCAAGGATTATCACTTCAGGAGAAATTAGATGTCTATCTAGATTTTCTTAAGAAAAATAAATTCATCAAGGCTGGAAAGGTAAAGGAAAAACAGGGTCAAATCCAATTCTCATCAAATCATTGCATTTTTGCAGCCATTCATGATTCTGTAGCCTATCGGGATGGAAAAACTAGATTTTGTCCTTGGGGTATGATTGCTACTGCAATAGCCTTTAACCATTTCCAAATTAATACTTCCCGATTAGAAACTACTTTTACATATAGGGGGAGCATCACAAATATAAACCTCAAGGAGAGTCAGACTTAATGGGATTTCCACTTTTTTCTTCCTTGGTTTTGCTAATTGAAATCGTACTTGTCATTGTAATCGGTTTGGGAAGCTATTACGGGAGATTATTGGACATTGACTTGCATCATCGTCTCATCTACCCAGCCATCTTTATCCAATTCGTGATTGTTGCATTTTGGATGATCCCCAATGTTTTCTTCCTTAGAGAAGACCCAGAAAGTCCTTTAGGTTCTTTTGGAAAAATTGTTCTCATGTTGCATGCTCTATTCGGTTTCATTGCAATCTTGGTGTCGATCTATCTCGCAGTCTATTTCCTGATATTTCGAAGAAAATGGGAAATTGGAAACCTTGCTCTTCAAAGGAAAATAATGATATTTGCTCTGTATATTTGGGTCATTGCATTCATTTTAGGAATTCTAGTTTATGGCGGTATCCTATTTGGATATTAAAATTGGTCTCATATCCCATTTTTGCGGAAAACAATGAAAAACCCTAAATCATAGGCACAATCATGGCAATTGATGTCATCGGTTTCCTGTTCAGGTATTATGACTGGTTACTTGATGGGTTAAGAATCACCATTCAAGTCTGTCTGTTGGCAATGAGTTTTGGGCTCATCTTGGGATTGGTGGGTGCATTGATGAAATTATCTCGGAATCCCATTCTTCGATTTCCAGGAGTGGTGTATATCGAGATATTCCGATCAACTCCTCTTCTTGTGCAGATTCTCTTCATGAGTTTTGCTTACCCGATCTTTATCAGAGAAGTATTTGGGGTAACTCCTCAACTGAATACATGGTCCAATCCAAGTTCATTCTGGGATGTAGTAATAGTCTTGAGTTTGAATACTGGTGCATATCAGGCAGAAATCATAAGGGCGGGAATAGCAAGCATTCCAAAAGGACAGATGGAAGCTGCTCGAGCAATAGGCCTGACCTATCCTCAAGCCATGCGTCATGTTATCCTACCCCAAGCATATCGTGTCATAACACCTCCCTTGGCCAATGAATTCATCAACCTGATCCTGAACAGCAGTCTTGTCAGCGTGGTTGCCGTTCAGGATTTAACCTACGTCGCAGGAATATTGTCTTCATTGACATTCAGGACATTGGATACTTGGTTTGCCGTTGGTCTCCTGTATTTTTCCCTTACCTTTACACTCTCTAGAACCCTCCAGCATCTGGAAAGAAAGTTCAGGATTCCCGGTCTTGGTATCCATGGAGATGAATGAGATGGATTATCAACCTCTTTTGCAGATACGTAATCTTCACAAACGATACAGGGAACACGATGATCCTGCACTGGTTGATATCAACCTTGATGTGCATAAAGGCGAGGTCGTGGTTATTATCGGTGCCTCGGGATCTGGGAAATCAACCCTGCTGCGATGCGTTAACAGGCTTGTTGAACCGACTAGTGGAACAATTCTTTTTGAAGGCAGGAACATTCTTGATCCTCAATACAATATCAACCATCTTCGCCAGCAAATAGGAATGGTATTCCAGAACTTCAACCTTTTCACTCATCTTCCAGTACTTCAGAACATAACTTTGGGTTTGACCAAGGTAAAGGGACTACCTCAGGAAGAGGCTGAAAGAATAGCTTATGAAACCCTGAAAATGGTAGATCTTGAGGACAAGGCTGCTTCATATCCCGCAGAATTGTCTGGAGGCCAAGCCCAACGGGTGGGAATTGCACGAGCCCTTGCCATGAACCCAAAGTTGATGCTGTTTGATGAACCTACGTCTGCGTTGGATCCGGAATTGGTGGGAGGAGTAATTGAAATTATGCAACGGCTGGCAAAACAGCATATGACGATGATGGTTGTCACGCATGAAATGGGATTTGCAAAAGAAGCAGCTGACAGGGTCGTTTTTGTTCATGAAGGAATAATCCTCGAAGAAGGCCCTCCTCAGCAAATTTTGGAGAACCCACAACATGAACGGACTAGACAATTCCTCAATCGCATTTTGTAAATTAGTGAAAAGGAAATTAGGAAAAAGAAAGATTTAATTGATTTAATCCAAATGAAAATTGCTTCTGAAGAAGCGGTGAATTGAAAATGAAAAACAAACTTGTTCTTCCAATCTTTCTCATCATTACAGTGATGATGATGAGCTACAGCAGTGTACCTGTTGCGGCTGATCTTCAAGATGTATTGGATCGAGGGAAGTTATTGGTTGGATCTGATACCACCTATCCTCCCTTCGAATTCATTAATGAGACCAGCAAATTACCAATTGGCTTTGATGTCGATATTGCCAAGGAAATTGCATCACGGATGGGTGTCGATGTCGAGATCAAAACCGTGAAGTGGGAATCGATCATTCCTTCACTTCAGAGTGGGGAATACGATGTGATCATCTCTGCAATGACAATTACCGAAGAGAGGTCACAGGAAATTTCTTTCTCCAAGCCTTACTACAATTCCTCACAGGCAATTCTTGTGGCAAGCGGCAATCCCAAGAACATCCATGATGAAAATGATCTTACCAGAGATGATGTGATAATTGGTGTGCAGAGAGGTACAACCAGTGATGATTACATCACCGGAAAGCAGAAGGAAGAGAACATTGTCCGATTGCAGGACTTCAACCTTCTCTACCAAAAACTTGACCTTGGTGAAATCGATGTGATTCTTGGTGATTTCCCGGTTGTTGCCTATGCCGCCCGAACTGGAGAGGTTCAGGGTGAGGTTGTCGCCACATTCGGATCTGTTGAACAATTCGGCATTGGTGTCAGGAAAGAAGACACAAATCTTCTCAACAAAATTAATGAAATCCTTGATGCCATGTTTGCTGATGGAAAATATGATGAGATTTTCAACAACTGGTTTGCAACCGGTGGATCAACAGACACCAATGAAACCACAACTCCATTCAGCATGCCTGCCGTCTTTGTAGGATTTGGATTCCTCGCGATTGCAGTTGTCTTGCGTAGAAGGAAAATCTTGGCATAAGGTAATAAAGCATAAAAAACAGCTATTAATTAAAAATTGTGGAAACCGAGATTGTTAATTTATCTGGCTATTTCGACGGAACAACTTTCAGGAAAGGACTAGTCAAGATAATAATGGAAGGGGGAAAAATCAAGGAAATCCTCCCGCAGAAATCCATTGAGATATCAAAAGAAGGAATTGACGGACAGGGATGCATTGCCTCATTACCGTTTGTGGATGGACATACACATCTCATTTTTGCTGGAAATAGGTCTTTTGAACTACCATTGAAGGTCGGTGGTGCATCCTATGCGGAAATTCTTGAAAAAGGAGGTGGAATTCTTACCACAGTCCAGAATACAAGAGAAGCTTCTGATGAGGAACTTCTTCAACTCGTTCTTGAAAGACTCGATGTGATGATGAAGCATGGAACCGGAATTGTGGAAGCCAAAAGTGGATACGGGTTGGATGCAGAACAGGAATTGCGTCTTCTGCGCCTTCTCAAAAAGGCAGATGAAATCCATCCTGTCAGAATTATCCCCACCTATTGTGGTGCACATGCCCTTCCAAAAGAGAAAAAACGATCTGACTATGTAGAAGAGGTAATAGCCACACTTCTAGATATAAAGGGATTGGCAACCGCCACAGATGTTTTCTGTGATAGGGGCGCCTTTACGGTTGATGAAACAAGAAAAATCCTTAAAGCATCTATCGATGAAAATATTCCTGTTAAAGTCCATGCAGATGAACTTGAATATACAGGGATAGGAAAGATTGCTGCAACTGAATTCAATGCCCTCTCTGCCGATCATCTTTTACAGGCAACTGAAGAGGATTTTCAGGTACTTGCCAAATCGGGCACAACTGCCATGTTCATGCCAGCCGCACCCATAGGATTGTTTTCATCTGATAGACCCAAGGGATGGAAAAGGATTGAATCCCTCAATATTGGATTGGGCACGGACTTCAATCCAAATAATCTGGTATATTCAATGCAGACTGCAATCAGGCTTGCAGTATATCTTTATCGTATGGATCCCAACCTTGCCATGAAGGCGGCAACGAGTGGATCGTATCTCGGTTTGACTGGAGAAAGGCTATCTCCCTTGGAACCTGGAGCTGAGGCAAACCTTATCCTTTTGAGAGGCGATACTCCTGAAGATTTCATTACACAATTTGATCGGAACATGTGTCGTCAAATTTTCATAAATGGAAAACCCATGATTTGAATGAATTTTCTAACCGGTTGTCCATAAAATCTTTATAAGAAAGTACCCTAAATGAATTGAATGTCAGAGAAAACCATGGAATTTTTTGTTTACTCACATGAAGAAAGAAAGTATGAATATGTCCAAGACGAACGGAAAGAAGTTCTTTCCCGAATTGTAAAACTACCTACGGTTCCGGAAATCGAAGATGCCTTACAAAGAGAACAGATAGATGGTCTACTTGTTCTCGATGAAAACGGTCAACGGTGGTTCTTGGTTTTTGGATCGCATATGGGCATTGTCGGTCAGAGAACCGCAAGAAGACAGGCAGATAGCATCACCCGTTCCGGATTCAGAATCCCCGGAAAATATACCATCCGTGTCGAATATCCTCTGGAAGAACTTTCAGATCCAAATATCGGAGACCTTTGGAAAACAGCCCAACAGAAATACATCAAAAGCTCCCTCTCTGGAATGGAAGTTGATGAGGAAACCGGCATTCCTGCACAAATTGCTGAAAGAGCACGATTGCTCACTCAAGTGGGATATGAAGATGAATTGACCAAAGCTGAACTTGAAAAGCAGGAAGCTGAATTGAGAGAACGTGTCAAGCTCAAGGAAAAAACAGGCAAAACAGTTGCCAAGCCAACTCCAATTGCAGAAAGTAAGACGAAGCAGACTACCAAAGCAAAGTCTGCCAAAAAATCAACAAAAACCACCGCCAAAAAAGAAGTCTCCCCCAAAAAAGATGAGACAGTTGACTTTTCCAAACTGGACTTTTCCAAACCGTTCTTTTTCCAAGTGAATCAGCTCAAAGAATATGTTGAAGACAACTACACAGTTTTCTCAGCAAAAGGAAAACTCCAAGACTTGGACAATGAATTCGATGCATTGGTTGTGTTCAAGCAGCAGAAGATCAAACCAAGGACTTGGAATGATATAGTGGTCTTTATGAAGGAAGGTGACATCCTTCAATTGGTTCTCGAATATGCTGATGATGTCCTCTATGCGCTTGAAGTTGAAAAGTAACCTTTTATTCCAAAAACTGTTTCTTCCATTCCAGTGCTTGCTCAATAGTGACGTTTGAACCACAGATTACAAGAACCACCTTTTTTCCGGAAAACATCTGCGCATGCTTCTTGAAGGCTGGTATCAGGCAGGATGCAGCAGGTTCCAATATGATCTTTTCTTCCTCAAGGAATTCAAATAATCCTTGAACAGCTTCTTGATCCGAGACAACCCATGCATCCTCAACACCTGAATTCAAAATCTCAAAAATTTCTTCTGTGGTTTTTCTTGCACCCAAGGTCTTTGCAATCGAAGTAATTTCTGGCAACTCAAGAAGCATGCCTGTCTTATAACTTCTATAAAAGCAATCTGCCCCTTTAGTCTCCACACTGTAAAATTTTGTGTTCATTCTCAATGCCTTTGCAGTCAGAATAATTCCGGAAAGTAGCCCTCCTCCTCCAACAGATGCCATGATGGCATCAACATCTCCTATCTGCTTTTTGATTTCTTGAACCAAGGTTCCCTGCCCCAAATAGACTTCTCGTTGTGAAAATGCATGGATATATGGTATCCCTTTCCGATTCGCAATCTCTAATGCATGCTGATGGGCATCATCGTATGATTTACCAAAAATTTCAACTTCTGCTCCTTCACGTTCGAGAATATTTATCCTGTATCCTGAAGTGCCAACAGGGAGGTAAATCCTTGCTTTGATCCCCAACAGTTTTGCAGCAATGGCGACCCCTAAACCATGGTTTCCTCCACTTGCCGTTATGACCTTATTTGGGAGGGGATCAAGTGAAAGAATGGAATTAAGTGCCCCCCTTATCTTGAAGGAATGACCAAGATTGAGGCATTCAAGCTTCAGATAGACATCTGCATCAGAGAGCTTGGAAAGCCATTCTGATCTAATCAAAGGTGTTGGAGGGATTTTCTCACTAATCCTCTTCCATGCGTTTGCAATATCATCATCCATTATGTTTGAGTTTATTCGAAGTTAATTTGTTTTTGGGATTAGATGAAAGCGAATGTCAGGTTACTGTTATCGTATACCACCAATAGGCTGCCCCTGAATCATACCCATACGAACCTGCCGCATTTTGGGCGGTGAAATATGCATCATAGGTGGTCAATCGATCATTGCTTGACCAACCCCCATCATCGTCCCATAATTCAAGATGTACATGCAATTGATCTGTTTTGACCATTCGTCCCTGATAAATGACTGCATCATAGGAGCTACCCGGCATGTAAGTGTTGTAGATGTAATATACATCTTCACCACTCCATGTTGCCCATTGACTGTAACGAATCTCCATACCTGTCTTGCCAACTGCTGTGACAAAGTAGTTTTCACCTTTTGAGAAATCATCACCATCATAGTCAACCCGAACTTGATCCAGAACAACCTTGACATCGACTGTTTGACTGATATCGGAAGTCATGCCATTTAATGAAATTCTCAATTCATTGGTTCCTCCATTTGGATCAGGTGCAGTATCACTGTAATAATCCACACCGTCTACATCTTCGGAGTACATCAAATCCCTGAAATAAAACGTATTGATCAAGTCATTGTCCTCTTTCAAGACGATTTTCACATCCATCCTTGGAGAGGTTCCAGGAAGCAGGAATGTTGCCGTATTGGGTCCGGAATTGCCCGGGTTCCATACGAATGGACCGTCATTGTCATACCTGAGGGTATTGATATATTCATAGTTGTCATTTCCTCCGTCCTTATCCACATAGACATCCAAATAATACTCTTCTGTTCCCCATTCATGGTCACCTGCCATTTTGAAATATTCCAACCTGACAAATGCGGCACCCACCAATGGAAGAGATTCTCCTATTCCTTGAGGAACATATCCAAGTTCTTCAAGAACCAAGTCAATGGCATTCGGCAGTGTAGCCAATTCACCATGATGCCCTGCAATGACATAATGCTCAGCACCAGCCAACTGAGGTGAATCAGCAGGAACCACTCCGTCAAAACCGGGAAGATACCATGGGTCTCCTCCCACCGTAATGTAATGTTCTCCTGCCGGTTCACTGTACCCTAGGGAATCAAGGAAAGAACTTCCTGGTACCATTTGTGCCGCAGAAGCTGCCCAATCCCCGAACAGTGGAGATAACTGTCCGATATAGGCCTCCCAAGTTCCATGATTGGGTGTTCCAAGCATGATCAGGGTGTCAACCCTTGCTGCCCAGTCATCATCGATATTTGGATCGGAGGGACCTTTTTCAATCATATATCTTGCAATGAGTCCACCCATGGAATGTGCAACGATATTGATGTGTTCTCCAGCAGGAACCTTGGCTTTGATCATTTCCTCGACTTGATCTGCCAAGGCGGGAATGTCCAGATTTCCAGGAGGTACTGAAGCATCATGAGAGATTGCCTGTGTTCCGGGTGTTGAATCATCAAAGTCTACAACAGTTAATCCTTGACTTTCTAAAACGGGAATCATCTTTTTGAAAATGCTGCCGTCTCCGTGCCACCCGGGTATCATGACCACCTTAGGTGGTTCAACCGCTTGGATTGACGTAGCTAAAGCCAAAGAAACAGTAAGTAAAGCCATTATAGCAAATGCTTTCTTGTTTGCTTTTTGAAGCATGATCGAAGTGTTTATTGTGCAGTTTTAAATTGTTCTTGGAAAAAAAATGAAAATCACAAAATCGTCACAATATTTTACGAAAAAAGCATATTTTATGCCCATAAAATAGACGGAATCGTACTAATATGGATCAAAAT
>CAZYCQ010000026.1:0-7103 GCA_964645535.1 uncultured archaeon | reverse complement strand
AAATCGCTCAGGGTTCATTAAATAAAAGAGAAATAGTTGCTGTCAGTAAAGGAAAGTAATTTTAATTGAATTACCGTGAATTATATCAATGGTAGATACCCAAACACCTAGAAGGGTTAAAGACATCTACATTCAATGGAAACCATTTGAAACGGACTATAAGACGGGAGAAATAATCGCACTATTGTTTCTTGTAATTACTGCAATCATTTCCATTTTGGCTTTCTTTGGGGATCTACCTTTCTTGTTCTATATCTTCTTCTTTCCTGTTTCCAAATTGCATGTCGATTGGAGAAAGGACATGCCAATGCTGGCTGAATTGACTGAATCCTTGAAAGGATTTGAATGGGACAGCTCAGCAAAATTTGCCCTGTTTGTTACTTCGATTATTGGTGCCATTGAAATAGGAATTGTTCTAATTTTGTTTCTCCTCTTTTGACAACTTAATAATCCCCATGCATGAATACCAAATTATGCTACTGATATTCGGTGCAATTATAGGGGCACTCAGCGTTGCCATTGGAGCATTCGGGGCACATGTCCTTGAACCTAGGCTTGCACAAGATGATTTCGCCACTTTTCAGACCGCGGTTCGCTATCAAATGTACCATTCGCTCCTTTTGATGATTGTTGGATTATGGTATCGAAATAGCCCTGATCAAAGGTTGTTCAATATTGGATTGGTCATTTTGGGAGGAATTCTCTTGTTCTCCGGTTCACTTTACCTCATTGTATTTACGGGTATTCGAAGCTTTGGTGCCGTCGCCCCATTGGGTGGAATGCTCCTGATAATCGGTTGGGCATCCTTGGCGTGGATTGCATACAGTACCAAATGACTTTTTTCCTAGAATTCCAATTCTCGGATTCTTTGTGCAGCTTCTTTTATCTTTTCTTCATTTGCACTTCCAAAACTGATACGGAAATGATCTTTTCTTGAGTATCCAAATTCAGAACCGGGAACTGTAACTACTTTTGCCTCATTGAAAACTTTTTCAGACCAGACTTCCCCTGGATTTTCCCCTTCAATATTGAGAACTTTCGGGAAAGCATAGAATGATCCATCGACAGGAGGGACTTCCAACCCATCTATCTTTCCAAATTCATTTATTGCCACCACTGCCCGCTTTTCCATGGTTTCTTTCACGAATTTCCTGAACTCATGATCCTCCTTGGTACCTATGAAATCTGCCAAGGCCCATTGCGGAAGACTTGGTGAATTGGCCATGATGAAGGGATGGAGCTTGGCAATGGGTTCCATGAGTTCCTTGTTGCCAATTCCGTATCCTAGTCGCCAACCGGGAATGCAGTAGGTTTTGCTGAATGAATTCAGAGTTACCGTATTCTCGGGTGCAAACCGAGCCATTGGAATGTGCTTTTTCCCATGGAAAACCATGAACTCATATACCTCATCAGAAAGTATTGAAAGGTCGTGGTCAATCGCAAGGTCTGCAATGGCCTTAAGATTTTCCTCCTTCAAAATTCCACCAGTAGGATTGGATGGGGAATTGAGAATAATCATTCGGGTCTTTTCGGTTATTTTTTCCTTAATCAGTTCCGGATCCATTTGGAATTGGTCATCTAGAGGGATATGGATGGATTTTGCCCCCATAATCTGGGGAATGGTGGGATAATACACAAACCCGGGATCAGGAATGATGATTTCATCCCCTGGATCGGTCATCGACATAATTGCAGTAAACATCAATTGGGTCCCTCCCGCAGTGACCACAACACCTTCTCTTTCGAATTCCAATCCATAAAGCTCCCTGTACTGTTCAACAAGTTTGTCTCGAAGTTGAGGAATCCCTGAGTTCAGAACATATGAACTGGTTTTTTGTCCTGCAAGTTTTGCCATCAAATCAAGTAACCCTTGAGGAGGCGGAATGTCCGGTGCGCCTATTCCTAATGAAATGACTCCTTCTAGTCCTTGGGCTCTGGCAAACATCTTTCTTATTCCAGATGGGACGATTGCATCCAATCGATGGCTCTGCTGTAAGAACTTTGGCTTACTCATCAAGACAGGTTTGATCAACCATTAAAAAAATTCAAGGAGAAGGTCTGGAAATTTGCATTTTCTTTTCCAAAAGTTAAAATCGAATCCATTTGCATGAGGTGAGGATTTTCAAACATCTTCGTTAATCAAAAGCTATGCACAAATTCAAAATCGGATCAACCGAGGTAATCCTTAAACAAGGAGATATCACACTTGAAAAGACGGATGCAATTGTCAATGCTGCCAATGAACATCTGATGCATGGAGGTGGGCTTGCGGCCGCTATTGCCAGAAAGGCAGGATCTGATCTGATAAAGGAAAGTAAGCAGATTGGCCATGTACCCACAGGATCTGCAGAGGCAACCACGGGTGGTAATCTTGCCGCAAAATACGTAATTCATGCAGTGGGACCCATTTGGAGAGGTGGAACAAAAAATGAAAAGGAATTGCTTGCATCAGCAGTTAAATCTTCACTTGTCAAGGCAACAGACTTAAAACTCAGATCAATCAGTCTTCCCGCCATATCCACAGGAATATTTGGATATCCCATAGAGGAGGCTGCAAAGGTGATATTGCAATCTACAATTGATTTTATTCAGGCCAATCCGGATTCACTTGACCTTGTTCAATTTGTTCTGTTCTCTGACCATGACTATGAAGTATTTTCGAATACCCTCAGAGAAGTACAGGGGATTCCGGAATCATCTGTATAATTACTTTAAAAGGTATATTTCGTTTTTTAATTATGCTGGCATTCAATTTTCAGTCAGTTTTCCCTTTCTTCACCACTTTTTTCTCCTTCCTCTTCTTTATTAGCGTGATGGAACAGTATTCAAGGAAGAAGAAATTTCATCAATTGATTTGGGGCATAGCCATGTTTCTTTTCTTGGTCACTGCTGGTGCTGAAGCCGTTGCATTGGCTCTTGGATATTGGAACCCAATCGTCTTCAAGATGTATTACGTTTTAGCGGCCATCCAAGTGCCTTTTATGGGAGGCGGTGTTCTTTACCTGTTTGCAGAAAGAAACATCATCAATGGGAAGAATTCTTGGAAAGCCTTGATCATATTCAGTCTAATTTGGAGCCTGTTTGGTTTCCTCTTTGCGGGACGTGACCCTGTATTCTACACCTTTTTCCTTATTGGTGCGACATTGATCGTGTTTTCAGTTCTCTACGCAATCCTCCCCTCTTCAAATGGATTGAAGGAATGGTGGCAAGAAAAAGTAACGGGTTGGACTGTAGCAAACATCTTTATGGCAGTCTCCCTGTTGGCTTTCGCTTTGATGACGTATTATGCAATCATTTCTCCTGTCAACCTTGAGCTTCTGAAACATGGAGGAGAGGTTTCTGGTCTTCCTTGGCAAAAGGATCCAACAGATCTCTCCGAACCACGAGCTGTTGTCAGACTTTTCTCACCTCTTCAAACCGTTCCCGGTGGAATAGCTCTCATCGGGGGCGGTTTCTATTCATATATCTCTTGGCAATTGTCCATCAAAAGGCAAACAGGAAGGTTTGAATGGCAGAAAGGTTTCTTCAACATCTATATCGCGGTTGGAGCATTGGTCTTGGGACAAGGCGCTTTCTTTTCAGGATTTGGCTATGGAACCCTCTATATCAGTGAAACCATCTCTGTTGCCCTAATGTATTTCGGTTTTCTGGAATCAGACAGAATTACCAAAGAACAATTGGTTCAAGTCTTTAATTTGAGGCGATTTTTCAGAAGAGAAGTTTCAGTCAGTTGACATCCCATAATTGTGTAAAAATCCATTCAAATTGATTCACCAATTGGGAATTGGTTGAACGGATTACCTTGGCATCAAATGTTGCGGTTTCTCCAAATAGAATAATGTATACACAGGAATCCACAATAATGAAGGACATTTTCAGATCTGAATTGGATTTTATTTTGATCTTGTCAGAATCAGGAAAAATGGCTTTGAACCTTTTTCTTAGGTTTTCGGTTATTGTTGAATCCTGCAAAAGGTATCTGATGTCGAGGTCCTTGAAAAGGATTTCCCGTAACCTGCTGGCGCTTCTTTTCCAATCAATAATCGATCTTTTTGAGGATACGGCAATGAAAATACGCTGTTCCATAATTGATATGTCCTCCAACAGAAGCGCTTCTGCTTCTTCAAATTTAAGGGTCATGAGGCTACCTCCAAGATCCGTATCAAGACTTTCTTTCCACACATCATGAAGATAGTCCGAAAGTTGCTCAAGCTTGGAGATTCTGTCCGTATATCTTCTTTTTTCTGTTGAGATCAAACTGGATAATGAAATGGATGGATCAAGAGCAATGTATGATTTGGGTTGGTTCCCCTTTTTTTTAGCTTGGACAAGTCCCTTGATTTCGAGATCTTTTAGTACTTCATAGATTCTCGATTGTGGTATTTTGGTCAAGGTTTGAAGATTTCTGACATCCTGTTCTCCTTGCTTCAGAAGAGTTTTATAGATTTTAGATTCGTTTTTCTTCAAACCCAAGACATGATGGAGTCGTTCCTCCAATTTCATTCATTCCTATTAAATATATACTGTTCATTAATATTGTGAATTCAGCCTCTCAATAAACTCATGATATTCCTCATTTGGGATCTCGATGCCAAGCCTCCCTACATCTCCATGGAAATCCCCTCCCGCTGTTTTGACAAGGTCGTTTTCAGCAATCATTTTCGAAAGGATGGCTTTTCCTGTTTGCTCAAAATCAGCAGGGATTCGATATTTCTGTGTGTAATCATAATAGTATTCAACCCCATCAATTCCCGCTTTGACAAGAATTTCAACTACAAGTTCTAAATCATCAATGGATTTTCTTCCATGGAGCGGATGCGCCCAAACTATCAGTCCTCCGACATTATGTATCAGTTCTATCCATTCATGATATTTCAATGTGAAACGCTCCACTGCCAATGGTTGTCCGTCAGCCAAGAACCGATCAAATGCCTCTTCAAGATTCTTGACAAATCCCTTTTTGACCAAAACCCTTGCAAGATGAGGACGGGATATAACTTCTGTAGGTTGTTGATCTCCATCAATCCCAGTTGCTGCTTCCTGAAGTACTTCCTCAAAGGAAACCTCCATTCCCAATTCATTTGCTTTTTTGATCATCTTCTTCATTCTCAAGATCCGAGAATTTTTGATTTTGTCGAGAACTTCCAATAGTCGAGGATTCCGTGCATGATCCAATGATGGAAAATATGCAAGCAGATGGGCTTTCTGTCCTTCAATTCTCGTGGAAATCTCAATCCCTGGAATCAATTTCCCTGAATACAATGATTCTCCTGCATTCAGCTCAAATGCTTCCATAGTACCGGAAATATTGTCATGATCGGAAATGCATAACGCTTGGATATTCCGTTTCTGTGCCTCTTTCAGAATCCGCTCGACTTCCCAAGTTCCATCAGAATTGGTGGAATGGCAATGAAGGTCAATTTTCATAAGTTTGTTCAAATGGAGTTGTTTATGAAAACTTTCATCAAAACCAGCTTTTTTAGATGGTCAATTTAAAATAATTCGTTTCCATATCTAAGTTGCATGGAAATTGAGAAACGATTCAAAGAGGAGGATTGGGAAGAAAAACCAGATATTGAAGGTGTCCGGGAACGCCTTATAATCGGTGATGATATCTGCAAGAGTTCCAATGTAAGAATGGTTCGTCTCTCACCTGACTTTGAATCGGTTCCCCATGAACATCCTCAACTTCAAGTTTTTTATATCTTGAAAGGGACAGGAACCCTGACAATTGAACAACGTACACTGCATATTATGGAAGGCTCTAGAGTAATCGTCAAACCGAATCAACTTCATTCTATAAAGAATGATGGAAAGGAGGAACTTGAAATTATTATTTTCGATGAATTTGACAAGTGCTTCGAAACGTTTTCTCCTTACGTGGATTTCTGATTGCTCATTATTTCTTGAGGTTCTTTCAGATAAGAAAGTTTATAGTCAAATGCGTCAAGCTGAATCAGTTGAGAAATCGCAAGGACAATAATTTCTTCCTCCAAGTCAGAATATGTAAGGATTTCATCCTCGAAAATTCTTTGAATGTCTCCCATTGTGAACTTATCGTAATCCAGAATTTTCTTGGAAATTCGTTTGATGTCTTCAGGGGTAAGACCCGGTCCTTTAACCAAGTTCTTGCTTTCGATTATGATTTTTAGTGAAGGCTTGTATGGTTTGAGTATTGTTGCCTTGTCCAATATTACTGAAAGGATGTCTTCCTGTGTTTTCGTTAAGGGATGTTTGCAATTGAGGTCAATATATCTGAGAACTTCCGGTACAAGATCTATATGCAGATCTGAAGCAATTTCCATTGATCTGATGAAGGCTTGAAGCCAGCCTGCCAGATTGGCAATTTCAGCTTCATTTTCGATTGGATCATACGCAGGTACAACATTGAGGGTAATTGTGCCTAACGGAGAAACAAAATTCATGGTGGTGAAGGTCTCCTTTATGATTGCCCTATTTTCTAGGTTGAACTTGATTTTGCTTCCCTTTGATTCCAATTCCAATTTTGCCCAAGAAACCCATTTATGTCTTGTATTCAGTTCCTTAATTTTTCTTGTGGGAATTGGCAGGGCAATGCTTGATTTTTTCTTTTCGGCAATGTTGATGGGATCATTTGTTCTGACATGAAAATTTCTGTCAACAAAAATCCGGACACCGTGTAAATCTGATTTTTCAGGACTAGAGGTATGGATGTCGATATAGGAAGCCAAACCGTTGTTTTCCAGTTCATGGCGGTTCAAATGGACATCTTTTTCCAAGTAGACTTTCCTGTTCCGTCTACAAACACTACATAAGTAGTTGATTTCTTTCAAAGAGTTTGCTTCCATATTACTAGAAAAAGGTGCATGAAGGTATAAATTGATTTGGTTTTTGCTGTTTTCCCCTCTGTTCGTATCATCGAAGGAGTTGGTTTTTGCATTTAATCAAATTATATCTTATTTGCAAATATCAGTGCAGTGACTTCATTTAGCGCCTTTTTGATTTTTTATAATTAAAACTCTGGCTTGGACAAATCTGAAATTGATGCTTGCATCGTGCATTGTGCATTGTGCATTGTGCATTGTGTATCGTGCATTGTGCATTGTGTATTGTGTATCGTGCAT